>NZ_JCAFSV010000001.1:0-637534 GCF_059369595.1 Stenotrophomonas sp. YJH_SMC_25 | reverse complement strand
GACGCTGAAAACGGGCTGGTCCCTGCCTAAGGCCAGCCAGGGCGCAAGACCAAAGGCTGCCGGCCAGCGGCCGGCACTACCGTGCCCGTCTCATGGAGGGGCCAAGTCCCTCCATCAACACAGTTGCTACAGGGACGTATTTACGGCGTGTCCTGCCTGTCGCCTTGCTCCGGCTCTACGCGCGGGAAGGGAGGCGCCGCGAACAACGCTGTAACCCTACTTCGCATACTGCCCACCGCAGTTGGCATCCTTGCCCGGCCCCAGTTCAATCGTAGCCAGCAGCGCTGCCGGCGGGGCAATGCTGCCCAGTGCCAGGGCCACCGCGCCGCGAATACCCAACGCCTTGAAGTCAGGGCGGAACGACGGGTCCTTGAACGTGCCGCTGATATGCAACGGTGACCGCAGTACCAGGATGCTCTTGTCCTTCGGGCGCGGTTTCAGCAGCAGGTCCAGGGTTTCGTCGCGCAGGCTGACCGTGCCTTCGCCGATGAGGATGGTATCGGTGGTGTCCACCGCCAGTGCCTGGCTGGTCATCAGGCCGTCCCGCACACCGAAGTCGGCGAAGGCGCAGCGCAGCGGAATCTGCTTGTCACCGGTCACCAGGAACTTCAGTGATTCGGTGATATCCAGCCCGGCCAGTTCCATCACCAGGTTGCCGACATGGCCACGGCCCATCGCCAGCCCGACCTTGCCGCTGCTGCTGCCGAGCATGGCGGCGATCGAGTTGCCGCGCCCGCTCAGGTCCACTTCGCCGCCGATGCCGCCCTTGGCCTGCTCGGCCAGCTTCGCATCCGGGAAAAGCTGGCCCAGCTGCACGCCGCGTACGCTGGCCTTCAATGCGGTGCGAATCTGCGCCTGGCGTGCATCCATGCGGATCGTGCTGCGGATATCGCCGCCGGCCACGCCGAAGTTCAGCGGGTCCAGCCGCAGCACGCCGTCATCCAGCAGCAGGTGCGCGTCCATGTCGTCCAGTGGCAACGAGGGCGCGTTGATGCGGTGGGCCTTCCAGCGCACGTCGGCATCCATCGCACGCAGTTTGCCCAGATTGTAGGGCGTGTCGGGCAATACCCGGCTGCTGGCGGCGATGCGGGCGGCCTGTGCCTTTTGTTCCGCATTCGCGGTTTCGCCGCCGCCGGTCTTCGGTGGCGCTCCCACGAAGCCGGCCAGGTCATCGAAGTCCAGGCGCCTGGATTCCAGTGTCGCGGTCAGCCGTGGACGGTCGCGTCCCACCTCGAACTGCAGGTTGCCAGCGAGGTCGCTGTCACCGACCTTTCCGGTGAAGCTGTCGTAGCGCCAGACGTTGTGGTCGCGCTTCAGCCGTCCGTCCAAGGCGTAGGGCGGTGAGGGCGGGATGGCAATGCCGAGCAGCGGGTACAGGTCCGACAGGTCCTGCCCGCTGAGTGCGAACTGCAGGTCGAACACCCGCAGCTGGAACGGATTGGTCAGCGTGCCACTGGCCACCGCGTGGGTAGCGCCGGCGCGACCGTCGAGGTGGATGCGGAACGGGTGGTCGCTGTCGGTCAGTTCCAGCGGAGATTCGGTGCCACCGCGCAGGGTGAACGGATTGCCCTGCCAGTGGCCTTTGCCCTGCACCAGCAGCGGCGGCGAGGCATCGGCCTGTTTCGGCTGACCGCTGCGCACGCCCACGCGGATGTCGGTGCGGCCCAGTGCATCGATGAACTGCAGCCGACCATCGTCGATGCGCAGGCGTTTGAGCTGCGGGCTTGTGCCGCCGGCGCTGTCACCGAGGAAGTCCCAGTTGCCCGGCTCGCCCTTGCGCGGGGCGGTTTCCAGCAGCACGTCCGGCCGGGTCAGGCGCACCTCGGGCAGCTGCACGCTGCCGCGCAGCAGGGGCCAGACCCGCACGTCGATCTCGACGCGGTCTGCGCTGGCCATATCAGGTTGTTTCGCCCAGCTGGCATTGGCGAAGGTGATCGCATCGGCGCGGATCGTGCTGGTGCGGCCGAGGTCGACATCAAGGTTCCCGATGTGCAGCACTCGGCCGGTGCGTGCCTGCACCGCGCGCTCCACCGGACCCTTGAACCAGTTCCAGTCCCACAACGCGAGCAGTACCAGGATCGCCGCCAGCAGGAAAACCAGGATCGTGAGCCAGCGCCGGCCTCGTGGGCCGGGGCGGCGGAGGCGCCAGCGGGGCGTGCGCCTTGCGGCAGGGGAGGCGGCAGCATTCACGCTGCCATGGTTGCCCCCTGTTCGTGGACAGGGCGCGAAGCGACCATGTGCATGGCGTGCACACGCCGCCCTCGAGCGGCCGTTTACAGCACCTGCATGGTGACCGCGACGAAGTGGCAGACGCTGCCGCCGATCACGAACAGGTGCCAGATGGCATGCGAGTACGGGATCGATTCACGGTGGTAGAAGTAGGTCCCCAGCGTGTACGACAGGCCGCCGGCGAACAGCCAGGTGAGGGTGCCGCCATCGATCGAGGCCCACATCGGCTTGATCGCCACGACCACCAGCCAGCCCATGGCGATGTAGATCACCGTTGAGAGCACCTTGAAACGGCCGGTGTAGAACAGCTTGAACACCACGCCGCCCAGCGCCAGCGCCCAGATCGCGGTGAACAGGCCCCAGCCCCACGGACCGCGCAGGCCGATCAGGGTGAACGGGGTATAGGTGCCCGCGATCAGCACATAGATCGCGCAGTGGTCGAATACCTTCAACCGGCCCTTGGCGACCGGATGCTGGATGGCGTGGTACAGCGTGGAGGCGGTGTACAGCAGCAACAGCGCGATACCGAACACGATCGCGCTGGCCAGCTGCCAGCCGTCGCCGTAGATCGCAGCCAGGGTGATCAACACCGCGCTGGCGGCCAGGGCGAATACCGCGCCCAGGCCATGGGTCAGGGCGCTGGCGATTTCTTCACGGATCGAAGCAATGGACGTCGTGGACATGGCGTAGGCATTGTTCGCGGGGAGGGGGACCCGCACCCCCTTATCATCGCCGCGATGGGCGATGCGTGCACGCCTGTCACCGTATGGTGGGTGAATGCCTGCCTTGCGTTGGCTGGGGTCAGAGCCCTTTCCTGCCGGAAAGGGATCCGACCCCGTGGCATCAGCCCACCGAAACGGTATGGGCCGCTTCGCGGGTGGCCGAGAAACGCACGTCCGGCGAGCGTTCCTGCGCCAGCTGCAGGTTGACCCGGGTCGGTGCCAGGTAGACCAGGTGGCCGGCTGCATCCAGTGCCAGGTTCAGCGCATTCTTCTCGCGGAACTCTTCCAGCTTCTTCTCGTTGCTGCAGTGGACCCAACGCGCGGTGGTCACGCTGACCGGCTCGAAGGTGGCTTCCACGCCGTACTCGTCCTTCAGGCGATAGGCCGCCACGTCGAACTGCAGCACACCCACCGCACCCAGGATCAGGTCGTTGCTGGTCAGAGGGCGGAAGAACTGGGTCGCGCCTTCTTCGGACAGCTGGGCCAGTCCCTTCTGCAGCTGCTTGAGCTTGAGCGGATCGCGCAGGCGCGCGCGGCGGAACAGTTCCGGGGCGAAGTTGGGGATGCCGGTGAAGGTGACCGCTTCGCCTTCGGTAAAGGTATCGCCGATGGAAATGGTGCCGTGGTTGTGGATGCCGATCACATCGCCCGGCCAGGCTTCGGCGGCGATTTCACGATCGCTGGCCATGAAGGTCAGTGCGTTGGCCAGCTTCATTTCCTTGCCGGTGCGCACGTGGAAGGTCTTCATGCCGGCGCTGAAGCGGCCCGAGCAGACCCGCATGAACGCGACGCGGTCGCGGTGCTGCGGGTCCATGTTGGCCTGGATCTTGAACACGAAGCCGGTCAGCTTGTTTTCTTCCGGGGCGATCTCGCGGCCGGTGGTGGAGCGTGCCTGTGGCGACGGCGCATGCTCGACGAAGAAGTCCAGCAGCGGCTGCACGCCGAAGTTGTTCACGCCCGAGCCGAAGAACACCGGGGTCTGCTTGCCGGCGCGGTAGGCCTCCAGGTCGAACGGATGGCTGGCGCCCTGCACCAGTTCCAGCTCGTCGCGCAGGTCGGCCAGCATCTGCGCACCGATCTTCTCGGCCAGGCCGGGGGCATCGATGGACGGGAAGATGGTCGAGTCCTGGCGGGTGAAGTTGCGGCCCGGCTCGTACAGGTGCACTTCGCCAGTCAGCAGGTGGACCACGCCCTTCAGGCGCTGGCCCATGCCGATCGGCCAGGTGACCGGCGCGCACTGGATGCCCAGCACGGTTTCCACTTCATCCAGCAGCTCGATCGGGTCCTTGCCCTCGCGGTCGAGCTTGTTGATGAAGGTCATGATCGGGGTATCGCGCAGACGGCACACTTCCATCAGCTTGATGGTGCGCTCTTCCACGCCCTTGGCCACGTCGATCACCATCAGCGCCGAGTCCACCGCAGTCAGCACGCGGTAGGTGTCCTCGCCGAAGTCGGCGTGGCCGGGGGTGTCGAGCAGGTTGACGATCTTGTCTTCATACGGGAACTGCATCACCGAAGAGGTGACGGAGATGCCGCGTTCCTTTTCCAATGCCATCCAGTCGGAGGTGGCGTGGCGGGCGGCCTTGCGGCCCTTGACCGAACCGGCCATCTGGATCGCGCCTCCGAACAGCAGCAGCTTTTCGGTCAGCGTGGTCTTGCCGGCGTCAGGGTGGGAAATGATGGCGAAGGTGCGGCGACGCGACGCTTCGTTGGCGACTTCGGACATGGCATTGGCGCCCGCCCGGGGCGCTTTTCAAAGAGATAAGCGCCCGATTATACCGGCCGGGGCCGTTCAGCGCCCGATGCCGCCCTCGGCCTCGCCCTGGCGGGCGAACTGCAGCTGGCCCTGCTCGGCGAAGATGCGTGCCGGCACCGAACGCAGGCCCATGCCGCGGTTGACCTGCACCACGAAGTGCAGGTGCGGTGCGCTGCTGAAGCCGCTGTTGCCGGACAGGCCGATGGGCTGCCCGGCGCCCACCGCCTGGCCGCGACGCACGCGCATGCCGCCGGCCTGCAGGTGGCCGTACAGGGCCATGCTGCCGTCGCTGTGCAGCACGCGGATGAAGTTGGCGCGGGCACCATCACGTTCGCGGTCCTGGCCGTTGCCTCGGAAGCCATCCTGGATCTGCATCACCGTGCCCTCGCGCGCGGCCAGCACCAGCGTGCCCTCCGGCAGTGCGAAGTCGACCGCGTCGCGGTTCTCCTCGTCGTCATGGCTGAACCGGCCCTGCGGCGCCTGGTCCACGCGCGGGCGTGCATCATCGAAGGGCAGGCGGTAGGCCACATCCTCGGCCTGTGCGGCGGGGTTGCCTGGTACCGACTGCAGGCGCAGGTCCAGCATCCGGCCGTTGACCGGCGCGGGGAGGTGGCCGACGACCAGACTGCTGTCGCCCTGTATCAGTGACTGCACCGGCAAGCCGTCGACCGGGTGCCCCGGGGCGGCGCGCAGTTCGATCTGCAACGGCCCGGCCAGTGTGTTGTCGATCCGGGCCTGCCACTGTTCGCCGATCGACTGCAGGCGCAGCTGGGCCATCGGAAGGGGGGCCTTTGCGTCGGCGCTGGCGGGGGCAGGCGCCTTCGGCAGCATCCCCCAGCCCTGGCGCCAGTCGCTGGCGCCGGCAGAGGCGCTGGCCAGCAGCGGCAGGAGCAGGCAGGTCAAGGGCAGGCGTGGCATCAGCGGATTCAGGAAAACGGACCGTCCGGACTGTACCCGATCCTGAACGGAGCGACCGCGACGCCTCTCGCATACCTGTTGCGAAAATATTCATCGCTTTATCCGCATGAAGGGATTGACAGCGCCCGGAAGCGCTGGCATCGTGGCCTCACCATCGAGACCGGCAGAGGGACAGGCCCTTTGAAGCCGGGGCAGCCCGCGGATGCGAAAGCGTTCGCGTAGGTGCCAAATCCTGCGGGGACCGTGGCGTCCACCGAAAGATGGTTCGATCCATGCACCGCACGTGCATCTCGAACGCGAGCCCCGCGAAGGCTCGATGGCCGATTCCCCAACCGGATCCCGCCATGAGCTTCGCTGCCAGTACCGCCGTTCGCCCCGAACCCTTTGTCCCCGTCAGCGTGCCGGTCGAAGACCGCGTGCATGCCGAGCGCGGTGAGTTCGCCGCGGTGCTGTCGATGCGTCACGCTGGCCCCTGCCCGGTGCGCCTGCGCTATGAGTGGGTCGGCCCGGCCAATGCGCCGGTGGTGGTGCTGGCCGGCGGCATTTCCGCCCATCGCCATGTGGCGTCCAACGCACAGTTCAGCGAGAAGGGCTGGGCCGAAGACCTGGTCGGCAGTGGTCGCACGCTGGATCCGCAGCAGTTGCGCGTACTGGCGTTCGACTTCATCGGGGCCGACGGCGCGTTGGACGTGCCGATCGATACCGCTGACCAGGCCGATGCGCTGGCACTGCTGCTGGATCATCTGGGTATCCGCACGCTGAAGGCCTTCGTCGGCTACTCGTATGGCGCGCTGGTCGGCCAGCAGTTCGCGATCCGTCATCGAGCCCGGGTGCGCCAGCTGGTGCTGGCCAGCGGCGCGCATCGTCCGCACCCGTATGCCGCGGCCTGGCGCGCACTGCAGCGCCGCGCCGTTGCCCTCGGCCAACTGCAGTGCGGCGAAGACCACGGCCTGGCGCTGGCCCGGCAGTTCGCCATGCTCAGCTACCGCACCCCGGAAGAGTTCGGCGAGCGCTTCGACGCCGCGCCGGAAGTGATCAACGGCCGCGTGCGGGTCGCCGCCGAGGACTATCTGGACGCCGCCGGCGCGCAGTACGTCGCGCGCACGCCGGTGACCGCCTACCTGCGCCTGTCCGAATCGATCGACCTGCACCGCGTGGACCCCGCGGCCATCCTGCCGCCGACCGTGGTGGTCGCGGTGGAGGGTGACCGCCTGGTGCCGCTGGCCGACCTGGTCGGCCTGGTCGAGGGGCTGGGGCCGCGCGGAAGCCTGCGCGTGCTGCGCTCGCCCTATGGCCACGACGCCTTCCTCAAAGAAACCGATCGCATCGACGCGATCCTCGCCACCGCCTTCCGCACCTCTGGAGAGTCCGCATGAGCCTGCACGCCAACGAGCCGTCCTGTAGCCGCACCACTGCCGCCGTCCGTGCCGGCATCGATCGGGACACCGCGCATGGCGCGGTCACGCCGCCGATCGTGCTGTCGTCGAACTTCAGTTTTGAAGGCTTCGGCAACAAGCGCCAGTACGACTACACGCGCAGTGGCAACCCGACCCGCGATCTGTTGGGTGAAGCGCTGGCCGAGCTGGAAGGCGGTGCGGGCGGCGTGATCACCGCCACCGGCATGGGCGCGATCAACCTGGTGCTGAACGCGCTGCTTCAGCCGGGCGATACCCTGGTCGTGCCGCACGACGCGTACGGTGGCAGCTGGCGTCTGTTCAATGCGCTGGCGAAGAAGGGCCATTTCGAACTGGTCACCGCCGACCTGACCGATCCGCGCGCGCTGTCGCAGGCGCTGGCCACCCAGCCGAAGCTGGTGCTGGTGGAAACGCCGTCCAATCCGCTGCTGCGCATCACCGACCTGCGCTTCGTCATCGATGCCGCGCACAAGGCAGGTGCTCTGGTTGTGGTCGACAACACCTTCCTGTCGCCGGCCCTGCAGCAACCACTGTCGTTCGGGGCGGATCTGGTGCTGCATTCCACCACCAAGTACATCAACGGCCACAGCGACGTGGTGGGTGGTGCGGTCGTCGCGCGCGATCCGGCACTGCATGAGCAGCTGGTGTGGTGGGGCAACGCGCTGGGCCTGACGGGTTCGCCGTTTGATGCCTTCCTGACCCTGCGCGGCCTGCGCACGCTGGATGCGCGCCTGCGCGTGCATCAGGAGAACACCACGTCGATCGTTGCGCTGCTGGACCAGCATCCGGCGGTCGGCCGCGTCTATTATCCGGGCCTGGCCGATCACCCGGGCCATTCCATCGCTGCTCGCCAGCAGAGTGGCTTCGGCGCGATGCTGTCGTTCGAACTGGCGCACTGCGCGGGTGATGATCCGCACGCGGCGGTGCGCGCGTTCGTCGATGGCCTGCGCTGTTTCACCCTGGCCGAATCGCTGGGCGGCGTCGAAAGCCTGATCGCGCACCCCGCCACCATGACCCATGCGGCGATGACCGCCGAAGCGCGTGCCGCGGCCGGCATCAGCGAAGGCCTGCTGCGCCTGTCGGTTGGCATCGAGGCCGAGCGTGACCTGTTGGCCGATCTCGGCGCCGCGCTGCAGCGTGCCGAAGCGGTGATTGATGCGGCTGCGCGCCGCAAACAGGTGGTGGATGCATGAGCGCGCTTGCCGCAGAAATTCCTGCTCTGGGCGTGGGACGCCTGGCGCTGCTGGGCACCGGCACGGTCGGCTCGGCCTTCGTACAGCGTTACCAGGCATTGCGGGCGCGTGGGCTGGAACTGCCCAGCGTGCAGTGGCTGGCCAATTCACGCACTGCGCTGGAGATCGATCGTGACCTGGCCTTGCCGCTGGAACTGGCACGGCGTGCACCGCGCGATGGCCAGAGTTCGCCACCGTGGGCGAGTGCCGAAGGACTGGAGCGTGGCGACGTGGTGGTCGACGCCACCGCCAGTGAAGACGTGGCCGCGCGCCACGTGCAGTGGCTGGCGCGGGGCGTGCATGTGGTGACCGCCAACAAGCTGGGACGTGGTGCGCAGCTGGCCCGCGCGCAGGCCATTGCGGAAAGCTGTGCCGACAGTGGCGCACGCTATGGCGACAGCGCGACGGTGGGCGCGGGCCTGCCGCTGTTGAGCAGCCTGCGTGCACTGGTGGCCGGTGGCGATCACATCCATGCCATCGAAGGCGTGCTGTCCGGTTCGCTGGCGTGGCTGTTCCATCGTTATGACGGCCAGTCGCCGTTCTCGGCGGCGGTGCGCGAGGCGCTGGCTGCCGGCTACACCGAGCCCGATCCGCGCCTGGACCTTTCCGGTGAAGACGTGCGCCGCAAGCTGCTGATCCTGGCGCGCAGCAGCGGGCTGGCGCTGGATGCGTCGCAGGTACAGGTGGATTCACTGGTGCCTGAAGCGCTGGCAGCGCTGCCGCTGGAGGATGCGGTGGCGGCGCTCGAGCAGCTGGATGCGCCGTTGCGGGCGCGCTGGCAGCAGGCGCATGACAATGGCCGCGTGCTGCGTTTCGTTGGCCGTGTCGATGGCGAGGGTGCGCAGGTGGGCCTGCGTGAGTTGCCTGCCGATCACCCGTTGGCGCAGGGCGCGGCCACCGACAACCGCGTGGCCATCCACAGTGACCGCTATCGGCGCCAACCGCTGTTGATCCAGGGCCCGGGCGCGGGCGCGGAAGTCACCGCCGCCGCGCTGCTGGATGACGTGCTGCGGATCGTCGGCTGATCGCACTGCTTCTGTAGAGCCGAGCCCATGCTCGGCTGCTACTGGCGAGATCCCTCTTGCTGGATAAGCCGAGCATGGCTCGACTCTACAGGGGAGGGCTGCCGTTCAATGCGCCTTCAATGCCTTCAGCAACGCCGCGTTGAACTGCTTCGGGTCCTGCACCTGCGGCGAATGGCCCAGTTCGGCGAACTCGATCAGCGTCGCGCCGGGAATCGCCGCGGCTGCCGCCTTCCCGAGCACCGGATAGTTGCCCAGCGTCGCCTTCACCGCTGGTGGCGCCAGGTCGCGACCGATCGCGGTGCGGTCCTTCTGGCCGATGAACAGCGTGGTCGGCACCTGAACATTCTTGAGTTCGTAGACCACCGGCTGGTTGAACACCATGTCCGAGGCCAGCGCCTGGCTCCATGCAACGGCCTGCTTGCCCTGGCCTTCGTACATGCCCGACTGCATCCGCGCCCACGGTTCATATGCCGGCTTCCATTTGCCGTCGTAGTACACATCCAGCTGGTAGCGGCGGATGCTGTCATAGCTGATGTTCATTTCGCCGGCGTACCACGCGTCCACGCTGCGCCAGGGAACACCCAGCGCCTTCCAGTCTTCCAGCCCGATCGGGTTGACCAGTGACAGGCTGCGCAGGTCCTGCGGGAACATCAGCGCGTAGCGCACCGCCAGCATGCCGCCCATCGAATGACCGACCAGGTGCACCGGGACGTCACCCAGTCGCAGCTGTTGCAGCAGGGCATGGGTGTTGGCGGCCAGCTGCGCGAACGAATACTGGTAACGCTCGGGCTTGCTGGATTTGCAGAAGCCCACCTGGTCCGGGGCGATCACCCGATAGCCGGCGGCAACCAGTGGCTTGATCGATTCCTTCCAGGTGGCGGCACAGAAGTTCTTGCCGTGCAGCAGCACCACCACGCCGATGGGTGCCTTCTTCGGCGCGATGTCGAGGTAGGCCATTTCCAGCGGCTGCCGCTGCGATTCCAGCGCGAAGGTCTTCACCGGATAGCCGTAGTCGAAACCCTCCAGCCGCGGCCCGTAAGTGGGCGCGGCCAGCGCAGGCAGTGGAAGGCAGGCAAGCAGGGCGGCAGCGATCACGCGCATGGGGCGGTCCTGGATAGGGGAGCCCCGAGCCTAACCGGAACGCAGTGACGGTGTCGTCCGACCGGGCAAGGGCGACTGGGTAGAGTCGACTGGGTAGAGTCGACTGTTAGTCGACTACCTTCCCCACAACGAGCGAAAATCCCGCGCTGCGCGCGATAGTCGACCAACGGTCGACTCTACCTGTGGCCCGGCGCCATCGCGCCGGGACCGGTCGACCTCAACACTCGATGACGTTCACCGCCAGGCCACCGCGGCTGGTTTCCTTGTACTTGTCCTGCATGTCGCGGCCGGTATCGCGCATGGTCTTGATCACCTTGTCCAGCGACACCTTGTGCTTGCCGTCGCCGCGCATCGCCATGCGCGAGGCATTGATCGCCTTCACCGCGCCCATCGCATTGCGCTCGATGCAGGGGATCTGCACCAGCCCGCCGATCGGATCACAGGTCAGGCCGAGGTTGTGTTCCATGCCGATTTCCGCGGCATTCTCGATCTGGCTCGGGTTGCCACCCAGCGCTGCGACCAGGCCACCGGCCGCCATCGAGCAGGCCACGCCCACTTCGCCCTGGCAGCCCACTTCGGCGCCGGAGATCGAGGCGTTTTCCTTGTACAGGATGCCGATCGCTGCCGAGGTCAGCAGGAAGTCGAATACGCGCTGTTCGTTGGCGCCGGGGCAGAAACGGTCGAAGTAATGCAGCACCGCCGGCAGCACGCCGGCAGCGCCGTTGGTCGGCGCAGTCACCACGCGACCACCGGCGGCGTTCTCTTCGTTCACCGCCAGCGCGTACAGGTTGACCCAGTCCAGCGTGGTCAGCGGATCGCGCATCGCTGCTTCCGGCTTCGACGACAGCTCGCGGTACAGCGCCGGTGCACGACGGCCGACCTTCAGGCCACCCGGCAGCACGCCTTCCTCGCGGATGCCGCGCGCCACGCACGACTGCATCGCACTCCAGATCTCGCGCAGGTTGGCGCGGATCTCGTCTTCGCTGCGCCAGCACTTCTCGTTCTCGAACATCAGCTGGGCAATGCTCAGGCCGCTGCGCGCGGTCTGCGCCAGCAGCTCGTCGCCGCTCTTGAACGGGTAGGGTAGCGGGGTTTCGTCGGGCACGATGCGGTCATCGGCCGCGTCGTCCTGGTTGACCACGAAGCCGCCACCGACCGAGTAATAGTCGCGGGTGGCGATCACCTCGTCCTCGGCGTTGTACGCGGTGAAACGCATGCCGTTGGTGTGGTACGGCAGCTTCTGGCGCTTGTTCATGCCGAGGTCGCGCTTCTCGTCGAAGGCGATCTCGTGCTGGCCCATCAGCTGGATGCGCTTGCTGCTGCGGATACGCTCCAGGGTGGCCGGGATGATGTCCGGGTCGATCAGGTTCGGCCGCTGGCCTTCCAGGCCCAGCAGGATCGCCTTGTCGGTGCCATGGCCGCGGCCGGTCAGCGCCAGCGAGCCATAGACATCGGCGCGGATGCGCGCGACTTCGTTCAGGCGACCCGGGTCAAGCAGCCAGCGATGGATGAATCGCTCGGCGGCCTTCATCGGCCCGACGGTGTGCGAGGAGCTCGGGCCAATGCCGATCTTGAAAACGTCGAACGTGCTGACAGCCATGGTTGCCGTACTGCGGGTACCGGAGGAGACCGCTATTCTAGCGGTTCATGCCGCACTTCCATGGCTGCGGCGCAGCATTTCGGCAAAGGGAGCAAACCGGTGTTGACCCTGTTCCAGCGCGATGACTGCCACCTGTGCGACATGGCCCTGGCCGAGCTGGCCAAGGCGCGGGCACCGGAGTTCGAATCGGTGTTCCTGGATGACCAGCCTGCGCTGGAAGCGCGCTACGGCGCGCGGGTGCCGGTGCTGCGTGACGAGACTGGTGGTCGTGAGCTGGACTGGCCGTTCGACGCGGCCACGGTCCAGGCCTGGCTGGCCGACGTTCGGTAGTGCCGGCCGTTGGCCGGCAACCCCGCGATGCCCAGTGATGCCGGCCAGCGGCCGGCACTACCAGAGGCATTGCCATGTCCGGTGATGCCGGCCAGCGGCCGGCACTACCAGAGGCGGATTATTTCGCGTCGAACTTCACGATCGTGCTGATCGCGGTTTCGTCCGGGATGGTCTTGGTGTCGGCCCAGTCGCCGCCGCCGACGCCGAAGTCCAGGCGCTTGACCGTGGCCTTGCCGGTCAGCACCGGCTGGGTGCCCGGCTTCCAGGTGAAGGTGAGGGTGACCGGCTTGCTGACGCCTCGCAGTTCCAGTGTGCCATCGGCGGCGAACTGGTCATTGCCCACCGCGCGGAAGCCCTTGGCGGTGTAGCGTGCGGTGGCGAACTTGCCAACATTGAAGAAGTCGGCGGTCTGCAGGGTCGAGTCACGGTCGCTGTTGCCGCTCTTGGCGCCGGCCAGCGGGATCACCACGTCCAGCGAACCGGCGGCAGGATTGGCCGGGTCGAAGCTGAGCTTGGTGGCAAAGCCCGGGAAGCTGCCGGTGAACACTTCGCCGTCGTACTTGGTGGCGAACACCAGGATCGAGCCGGCGCCGGGCGCCTGTGCGTAGTCGGCGGCGAACACCGGGGTGGTGGCCAGCATGCCGGCCAGGGCGGCGGCCACGGCGGCCGGAGTGGTCAGTTTCAGGTTCATCGGTCAGTCCTTCTGAGGGGAGGCAAGCCAGCCGCGCGGCAACATGCGGGACAAGGTCGCATCGCGCTGGAACAGGTGGTGGTAGAAGGCAGCGCCGGCATGGGCCAGCACCACCGCGATCAACAGCCAGAAGCCGTACTCGTGGATGGCATGCGATACCGCGACCACCTGCGGGTCGGGAGCGCTCAGCTTGGGCACGTCGACCAGGCCGAACCAGCGGAACGGGCGCAGGCCGCTGGCCGAGTCGTACAGCCAGCCCGACAGCGGGATGGCGAACATCAGCACGTAGAGCAGCACGTGGGTGGCACTGGCGATGCGTTCCTGCCAGCTGGGCACGCCCGGCACCGGCTTGGGGGCACCGGCATACAGGCGCCAGCCGAGGCGGAAGAGCACGAGCGCCAGCACGGTGATGCCGATCGACTTGTGCGCGGTATAGACCCAGAAATACTTGGGGGTCTTGGGCAGTTCGCCCATGGTCAGGCCGACCACGCCCAGGGCGAGGATCAGCAATGCGATCAACCAATGCAGGATCTGGCTGACACTCCCCCAGGCGGCGGGGGTGTTCTTGGCGGTCATGAAGGGTCCTCTAGGGGGCCGTCTTGGGGTCGGAGTGTGGAACGGGAGCGGGAGTTCCCGGGGCGTCGCTGCGGTCGAGGGTGGCTTCGGCCTCGATCCTCAGCTGTACTGCATCACCGATGACGCCCGGCCAGGCGGTGATGCCGAACGCGCGCCGGCTCAGCGTGGTGCTGGCGGAAAAACCGGCGGTGCGTCGGAACGGGGGGAGGGGGTAGCGCTTGATGGCGTTGAGGGTCACGTCCAGCGTGATCTCCTGGCTGACCCCGCGCAGGGTCAGGGTGCCGATCACGCGGGCGCGCTTGGCATCGATCGGTTCGACCCGGCTGGAGACGAAATGTGCCTTCGGGAAACGCTCGCCATCCAGAAGGCTGCGGGCCAGCGTGGCCTGGTTCCATTTGGCATCGCCAAGGTCCAATCGCGACACGGGGACCTCGACATCCAGTGTGGCCTCGCGCCAGTTGTCGGGATCGAACTGCAGCCGGCCCTCACTGCCGGAGACCGTGCCCATCGCCTGCGAGTAGCCCGCGTGGTCGATGCTGAACAGCACACGCGTGTGCACCGGATCGAGGCGATAGGTATCTGCATCCGCCCAGGCGGGAGCGGTGGCGAGCAGCATCGGCAGCAGGGCCAGGCAGGGACGCATCGATGGCGGGCTCCGGAAGGGGGACGCTGTGATCATACGCACAGGCCCCTGCCAAGGATGCGTGCATGGCTGCAACAGTTCGTGGTGGTCCTGCCCCGGCAACAGGCTGTTGCAGCCATGACCCCGGCCCTGTGTGACAATCGGGACAGGACAGGGGGTTCAGGATGACGAGCAGCTGGCGCCTGTGGTGCCTGGGCATCGCGGCAACGGGGCTGCTGCTGTTGGCGTCTGCCACGGCGGCTGCAGCCCTGAACATGGCAGAAACACCACGCCTGCGGCGCTTCGGTGCCGCCGAAGGCATGCCTTCGCGCATGGTGCTGGCGCTGGCCGAAGACCGCCAGGGCCATGTCTGGGCCGCAACCGATGGCGGCCTGGTGCGTTACGACGGCAGCTCGCTGCGGGTCTGGGAACATGATCCGGAACAGCCCGGCTCGTTGCCCGGCAACGAGATCGAGACCCTGCTGGTCGATCCGCTGGACCGCGTGTGGGTGGGCATCAATGGCAAGGGCGTGGCCCGCCTGGATGCCGACCGCGAACGGTTCAAGACCTTCGATGCAGTCAATGGTCCGTGCCTGGGCCAGTTCTGGACGCTGGCCTACGCCGGGGATGCGTTGTGGATCGGCACCAGCAGCCAGGGTATCTGCCGGTTCGGGGAGGACGGCAGCCTGCGTTTCTTCAAGCACGACCCGGCCCGTGCCGACGGCCTGCCCAGCAACACCATCTACAGCAGCCTGGTGGATGCGCGGGGGCGCCTGTGGATCGGGACCGAGGCCGGCGTCGCACGCTGGAACGGCCGTGACTTCGAGCCTGTGGCGCCGCACGCGCTGGGCGCATTGAGCGTGCTGCGGATGAGCCGCGATCCGGATGGCTCGATCTGGGTCGGCAGCCAGAACGATGGCCTGTACCGCATCGACGCGCAGGACCGGGTCAGTCGTCCGCGCTGGAGCGACAGCGCCCGCCTGCGCTCGGCGCTGGTGCTGGCCGATCGCCAGGGCGGCTACTGGGCGGGCACGTCCGACGGCCTGCTGCGAGGCGACGCAAGTGCGCTGTGGCGGCTCGATGGCGACCGCGGCAGTGGTTTCCTCACTGCACAGAGCGGTGTGCTCGATCTGCTGCAGGACCATGAGGGCGGACTGTGGGTGGCCCTGCTGACCCAGGGGCTGGCCTATCTGCCGCCGGACTGGCGCCGCTTCTCGATCTGGAACCAGCTCGATGGCAAGCCGCTGGACAGCCAGTACCTGCTGGGCGCGGCCAGTGATGGCCAGAACTACTACGTGGGTTCGGCGCACGGCGTGTATCAGCTGGACGCGCATGGCACGTTGCGCCTGCTGGCCAGCGACCGCGAGATCGGCAGCGGTGCGGTGTGGTCGGTACTGCCGCGGTCGGACGGGCGCCTGTGGCTGGGGCGTGCCGGCCGCATCAGCGTGTATGACCCGGCCACCCGCGCGCTGCACGACTGGCACATCGGTGGAGGCGCCGATCTGCGCCAGCGCATCGACTTGATGCGGCAGGCACCCGATGGCACGGTCTGGCTTTCGGTGATGAACCTGGGCCTGCAGCAGCGCAGTGCGGAGGGCCGGGTGCTGCGCAGCTATCCTCTCGACGATTTCCGCAAGGCGGCCGACTCACCCATCGAGCAGATCCGCTTCGATGCCCATGGCAAGGCATGGGTGATGGGCGATATGGGCATCTGGCGTGAGCAGGCCGGTCGCTTCGAAGCGGTGCCGGGGGTCTCGCGCGGGCTGATCTACGACCTGGTGTGGGTGGATCCGCAGCAGTTGTGGCTGGCCCGCCAGGGCGCGCTGGAGCGCTACCAGTGGGATGGCATGAGCCTGCGCCTGATCCAGCGCATTGATGGAAGCGCCGGTGTGCCGCCGGTCAGCATGGGGGGCCTGGCATTGGCCGACAATGGCCGGGTGTGGGCGACCACGCCGCGCGGCCTGCTGCGCTGGGACCCGAAAGCACGACGCCTGCAGTTGTTCAATGAACGCGATGGCCTGTCCGATGCCGAGTTCACCAGCCGGCCGCCAGCGGTGAATGCCGATGGTCGCGTTCTGGCCGTCGCCCAGACCGGCCTGGTTGCATTCGACGTGAATGCCGACGACGTGGTGCTGCCCGGGTCGTCGCTGGTGATTGCCGAGGTGCGCGTGCGCCGCGACGATGCACGCGGCTGGCAGCCGCTGCCGAACACCGGCACCCTGCTGCTGGGACCGGATGATCGCGACCTGCAGATCGATGCACGGTTGTTGTCGTATGCCAATCCCCAGGGCAACCGCTACCGCTTCCGGGTACGCGGGTATGACCAGAACTGGGTGGAGCAGGGCGGCGACGGCCAGCGCACGCTGTCGCGACTGCCGACCGGCAGCTACGTCATCGAAGTGCAGGCGGCCACCGCCAATGGTGCATGGACGCCTTCGCAGCAGCTGCAGGTGAAGGTGCTGCCACCCTGGTGGCGCAGCGGCATGGCGATCTTCGGCTACATCCTGATCGGTTCGCTGCTGCTGCTCGTCCTGGTCTGGTCGATCCGTGCGCGCCTGCGCCGTCGCCAGCAATGGCAGCTGACCGTGCACAAGCAGGAGCTGGCCGAACAGGCCTCGCAGGCCAAGAGCCGGTTCCTGGCCACGCTGGGGCATGAAGTCCGCACGCCGATGACCGGCGTGCTTGGCATGAGCGAGTTGCTGCTGGCCACACCGCTGGACCCGGTGCAGCGCAGCTATGCCGGCTCCATCCAGCAGGCCGGCAGCCATCTGCTGCGGTTGGTCAACGATGCGCTGGACCTCGCGCGCATCGAAGCCGGTCGACTGGAGCTGGATCTGCGTCCGTTCGACCTGGCCGGCCTGCTCGACCAGGTGCAGGCGCTGATGCAGCCCATGGCGAAACAGCGCAAGCTGGATTTCCAGCGTGGCGACGATCCGCCCGGCCCGATCAGCGTCAGTGGCGACGAGATGCGCGTGCGGCAGATCCTGCTCAACCTGCTGGCCAATGCCATCAAGTTCACCGAGCGCGGTCATGTCGGCCTGGCCGTGTACCTGGAAGAGAACGGCGGCGGTCTCTGCTTCGAAGTGCACGACAGTGGTCCGGGTATCAATGCCGAGCAGCAGGAGCGGCTGTTCCACCGATTCGAACAGGCGGAGGGGCCGCGCACGGCCTCGCGCTATGGTGGAAGCGGGCTGGGCCTGGCGATCTGCCAGGAGCTGGCCGTGGCGATGGGCGGGCGCATTGAAGTGGACAGCCAGCCAGGCAAGGGCGCGCGTTTCCGGGTGCGGTTGCCGCTGCCCTGGACCCGGCAGGCAGCCGCCACGGGCGAAGCGCCGGCACTGCCGATGCTGCCGCCACTGCGCATCCTGCTGGTGGAGGACGATGCCACCGTGGCCGAGGTCATCGCCGGCCTGCTGCGCAGCCGCGGCCATGAGGTGGTGCATGTGCTGCATGGCCTGGGGGCTTTGTCGGAGATCGCTACCGACGGCTTCGATGTCGGCCTGCTCGATCTCGACCTGCCTGCGCTGGACGGCACTGCGATCGCCCGCCAGCTGCGCACCCTGGGCTACGAACTGCCACTGGTGGCGGTGACCGCCCGCTCCGATGCGTATGCCGAATCGCAGGTGCTCGCTGCCGGTTTCGATGGTTTCCTGCGCAAGCCGGTGACCGGCGACATGCTGGTGGCAGCGATCATCCAGGCTCGCGCCAAACGACAGACCACAACTTGAAAACGTCGACGCCGGGCGTGAACGGCGCGACTTTCGGTTTACCATGCCGACGCCCGCGGCGCGGGAATCATCAGGCAGCGTGAGGAGGCAATCGGTGGTGTATCTGCGGGCGGCAATGCTGCTGCTGATCCTCCTGTGCGGCCTGTCACCCGCTGCCGCGCAGCCGGTGCCACCGAGCCCGCGCCAGGTGACGGTATTCGACGGCCTGCCGTCCAATACCGTCAACCGCATGGCCGAAGACCGCTATGGCTACCTGTGGATCGCCACCAACGACGGCCTGGCCCGTTACGACGGGCGCAACTACCGGATCTGGCGTTCTGAGGATGGCCTGCGCGACAACCGCATCTGGACGGTCCTGGTCGATGCGCGCAACCAGCTCTGGATCGGGACCGAGAACGCGGGCCTGGTACGGATGTCGGCCGACCGCCGCCAGCTGCATTTCTACGACCGCAGCAGCCAGCCTTTGATGGGGACCAACACGGTCTGGAGCCTGGCGACCACGCCGGACGGTGCGATCTGGTTCGGCACCCACGAAGGTGGGCTGTACCGGCTGGACAGCCAGGACCGCCTGCAGCGTTTCCTGCCCGAGGCCAACAATCCCCGCAGCCTGCCTGCCGCCTCGGTGCCGTACCTGGCTACGCTGGCCGATGGCAGCCTGTGGGTCGGCACCAAGCATGGCGTGGCGCGCTGGACCGGCACCGACTTCGAGCGGGTCGGCACCGACGTCATTCCCAGCCTGCTGATCAATGGGTTGACCAGCGAACCCGATGGCAGCCTGTGGATCAGTACGATGGCCGGCGCCACGGTGCGTCGCCCCGACGGGCGTTTTGAATCGCCGCCCTGGAAACTGCCGCTGGGCGAGCAGGTGCTCGGCATGATGCTGCGCGATGAACAGGGCGGGCATTGGTTGGATACCCGTACCGGGCTTGGTCGGGCCGTGGATGGGCAGTACCAGACCGTTCCGCTGTACAGCGCCGTTGCGCGCGGGCCGGTGCGGCCGAACTGGACGGGCGCCTACGAGGACCGCGAAGGCGGCATCTGGTTGGCCAGTACCAATGCCGGCCTGTGGCATCTGCTGCCGCGCTGGTGGCAGTTCTCGGTGCTGTCGCGATTGGAGGACGACACCGGTTCTCTGCGCAATGCCTTCGTGCTCGGCACCAGCCCTTCCAGCAATGGCGGCATCTGGACGGTCGGCAGCCACGGTGCGCTGGACCGGTTCGATCCCAGGACGGGCAAGATCGAGCAGCACCGCACCTGGGTCAATGGCATGTACTGGTTGTCCTCGGTACGCGAGGATCGCCGTGGCCAGGTCTGGATCGGCTCGACCGATGGGTTGCTGCGCTATGACCCGAAGCGACGTGAGCTACGTCGCTGGGGCCGTGATGCCGGGGCCGACGCGACCATGGAAGGGGTCATCGAGTCGATGATGACCTGTGACGGCGACAGTCTATGGTTGATGTTGCCTGCAGGCCTGCAGCAGCGTGACCTCGACGGTCGCCTGCGCCGCCAGCTGGAAAACGGCCAGCGCGGCCTGCAGCAGGGCCAGCTCAACCTGGATGTGGAATGCGGGCCGCAGGACCACATCTGGCTGGCCAGTAGCCGTGGCCTGCTGCAGTGGCTGCCGGAAAGCGAGCGCTTCCAGCCGGTGCCGGGCGCGCCGGCGACCGCGATCCATGCGTTGCACGTGGGCCGCGATGGCCAGGTCTGGCTGTCGGAGGATGGCCGCCTGTCGCGCTACCGCTGGAGCCAGGGCCGGCTTGAACGGCAGGCCGTGGTCGGCGCGGAGCAGGGCTACCCGGCGATCTCCGCTTCCGGGCTGGTGGTCGACGCACAGGGGGTGGCCTGGGCCACCAGTGCGCGCGGCCTGGTCCGGGTTGGCGCCGACGGGCAGAGCGTGCGCCTGTACGGCGTCCACGACGGCCTGCCCAGCCAGGAGTTCCGCGAGCACACGTTGACGATGTCCGGCGATGGCCATCTGGTGGCCGGTACCCCGGCCGGCGTGGTGGTGTTCGACCCGGAACAGGTGCGGCCGTCGGTGCGGCGGGCGCCGTTGGTGATCGAACGGGTCGAAGTCCGCCGCAACGAGCAGGTACTCGACCTGACCCATGACACGCCCTTGCAGATCGCCGATGGTGACCGTGACCTGCGCATCGTCGCGCGACTGTTGTCGTTCGCCGATTCGGCCTCCAACAGCTACCGCTACCGCCTGGCCGGCTACGACCCCGATTGGGTGGAAGTGGGGCCGGCCGGTGAGCGCCTGTTCTCGCGCCTGCCGCCGGGCAGCTACCGCCTGGAGGTACAGGCGCGCTCGGCCGACCATGTCTGGTCGCGGGTGCAGAGCCTGGAATTCCGTGTACAGCCACCGTGGTGGCGCAGCCTGTCCGGGCTGCTGGTGCTGGCCTCGATCGCGCTTCTGCTGACCAGTTGGTTTGCCTGGTTGTATCGCCGTCGCCTGCAGCGGCGCCATGCCTATCAGCTGGCACTGCATAAACAGGAACTGGCCGAACAGGCCTCGGCGGCCAAGACCCGCTTCCTGGCCAATCTCGGCCACGAAATCCGCACGCCGATGACCGGTGTGCTCGGCATGAGCGAACTGCTGCTGGCCTCGCCGCTGGACCCGCAGCAGCGCGGCTACACGCAGTCGATCCGGCACGCCGGCGAACACCTGCTTCACCTGGTCAACGATGCACTGGACCTGGCACGGATCGAATCCGGACGGCTGGAGCTGCAGTCCAAGCCGTTCGCGCTGAGCTGCCTGCTGCAGGACCTGGCCGCGCTGATGGGACCGCTGGCAGCGCAGAAGGGCCTGCGCTTCACCCTCGACAACCAGTTGCCGCCGGGCCTGCAGGCGACCGGCGATGCGATGCGGGTAAGGCAGATCCTGCTCAACCTGCTCTCCAACGCGGTCAAGTTCACCAGCCGCGGAACCATCACCCTGCATGCGCGCAGCGACGGCGAGCTGCGCGCGTTGCATTTCGAAGTGCGCGACACCGGGCCGGGCATCAGCCAGGAACAGCAGCAGCGCCTGTTCCGCCGCTTCGAGCAGGCCGATGGCGCCCGCACCGCGGCGCAGTACGGCGGCAGCGGCCTGGGCCTGGCGATCTGCCGCGAACTGGCGCAGGCGATGCAGGGGCGTATCCAGGTGGAAAGCCAGCTCGGCCGCGGCACGTGTTTTGGCGTGACCCTGCCGTTGCCGCTGGTGGTCGATGCCAATGCAGAGTCCGAGGGCGAAGTGCACCGCGAGGATGCGGCCAACATGCCGCCATTGCGCGTGCTGCTGGTCGAGGATGATGCAACCGTGGCTGATGTGGTGCGCGGGCTGTTGAGTGCGCGCGGCCATGAAGTGGTGCATGCGGGCCATGCGCTGGCGGCACTGCGCGAGATCAGCGCAGGGGATTTCGACGTCGGCCTGCTGGATCTGGACCTGCCGGGCCTGAGCGGCTTCGAGTTGGCCCAGCACCTGCGTAACCAGGGCTACATGCTGCCACTGCTCGCCGTGACGGCACGGACCGATCCGGACCTTCAGCAGCAGGTGGAAGCGGCCGGCATCGGTGGTTTCCTGCGCAAGCCGGTGACCGGTGAGCTGCTGGTGGAAGCGATCGCCAGGGTCATGGGACGGTAGGGCTTATTGCAGGGCTTGCAGCCCTGCACCTGCTGCAAGCCGGAGCAACAGCAACAGCCGAAGCAAAAGCTGGTTTCCCGTGGGATGGCGGGGCGGTGCCGGAGTGCGGGGACGCCGCAAGTACGTCCTTGTAGGCTTGGCAGCCGCATCCATGCGGCTGACACCCCGCACTCCGACACCACCCCGCCTTCGACAGAATTCTGCGATCTGCAGTAGATCCACGCCATGCGTGGATGGTTTGCGATCTCAGTTCGACATATTCGATCTCGATGGAGATTCATCCATGCATGGCGTGGATCTACCCGATCGCGAAAATCTGTCAGAGGTGGGGCGGTGTGGGCTTGCAGGACCGTTGGCGCCATGGATGGCGCCATCGAGCCCCCAGGGACGGGTTTACGGCGTGTCCTGCAAGCCCACACCGCCCCACCACCCACGAAATGCCTGCTTTTGCCGTTGCTGTTGCCTTGGCTTGAAGCCTCTGCAGGTGCAGGGCCGCAGGCCCTGCCGAACCACCCTCACTCCGCAACGTGCTCGACCTGGCGTGGCTCCGGCTTGGTATCGGGCAGCTGCCAGAAGATCATCGTCGAGGTCAGGGTGATCGCGCCCACGCACAGGAACGTGGCATGCAGCGCGGCGGTGGCGCTGTTGCTGTCCAGGTGGTTGCCGAACGCGGCCAGCAGGCTGCCGGCCGCAGCAGCACCAAAGCCGGCGGCGAGCATCATCACCATCGACAGCAGGCTGTTGCCGGAACTGGCGAACTCACGGTCCAGATCGCGCAGGGTCACGGTGTTCATCACGGTGAACTGCAGCGAATTGACCGCGCCGAAGAACGCAAGCTGCAACAGGCGCCAGGCCAGGTGCTGGCCGGGTGTCATCAGGATGAAGCTGGCCATCGCCAGGCCCACCAGCACGGTGTTGACCATCAGCACGCGGCGGTAGCCGTAGCGCTCCACCAGCTTCACTGCCAGTTTCTTTGAGACCATGCCGGCGGCTGCCACCGGCACCATCATCAGGCCGGCGTTCATCGGGCCCAGGCCCAGGCCGACCTGCAGCAGCAACGGGATCAGCATCGGCATGGCGCTGCTGCCGATGCGCGAGAAAAGATTGCCGAGAATGCCGATGCGGTAGCTGGGTACGCGGAACAGCGCCAGCGAGAACAACGGCGCCGTCGAATTGGCAGCGTGCAGCCAGTAACCCACCAGCGCCGCCAGCCCTGCAACGGTCATCAGCATCACCAGCGCGTGTGGCGTGCCCAGTCCGGAGATGCCGTCCAGCGCCAGTGACAGCACCACCATCGCGAAGGCCAGCATGATGTAGCCACGCAGGTCGAAACGGGTGCGATGGCTGGCGTAGTGGTCGGGCATGATCCTCATCGCGGCGATGAATCCGATCACGCCGATCGGCAGGTTGATCAGGAACACCCAGTGCCACGAGGCGATCTCCACCAGCCAGCCGCCCAGCGTGGGGCCGATCAGCGGGCCGACCAGGGCCGGGATGGCGATGAAGCTCATCGCGCGCAGGAAATCCTCGCGCGGCACTGATCGCATCACTGCCAGCCGGCCGACCGGCAGCAGCATGGCACCGCCGATGCCCTGCAGCACGCGCGCACCGACCAGCTGGTGCAGGTGCTGGGCCAGCGCGCAGGCCAGCGAGCCGAGGGTGAACAGAATGATCGCCACCAGGAAGGTGCGACGGGTGCCGTAGCGGTCAGCGATCCAGCCCGAGGCGGGAATGAAGGTGGCCACCGCCAGCGCGTAGCTGAACACCACCGACTGCATCTGCAGCGGGCTTTCGCCCAGGCTGGCCGCCATCGCCGGCAATGCCGTGTTGACGATGGTCGAGTCCAGCATCTGCATGAAGATCGCCAAGGACACCAGCCACAGCAGGGGGCGCTGGCGGTTGTAGGTCGATGGCGATGTGGACATGGGGTGCGGCCGGTGCAGCGTGGGGGATGCCATGATCGCGCACTGTGGGTCACGGCGCGATCAACATCGCGCCGCAACCGTATGCCGAATGCTCAGCGCTGGCTGTGCGCGTGCACCGCGTCGACCAGCACCTGCACGTGGGCCGGGTCCATGTCCGGCGACATGCCGTGGCCGAGGTTGAACACGTGGCCCTCGCGCGAACCGCCATTGCCGGCGGCGTAGGTGTCGAGCACCCGCGCTGCGGCTGCGGCGATCGCATCCGGCGAGGCGTACAGCGTGGTCGGGTCGAGGTTGCCCTGCAGCGCGACGCGGCCACCGGTGCGGCGCATCGCCTCGTCCAGGTCCAGCGTCCAGTCCAGGCCCAGTGCATCGGCGCCGGTCTGCGACAGCGCTTCCAGGTGCAGGCCGGTACCCTTGCCGAACAGGATCAGCGGCGTGCGCTCGCTGCCTTCGCCGCGCTCCAGGCCCTCGGCGATGCGCTGCAGGTAGCGCAGCGAGAACTCGCGGTACATGGCCGGCGACAGCACGCCGCCCCAGGTGTCGAACACCTGCAGCGCCTGCGCACCGGCCGCGCGCTGCGCGCCCAGGTACGCAATCACCGCGTCGGTGGTGACCTCCAGCAGGCGGTGCAGGGCCTGCGGATGGTTCAGTGCCATTGCCTTGATGCGCGCGAAATCCTTGCTGCCGCCGCCTTCCACCATGTAGCAGGCCAGTGTCCAGGGGCTGCCGGAGAAGCCGATCAACGGTACCTGGCCGTCCAGCTCGCGGCGGATCAGGCGTACCGCGTCCATCACGTAGCCCAGGTCCTGCTCCATGTCCGGTACCGCCAGCCGGGCGATGGCCGCTTCGTCACGCACCGGATGGCGGAATTTCGGGCCTTCGCCTTCAACGAAGTAGAGCTCCAGGCCCATCGCATCGGGAATGGTGAGGATGTCCGAGAACAGGATGGCTGCGTCCAGCGGGAATCGGCGCAGCGGCTGCAGCGTGACTTCGCAGGCGATCTCCGGGTTCTTGGCCATGGCCAGGAAGCTGCCGGCCTTGGCCCGGGTTGCGCGGTACTCCGGCAGGTAGCGGCCGGCCTGGCGCATCAGCCAGACGGGAGTGCAGTCCACCGGTTCGCGGCGCAGGGCGCGCAGCAGGCGATCGTTGCGGAGAGGGCTGGTCACGATGGGCATTCCTTGGACGAAAGTTGGCAGCGGCGTCAGTCGCCGTGCGAGAGGATCTGGAAGCCGCGATGCAGTTCGGCATCGCGGGCCTTCTCGAAGGCATGACGGGCTTCGTCGGCCTGCAGGAACAGCTCGCGCCGCAGCTGCGAGCGGTTACCGACGCGGCCGCTCTCGCGCAGCAGCTCCCAGCCGCCGAACAGGTCCGGCTGCAGGCTCAGGCGCAGGAAGCGCGGTGCCTGCGCACCGGCGTCGGGATGTTGCAGGTAGACGTGCATGGGCCGATTGTAGCGGGGCCAGGGTGACCCCGGCCGCAACGCGGTCGTGCCGGCCGGTGGCCGGCTTCCTCGTTGCTGACGTTGCCGGCCAGCGGCCGGCACTACCGGGCCGACAGCACCTTCAGCACCGCCGCCTCATCCACGTCCGGCACCACTTCGGCGCGGCCCACGCCGCGCCACAGCACCAGGCGCAGGCGGCCGGCCACATTCTTCTTGTCCAGCCGCATGCGGCCGAGCAGGGCCTGCGGGTCCAGCCCGGCCGGGATCGACACCGGCAGGCCGAGCCGTTCCAGCAGCGCCTGCAGGCGTGCGCGATCGGCATCGTCGGCCAGACCCAGATCGGTTGACAGCTTCGCGGCCAGCACCATGCCCACCGCCACCGCCTCGCCGTGGTTCAGCGCATCGCGGCCCGGGGCCGAGTAGCCCTGCTCGGTTTCGATGGCATGGCCGAAGGTATGGCCGAGGTTGAGCAGGGCGCGCTCGCCCTTCTCGAACGGATCACGCTCGACGATGGCGGCCTTGTGCCGGCAGCTGCGCGCGATGGCTTCGGCCAGTACCGCATCCTCGCCGGCCAGCAGCGCATCGGCATGCTGCTGCAGCCATTCGAAGAACACGGCATCACCCAGCGCGCCGTACTTCACCACTTCGGCCAGGCCGGCACGCAGCTCGCGCGGCGGCAGGGTGGCCAGCACACGGGTATCGGCGATCACCGCGCGCGGCGGATGGAACGCGCCGACCAGGTTCTTGCCGGCCGGGATGTCGACCGCAGTCTTGCCGCCCACCGACGAATCGACCATCGCCAACAGGGTGGTCGGCAGCTGCACGCAGTCCACGCCGCGCATCCAGCAGGCCGCAGCGAAGCCGGCGAGATCACCGACCACACCGCCGCCGAGGGCGAACACGCAGGCGTCGCGGGTGGCGCCGAGCGCGGCCAGGGCTTCGATCGCACGGCCGAATTCGGCCAGCGTCTTGGAGGCTTCGCCCGCGGCCAGCACATGCTCGCCGACGATCAGGTCGGGGCGTGCGGTCAGAAGGGTCTGCTTCACGGCATCCAGATAGCGCGGGGCCACTTCGCTGTCGCTGAGCAAAAGCACGTGGCGGCCACGCACATGCGAGGCCAGCGCGGCGCCGTCGGCCTGCGCACCGGCGCCGATGGTGATGGAGTAAGGGCGGTCGCCGCCGACGGCGACCTGCAGCAGGGCGGGGGAAGTCATGGGGTCAGGTCCTGGCGCTGCCATTGCGTGGCCAGCTTGACCACCAGGTGGGCGGTCGCGTCGGCAGCGGTGTACGGGTCGGTATCAAGGGTGATGTCGGCCAGTTCGCGGTACAGCGGGTCGCGGTGCGCGGCCAGATCGTGCAGCACCTGCTCACGGTCCGGGCGCTGCAGCAGCGGCCTGCCTTTGTCGCGGGCCAGGCGCTCCAGCTGCGCGGTCACGCTGACCCGCAGGTAGACCACGAAGCCGCGCTGGGCGATCAACGCGCGGTTGCCAGGATCCAGCACCGCGCCGCCACCGGTGGAGACCAGCTGGCCGCGACCTTCCAGCACGCGGGCAAGCGCCTCGCGTTCATGGCTGCGGAAGCCGGCCTCGCCGGAGTGCTCGAAAATGGTCGGGATGCTGGCGCCGGCGGCATCGACGATGGCCTGGTCGACATCGACGAAGTCCAGCGTGAAGCGCTCGGCCAGGCGGCGGCCGATGCAGGTTTTGCCGGCGCCCATCGGGCCGATCAGGATCAGGTTCGGAGCAGGATTCATGCCCTGTGATGCTAACACCTCCGTGCCCTGGCCTTTACGTCCTTCACGTCAGGGTAGGCGTTCCTGCGGGGTTTCCCGCGCCAACCGGAGTACAGGCCATGACGGTCGCGAAGGTCATCGAAATCACCGCCTCCTCGCCGAAGAGCGTGGAGGACGCCGTGCGCAGCGGTCTGAAGAAGGTCTCCGAGACGGTCAAGGGCATCCAGGGCGCCTGGGTGAACGAGACCAAGGTGGTGACCAATGGCAGCGGCGAAATCACCGAATGGCGGGTCAACCTGCGGGTGACCTTCCTGGTGGAATAGGCGCGCTCAGCGCACGTCCTGCACCTGTCGCTGGCCGTCCAGCACCACCACGTGGTCGGCCAGGGCGGGCAGGGCATGCAGCGCCTGGCGGCTGACCCGCTCGTAGTACTGCACGAAGCGCTCCAGCTGTGGCCGGCTCATGCCGTGCCGGCCCGGCTGCGCGGCCTGCAGGTTCTGCTCCTGCTGCCAGCGCCAGCGCGGTACCACCGAGAAATCCGGCGGCTGCAGGAACCACAGGCGGTCGCAGCGCTGCCACAGCGCCGGGTAGTCGCGGGCCAGCGCCTGGTTGCACCAGCGCCGCCAGCGACCATCGGCGTCGGCTTCGCGCTCCAGTGCGTTCAACGGGCTGTCCAGCGCGTCGTCATCCTGCGCGGGGGTGCCAAGGAACCAGCCTTCGAAGACCAGCAGGTCCAGCGGTTGCTGCAGGCGCGGCCAGTGCGCTTCGGGCAGGCGTTCATCGGCCAGCTTGTCGAAGCGCGGCATCGCGAAGGGCTGGCGTGTGGCCACGGCGTCCAGCACTGCATGGGCCAACGGCAGGTCATGGGTGCCCGGCGGGCCTCGGGTGATCAGTAGCGGGTGCACCTGGCGGGCCAGCCGCTGCCGCTGTGCGCGGGTCAGGTAGACGTCATCGATGGACAGCGTGGCGGCGTTCAGGCCGCGCGACTGGGCGCGCGCCACCACCTGCGCGGCCAGCGTCGATTTGCCGCTCCCCTGCAGGCCGCTGATCGCCAATACTGGAACCGCTGCAGCGTTGCCCAGTGCATCGTCCAGCACCTGTTCGGCCAATGTTTCGGGGAATCCTTTCACCTGGGGCATATACGCAGCAGCGGCCATGCAGCCACAATAGCCCAATCCGTGTGAGAAGAACGCAATCATGAGCGACCTGTACGCCGAAGCCCTGTCCACGTTTGCCGGCCTGTTCGAAGAGGCCAAACAGAGCCGCGAGGTCGAGCCGAACGCGATGACCGTGGCCACCGCCGATACGCACGGCCGTCCCTCTGCACGTACCGTGCTGCTGAAGGCGTTCGATGAGCGTGGTTTCGTGTTCTACACCCACCTGGACAGCCATAAGGGCCGGGAGCTGCAGGCCAATCCGCAGGCCGCGCTGTTGTTCCTGTGGCGCAGCCTGCGCGAGGCCGGTATCCAGGTGCGCATTGAAGGCCGTGTCGAGCAGGTCGCCGATGCCGAAGCCGATGCCTATTTCGCCAGCCGCCCGCGCATGAGCCAGATTGGCGCGTGGGCCTCGCAGCAGTCGAAGACGCTGGCAACGCGCGAGGAGTTCGACGCGCGCGTGGCCGAGGTCGAAGCCCGCTTCGAGGGCAAGGATGTGCCGCGCCCGGAGGGCTGGAGTGGCCTGCGCGTGGTGCCCGACCGCATCGAGTTCTGGTACGGCGCGCAGTTCCGCCTGCACGAACGCTGGTGCTATGAAGCCGGTGCCGAAGGGCGCTGGAGCAAGCGCCTGCTGTACCCGTGATCGCCAGCGCGCCCACGATCCGCCAGGCCACGCCGGCCGATGCGGCTGCATGGGCGCAGTTGCGTCTCGGCCTGTGGCCTGATGCCGATGATCCGCTGGAGGAGCTGACGCAGTCGCTGGCAGATGCCGAAGGTGCTGTGTTCTTGGCCTGTGCGGCGGATGGCGAGGCGGTTGGTTTCGCTGAAGTGCGCCTGCGCCATGACTACGTGAACGGCACCGAGTCTTCGCCGGTGGGGTTCCTGGAGGGCTGGTACGTGCAGCCGCAGTGGCAAGGCCGCGGCGTCGGCCGCGTCCTGCTGGCGGCGGTGCAGGCGTGGACGCGCGATGCGGGCTGCCGCGAACTGGCTTCGGACAGTCGCGTGGAAGACGTGCAGGCTCACGCCGCGCATCGGGCCTGCGGCTTCGAAGAGACCGAACGGGTCGTCTATTTCCGCATGCCGCTGGAGCCATCGGCGTGAATCGCGTGGCGCTGTACCGCGTGGTGGTGTTCGTGCCATCGGCAGCACTGGGCGCGGTGAAGCAGGGCATCCTGGCGGTGGACGCGCTGGCGGCCGGCGACTACGAGCACGGTATGTGGTGGTCGGCGCCGGGGTTCGAACAGTTCCGCCCGCGCGTGGGTGCGTCGCCCGTGCAGGGTGAGGCGGGGCGCACCGAAGTGGTCGACAGCGTACGCTTGGAATTCTGCCTGCCGCGCGATCCGCAGCGGCTGCAGCGCATCTTCGAACAGGGCATCGTGCCGCATCATCCGTGGCAGGTGCCGGTGGTGCAGGTGGAGGAAATCGAGCTTCTGCTGGCCGACGCACGGCGGTTGTAGAGCCGTGCCATGCTCGGCTGCTGCTCCGACGCATGAGGCAGTCGAGCAGGGCTCGACTCCACAAGAGCAGGCTGTCGCAAATGGACCGGCTTGCTTCATCTGCGAGCAGGCCCTTAACCGGCACACTCCGACGGATGTTCTCGACTTCCGGAGTTGCCATGCCCTCCTGGCGGTGCCTGTTTGCGGTGCCGCCGCCGCGTCACGGCGTGGAAGCGTTCCTGCTGTTGATCGCCCGCATCGTCGCCGGGGTGATGTTCTGCGTGTCCGGCTGGAACAAGGTGTTCACCGATGCGGGCCGTGAGCGCATGGTGCATACGCTGGTTAATGCGGGGATCCCGTTCCCGGTGTGCAGTGCGCCGGTGCTCGGCGGCATTGAATGGATTGCGGGCGGCCTGCTGGTGCTGGGCCTGCTCAGCCGGCCTTCGGCCCTGCTGCTGGCGGGGATCTGTGCGGTGGCAGCGCTGACCGATGGCATCGCGCGCATTCCTGCGCGACTGAGCGTGCCGGATTGGTTGAGCTGGTTCTTCTACCTGAGCGAAGTGCCGCTGGGTGTGTTGCTGTTGTGGATTGCCGCAGTGGGGAGTGGACGGTTCGCCATCGAAGCGCGTGGGCACGCTGATTGCACTATATTCGGCGCCCGGCCGACGAGCGTGCTGTAGGGCCTGGACGCTCCAGTAGATCCACGCCATGCGTGGATGAGATGCTTGACGGAAGAACGGTGCGAACCAAGGTTCGCACCCACCAGGCAACGAGTGGTTACAATCCCGCCGCGCGCAGCCAGCGCCAGAGTGTGGTGCGTGAGACGCCCAGCGCCTGCGCCATGCCCTCGCGGTCATTGCGGTGTTCCTGCAACAGCGTTTCCAACTGTGCACGCGGCGGCCGCTTGCCGTTGTTTTCCACCGGTAGCGCAGCGGCGCCCTCATTCACCAGCTCGGGTGCCAGCTGCAGCAGTCGCGCGGCATCAATCAGCCCTTCACCGGGTTGCCAATGGATGCGCAGCCGATCCACCAGATTGCGCAATTCGCGCACGTTTCCGGGCCACTCGGCGGTGGTCAGCACCGCCAGTGCCTCCGCATCCAGTGGCGCGTCGATACCACGCATCTGGCGGAAGAAATGCTGCGCCAGCAGCGGGATGTCACCGCGCCGGGCACGCAGTGCGGGCAGGACGATGCGCAGCGCGGCCAGGCGGTAATACAGGTCGCGGCGGAAGCTGCCGGCCGCCACGCGCTGCTCGAGCGACTGCAGGGTCGCGGCCACCACGCGAAGGTCGACCGGGGTCGGCTCGGTGGCACCGACACGCAGTACCTCGCGTTCTTCCAGCACCCGCAGCAGGCGGGTCTGCAGTGGCAGCGGCAGTTCGCCGATTTCATCCAGGAACAGGGTGCCGCCGTCAGCGGCCTCGACCAGGCCGACGCGGCCGCCACGGCGTGCGCCGGTGAAGGCGCCATCGCTGTAGCCGAACAGCTCCGCTTCCAGCAGCGATTCGCTGATCGCGCCACAGTTCAGCGCGACGAAGCGGCCACGGCGTCCGCTGGCGGCGTGCAGCTGGCGCGCCACCAGTTCCTTGCCGGTGCCGGTTTCGCCGGTGACCAGTACGGTGCTGTCATGCGGGGCGTACAGCGCGATCTGTGCGCGCACCTGTGCCATGGCCTCACTGTCGCCGAGCAGGTCGTGGGCATCGCTGCGCGGTGCGGCACGGCGGCGCGGCGCGGGCCGGCTGCCGCCGGAGCGGGCCAGGGTCTGGGTCAGTTCCAACGCGTGCTCGAACGCTTGCCGTACCGAATCTGCCGAGTACAGCAGCACGCCGGGCAGTCCGGCCTGTTCGGCGTGGTCGATGGCCATGCCGGTGCCGACGATCACCTCGATGCCGTTGGCGCGCAGGTCGGCGATGCAGTCGCGGGCGTCCTCGCGGGTGACGAAGCGGCGATGCTCGATGTCCAGGCCGAAGCTCTGCTGGAAGTTGCTGAACACCGGCACGTCGCTGGCGTGGGTGACCAGGCCGATACGGCCGGCGATCCGCCGTGCGCGCGCCAAGGCTTCCATCAGGTCGAAGCCGTTGGCCTGGATCGGCACCAGCGGCAGCTCCAGCCGGCTGCGCAGCCAGGCCGCGTTGGAGCCGCCGGCGATGACCACGTCGCAGTGCTCGCGGCGCAGGCGCTGGCCGATCACGTCCACCGCTTCCTCGAAGCCGAGGTTGATCTGCTCGATACGCGCGCGGCGATCGAACTCGGGAATGACGTCGCCGAGAAGACCGGTCAGCCGCGAGACGCTGACGGTCCAGATCACCGGCCGACTGGGGTCGGCATCGGCGTGGCGCAGGGGCGAGCGGGGCAGGTACATGGCGGCGCGCGTTGGACGGGATGTTTCATGATACATCTGTTTCAATGTTTCATATGTTTCGCTGTTGCATGGGCGTCATTCCCGTGAAATCAACGGCTTGCAGCTTGGCATGGTGCTTGCGCTCTCTTTCCCGTACTTCAACCTGGATTGCCGCATGACCGCTTCCACTCCTTTCTCCGCCGGTGCCCGCTTCCGTGAGGCGCTGGCTGCCGAATCGCCGCTGCAGGTGATCGGCGCGATCAACGCCAACCACGCCCTGCTGGCCAAGCGCGCCGGCTTCCGCGCCATCTACCTGTCCGGCGGCGGTGTTGCCGCGGGCTCGCTGGGCCTGCCGGACCTGGGCATCAACACCCTGGAAGACGTGCTGGTGGACGTGCGCCGCATCACCGATGTCTGCGACCTGCCGTTGATGGTCGACATCGACACCGGCTTCGGCCCGAGCGCGTTCAACATCGCGCGCACCGTGAAGTCGCTGATCAAGGCCGGCGCGGCCGCCTGCCACATCGAAGACCAGGTCGGCGCCAAGCGCTGCGGTCACCGCCCGGGCAAGGAAATCGTCTCGCAGGGTGAAATGGTCGACCGCGTGAAGGCGGCTGCCGATGCCAAGACCGATCCGGACTTCTTCCTGATCGCGCGTACCGACGCCATCCAGGTGGACGGCGTGGACAAGGCCATCGAGCGCGCCATCGCCTGTGTCGAGGCCGGTGCCGACGGCATCTTCGCCGAGGCGGCCTACGACCTGGACACCTATCGCCGCTTCGTCGACGCGGTGAAGGTGCCGGTGCTGGCGAACATCACCGAGTTCGGCGCCACCCCGCTGTTCAGCCGCGATGAGCTGGCTTCTGCCGGCGTTGCGATCCAGCTGTTCCCACTGTCGGCCTTCCGTGCGGCCAACAAGGCCGCCGAGAACGTCTACCAGGCGGTGCGCCGCGATGGCCACCAGCGCAACGTGGTGGAGACCATGCAGACCCGCGAAGAACTCTACGACCGCATCGGCTACCACGCCTTCGAGCAGCAGCTCGATGCACTGTTCGCCGCCAAGAAATAAGCAGTACCCTGCACCATCAAGTTTTCGGAGGGAAACATGAACGATACGACCGCAACCCCGACCTTCAAGCCGAAGAAGTCCGTCGCCCTGTCCGGCACCGCTGCCGGCAACACCGCGCTGTGCAGCGTGGGCCGCAGCGGCAACGACCTGCACTACCGCGGCTACGACATCCTGGACCTGGCCAACACCAGCGAGTTCGAGGAAATCGCCTACCTGCTGGTGCACGGCAAACTGCCGACCCGCGCCGAGCTGGTTTCGTACAAGGCCAAACTGAAGTCGCTGCGTGGCATTCCTGCTGCGGTGAAGGCGGCGCTGGAAGAGCTTCCGCCGTCGGCACACCCGATGGACGTGATGCGTACCGGCGTGTCCGTGCTCGGCTGCGTGGCGCCGGAGAAGGACGACCACAACCATCCGGGCGCGCGTGACATCGCCGACAAGCTGATGGCCTGCCTCGGTTCGATGCTGCTGTACTGGTACCACTGGAGCCACAACGGCCGCGCCATCGACGTGGAAACCGACGATGACTCGATCGGTGGCCACTTCCTGCACCTGCTGCACGGCGAGAAGCCGCAGGAATCGTGGGTGAAGGCGATGCACACCTCGCTGATCCTGTACGCGGAGCACGAGTTCAACGCCTCGACGTTCACCTGCCGCGTCATCGCCGGCACCGGCAGCGACATGTACAGCGCGATCTGCGGTGGCATCGGCGCGCTGCGCGGTCCGAAGCACGGCGGCGCCAACGAAGTGGCGTTCGAAGTGCAGAAGCGCTACGACAGTCCCGATGAGGCCGAGGAAGACATCAAGGCCCGCGTCGAGCGCAAGGAAGTGGTGATCGGTTTCGGCCACCCGGTCTACACCGTCTCTGATCCGCGCAACAAGGTGATCAAGGACGTGGCCCGCGAGCTGTCCGAAGAGCAGTCGAGCATGAAGATGTACAACATCGCCGAGCGCCTGGAATCGGTGATGTGGGACATCAAGAAGATGTTCCCGAACCTGGACTGGTTCAGCGCCGTCAGCTACCACATGATGGGCGTGCCGACCGCGATGTTCACTCCCCTGTTCGTGATCGCCCGCACCGCCGGCTGGAGCGCGCACATCGTCGAGCAGCGCATCGACGGCAAGATCATCCGCCCGAGCGCCAACTACATCGGTCCGGAAGACCGCGACTTCGTCGCCATCGACAAGCGCGTCTGATCCACCTGCCGTACCCATCCGGCCGGCCGCGTGCCGGCCGGGTGCTTTCGCCGCCGCACCGCCGGCACCCGGCCCGCCCCAAGTACTCCGCCAGCCCATGAATACCGATTACCGCAAGAACCTCCCCGGCAGCGCGCTGGATTATTTCGACGCGCGTGCCGCTGTCGATGCGATCCAGCCCGGCGCCTACGCCACCCTGCCGTACACCTCGCGCGTGCTGGCCGAGAACCTGGTGCGTCGCTGCGATCCGGCCACGCTCGGCGATTCGCTGAAGCAGCTGATCGAGCGCCGTCGCGACCTCGATTTCCCGTGGTTCCCGGCGCGCGTGGTCTGCCACGACATCCTCGGCCAGACCGCGCTGGTCGACCTGGCCGGCCTGCGTGATGCGATCGCCGACAAGGGTGGCGACCCGGCCAAGGTCAACCCGGTTGTGCCGGTGCAGCTGATCGTCGATCACTCGCTGGCGGTGGAGTGCGGTGGTTTCGATCCGCAGGCGTTCGAGAAGAACCGCGCGATCGAAGATCGTCGCAATGAAGACCGTTTCCACTTCATCGACTGGACCAAGCAGGCATTCCAGAACGTGGATGTGATTCCGCCGGGCAACGGCATCATGCACCAGATCAACCTGGAGAAGATGTCTCCGGTGATCTACATGCAGGACGGCGTGGCCTTCCCGGATACCTGCGTGGGCACCGACAGCCACACCCCGCACGTGGATGCGCTGGGTGTGATCGCCATTGGTGTGGGTGGTCTGGAAGCGGAGAACGTGATGCTGGGCCGCGCGTCGTGGATGCGCCTGCCCGACACCGTCGGTGTCGAACTGACTGGCCGCCCGCAGCCGGGCATCACCGCCACCGACGTGGTGCTGGCGCTGACCGAGTTCCTGCGCAAGGAACGCGTGGTCGGCGCGTGGCTTGAATTCTTCGGCGAGGGTGCCGCGGCACTGACCATCGGTGACCGTGCCACCATCTCCAACATGTGCCCCGAATACGGGGCCACCGCCGCGATGTTCTACATCGACGCGCAGACCACCGATTACCTGCGCCTGACCGGGCGCGAGGAGTCGCAGGTAGCGCTGGTGGAAAACTACGCACGTACCACCGGTCTGTGGGCCGACGATCTGGCGACCGCGCAGTACGAGCGCGTGCTGCGCTTCGACCTGTCCAGCGTGGTGCGCAACATGGCTGGCCCGTCCAACCCGCACAAGCGCGTGGCCACTGCCGAGCTGGCCGAGCGCGGCATCGCCGACGAGGCCAAGCTGGAAGCGGGCAAGGCCGAGCAGGCGCAGGGTCTGATGCCCGATGGCGCGGTGATCATCGCGGCCATCACCAGCTGCACCAACACCTCCAATCCGCGCAACGTGATCGCCGCAGCTCTGCTGGCGCGCAACGCCAACGCGCGTGGCCTGCAGCGCAAGCCGTGGGTGAAGTCGTCGCTGGCGCCGGGTTCCAAGGCCGTCCAGCTGTACCTGGAAGAATCCGGCCTGCTGCCGGACCTGGAGCAGCTCGGCTTCGGCATCGTCGCCTTCGCCTGCACTACCTGCAATGGCATGAGTGGTGCGCTGGATCCGAAGATCCAGCAGGAAATCATCGACCGTGACCTGTATTCCACGGCCGTGCTGTCGGGTAACCGCAACTTCGATGGCCGCATCCATCCGTACGCCAAGCAGGCCTTCCTGGCGTCGCCGCCGCTGGTGATCGCCTATGCCATCGCCGGCACCGTCCGCTTCGATATCGAGAAGGACGTGCTGGGCGTGGATGCCGACGGCAACGAAGTGCGCCTGAAGGACATCTGGCCCAGCGATGCCGAGATCGACGCGGTGGTGAAGGCCTCGGTGAAGCCCGAGCAGTTCCGCAAGGTCTACAACCCGATGTTCAACGTGCGCGTGGAGCACGGCACTGCGGTCAGCCCGCTGTACGACTGGCGCCCGCAGAGCACCTACATCCGCCGTCCTCCGTACTGGGAGGGCGCACTGGCCGGCGAGCGCACGCTGGCAGGCATGCGCGCGCTGGCGGTGCTGCCGGACAACATCACCACCGACCACCTGTCGCCGTCCAACGCGATCCTGGCGTCCAGTGCCGCCGGCGAATACCTGGCGAAGATGGGCCTGCCGGAAGAGGACTTCAATTCCTACGCCACGCATCGCGGCGACCACCTGACCGCGATGCGCGCCACCTTCGCCAATCCGAAGCTGTTCAACGAGATGGTGCGCAATGACGACGGCAGCGTGAAGCAGGGTTCGCTGGCGCGCGTGGAGCCGGAAGGCAAGGTGATGCGCATGTGGGAGGCGATCGAGACCTACATGGAGCGCAAGCAGCCGCTGATCATCATCGCCGGTGCCGACTACGGCCAGGGCAGCTCGCGTGACTGGGCCGCAAAGGGCGTGCGTCTGGCTGGTGTGGAGGCGATCGTGGCCGAGGGCTTCGAACGCATCCATCGCACCAACCTGATCGGCATGGGCGTGCTGCCGCTGGAGTTCAAGCCGGGCACCACCCGCCTGACCCTGGGGATCGATGGCACCGAGACCTTTGACGTGATCGGCGAGCGTACCCCGCGTGCCGAGCTGACCCTGGTCATCCACCGCCGTGACGGCCAGGACGTGGTGGTGCCGGTCACCTGCCGCCTGGACAGCGACGAGGAAGTGGCGATCTACGAGGCCGGCGGCGTGCTGCAGCGCTTCGCCCAGGACTTCCTGGAAGGCGCCAAGGTGGCGTGATAGCCGGCTGAATGCCCGCTCCCGGAGGCCGGGGGCGGGCTTGTCCGACCCCAGGGCAGGGCGCACACTGGCTTGGCAAAAACTGCCAAAGGAGAGTTTCATGGCCACCATGAACATTTCGCTGACCGATCCGCTCAAGCAGTTCGTGGACGAAGAAGTGCGCGAAGGCGGCTACTCCAGTACGTCGGACTATGTGCGTGACCTGATCCGCCAGCGCCAGCGCAGCAAGGCTGAAGAGCTGCTCAAGCAGCTGATTGCCGAGGGGCTGGCGTCGGGACCTTCGGCGCCTCTGGCGCCGGATCACTTTGACAAGCTGCGTGAGCGTGCACGGAACCGCAAGTGAAGCCCTCGCACTGGTCCCCCGCAGCGGTTCGAGATCTTGACCAGGCAGCAGGCTGGTATGCAGATCAGGGCGGAGAAGTGCTGGAAATCGGCTTCATCGATGCGGTGGAATCCGTTGTAAAGCTGATCGAGGCCCACCCGGGTGCTGGTTCCGCACTGCATGCGGGTCTGTTGCCCTCGCTGCCAGCGCCGTTGCGTTTTCATCCGGTTCGTCGCTTCAACGGCTACCTGATCTACTACGTGGAGCTACCTGCGCACGTTTCCATCGTGCGCATCTGGAATGCTTCGCGGGGCATGGAAGCACTGTTCGAAGACGAGAAGCTCAACCCCGATATTGGTTCGTCGCATCCAGGATACTGATCCATGACCTTCCTCCCGCAACTCCGTATTCCCGCCACCTACATGCGCGGTGGCACCAGCAAGGGCGTGTTCTTCCGCCTGCAGGACCTGCCCGAGGCCGCGCAGGTGCCGGGCGCCGCACGCGATGCGCTGCTGATGCGCGTGATCGGCTCGCCCGATCCGTATGGCAAGCAGACCGATGGCATGGGCGGTGCAACGTCCAGCACCAGCAAATGCGTGATCATCTCCCCCGCTTCGGTGCCGGACCACGATGTGGACTACCTGTACGGCCAGGTCTCGATCGATACCGCCTTCGTCGACTGGAGCGGCAACTGCGGCAACCTCAGCACCGCGGTGGGTCCGTTTGCGATCGCCCATGGGCTGATCGATCCGGCCCGGGTGCCGCGCGATGGCCTGTGCACCGTACGCATCTGGCAGGCCAACATCGGCAAGACCATCATCGCCCACGTGCCGATGCGCGATGGCGAAGTGCAGGAGACCGGCGATTTCGAGCTGGATGGCGTGACCTTCCCGGCGGCCGAGATCCAGCTGGAATTCATCGATCCGTCCGATGACGGTGATGCGGGCGCGATGTTCCCGACCTGCAATCTGGTCGATACATTGGACGTGCCCGGCGTGGGCAGCTTCGAGGTGACCATGATCACCGCCGGCATCCCGACCATCTTCCTCAACGCCGCCGACCTCGGCTACACCGGTATCGAGCTGCAACCGGCGATCAACGAGGACAAGGGAGCGCTGGAGCGCTTCGAGAAGATCCGCGCCTACGGCGCCTTGCGCATGGGTCTGATCAAGAACCTGGAGGACGCGGCGACGCGCCAGCACACGCCGAAGGTGGCGTTCGTTGCACCGGCTCAGGACTATGTGTCGTCCAGTGGCAAGGCCATCCCGGCCTCGGCGATCGACCTGCATGCGCGCGCGTTGTCGATGGGCAAGCTGCACCACGCGATGATGGGGACTGCCGCCGTGGCGATCGGTACCGCCGCGGCGATTCCGGGCACGCTGGTCAATCGCGCCGCCGGTGGCGGCGAACGCGAAGCGGTGACGTTCGGTCATCCCTCGGGCACGTTGCGCGTGGGTGCGCAGGCAGGTCTCGTTGACGGCCAGTGGACAGTGACCAAGGCCATCATGAGCCGCAGCGCCCGCGTATTGATGGAAGGCAAGGTGCGGGTACCGGCCGAGTGATGCGTTGGTAAACGCCAACCAAGGTTGGCGACTACCGGGCCGCAGAGATCGATTGCTTTGGTAGATGCCAACCTTGGTTGGCATGGTGCACGGGCAACCGTGCACCGCAACGAGGAGATCGACGATGTCCGACAGCCACACCCCATCCAACGAGCGTGCAGCGTGGGATGCGCTGCTGGTGGACATCGTCGATTACGTGCGCGACGCACGCATCGACTCACCGCTGGCGTTCCAGACCGCGCACCACTGCCTGCTCGATACGCTTGGGTGCGGACTGGAGGCACTTTCTTTCCCGGCCTGCAGCAAGCTGCTCGGTCCACTGGTGCCGGGCATCAGCGTGGTCAACGGCGCGCGCGTGCCGGGCACGCACTACGTGCTGGACCCGGTGCAGGCCGCCTTCAATCTCGGCGCAATGGTGCGCTGGCTGGATTTCAACGACACCTGGCTGGCTGCCGAGTGGGGCCATCCTTCCGACAATCTCGGCGGCATCTTGGCTGTTTGCGACTGGCTGGGGCGCAACGCGCAGGCCCTGCGCCGCCCGCCGCCGACCGTGCACGACGTGCTGCTGGCGATGATCAAGGCGCACGAGATCCAGGGCGTGCTGGCGCTGCAGAACTCCTTCAACCGGGTCGGGCTGGACCACGTGGTGCTGGTCAAGGTGGCCACCACGGCCGTGGTCGCCCAACTGCTCGGGCTGGACCGCGAGCGCATGCTCAATGCGCTGTCACTGGCCTGGGTCGATGGCCAAGCGCTGCGCACCTACCGGCACGCACCCAACACCGGCTCGCGCAAGAGCTGGGCGGCCGGCGATGCGACCAGCCGTGGCGTGCGCCTGGCCTTGATGGCGGCCAGTGGTGAGATGGGCTATCCCAGCGTGCTCAGCGCGCCAACCTGGGGCTTCGAGGCCGTGTCCATGCGCGGTCAGGCACTGACGCTGGGGCGACCGCTGGTCAGCTATGTGATGGAGAACGTGCTGTTCAAGATCAGCTACCCGGCCGAGTTCCACGGCCAGACCGCAGTGGAGGCCGCGGTCATGCTGCACCAGCAGTTGCGTGCGATGGGGCGGCGGGTCGAGGACATCGCGCACATCGCGATCCGGACCCAGGAAGCCTGCATCCGCATCATCGACAAGCAGGGCCCACTGCATAACCCGGCCGACCGCGACCACTGCGTGCAGTACATGGTCGCCATCGCATTGCTGCATGGGCGGCTGGTGGCAGAGGACTACGAGGACGATGTGGCGGCGGATCCGCGCATCGATGCGCTGCGCGCGAAGATGACCTGCCATGAAGACCCGCAGCTCAGCGCCGATTACCTGGACCCTGACAAGCGCAGCATCGCCAACGGCCTGAGCGTGCGCTTCACCGATGGCACCGAGCTGCCCGAGGTGCTGGTGGAGTACCCGCTCGGCCATGCCCGCCGTCGCGAGGAAGGCATTCCGCTGCTGATGGACAAGTTCCGCCGGCACCTGGCCCACCGCTTCCCGACCAGCCAGCAGCAGCGCATCCTGGCCGCATCGCTGGACCCGGTGGCCCTGGCGGCAATGCCGGTGACCGACTACGTGGACCTGTACCTGCCGGGCTAGGGCGATCGGTAGTGTCGGCCGCTGGCCGGCAATTCCATCCAACCTGCCATGCCGGTTGCCGGCCAGCGGCCGGCACTACCCGCACTTGGGGCAATTGCCGAAATCGCGTCAACACCTTGACGCGGCCTGCCTATAATGGCCGCCTCGATCAAGGAGTGACGACATGAGCGGTCCGGCACGGCGGAAGCGGTGGGGATGGGCGGCGGCGGTACTGGCAGGAGGCCTGTTGCTGGGCCTGGCCGGCTGCCGCAATGACAGCGGGCAGCTGCCCAAGGCCAGCGGTGAAGCCATCACCACCAAGGCCGAGCAGGTGAAGGAATTCACCCTGCTGCGTGCCTACCCGGACCAGAAGAATGACGGCCTGTCGCTGGCGCTGGAGTTCTCGCGCCCGCTGGTCGGCACCCAGGATTTCGACAAGCTGGTGCGCTTCGAAGAGAAGGTCGGCACCGACGACAGCAGCTGGACGCTGTCCGATGACGGCCTGACCCTGCGTTACCCGTTCGTCGAGGCCGGCAAGGAGTTCAGCCTGGTGGTCTCGCCGGACCTGCTGGCCGCCGATGGCAGCCGGTTGGGCAAGGAACTGAAGCAGAAGGTGTTCAGCGGCGAGCTGAAGCCGGTGGTTGGCTTCGCCTCGCAGGGCAGCGTGCTGCCGGCCAAGGACAGCCGTGGCCTGCCGGTGGTCTCGGTGAACGTGCCGGAGGTCGACGTCGAGTTCCTGCGCGTGCGCGAGAAGGACCTGCCGACCTTCTTCAGCCAGTACCAGCGCGGCGGTCGCCGTGGCAGCTGGGAGCTGAGCAGCGACTACGAGCGCAGCCCGATCAACAAGCTGGCCGAGCCGGTCTATGTCAACCGCTTCATCCTGGGCGGCAAGAAGAACGAACGGGTGCTGACCTACCTGCCGACCCAGGACATCAAGGAACTGCAGGAGCCGGGCCTGTACTTCGCCCTGCTCAAGCGCACCGGTGACTACGAAGGCGAGTTCGATACCGCGTTCTTCTCGGTCAGCGACATCGGCCTGCATACCCGCGCCTACAAGGACAAGCTGTTCGTCCATACCGCCGGCCTCAAGGACGGCGCGCCGCTGAAGGGCATCGACCTGCGCGTGCTCGATGCCAAGGGCGAGGTGGTGCTGAAGGGCAGCACCGATGGCAATGGCAACGCGCTGTTGAACTACACCCTGGATGCCACCCACGTGCTGGTCGCCAGCACCGGCAAGGACACCAGCTTCCTGCCGTTCAACCAGCCGGCGCTGGATCTGAGCGAATTCGCCGTGGCCGGCCGTGACAATGCGTGGTTCGACGTCTACGCCTGGTCCGGCCGCGACCTGTACCGCCCGGGGGAGACCGTGCGCCTGTCCGCCCTGCTGCGCGACAACGACGGCAAGCCGGTCAAGGCGCAGCCGGTATTCCTGCGCCTGAAGCAGCCCGACGGCAAGACTTTCCGCGAGACCCGCCTGCAGCCGGGTGACCAGGGCTACATCAACTTCGAGCAGGTCATTCCCGCCGAGGCGCCGACCGGGCGCTGGCAGGTCGAGTTCCGCACCGACCCGGCCAGCAAGGAAGCGATCCAGGGCATGACCCTGCGCATCGAGGAGTTCCTGCCCGAGCGCATGAAGCTGGACCTGGACAGCGCGCAGAAGACGCTGAAGCCGGGTGAGGACCTGCGCCTGCAGGCCAATGGCGCCTATCTGTACGGGGCACCGGCCGATGGCAACCGCTTCACGGCGCGCATGGCGGTGGCCGCCGAACAGAAGCCGGTGGAAGGCCTGCCGGGCTATTTCTTCGGTGACCCGACCCTGCAGCTGCCGCGCGAGGCCAAGGACGTGATCGATACCACGCTGCCGGGCAACGGCCAGCTGCGTGAGGACGTCGCGTTGCCGGAAGAGGCAGCCAAGGCCAAGGCGCCGATTGCCGTAGTGCTGTCCGGCAGCCTGTATGAAACCGGTGGCCGCACGGTCACCCGTACCCTGAAGCGGGTGATGTGGCCGGCCAACGCCCTGGTCGGTGTACGCCCGCTGTTCAACCCGGAGGACGGTGCCGATTCCAACGGCAACGCGCGCTTCGAATTGATGCGCGTGGATGCTGCTGGTACGCCGCAGCCGGCCAAGGGCCTGAAGATCACCCTGGTGCGCGAGCTGCGCGACTACCACTGGACTTTCAACGACAACCGCTGGGACTACGATTTCACCCGCCGTTTCGAGAACAAGGAAACCCGCACCGTCGATGCCGGCAGCAGTGCGGTCGCCTTCGATTTCCCGGTGGAGTGGGGCGAGTACCGGGTGGACGTGTTCGACCCGTCCACCGGCCTGACCAGCCGTTACCCGTTCCGCGCCGGCTGGAGCTGGAGTGATGACAACCGCGGCCTGGACGCGCGCCCGGACAAGATCAAGCTGGGCCTGGACAAGACCGGCTACAAGGCAGGCGACACGCTTGAGGTGACGGTGACCCCGCCGCACGCCGGCAAGGGCATCCTGATGGTCGAGACCGACCGCATGCTCTACGTGCAGGACATCGACGCCAAGCCGGGTTCGACCTTCAGGATTCCGGTCACCGCTGACTGGGAGCGCCACGACGTCTACATCACCGCGCTGGTGTTCCGCGGCGGCAGTGCGCCGAGCAAGATCACCCCGGCCCGTGCGGTGGGCGTGGTGCACGTACCGATGGACCGCAAGGGGCGCACCGTGGCCGTCGGCCTGGCAGCGCCCAAGCAGATGCGACCGGAACAGGATCTGCCGGTGACGGTCAGCGCACCGCAGCTGGCCGGCAAAATGGCGCACGTCACGGTCTCGGCGGTGGACGTGGGCATCCTCAACATCACCCGCTTCCCGGTGCCAGATGCCGGTGCGCACTTCTTCGCCCAGCGTCGTCTCGGCATCGATGCCTACGACATCTACAGCCGGGTGATCGAGAGCTTTGACGGCGGTGCCGGCAAGCTGAAGTTCGGTGGCGACATGGCGCTGCAGGCGTTGCCGCAGGCCAAGCGCCCGACCGCGCGCGTGCAGACCGTGGACCTGTTCTCTGGCCCGGTGCAGCTCGATGCCAAGGGCATCGCCCGCATCCGCCTGAAGGTGCCGGACTTCAACGGCACCCTGCGGGTGTCGGCACTGGTCTACAGCGATGACCAGTACGGCAAGCGCGACGTGGAAACCGTGGTGCGTGCGCCGATCCTCGCCGAAGCCAGCATGCCGCGCGTGCTCGCTCCGGGCGACCGCAGCACCGTGACCCTGGATGTGCAGAACTTCACCGGCAAGCCGGGCCAGTTCAACGTGAAGGTGGAAAGCGAGGGCCCGCTGAACCTGGGCGAAGGCAGCCGCAGCGTGCAGTTGAATGCCGACGCCAAGACCACGTTGAGCTTCCCGCTTTCGGCACGCGAGGGCCACAGCGTGGCCAAGGTGCGGGTGCGGGTGGACGGCAACGGCTTCAAGGCCGATCGCCGTTACGACCTGCCGGTGCGTGCGGCGTGGCCGCAGGTGCTGCGTTCGCAGGTGCGCACGCTTGATCCGTTGGCCGCGGTCAGCCTCGACAACAGCCTGACCGATGGCCTGATGGCCGAGTCGGTGAATGCGCGCCTGCTGGTCAGCCCACTGCCACCGATCCCGTTCGCCAGTGCGCTGCAGGGTGCATTGAACTACCCGTATGGCTGTGCCGAGCAGACCACCAGCAAGGGCTACGCCGCGCTGATCCTGGACCAGGCCACTTCGTCGATGCTCGGTGCCGACGGGCTGGATGCCAAGACCCGCCGCGAGCGCATGGAAGGTGCGTTTGGCCGCCTGGCGTCGATGCAGGTGGCCAATGGCAACTTCTCGATGTGGGGTGACGACGGCTACGTGAACCCGTGGCTGACCCCATACATCACCGAGTTCCTGCTCGATGCCAAGGACGCCGGCTTCGCCGTGCCCGACAACGTGCTGCAGAAGGCACTCAACCGCCTCAGCGAGGATCTGCTGTCCGGTGGCAACCAGTTCTATGGCCAGGACGACCGCGAGAAGCTGAAGTTCGCCAACCAGGCGTACTCGGGCTACGTGCTGGCCCGGGTCAACCGTGCGCCGCTGGGTACCCTGCGCACGCTGTACGACAACGAGCGCAGCAAGGCGGTCGGCGGCCTGTCGCTGGTCCACCTGGGCGTGGCGCTGTCGTTGCAGGGCGATGCCAAGCGCGGCCAGGCCGCGCTGGCGGCGGCCTTCGCCAAGTCCAGCAGCGAACGCCCGTCGTACTTCGGCGACTACGGCAGTGCGATCCGTGATGACGCGCTGATGATCGCGCTGACCCACGAAAACAAGCTGGCCAAGCCGGCCTGGGATGCACGTGCGGTTGACCTCGGCCGTGGCCTGGATGCGCGCCGCAATGCCGGCTGGATGTGGCTGAGCACGCAGGAACAGGTAGCGATTGCCCGCCTTGGCAAGGCGCTTGCTGCCAACCAGAAGGCGCTGGTAGCCGGTGAACTGGTGATCGGTGGCAACACCGAAGCCATCGGCGAACGCAAGCTGTTCGGCCGCAACTTCAGTGCAAATGAACTCGCCAGCGGCGTGCGCTTCACCCCGCAGGGCCAGCCGCCGATGTTCGCCAGCATCGACGTGGCCGGTATCCCGCGCAGCGCGCCGGCACCGGATAACAGCGTGCTGGGCGTCGAGCGCAGCTACTACGGCACCGATGGCAAGCCGTGGTCGCCGCGCCCGCTGAAGGAAGGCGAAGCCCTGATCGTGCGCGTCACCGTCACCGCTGACACCACGATGCCCGATGCACTGCTGACCGACCTGCTGCCGGCCGGCCTGGAGATCGAGAACTTCAACCTGGGCGATGCCAAGCAGTGGGCCGACGTGGTGGTCGATGGCATCACCATCAGCGACCGGGGTGAAGCCGCCGATACCAAGCACGAGGAATTCCGCGACGACCGCTACGTGGCCGCGCTGAAGCTCTCGCGTGGCAGCAAGGCCAACGTGTTCTACCTGGTGCGCGCGGTGACCCCGGGTACCTACTCGGTGCCGCCGCCGCTGGTGGAGGACATGTACCGGCCGCAGCTGCGCGGCGTCGGCCGCAGCAACCCGACCACGATCACGGTGGTACAGCCGTGACCGCGCGGACGGGCCGCGACGGTGCGGCCCGTCCAGCTGGCAAGCTCCAATGCGGCACGCTGCAATGAAGAACACGATGACGACCCGGCTGGCAGCCCTGCGCCGCCGGCTGCAGCCACTGTGGCCGTGGCTGCGCTGGGGTACGGCGGCCACGCTGGCACTGCTGCTGGTGCTGGATTTCGTCTTCCCGCCGCCGCTGCCGAAGCAGCGCGATACCAGCACCCTGGTGGTGGCTGCCGATGGCACGCCGCTGCGTGCGTTCGCCGACGCCGAGGGCGTGTGGCGTTATCCGGCATCGACCGACAGCGTCTCGCCGCTGTACCTGCAGGCGCTGCTGACCTACGAAGACCGCTGGTTCTGGCGCCATCCGGGCATCAACCCGCTGGCGATCCTGCGTGCCAGTGGCCAGCTGTTGCGCGGTGGTCGGATCGTGTCCGGTGGCTCGACCCTGACCATGCAGGTCGCACGCATCCTCGATCCGCATACGCGCACGCCCTGGGGCAAGCTCAAGCAGATGCTGCGCGCGGTGCAGCTGGAAGTGCACCTGAGCAAGCAGCAGATCCTGGCCCTGTACCTGGAGCGCGCACCCTACGGCGGCACCATCGAGGGCGTGGAAGCGGCCAGCTGGGCCTACCTGGGCAAGCCGGCGGCGCAGCTGTCGCATGCCGAGGCCGCGTTGCTGGCGGTGCTGCCGCAGGCGCCGAGCCGGCTGCGCCCGGACCGCCATCCGGAAGCGGCGCAGAAGGCGCGCGACAAGGTGCTGTCACGCATGGCCGAGCTGGGCGCGTGGACAGCGGAAGAAGTGGAAGATGCGCGCATCGAGAACGTGGTCGCACGCTCGCTGCGGCCGCCGCTGCATGCCGCGTTGCTGGCACAGCGCCTGCACTCGGCGCATCCGGGCCAGGCACGCATCCAGAGCAGTATCGACATCGGCCTGCAGCGCACCCTGGAAGAACGCGTGGCCAGCTACTTCTCCACGCTGCCCGAGCGCACTTCGGCGGCCCTGCTGGTGGTCGACAACCAGACCCTGCAGGCGCGTGCCTATGTCGGCACGCTGGCGTTCGGTGACCGCCAGCGGCTCGGCCACGTGGACATGGTGCAGGCCTGGCGCTCGCCTGGGTCCACGCTCAAGCCGTTCCTGTATGCAATGGCGCTGGACGATGGCCTGATCCATTCGGAAAGCCTGCTGGTCGATGCGCCGCAGAGTTTCGGCAGCTACCGCCCCGGCAACTTCGACATGGCCTTCAATGGACCGATCGGCGCCTCCAGCGCGCTGCGGCTGTCACTCAACGTGCCCTCGGTGGACCTGTTGCAGCGGGTCGGTCCGGCGCGCTTTGCTGCGCGCCTGTCGCACTCCGGCATCCAGCTGCGCTTCCCGCCGGGCAGCACGCCCAACCTGTCGCTGATCCTGGGCGGCACCGGTGCGCGGCTGGAAGATCTGGTCGGTGCGTTCGCCGCGCTCAACCGCAACGGCATCGCCGGGCGCGTGCGCTACACCGATGACGAACCGATGATCGAGCGGCGCCTGGCCTCGCCGGGCGCCAGCTGGATCGTGCGCGAGATGCTGGAATCGAATCCGCGGCCGGGGTATAGCGTCGGGACGTTCGATGTCGGTGGCCGCCCGCGCGTGGCGTGGAAGACCGGCACCAGTTACGGGTACCGCGATGCGTGGGCGATTGGCAGCACCCGCCACTACACCGTGGGCGTGTGGGTGGGTCGGCCGGACGGCACACCCCTACCGGGCCAGTACGGCGCGGTGACCGCGCTGCCGCTGATGTTCGAGGTGGTGGACAGCCTGCCGCGCCAGCGCGGTGACTCGGCCGCTGCGCCGATGCCGGCCAGCGTCAGCCAGGAGGACATCTGCTGGCCGACCGGTGAGCGTGCCGAAGGCCTGCCTGCTGCGCTCTGCCAGCGGCTGATGCCAGCCTATCTGCTGGAAGGGGCAGCACCACCGACCTTCCCCGAACGCGAAGCACGGCGCTGGCAACCGGGTCGGCAGCGCTACCTTGCCGATGCGCGTACCGGTCTGCGCGTGTCAGCCGATTGCCGCTTGCCGCACGAAGAAGTCGCGCGCGAGATCGCGCGCTGGCCAGCGTTGCTGTCGCCGTGGCTGTCCAAGGCCACGCGCGAAGCCTCGAAGCTGCCGGCGCTGTCGCCGGACTGCCGTGATGATGGCCGCGAGGCCAGCGTTGCGCTGCACATCGATGGGCTCAACGATGGCGCCACGCTGGCGCGCGCGCCGAATTCGGAACATGGCGTACGCCTGCAGCTGCGCGCGCTGGGCAGCGAGCAGGCGGTGGACTGGTTGCTCGATGGACGCTGGATCGCACAGACGCACGGCGCGCAGCTGATGCAGCGCGAGTTCGCCGAGCCGGGCGCGCACACCTTGACCGCGCTGGCGGCCGATGGCGCGTGGACACAGGTAAGGTTCAACGTCCTGCGGTAGGTGCCAACCTTGGTTGGCACGCGACACATGCGCCCACCAAGGTGGGCATCTGCCAAGGCGTATGCGGGGCCGCTATTCCCCGATCCACCCATCCAGCAGGTCGGCGAACTCGTCGGCGTGCTCTTCTTCCTGCGCCAGGATCTCTTCAAGGATGCGCTTGGTGGTGGTATCGCGGTCACCGATGAAGTTGATCATCTCGCGATAGCTGTCGATGGCGATGCGCTCGGCCACCAGGTTCTCGCGCACCATGTCGCGCAGGTCGCTGCCTTCCTTGTATTCGGCGTGCGAACGCGCGGTCAGCGTATCCGGGTTGAGGTCCGGCTCGCCGCCCAGCTGGACGATGCGCTCGGCCAGCTTGCCGGCGTGCGCCTGTTCCTGCTGTGCATGTTCCAGGAACTCGGCCTTGACCGCGTCAGCCAGCATGCCCTTGGCCATGAAGTAGTGCCGGTAGTAGCGCAGAACGCAGACGTACTCGGTGGCCAGTGCGTCGTTGAGCAGCTTGATCACCACCTCGCGGTCAGCGCTGTAGCTGTCTGTGATCGCGCCGTCTTCGAGGTTGCGCCGGGCGCGCTCGCGCAGGGTCGCGCGATCGCTGATGCCAGGAACGTTCGCGGCGGGCTTGCTGGCTTTGGCTGGCTTGCTGGACATGGCTGGCCGTTTCCTTCTGCGGTGGGGAATCAGGTGGGGAGATGCTCCAGCACGTACTCGGCCGAAGACACTTCGAACTGGCCGGGCTGTTCAACCCAGGCCTCTCGAACTACGCCGTCGTCGACGTACAGGGCAAAACGACGCGAGCGGATTCCCATGCCCGACGCGCTCGCATCAAGCTCCAGACCCAGGGCGCGGGTCAGCTCGGCATTGCCGTCGGACAGCATCAGAAGGCCGTCGGGCACGCTCTGGTCGGCGGCCCAGGCCTTCATCACGAACGGGTCGTTGACGGCCATGCAGTAGACGTCGATGCCGCGCTGGCGGAAGGCCTCGAACTTTTCGACGTAGCCGGGAAGGTGACGTGCCGAGCACGTCGGGGTGAACGCGCCGGGCACGGCGAACAGCACCACCTTGCGCGCATCGAACAACGAATGCGTATCAAGCGTTTCAATGCCCTCGCGGATGCGCTTGAGGGTCACTTCCGGAATGCGGTCGCCGACATGGATGGTCATGGGAACTCCTTGCTGGGGCAGGCTAGTGGGCCGGATGGGACAGGGGCGTCAAGACATTGGAAACCCGGTGTGCAGGCCCCATCTTCCGGCTTTGTGGCAGGGGCTTCCAGCCACAGCGTGGCGCACCGGGATGGCAGCCGCATTGCGCAGGATCAGTCGGCCTCACCGGGGCCGCACGAGGGGCGGCGTAGCCTCGCAGGCGCGTAGAATGAACCCGGGGCGGCGCCACCGGCGCGGCCGAAGCGAATCGAGGTAGCTGGATGGAATTCAAGGATTACTACGCCACCCTGGGGGTGGAACCGAGCGCGGGCGAGGCGGAGATCAAGACCGCCTACCGCCGGCTGGCACGCAAGTACCACCCGGACGTCAGCAAGGAGGCTGGGGCCGAAGACAAGTTCAAGGCGGTCAACGAGGCCTACGAGGCGCTGCGTGATCCGGAAAAGCGCGCGGCCTACGACCAGCTGCGCGCGCAGGGCTATCGCCCGGGCGAGGAGTTCAACGTGCCGCCGAACTACGGCGGCGCCGGTGGTTTCAATTTCGAGGAAGTGTTCGGTGGCGGCGGCCCCAACGGCGGCTTCAGCGACTTCTTCGAAAGTCTGTTCGCGCGCCAGCGCGGTGGAGCGGGCGCGGGGGCCGGTCCGGGCTTCAGCAGCCAGGGCCATGCGCCCAACCGCGATACCCGCGCCAAGCTGTCGGTGCCACTGGAAGCGGCCTACAGCGGCGACAGCCTGCGCATCACCGTCAACGGCAAGCAGCTGGACGTGCGCGTGCCCAAGGGCATCCGCCCGGGCCAGGTGATCCGCCTGGCAGGGCAGGGCAACCATGGCGGCAACCTGCTGCTGGAAGTGGAATACGCCGCCCACCCGCAGTTCGAGGTCGATGGCCGCAACATCCTCTATACGTTGCCGCTCACGCCGTGGCAGGCCGCGCTGGGCACCAGCATCAGCGTGCCGACCCTGGGTGGTGCGGTGGAGTTGAAGATTCCGGCCGATTCCGATGCCGGCCGCAAGCTGCGCCTGCGCGGGCGTGGCCTGCCGGGCAACCCGGATGGCGACCAGATCGTCGAGATCGAGATCGTGGCCCCGGCTGCGACCGATGAGGCGCAGAAGAAGGCGTACCGCAATCTGGCCAAGGCGTTCGGCGAGACCATTTGAAGGTAGTGCCGGCCGCTGGCCGGCAACTTCATTGCCCTGGACGGTGATGCGTGGTTGCCGGCCAGCGGCCGGCACTACCGCGCGCGTCTCAGCCCTGGCCCGCGAACACGCGCTCCAGCACCTCGGACAGCTCGTCCTCCGAGAACGGCTTGGTGATGTAGGCCTTGGCGCCCTGGCGCATGCCCCACATGCGGTCGGTGTCCTGGTCCTTGGTGGTCACCAGGATCACCGGAATATGCCGGGTCGCCTCGTCGCGGGCGAGGGTACGGGTGGCCTGGAAGCCGTTGAGGTTGGGCATCACCACGTCCATCAGGACCAGGTCGGGCAGCTCGGCCTTGGCGGTTTCGACCCCGGCGGCGCCATCGGTGGCGGTCAGGATCTGGTGCCCGAGCTTCTCGACGATGCGCTGTATCCCCAACAGCTGCGACGGTGAGTCGTCGACGATCAGAATGCGTGCCATGTTGTTCCCCATGTAATGCCCGCAGTGTAGTGCGGGCCCATTACCGGCGGGAGGGCCACGTCTGCCGTCCGTCGCCTGCCTGCGACGTTCAGTCGATCCGCACCACGGTGCGACCCAGCGAACCGCCCGCCAGCATCCGTTCGAATACGGCAGGAAGGCCATCGAGGCCGACTTCGGCGGTGCAGATGCGGTCCAGGTGCTGCGGCTTCCAGTCACTCCCCAGCCGCGACCACACTTCCTCACGCAGTCCGCGTGGCGCATTGGCCGAGGACACGCCCAGCAGCGAGACACCGCGCAGGATGAACGGCATCACCGTCATGTCCAGCGTCGGACTGGCTGCCAGGCCGGCACTGACCACGCTGCCGTAGGGCACGGTCTGCGCCAGCAGGCTGGCCAGCATGTCGCCTCCGGCATTATCGAGGCCACCCCCGAAGCGGCCCGACTGCAGCGCGCCGGTGTCGGCCAGCGCGTCGCGCGGCAGTACCTCGGTGGCGCCGATGCTGCGCAGGAATCCTGCCTGGTCCGGCTTGCCGCTGACCGCGTGCACGCTGTAGCCGGCACGGCTGAAGATGGACAGCGCCAGCGCACCGACACCGCCGCTGGCACCGGTGACCGCCAGCGGGCCGAGTTCCGGGGTCTGGCGGTTGTCCTGCATGCGCAGCAGGGCCAGCGCCGCAGTGAAGCCGGCGGTGCCCAGCACCATCGCCTCGCGTGGGGTCAGCCCGGCCGGCTGGGCGATCACCGCGCGCGATTCCAGCCGCACGTACTGGCTGTAGCCGCCGTCGCGGGTCTCGCTGAGGCCGCAGCCGGTGGCCAGCACCGCGTCGCCTTCACGCCAGTCCGGGTCGGTGCTGGCGACCACGGTGCCGGCCACATCGATGCCGCCCACCAGCGGGAAGCGGCGCAGGATCTTCCCTTTTCCAGTACCGGCCAGCGCGTCCTTGTAGTTGACCGAGGACCAGTGGGCGCGGATCAGCACCTGGCCGGGGTTGAGGTCGTCGACCCCGAGCCGGACCAGGCCGCTGCGGTAGCCGGCGTCGTCGTTTTCGATGCGGAAGGCGGTGAACGGGGTGGTGGGGGCCATCGGCGTTGCCTGACTTCGAGGAAAACGCCACCTTACCCCGTTGCCCCCCTTTCGATCCTGCCGATCCGCCCCATCTTGTATGATCGGTGATGGTTTCACGGCTGGCGGTGCGGGAAGGGCCCGCGCCGCAGCCCAAATCTTGATGGAGCGTGCATGGCCTGGAATACACCCGGCGGCAACAAGGGCGGACAAGGCCCCGAGGACAATCGACGCGGGCCGTTCGGGTCACGCGGCGGTGGCAATGGTGGTGGCTGGGGCGGTTTGCCCGGGCCGCTGAAGGACCTGTTCGACGGCGGCATCGTGCGTTGGGTGGTGGCAGCCGTGGTGCTGCTGGTGCTGTTCTCCAGCTTCCAGCTGATCGGCGAACAGCAGCGTGGCGTGGTGCTGCGCTTCGGCCAGTTCTCGCGCATCCTGCAGCCCGGCCCGAACTTCAAGCTGCCGTGGCCGATCGAATCGGTCACCAAGGTCAACGCCACCGAGATCAAGACGTTCTCGATCCAGGTGCCGGTGCTGACCCGCGACGAGAACATCGTCAACGTCTCGCTGAACGTCCAGTACCGCATCGACGACCCGCAGCAGTACCTGTTCGGCACCGTGGATGCCAACCAGGTGCTGGAGCAGTCGGCGCAGAGCGCCGTACGCGAGGAAGTCGGCCGCGCCGATCTCAACGCCGTGCTGAACAACCGTGGCCCGCTGGCCGTGGCCGCCGAGGAGCGCCTGCAGGCGCTGCTGAAGGCGTTCAAGACCGGCCTGACCGTGACCGGCCTGACCCTGCAGGATGCCCGTCCGCCGGAAGAAGTGAAGCCGGCCTTCGACGAGGTCAACGGTGCCCAGCAGGTCAAGGAACGCCTGATCAACGAAGCCCAGGCCTACGCCGCCAAGGTCGTGCCGGAAGCCCGGGGCCAGGCCTCGCGCGCCCGTACCACTGCCGAAGGCTACAAGCAGGCGGTGGTGTCCAAGGCCGAGGGTGACGCGCAGCGCTTCAGCCTGTTGCAGGCCCAGTACAAGGACGCTCCGGAAGTGACCCGCAAGCGCCTGTGGTTGGAGACCGTGCAGCAGGTGCTGAGCGAGAACCGCAAGGTGATCGGTGGCGATGGCCGCCAGCTGATCTACGTGCCGATGACCGGCGATACCCGTCCGAGCACGTCGGCTCCGGCCGCAGTGGCCAACCCGGACGTGGTGATGCCGTCGCTGCCGGGTGCAGCGACGGAAGCTTCCCGTGATCCGGGCCGGCCGGTGGGCCGCCCGACCGGGCGACCGAGCGGCCGTGAGGAGGGCAGCCGATGAAGAGTCCTATCTGGATCGCCGTGATCGTGGCGGTGGTGCTGGGCCTGCTCGGCTCGGTGTACGTGGTCCGTGAGGACCAGACCGCCATGGTGCTGAACCTGGGCAAGGTGGTGCGTTCGGACATCAAGCCGGGCCTGCACTTCAAGGTGCCGGTGGTGGAAACGGTGAAGGTCTTCGACCGCCGCTTCCAGGTGCTCGACACCGCGCCGGCGCGCTACTTCACCGCCGAGCAGAAGGACGTCAGCGTCGACTTCTTCGCCATCGGCTACATTTCCAACGTGGGTGACTACTTCCGTGCCACCGGCGGCGATCCGCGCATCGCCAACGCCCGCCTGGCACCGATCATCACCGACTCGCTGCGCAACCAGATCAACTCGCGCACCCTGCAGCAGCTGGTCTCCGGCGACCGCAGCGAGCTGATCGCCGAGCAACTGAAGGGGATCAACGAAGCGGTGGCCGGCCTCGGCATGCAGATGATCGACCTGCGCATCAAGCAGGTGGACCTGCCGACCGACAGCCAGGTGATCAACGATGTGTACGAGCGCATGCGTGCCCAGCGCAAGCAGGAAGCCGCAAAGCTGCGCGCGGAGGGCGAGGAGCAGTCGCTGACCATCCGCGCCCAGGCCGACCGTGACAGCACCGTGCTGATCGCCGAGGCCGAGCGTGATGCCCAGCGCCTGCGCGGTGAAGGCGATGCCGAGGCGGCCCGCATCTATGGCAAGGCCGGCTCGGCCGATCCGTCGTTCTATGCGTTCTACCGCAGCCTGGAGGCCTACCGTGGCTCCATGACCGACGGCAACGGCGTGATCGTGCTCGACAAGAACGACCCGTTCCTGCAGTACCTGAAGAACGACCGCTGAGGTCGCAGGGCAGTACCCCACGGGGCCCGGCCATATGCCGGGCCCCGTGCTTTTTCCGGAGTCCCCCATGAAAGATCTGTTTGCCGCTGTCTGCCTGGTCGCGGTGCTGGAAGGCCTGTTCCTGTTCGTCGCACCGTTCGCCTGGAAGCGCATGGCCGAACGTCTGCTGGACCTGCCCAGCCCGGCCCTGCGCAGCTTCGGTGGGCTGGTGCTGCTGGCCGGCCTGAGCCTGCTGTGGTGGGTGCGGCACTACCGCCTGCGTTCACATGCATGGCCCGGCTCTGGTGGATGCCAACCTTGGTTGGCATTGCCGGCCAGTGGCCGGCACTACCGGGCGGGGCGGCTGACCGGCCGGTAAAGCCGCCCGTCGGAAAGGTGGCACCCGACCCCGGAAACCCGGATAATGCACAAAAGCCGGACGGGCCTCCCCGTTCGGCTTTTTCCGTGTCTGGGCCTTCCATCGCCGGCCGCTCCCCGTTTGGAGCCGCCTTGCAGGTGCTGGCCAGCCCCGCCACGGTTTACCCGTCCGCGGCCCCGATGGCCGCAACAAATCGAGGAGCCCGTCATGGGTCAGTCTGTCGTAGTGTTGGGTGCCCAGTGGGGCGATGAAGGCAAGGGCAAGATCGTCGATCTGCTCACTGAGGAAATCGGCGCCGTCGTGCGCTTCCAGGGCGGCCACAACGCCGGCCACACCCTGGTCATCAATGGCAAGAAGACCGTCCTGCACCTGATCCCGTCGGGCATCCTGCGTGACGACGCGCTGTGCCTGATCGGCAACGGCGTGGTGATCTCGCCGGCCGCGCTGCAGAAGGAAATCGCCGAGCTGGAAGCCTCCGGCGTGGAAGTGCGGTCGCGCCTGAAGATCTCTCCGGCCGCGCCGCTGATCATGCCGTACCACATCGCCCTGGACCAGGCGCGCGAGCGCGCTGCCGGTGGCAAGGCGATCGGCACCACCGGCCGTGGCATCGGCCCGGCCTACGAAGACAAGGTGGCGCGTCGCGGCATCCGCATCGCCGACCTGCATTACCCGAAGCAGCTGGAAGAACTGCTGCGCACCGCGCTGGATTACCACAACTTCGTGCTGACCAAGTATCTGAACACCGATGCGGTCGACTTCCAGAAGACCTTCGACGAAGCGCTGGCCTTCGGCGAATACGTGCAGCCGATGAAGTCCGACGTGGCCGGCATCCTGCACGACCTGCGCAAGCAGGGTAAGCGCGTGCTGTTCGAAGGCGCGCAGGGCGCGCTGCTGGACATCGACCACGGCACCTACCCGTACGTCACCAGCTCCAACACCACCGTCGGTGGCGCGCTGGCCGGTTCCGGCGTCGGCGCCGATTCGATCGACTACGTGCTGGGCATCGCCAAGGCCTACGCCACCCGCGTCGGCGGTGGCCCGTTCCCGACCGAGCTGGACGACGAAGTCGGCCAGGGCATCCGTGACCGCGGCGCCGAGTACGGTGCGTCGACCGGCCGTCCGCGTCGTTGCGGCTGGATGGACATCGTCGCGCTGAAGCGTGCCGTGGCCATCAACGGCATCAGCGGCCTGTGCATCACCAAGCTGGACGTGCTGGACGGCATGGAAAAGCTGAAGGTCTGCATCGCCTACGAATACAACGGCAAGCGCACCGAGTACGCGCCGCTGGACGCGCAGGGCTGGGAAGAGTGCACGCCGGTGTACCTGGAGTTCCCGGGCTGGAGCGAGAACACCCACGGCATCACCAACTGGGACGACCTGCCGCCGGCTGCGCGCGCCTACCTGCGTTCGCTGGAAGAGCTGGCCGGCTGCCCGATCAGCATCGTCTCCACCGGCCCGGACCGCGACCACACCATGGTCCTGCAGGATCCGTTTGCCTGAGGTAACGCCGGGCGCTGCCCGGCGTAGGTGACAGGAAAAGCCCCGCGCAAGCGGGGCTTTTTCGTTACTGTGTCAGCGGGGTCGGCGAGGAAGCAAAGCGATGACCAGGATGTCAGCGTGAAGGGCGAAACGGTCGTGCGGATCACCCTGTGGGTGTTGTGGAGCCTGTGGGGCATCGCCTGCCTGGTACTGGTGCTGGGCGCGGCAGCCAATACCCTGGCTTCGCGCACGCAGACGGTGCCGTTGGTGCTGAGCCCTGGCGCAACCGCCCAGATCACCGTCTACCGCCTCATCGATGATCAACTGCGGCTGCGCCTGCGCTATGCCGCGGACGGTACGGACGCTGACCCCGAGGTGCTGCTGCGCATCGAAACTCCGACCGATCATGGAGACTTCCGCGCAGGGGAGCGTTCGGGAGTGGCCGGACAGGGCATCAATCGTGGGCTGGCTTCGGTTGAGTCCAGCGGCCTCATGGCGTCCTACTTCGGCTATGGTCGCGGCGATGCATTGCCACGCGGCCGCTCATGGGTGCGGCTAACCGTGCTGGAGGTGGACCCGGCGCTGGCCGATCGCGCGGCCACCGTCGAGCTGCAGCCGCCACTGGACCTGTTGAAGCTGACTGACCTGGATTATGTCTGGTTGTGGCCGTTCTTCTTCTGGAAAGTGGCGGCACTGCTCCTGCTGATTCCAGGAGCTGCCTTGGCGGTGTTCACGTTCACTTTGCGGCGCTGGCAGCACCGGGCTTCGAAGCAGGCGGATTCAGCAGTGGATACGGATTGATCGATTCCCCCTTCCACCACTGCTTCTCCGGCCCCAGCACGTGCACTTCAAAGTGCAGATGCGGAGCCTCGGCACTGGCGTTGCCGGTGCTGCCGACATAGCCGAGGACGTCTCCGCGCTTGATCACCTGCTTCTCCGCCAGGCCATCGGCGTAGCGCTGCAGATGCGCGTAGTAGTAGCACCAGCGGCCACTGGGCTCGAACTGGTAGATCGTCAGGCCACCGCGCTCGCTGTTGAACAGTTTTTCCACCGTGCCATCGGCCACTGCCAGCACCGGCGTACCGGCGGTGGCCATGATGTCGATGGCATCGTGCACGCGGCCTTCGCTGCGCGCATCGGTGAACGTGTCGCGCAGCTGGGAGGCCAGGACGCCCTGTACCGGCAGCAGCAGACCCGACGGCGCATCCGCAGTCCGCGCGGCTGACGGTGCGGTGGCGGCGGGGGCAGGGGCCGTGTCGAGCGGCGCTACCGATCCCTTGGCCGGCGCCACAGCGGCTGCCGGTTGTGCTTCCGGCAGCGAGGCGGCTACCGGCTCGCCTGCATCGCGGCGCAGCCACCAGCCGGCCCCCAGTCCCAGCAGCACGCCCAGCACGATCAGCTGCGAAAGACGCATCGGCTCACTCCTGCATCACCACGGGGACGGAGGTATCCACCGCATCGGCCACGCGCAGCGCATCCCAGTTGGTCATGCGCACGCAACCATGTGACTCGGTCTTGCCGACATGGCCGGGCTCGGGCGTGCCATGCAGGCCGTAGTGTGGCTTGGACAGGTCGATCCAGACCCGGCCGACCGGATTGTTCGGGCCCGGCGGCAGTGTCGCCTTCTTTTCGCCCTTGCGCGCATCCCAGAACAGCTTGGGGTTGTAGTGGAACGGCGGGTCGCGATACACGCCCAGGATCTTCCATTCGCCGATCGGCAGCGGATCATGCTGGCTGCCGGAGGAAACCGGCACCTGAGCGATCACCTTGCCTTGCGCATCCAGCAGCTGCAGGCTGGAATCGGACTTGTCGACGACCACCTTGGCCGCCTTCGGTAGCGGCGATGGTGCGATATTGGGCACCTGGATGCGGTTGCCCGCCTTGCTCAGATCCACGCCCGGATTGAGCAGCTTCAACAGCTCAGGGGATGCGTGGAAGCGTTCGCCCAGCGACTCTTCGACGTTGTTGAAGCCCAGCGATTTCAGTTTGGCCTGTGCGGCGGGGCCCTTCGGCACCGCCTGGAACGGCCCGGCGACATCCTCGCTGGTCAGCGTGTAGCTGGCCAGGGGGGGGACCGTATCAGCCTGCAGGGCCTGCCAGGTCGCGTCGTCCAGTTCACCGGTGACGGTCAGGCCGTGCGCCGCCTGGAAACCCGACACCGCGCGCCGCTGGTTGCTGCCCACTTCACCGTCGATCTGGCCGGGCGAGAAATTCGCGCGATCCAGCAGCACCTGGGCATGCAGGGCGGAACGTGCTGCGGTGTCCGGTCCGGCCTTCTCGGCAATGGGGGCGGGCAGACCAGGCGGCGGTGCCTGCGCGAACGCCGGCGATGCCAGCAGCGAGAGAGCGAGCAGGGTGGATCGATACACGGGTAATGGCATTGGGAACTCCAGCAGATGACGCCACCACCTTGCCTGCAGGCCGCGCCGAGCCGCCGTGAAAGAGACCTGACGTCTGCATGAGCAGTCGGGTCGTTGCGCCACCGTCCCCGCGAGGGTGCCGCCGGCCAAGGGCTCACCAAGGTGAATGGTGCCCCACGCCATTGGCGGTTGGCGATCAAGATTGCCTGGCGGGCCGCCGATAACGCCACATCCCCCCGTTTTGGATGTACCGATGAACTACTTGAGGAATGTCAGGGTTGCCTGGCGTCTTGGGCTGGGCTTTGGCCTGTTGCTGCTGTTGGTTGCGGCCGTGGTGGCCACCGGCGCCACCGCCAGTGTCGTGCAGAAGCGCGCGATGCAGCAGGTGGTCGATGTCAGCGTGGCCAAAGTGCGCCTGCTCTCGCAGATGCTCGATGCCAACAACCAGATGATGGTCGTTCGCCGCGAGATGCTGATCCGCCAGGGCGATGATCGTGGCCATGATGAGCAGCGCATCGCCGATCTGGTCAAGCGCTATGAGGCCAGTTGGACGGCCTACCAGGCGCTGCCCAGCGACGCCGAGGGCAAGGCCATTGCCGAAACCATCGCCGCCAAGCGTGCCATCGCGCGTCCGCTCAACAAGCAGACCAGCGAACTGATGGAGCAGGGCGACTACCCGGGCGCCGTGGCGCTGACCCTGGGCCCGGTGCAGGAAGCCGCCAACGGCTGGAACAAGGCGCTGTCCGATGGCGTGGACTTCGAGGAGAAGGAAAGCCGTGAGGCTGCTGCCGAGGCAATCCGCCTGGGCGAGCGTAGCCTGCTGCAGTTGCTGGTGCTGGGCGGCGTCGCGCTGCTGGTGGGCATCGGTGCCTCGGTGATGATCGGCCGCAGCCTGACCGGCCCGTTGGCCCGCGCGGTGAACCTGGCCGAACGCCTGTCCAAGGGCCAGCTGGACCAGGAGTTCCGCCTCGGCGGCCGTGACGAACTGACCCAGTTGGGTGAGGCGATGGCCAGCGTGCGCCAGAGTGTGCAGGCGGCGATCGGCGCGCAGCTGCAGATGGCCGAACAGCACGAGGCCGGTGCGATCCGCTACCGCATGGACGCCAGCGCCTTCCCCGGCGATTTCGGCCGCATGGTGCAGGCCACCAACAGCCTGGTCGAATCGCACGTGCAGGTGGAACTGCTGATGGCCGAAGTGATGCAGCGCTACGCCATCGGTGACCTCAGCCGCGACCTGCCGGACTACCCGGGCGAGAAGGGTACGCTGACCCGTACTCTGGCCGCAGTGAAGCAGAGCCTGATGGCGATCAACGCGCAGATCGATGCACTGGCCCGGGCCGCGCGCGCCGGTGATTTCAGCATGCGTGGCGATGCCGCTGCGTTCCAGTTCCAGTTCAAGGCGATGGTCGAGCACCTCAACGGCATGATGGCCAGTTCGCAGGCCAGCATCGCTGATGTCTCCGATGTGCTGCGTGCGATCTCGCACGGCGACCTGACTGCACGCATGGACGGCGAGTACGACGGTGTATTCGCCCGCATGCGTGACGACGCCAACACCACCACCGCGCAGCTGACCGGCATCGTGCGTGGCATCCAGGTGGCCGCCGACAGCATCAACAACGCGGCGCAGGAACTGGCTGCCGGCAACAACGACCTGTCGCGCCGCACCGAGCAGCAGGCCGCCAACCTGGAAGAAGCCGCCGCATCGATGGAGGAACTGACCTCGACTGTGCGCCAGAATGCCGAGCTCGCTCGTCAGGCCGACAGTGAAGCGCATGCCGCCGGTGCCGCCGTACGCGAAACCGAGCAGGCGATGGCGCAGATGGCGTCGGTGATGGGTGAGATCGATCAGTCCTCGGCACGCATCTCGGAAATCTCCACCGTGATCGACGGCATCGCGTTCCAGACCAACATCCTGGCGCTGAATGCTGCGGTCGAAGCCGCGCGTGCAGGTGAGCAGGGCCGTGGTTTTGCCGTGGTCGCCAGCGAGGTACGCACGCTCGCACAGCGTGCCGGTGTCGCCGCCAAGGAAATCAAGGAGCTGATCGAAGACGCCGCTGCCAAGGTGAAGAGTGGCCTGGCGGTGACCGTTGAATCGGAAGCCGCGATCGCCCGCGTGGCCCAGGCCAGCTCGCGCACCACGCAGCTGATGAGCGACATCGCAGCGGCCAGCAAGGAACAGGCCGCCGGTATCGAGCAGGTCAACCAGGTGGTGGTGCAGATGGACCAGGTGACCCAGCAGAACGCTGCGCTGGTGGAAGAAGCCACTGCGGCGAGCCGCGCGCTTGAAGAACAGGCGCATGCGCTGACCACGTCGGTGGCGGTGTTCAAGGTGGAGCAGGGCGCGCGCATGCCCATCGTGCCTGCGCAGGCGGCGTAAGCAACCTGCGACTGGATGTTGGATGACCCCCTGCATCGCGATGCCCCGCATGCAGGGCACCGCATGCACGCAACCGGTCGGTGCCGCTGGCTAGCGGCCGCGCGCGGCGCGTTCGATCAGCCAGCCGGCTGCGTACAGCAACAGCAGTGTTGGCGGAACCAGTACTGCATACGCGGTCGACCAGGGTTTGCCGTACAGCAGGCTGCCTGCGCCGATGGCATCGAGTGCAGCAGACTGCAGGGTGATGGGGAGCGACATCAGGATATAGGCCCCCTTCGGGTCCGCATCCGACTGCGCGCCGTGAACCAGCCATGCGGTCAACAGCAGGTAGACCACGCAAAGCGCAAGACCGGTCCAGCTCAGTAATCGCCGCATCTTCATCCGCATGCCTCCGTTCAACGGACGTCGAAGTGAGCCTGCAGAGGCAGGCTCACATTCCGCAGCAGATCCCTGACCACCACCTGCGCAGTCCACGTGCCTTTCGGATCACTGGCCTCGGCCACGAACTTCAGGTGCAGGTTGGTCATGTACAACAGGGTTGGCGGGCCGGGCAGGGCAGCGGTGAAACAGGGAACATCGCGTTCGTCGATGCTGGTAGTGCCGTCCGGGCGCAGCATGCGCAGATCGCAGTGCACCTTGGGTACGCGGTTCTCATCCAGTTGCGGGTTGGACAGGAATGTCAGCAGGAACAATTCACCGCCCGGGTGGACTTCGTCGGCCTGGGTAAAACCGGGAGTGGTCTCTGGCGGGGTCTCCCACTTGGCCTGCCAGTCGGCATCGGAGGTGACCAGCAGCGATGCCGCAAAGCCACCGCTGGATTTCATGGCATCGGTCTCCGGCATCGCCTTGCCTGCCCCGTTTATCCAGCCATCGTTGGCGGAACTGTTCAGTGGCAGCATCATGGCCATCATGGCCAGCGCGTAGGTCCATCGCATCAGAGGCTCTCCTTGGCAGCCGCGTCCCGCGGCAGAGCGGGCAGTATCGCTCAACCTTGACCGGCAAAGCAGCAGGAGAGCCGGAGCGGAGGTTCCGCTGCCTGCCGATGTGGGCGATGCTTGCCAGCAAAGGAGGTGACATGGGAATCGGGAGCGAGGAAAAGCCGGGCTGTGATTCAGCATCACCCACGCCGCAGCACGTGCTGATGCTGCCCGGGCTGGATGGCTCCGGCAGGCTGTCGATCCCGTTTCTGTCAGCACTCCAGGCTCATGGGCTGACGACGCAGGCGATTACGCTGCCTGCGCAGGGAGGGCAGGATCACGCCACGCTGGCCCAACGGCTGTGGTCGCAGCTGCCCGGCCATCCCTTCATCCTGCTTGCCGAGTCCTTCTCGGGCCCGTTGGCGGTTGAACTGGCCACGCGACAGCCCGCCGGGCTGCGCGGACTGGTGCTTGCCGCGACCTTTGCGTGTCGGCCGGTGCCATTGCCGGCAGCCAGCGCAGCCCTGCTGACGCCGGCCTGGCCTCTGCCTCCCGTGGCGTTGCTGGCGCGCCTTCTGCTGGGGCGGTGGCGCACCCGCGAGCACCTGTCGATGCTGCGCGATGCGCTGGCCCGGATTCCGGCGGCCACACTGCGGCAACGCGCCGCAGCGACCCTGCGCGTCGACGTACGCGCATTGCTGCCGGCAATCGACGTGCCGACGCTGTGCCTGCACGCGTGCCATGACCGCCTGCTGTGGCCGCCCAGCGTGGCAGAACTGCAGGCCCTTTTGCCGGATGCCCGGCATGTTTCGCTGGAAGGGCCGCATCTGCTGCTGCAGGCACGCGCTGACGCAGCCGCAGCCGAAGTTGCCGCGTGGATGAGGACGCTGTCGCCCTGATCGAAGGACTCAGCCGCGCGCGCGGGTACGCGCGGCCTTCTTCGCCGCCACCTTGCGCACGGTCTTCTTCGCCGCACGTGTCTTCGCCGCCTTCTTCGCTGCAGCACTGCGCGAGGCGGCTGTACCGGCCTTCTTGGCCGCTGTCTTCTTTGCGGTTTTCTTTGTGGCTGTCTTGCGAGCCGGTGCCTTCTTTGCCGCCGCCTTCCTGGCTGTCGTCTTCTTCGCAGGTGCCTTCTTCGCCGCCGTCGTCTTGGTCGTGGCCTTCTTTGTGCCCGACTTCCTGGCAGGCGCCTTCTTGGCAGCCTTCTTGCTGGTCGCCTTCTTCGTACCCTTGCGCGCGCTGCCGCTACGCTTGCCACCACCATCCTGCTTGTTCACGGTCGCCCAGGCAATGCGCTCGGCCGTGCCTTCGCTGGCACCGCGCTCGCGCTCGCTTTCCTCGATGTGCTCGGCCTGGCGCTTCTGTTTATCGGAGTATGCGGATTTGTCACCACGGGGCATGACAGTTCTCCTGTTGTTGTAGTCAGGCCAGCAGGCGCAGCTTGGGTTCGCGCGCCCACTGGCGGGTGGCGGCCGCCGCCAGGAATGCCTTGGCGTCTTCCGCTTCGACGATGCCGGCGTCGTTGCCGACCCTTGCCGCCTTCAGTAGCGTCTGGCCGCCCGCATCGCTGGCGATGGCCTTCAGGTGCGCCCACGCCTGGCTGACGAATTCGATGGCTGCACTCTCTTTCGACAAGGCCTTCGCCGCTTCCGGGCTGAGCACCACGGCTACTGCATCGAACACGGCCGACGGGGTGCCCGCCAGTTGCCCATCCGCCGCCTGCAGCGCGCCATCGCTGAGCGTGGCGCCACCCACTCTGGGGGCGACCAGCTTCACATCCGCACCTGCTTTTCTGGCTGCCTTGCTCAGGCTGGCAATGATCCGGGCATCAGAACCCTCATCGAACAGGATGCCGATGCAGCGCCCTTGCAGGGTGGGTTTGTTGCGACCGATCACCCGCACTTCGGGGGCGGGGGGCATGTCCCGCACTGGGGTAGCGGTCGGCGCCGGGTCGGGCAGTGCAGGCAACGCCAGACCATCGGCCACGCGCTGCGCCAGTGAGTCATCGATGTTGCGCAGGTGGCTGACGGTGCGTACCCGCACCTTCAGCGTTTCCACCTTGGACAACTCGAACACCAGCGCCGATGCCAAGTGCGCCTGCTCCGGCTTTTCGAGGCTGCGGAAGAACATGCGGGCCTGGCTGTAGTGGTCGGCCAAACTCTCCGCGCGGGTGCGACCCTTGCGGCCATCGTCGGCGCTGGCATGGCTGCGGAATCCGGCAGGCGTCTCGCGCGGGGTGTCCTCCTGCAGCGAACTGGGATCGTAGGCCACCCGACCCTTGGGAACCTGCATCTGCATGTGGCCGTCGCGCTGATGATTGGCAAACGGGCACTTGGGCGCATTCACCGGGATCTGGTGGAAGTTCGGGCCACCCAGGCGCAGCAGCTGGGTGTCCAGGTAGGAGAACAGGCGCCCCTGCAGCAGCGGGTCGTTGCTGAAGTCGATGCCCGGTGGCACGTTGGCCGGGCAGAAAGCCACCTGCTCGGTCTCGGCGAAGAAGTTGTCCGGCCAGCGGTCCAGCACCATGCGCCCGATGACCTGCAACGGCACCAGCGATTCGGGAATGATCTTGGTCGGGTCCAGATGATCGAACGGGAATGCGTCGGCGTCTTCTTCGGTGAACAACTGCACCGCCAGTTCCCATTCCGGGAAGTCGCCGCGCTGGATGGCCTCGAACAGGTCGCGGCGATGGAAGTCATTGTCGGCCGATTGCAGTTTCAATGCTTCGTCCCAGACCGTGGACTGGATACCCAGCTTGGGCCGCCAGTGGAACTTGACGAACGTTGACTCGCCGGCCTCGTTCAGCAGGCGGAAGCTGTGCACACCAAAGCCTTCGATCATCCGCAGCGAACGCGGTATGGCGCGGTCGCTCATCGCCCACATGATCATGTGCATCGATTCGGGCATCAGCGAAATGAAGTCCCAGAACGTGTCATGGGCCGACGCGGCCTGCGGGAAGGCACGGTCCGGTTCCATCTTCACCGCGTGCACCAGGTCCGGGAATTTCATGGCGTCCTGGATGAAGAACACCGGGATGTTGTTGCCGACCAGGTCCCAGTTGCCCTCCCTGGTATAGAACTTCACCGCGAAGCCGCGCACGTCGCGCGGGGTGTCCACCGAACCTGCGCCACCGGCCACGGTCGAGAAGCGGGTGAACACGGGTGTCTTCACGCCAACCTCGGTCAGGATGCGCGCGCGGGTATGCGCCTTCAGTGATCGGGTCAACTCGAAGTAGCCATGCGCAGCGCTGCCGCGGGCGTGCACGATGCGCTCGGGAATGCGCTCATGGTCGAAGTGGGTGATCTTCTCGCGCAGGATGAAGTCCTCCAGCAGCGTAGGCCCCCGAGGTCCCTGCCGCAGGGAGTTCTGGTTGTCTGCCACCGGGATGCCCTGATCGGTGGTCATCGCCGGATGACTGCCCCCGGCCTGCTGGTGCAGTTCATCGCCGTTGCCGCGGTGGTGGTTCTCGGCGTGGGTGGTTGCGCGCTTGCCGGTCGGCTTGCTGGCGGCCATTGACGTTGGCTCCGGATGCTCAAAGAGAACCACGACACTGGAACCGGGCCCGTTAAACCGAGGTCCGGCAAAGGTGAACGTACAGGCAAAAGCAGGCTCGGGTATGCTTGCTCCATGCGAGTCGAGCCCGCCGACATCGAAGCCCTGTTCGACGCCATCCCGGATGTGCTGTTCTTCATCAAGGACCTTCAGGGGCGTTACACCCACGTCAACCAGACCATGCTGCGGCGGCTGGGCCTGCGCGCCCGCAAGGACGTGATCGGGCGTACCGCGGCGGAGATCTACCCGACCGGGCTGAGCGCCGACTACGTGGACCAGGACGCCCGCGTGCTGGCCGGTGAGGTGATCGAGAACCTGATGGAGCTGCACCTGTTCGCCAACCGCGAACCGGGCTGGTGCCTGACCTGCAAGCGCCCGCTGGTGGTCGATGGGGCCATCGAGGGCCTGATCGGCATTTCCCGCGACCTTGGCCAGAAGGACAGCCTGGGTACCCAGTACGAGCAGCTGCGGCTGGCGCTGGCCCACCTCAACGCGCACTACGCCGAAAACGTGCGCATGCAGACCCTGCTGGACATCACCGGCTTCTCGCTGTCCAAGCTGGAGCGCAGCTTCCGCAAGGTGTTCCAGATGACCCCGCAGCAGGTGCTGACCCGGCTGCGGATCCAGATGGCCATGCACCTGCTGCACGGTGACGAGAGCATCGCCAGCATCGGCCAGGCCTGCGGTTTCAGCGACCAGAGCGCCTTTACCCGCAAGTTCAAGGCTGAAACCGGTTTCTCGCCGCGTGCCTACCGCGCCCGTATTGGTGGCAGTGTCGGAGAGCCGGCACTGGCCTGAGCCGCCTGCTGCGCTGTGCCTATCCCCGCGGGCATGGGACAGGGTAAGGTGTCGCCCCTGTAGCCCGCCGCCAGCCCTGCCGATGCCCAACTCGATTCCGACCGCTTCGCCGTCCCGCCTCGGACATTCGCTCAAGCCCCGCCAGCTGATCATGATGGGCCTGGGCAGCGCCATCGGTGCCGGCCTGTTCCTCGGCTCGGGCGTGGGTGTGCAGGCGGCCGGTCCGGCGGTCCTGGTGTCGTATCTGGTCGCCGGCGCGCTGGTGATCATCGTGATGAACGCTCTGGGCGAAATGGCGGCGGCCAAACCGACCAGCGGCGCGTTCTCGGTCTATGCCGCCGATGCCATGGGCGCCACCGCCGGTGCCACCGTCGGCTGGTTGTGGTGGGTGCAGCTGGTGATCGTGATCGCCGCCGAGGCGGTGGGAGCGGCCGGGCTGCTGGCCACCGTCTGGCCAGCAGTACCTGTACCGATGGCGGCGCTGGCCTTCATGCTGTTCTTCACCGCGATCAACCTGCTCGGGGTGAAGAACTTCGGCGAGTTCGAATTCTGGTTCGCCATCCTCAAGGTGGCGGCGATCCTGGCCTTCATCGCCATCGGCGTGGCGCTGCTGATGGGCTGGCTGCCGCAGGTGACCTCGCCGGGCCTGAGCAACTTCACCGAGCATGGTGGCTTCGCACCGAAGGGCCTGGCCGGTATTGGCGCTGCACTGCTGGTTGTCGTTTTTGCCTTCGGTGGCACCGAGATCGTCGCCGTTGCGGCGGCAGAGACTGAAGATCCGGAGCGCAGCATCGCCCGTGCCATCCGCACCGTGGCGTGGCGCATCCTGGTGTTCTACATCGGCTCGCTGAGCGTGATCATCGCCGTCGTGCCGTGGACCAGCGAAGCGTTGAAGTCGCCGTTCGCCGCCGTGCTGGACATTGCCCGTATTCCGGGCGCCGGCACCGCCATCACCCTGATCGCGGTGATCGCGCTGCTGTCGGCACTCAATGCCAACCTCTACGGCGCCTCGCGCATGATGTATTCACTGGCGCAGCGCCGCGAAGCGCCGGCGGTGCTGGGCTGGACCGATCCGCGCCAGGTGCCGGTGATTGCCGTGCTGGCCAGCGTGCTGTTCGGTTTCGCCGCCACGGTGATGGAACTGCTGTTCCCGGACCGGGTGCTGCCGGTGCTGCTGAACATCGTCGGTTCCACCTGCCTGCTGGTGTGGACGCTGTCGCTGGTCTCGCAACTGGTGTTGCGGCGCCGCGCGGATCGCCTGGGTACCCGGCTGCCGTTCCGCATGGCGGGCTTCCCGTGGCTGACCTGCTGCGCGCTGGCGATCCTGGCGCTGATCTTCGGCCTGCTGCTGAGCGAGTCGCACACCCGCCTGCAGTTCCTGTCGATGGTGGCGCTGACCGCCACGATCGCCGCCGGCAGCGCCATCGCGCGGCGCATGCGCGAGGCGTGACTGAAGCTGCCGGCCAGCGGCCGGCACTACCACGGGGGCTGCACATCCGCCGTGCCATCCTGATCGTGTGGGCCGTCATCGGCCCGTCGACCGGGAGTACCGCATGCTGCGCAGTCGCCCCTTCCTGATGTTTACCGGCCAGGCCGAGGCCGCCCTGGCCCTGTACGCCGAGGCCTTCGCCGATTTCCGCCTGCTGGCAATGCAGCGCCATCCGGACGGCGCCGGTGCCGGCGTGCCCGGGCAGGTCCGACAGGCCATCTTCCTGCTCGGTGGCACCCACTACCTGTGCTTTGACAGCCTGGACGTGCACGATTTCACCTTCAGCCCGTCGATCTCGCTGTTCGTCGAGTGCTCCGGCGCCGAGCAGTTCGAGCGCGCCGCGCGCGTGCTGGGCGAGGGCGGCCACTGGCTGATGCCGGTGGGCGACTATGACTTCAGCAACCGCTACGGCTGGGTACAGGATCGCTTCGGCGTGTCGTGGCAGTTGAGCCTGGGGCAGATGCCGGACCCGTGATCGGGATTACCGTGGATGTGGACCCTGGTCCACCCGCCCTCATGAAAACGGCCCGCTTGCGCGGGCCGTTCTCTTTACCGATGCCGCGAGGAATCAAGCCTCGACTTCATCATCCTTGTAGGCATCGACCGGGATGCAGGCGCACATCACGTTCTTGTCGCCGTACACGTTGTCGACGCGCGCCACCGGCGGCCAGTACTTGCTCTGCTTCAGGCTGGCCAGCGGGAAGGCAGCCAGTTCGCGCGGGTAGGCGTGGGTCCACTCGCTGGCGGTCACCGCGGTGGCGGTGTGCGGCGCGTTCTTCAGCGGGTTGTCCTCGCGGTCCAGACGGCCGTCTTCGATCGCGGTGATCTCCTCGCGGATCTGGATCATCGCGTCGATGAAGCGGTCCAGCTCGTGCAGCGATTCGCTCTCGGTCGGTTCGACCATCAGCGTGCCGGCCACCGGGAAGCTCAGGGTCGGGGCGTGGAAGCCGAAGTCGATCAGGCGCTTGGCGACGTCCTCGGCGCCGATGCCGCTGGTCTTCTCCAGCGGGCGTACGTCTAGGATGCACTCGTGTGCCACCAGGCCGTTGCGGCCGGTGTACAGGGTCTTGAAGTGCGGGGCCAGGCGCTTGGCGATGTAGTTGGCGTTGAGCTGCGCGACCTGGGTGGCCTTACGCAGGCCTTCGCGGCCCATCATCGCGATGTACATCCAGCTGATCGGCAGGATCGAGGCGCTGCCGAAGCTGGCGGCGCTGACCATGCCGACCGGGCCGTTGTCACCCAGCTTGCCCGGCAGGAACGGGGCCAGGTGTTCCTTGACCGCGCACGGGCCGACGCCCGGGCCGCCGCCGCCGTGCGGGATGCAGAAGGTCTTGTGCAGGTTCAGGTGCGAAACGTCCGAACCCCACTTGCCGGGCTTGGCCACGCCGACCAGGGCGTTCATGTTGGCGCCGTCGGTGTACACCTGGCCGCCGTGCTGGTGGATGATCTCGCAGATCTCGACCACCTCTTCCTCGAACACGCCGTGCGTGGACGGGTAGGTCATCATGATCGCGGCCAGGCGGTCGCTGTACTTCTCGGCGTTGAGGCGGATGTCTTCAACATCGACATTGCCGTTGGCATCGGTCTTGGTGACCACCACCTTCATGCCGCACATCTGCGCCGAGGCCGGGTTGGTGCCGTGCGCCGAATCCGGGATCAGGCAGATGTCGCGGTGGCCTTCGCCGCGCGAGCGGTGGTAGGCGCGGATCGCCAGCAGGCCGGCGTACTCGCCCTGTGCACCGGAGTTCGGCTGCAGGCTGACCGCGTCGTAGCCGGTGCATTCGACCAGCATCGCTTCCAGCGTGTCGATCAGTTCCTTGTAGCCCAGCGCCTGGTCGGCCGGCACCAGCGGGTGGATCTGCGAGAACTCCGGCCAGGTCACCGGGATCATCTCGGCGGTGGCGTTGAGCTTCATGGTGCACGAACCCAGCGGGATCATCGTGCGGTCCATCGCCAGGTCCTTGTCGGCCAGCGAACGCAGGTAGCGCAGCAGTTCGTGCTCGCTGTGGTGGGTGTTGAACACCGGGTGGGTCAGGAACGCGGACTGGCGCAGCAGGCCGGTCGGCAGCGCGTCGGCGGTGCTGGCATCCAGCGCGTCGACCTCCAGCGAGGCACCGAACACCGCAGCCACGGCGACGATGTCGGCGCGGGTGGTGGTCTCGTCCAGGCTGATGCCGACCGAGTCGCTGTCGATCGCGCGCAGGTTGTAACCGGCGGCGCGTGCCTTGGCATGGATTTCATCGGCATGCACGCCGGTGACGTGCAGGGTGTCGAAGAAGTCGCCACCGACCTGCACGCCGGCATTGCGCAGCGCTGCGGCCAGGATCGAGGCCAGGCGGTGCGTGCGGCGGGCAATGCGGGTCAGGCCTTCCGGGCCGTGGTAAACGGCGTACATCGAGGCCATCACCGCCAGCAGCACCTGTGCGGTACAGATGTTGGAGGTGGCCTTCTCGCGGCGGATGTGCTGTTCGCGGGTCTGCAGGGTCAGGCGGTAGGCCGGGTTGCCCTGGGCATCGATCGAAACGCCGATCAGGCGGCCCGGCATCGAGCGCTTGTAGGCGTCACGGCAGGCCATGAAGGCGGCGTGCGGGCCACCGAAGCCGAACGGCACGCCGAAACGCTGGCTGTTGCCGACCACGATGTCCGCGCCCCATTCGCCCGGGGCAGCCAGCAGGGTCAGGGCCAGCAGGTCGGTGGCCACGGCCACCAGGCCGCCGCGTGCGTGTACGGCATCGACCAGCGCCTTGTAGTCGCCGACCTGGCCGAAGGTGTCCGGATACTGCAGCAGCAGGCCGAACGCTTCCGCTTCCAGTGCTTCGGCCGGGGTGCCGACGCGCAGCACGATGCCCATGGGCTCGGCGCGGGTACGCAGCAGTTCCAGGGTCTGCGGGTGCACGGCGTCGTGCACGAAGAAGGTGTCCGACTTCGACTTGGCCGAACGCTTGGCCAGGGTCATCGCTTCGGCGGCGGCGGTGGCTTCGTCCAGCAGCGAGGCGTTGGCGATTTCCATGCCGGTCAGGTCGGCGCACAGGGTCTGGAAGTTGATCAGCGCTTCCATGCGGCCCTGCGAGATTTCCGCCTGGTACGGGGTGTAGGCGGTGTACCACGCCGGGTTTTCCAGGATGTTGCGCAGGATCACGTTCGGCGTGTGGGTACCGTAGTAACCCTGGCCGATGAAGCTGCGCAGCACGGTGTTCTTGTCGGCGATCGCACGGATCTTCGCCAGTGCCTGCACTTCGGTCATCGACTCCGGCAGTGCCAGCGGTGCCGGCGACTTGATCTTGGCCGGCACGATGGCGTCGGTCATCGCATCCAGCGACGCGTGGCCGACGACGTCGAGCATCTGCGCGATCTCGGCGTCGTTGGGGCCGATGTGGCGCTCGACGAACGCGTTGTGGTGCTCGAGCTCACGCAGGGAAGGGGTGTTCTGGGACATGGCGAAGGATCCGTCAGGAAAGGGCACACGCACGGGCACAAGCCGCCGGTCGGCGGTCTGCGGGGCGCCCCTCTGTCCTTTTGCCTGAGAGTTTAAAAGCGCGGCGGACCGCAGCTTCGTGCCCCTTCGGCGCCGGATCGAACCGGTCTCTCCAGAGTTGTGTTACGGGTGGTATCGGGCCTGAGCGATTACGGGCGTTGCGCCTTCGGCAGCGGTATTCCGCTTCTCCCACCGTGTTGCCCGCCGATTATAGCCCGTTGCGGGCGCGGCGGCCGCCTTCGGTCCTGGAGGCCGCGCCTGAATGGCCGATGGCCCGTCCGTGCGTTTTGTGCACTGATGCATGGCATCAGGCGCAATCCCCACCTATGATGGGCGGATACCCGAATTCATCTGGCGCCGTCCCTGCTGCAGGGGACCGGCGCCCGCCGTGCGTGCCGCGCATGGCCCTGCCGGACGCCTTTCCCATGACCGCCGCTGTTGCTCCCTCCACCCGCCGCATGGCCCTGCTACTCGCCGGCCTGGCCATGTTCGGTCCGTTCTCGATCGACACCATCTTCCCGGCGTTCCCGCAGCTGGCCCAGCGCCTGGCGGTGGACGAGGTGGCGGTGCAGCAGACCATCAGCGTGTACCTGCTGTTCTACGGCCTGATGAGCCTTGCGCACGGCCCGCTGTCCGACGCCTGGGGCCGCAAGCGGGTGATCCTCGGTGGCCTGGTGGTGTTCGTCGGCGCTTCGGTCGGCTGCGCGCTGTCCACCGACCTGACCACGCTGCTGGCGTTCCGTGCGCTGCAGGGCCTGTCAGCAGGCGTCGGCATGATCGTCGGCCGCGCGGTGATCCGCGACCTGTACCACGGACACGACGCGCAGCGCCTGATGAGCCAGGTATCGATGCTGTTCGGCATCGCTCCGGCCATCGCACCGATCATTGGCGGCTGGATCCTGCTCAGTGGCGCCGGCTGGCCACTGATTTTCTGGTTCCTGGTGGTGTTTGCGCTGCTCCTGCTGGCGGCCACTGCACGCTACCTGCCGGAAACCCATCCGGTGGAGGCACGGGTGCCGTTGTCACCGCGCGTGCTGCTGCGTGATTACGTGCGCATCGGTTTCAACCCGCGGTTCCTGCGCCTGGCGCTGGCCGGCAGCATCGGTTTCGGCGGCATTTTCCTGTACATCTCCTCGGCGCCGGTGTTCGTGATGCAGCACCTGCATCTGGGCGAGGGTGGTTTTGCCTGGCTGTTCATCCCCACCATCGGCGGCATGACCACCGGCTCGTTCCTGTCCGGGCGCATGGCCGGGCACACCACGCCCACCCGCCAGGTGTCCATTGGTTTCGGCCTGTGTGCGCTGTCGGTGCTGCTGAATGTCGGCTACGTGGCGCTGTCGCCGCAGTTCGTGCTGCCGTGGGCGGTGCTGCCGATCTTCCTGGGCGGCATGGGCATGGCATTGATCTTCCCGATCCTGGCGCTGGCGGTGCTGGACATGTACCCGCACCAGCGCGGCCTGGCTTCGTCGCTGCAGGCCTTCGTGCAGCTGATGATCAGCACGGTGGTGGCCGGCGTGGTGTCGCCGCTGCTCAGCGCCAGCCCGCTGCACCTGGCGCTGGGGCAGGCCGCGTTCTTCGCCGCCGGCTTCGTGTTCTGGTACTGGGAACACCAGCGTGAACGCGCGGCACAGGCGGCCTGCACGGGCCATTGAGCAGCGCGCAGGGGGAGGGCCGGCCGCTTTGCCCGCAACGCTTGCGAAGAGGAACGACCGGACTAGGCTGGGCACTCCAGCCAGCCGGTGCGTGGATGCACGACAGCCAGCCAATCCGATGTCGTTGCATGAGGTTCCCCATGGCTGCGCAGCAGACCTACCGCCTGTTCGAGGTGGCGCTGAAGGAGCGCCGCGTTCTTTCCCCTTCCCTGGACCGCATGGTGTTCACCGGTGCCGACGTGGCGCGGATGAAGACCGAAGGCCCTGACCAGCGCATCAAGGTGTTCTTCCCCTTGCCCGGCCAGGAGGTGCCGCAGGTCCCCAGCGGTGAAGACTGGTACCCACGCTACCGGGCCCTGCCGGACGACAAGCGCCCGCCGATGCGTACCTACACCATCCGCCAGTTGCGCGCCGAGCAGGGCGAGGTCGACGTCGATTTCGTCATCCATGGCGAAACCGGCCCCGCCTCGCGCTGGGCCATGCACGCCCGCCCTGGCGACCGCGTGGTGCTGCTGGCCCCGGACGCCGACTGTGCCGGGAGCAGCGAGGGCTGGGAGTGGAAGCCACCGGCCGGTGTCGGCCAGGTGCTGCTGGTGGCCGATGAAACCGCGTTGCCTGCGGTGGCCGGCATCCTCGAGGAGCTGGCGGCCATGGTCGACCCACCGCGCACGCTGGCGCTGCTGGAGGTGGCGCAGGCCGGTGATGCGGTGCACCTGAGGGCGCCCTCCAGCGCCGAGCTGGTCTGGCTGCCGCGCGGGCAGGCCGCCTACGGACAGCGGTTGCTGCAGGCGGTCCAGGCGCGGTTGGCAGCGACCTCGGGCGTGACTGCCGGCGATGCGCTGGAGGAGATCGACGTCGATACGCAGATCCTCTGGGAGCAGGCCGAAACCGGTGTGGCCGGGCCGCTGTATGCCTGGGTGGCGGGCGAGGCGGGGGCGGTGATGGCGATCCGCCGCCACTTGGTGCGTGATTGCGGGCTGGACCGCCGCGCGATCACCTTCATGGGCTACTGGCGGCACGGCAAAGTGCTGGACTGAGGGGTGTGAAGCGGTGCTGCGGGCGGGGTGCGCTATCCTTGCGCCCCCCTTCGCAGCGGTACCGCACCATGTCCACCAGCTCCAAGACCCGCCGCGACCAGCGCCGTCGCCAGGAAAAGCAGGCCGCCAACAAGGCCGCCGCGCAGGCCTCGCCGGTGGAGCCGCATGCGGAACTGCGCGATGCACAGCGCACCCTGCTGGCCGGTGTCGTGCGCCGCGACGGCGAATGGGTACTGGGCATGGACGGCCGCATCGCGGGCCACAGCGAGAGCGCTGCGCAGGTGCTGGCGCTGATCATGCAGGCCGGTGAACTGCACGAGCGCAACGGCACGCCGGTGCGCCTGATGTACTCCGATGCACTGCGCGATGCCGCACAGGCCGAAGCCAGGGAGAAGGGCCAGACCTTCGAGGAATTCAAGGCCGAGCTGGCCGCAGCGATGGCCGCGAAGAAGAACAGCTGACCGCTGTTGCGGTAGAGCCGGCCGCTGGCCGGCTGCCCGTTGGGTCTTCATCGCGTAGTTGCCGGCCAGCGGCCGGCACTACCGGAAAGGGGCGGATCCTTTCGGACCCGCCCCTTTTTTCATTTCGCCGTCGGGGCCGCGTTGGCCTGCCAGCCGCACATCTGGCCTTTGACTGCTGTTTCGGTAGAGCCGGCCGCTGGCCGACTGCCAGACGGATTTCCACCGTGCAGTTGCCGGCCAGCGGCCGGCACTACCAGAAAGGGGCGGATCCTCGCGGATCCGCCCCTTTTTTTATTTCGCCGCCGGGGCCGCGTTGGCCTGCCAGCCGCACATCTGGCCTTTGACTGCTGTTTCGGTAGAGCCGGCCGCTGGCCGGCTGCCTGTTGGGTCTTCATCGCGTAGTTGCCGGCCAGCGGCCGGCACTACCGGAAAGGGGCGGATCCTTTCGGATCCGCCCCTTTTTTCATTTCGTCGCCGGGGCCGCGTTGGCCTGCCAGCCGCACATCTGGCCTTTGACTGCCGTTTCGGTAGAGCCGGCCGCTGGCCGGCTGCCCGTTGGGTCTTCATCGCGGAGTTGCCGGCCAGCGGCCGGCACTACCGGAAAGGGGCGGATCCTTTCGGACCCGCCCCTTTTCTCATTTCGCCGCCGGGGCCGCGTTGGCCTGCCAGCCGCACATCTGGCCTTCGTTCTGCTGCTTCAGCCACTCGTTGACCGGGGTGAAGTACTCGATCATCGGGCCGGCATCGAGCTTGTCGGTACCGGTCAGCTCCTTCAGCGTGGCCTGCCACGGCTGGCTGGCACCCTTGCTCAGCATCGCCCAGTACTTCTGGCCGGCTTCCTTGTTGCCGTAGAAGGTGCACTCATGCAGCGGGCCCTTGTAGCCGGACGCGTCGCACAGGCCCTTGTAGAACTGGAACTGCAGGATGCGCGCCAGGAAGTAGCGGGTGTACGGAGTGTTGCCCGGCACGTGGTACTTCGCGCCCGGATCGAAGAACTCTTCGCCACGGGTGCTGGCCGGCGCCACGCCCTGGTACTTGGCCTTCAGGTCCCACCACGCCTTGTTGTAGTTGTCGGCAGTGATCGAGCCATCGAACACGCCCCAGCGCCAGCGGTCGATCATCAGCCCGAACGGCAGGAACGACACGCCTGACAGCGCCATGCGCATCTGGTTGTTGATGACCGCCTCGCGGCTTTCGGTCGGCGCATCGACCAGGCCGATCGAGCTGAGGTACTTGGGCGTCATCGCCAGCACGATGGTGTCGCCGATCGCTTCATGGAAGCCATCGTTGGCACCGCCCTGGAACAGCGGCGGCAGCGGGTTGTAGGCCAGGTCGTAATAGATGTGGCCCAGCTCGTGGTAGATGGTGGTGAAGTTCTCTTCGTTCGGCTTGATGCACATCTTGGTGCGCACGTCGCCTTCCATGTTCATGTCCCAGGCGCTGGCGTGGCAGACCACGTCGCGGTCGTCAGGCTTGATGAACTGGGTTTTTTCCCAGTAGGACTGCGGCAGCGACGGCATGCCCAGCGACACGTAGAAGTCCTGCGCGCGCTCGGTCATCTGCTTGGCGGTACGCAGTTCGGCCTCGCGCTGCGCCTTGTACTGCGCGGCCACGTTGGCATCCTTGCCGGCCTTGGCCAGCGCCGCGCTCAGGTTGGTCTGGTACTGCTTTTCCAGCGCCGCGGTGATGTCCAGGCTGCCGGCGCCCGGGTACGGTTCCAGCTGGTCCCACAGGTTCGACCAGTCCTGCTGCCACATGTTGCCCAGCAGGTGCGCGGCGATCAGGCCATTGCCAACTTCGGCCTTGTCCTTGCCATAGGTCTTGTCCAGCTTGCCGCGCGCGTAGCAGTGCAGCTGCTCGTACATCGGCTTGACCTGTTCCCACAGGCGGTCGGTTTCCGGGCCGATCTGCTCCGGCGGCATGTCGTAGCCGCTGCGCCACATCTGGCCGGCATCGGTGAAGCCCATGCCCTTGGCGCCTTCGTTCACCAGGCCGACGAACTTCTGGTAGTCGCCGCGCATGCTCTTGGTGGTGCTGTGCCAGCCCTGCCAGGCGTCAAGCTGCTTGTCGTAGTCGCGGCTGCGCGCCAGTACCTGTTCCAGCTCGCCCAGCTGGCGGCAGGAGTTCGGATCGTTGGCGTCGGTGCAGTACTTGCCGGCACCGTAGCTGCCTTCCATGCGGGTGGCGATCTGGGTCAGCTCGGCCAGCGTGGCCGGATCGCGCGGCGCCGGCATCGAGGACATCAGTTTCAGCAGGTGGATCGCACGCTTGCTGTCCTCGCTCATCGGCTTGCCGTCGAACTTGGCGGCCTGCTCGATCCAGCTGTTGAGCTGGGTCAGCGAGCGCTCGTTGGCCTTGGCCGCGATGCGTTCGGAATCACTGTTGATGTAGGTGGAAGACAGCCACTGCGCCGAGGTCATCTCCGGGTAGGCGGCCTTGAATTCGGCATTGATGCGGGCCACGAACTGGTCGGCGGTTTCGCCGGCCGGGGCGCTGCTGCTGGCGGTATCGGTGCCTGGGGCAGCTTCCTTTTTGCAGGCGGCCAGGGCCAGCGTGGCGGCGGCGATTGCCGAGGCCAGCAGGAGATGACGGTGTTTCACGGGCGGTCCTTGGGTGGTGAACGACGGCCGAAGGCTAGTGGGCAGTGGCTGCGACCGCAAGTGGCGGAAGTCGGCCGGGTTCGGCAGGGCTGCGCCCTGCACCCGCAGAAGCAACGGCAACGGCCAAAGCAACAGCAGAAGCGGGCTATCCGTGGGATGGCGGGGCGGTGTGGGCTTGCAGGACACGCCGTAAACCCATCCATGGGGGCTCGATGGCGCCATCCATGGCGCCAACGGTCCTGCAAGCCCACACCGCCCCACCTCTGACAGATCGCGGCGGCCGTTGGTGGGTGTCGACCTTGGTCGACACATCTGTCAGGTATCGAAAATCAAAATGGGGTCGGATCCGTTTTCCTCAGGAAAACGGATCCGACCCCAAGGTCGTTCCAACAGATCGCGGAAATCTGTCGAAGGCGGGGTGGGTCCGGTTGCGGGGGCGTGAGCCGCATGGATGCGGCGACCGAGCTTACATGGACGTACTTGCAGCGTCCCCCGCAACCGGACCCACCCCGCCAATCCACGGAATGCCAGCTTTTGCTTTTGCTTTTGCTGTTGCTGTTGCTGTTGCTGTTGCTGTCGAGGCTGCCGGCCAGCGGCCGGCACTACCGCAGGTGCAGGGCTGCAAGCCCTGCCGAACAACCCTCAACCTTCGCAGTTGGCGAACAGGTCGCGATCGCGCTCGTACAGCGAGGTCTTCACCTGCATCAGGCCCAGCACCGACGGGAACAGGTTGTCGTGGTCGGTATAGGCCGCCGAACGCTTGCGCACGCACTGCAGGTCCAACCCACGGCTGCTGGCGAAGCCCGGCGAGAACCACATCGTCATCGGTACGCGGGTCTGCTCGGCCGGAGCGATCGCATACGGCACGCCATGCAGGAACAGGCCCTTCTCGCCCAGCGATTCACCATGATCGGACAGGTAGATCATCGCCGTGTCGTAATCCTGCATGCCCTGCAGGGTGCCGATGGTCTTGCTCAGGAAATGATCGGTGTACAACACCGCGTTGTCATAGCTGTTGGTGATCTCTTCGCGAGAGCAACGGCCGATGTCACGGGTGTCGCAGGTTGGCTTGAAGCGCGCGAAGGCTGCCGGGTAACGCTCGAAGTAGGCCGGGCCGTGGTTGCCCAGCTGGTGCAGCACCACCACGCGGTCGCCGGGCTTGGCACGCACCTGGGTGGCCAGGTCCTGCAGCAGGATCTCGTCCATGCAGCGGCCATCGGCGCACAGCCCCGGCGTGGTCGCATCGGACAGCGACTGGAACTCCAGCCCTTCGCAGACGCCCTTGCAGCCGGACTGGTTGTCACGCCACAACGGCGCGATGCCGGCGCGGTTCAGCACGTGCAGCAGCGACTGGTGTGCGCGGATCTTCTTTTCATCGTAGTCGTGGCGTCCCCACGGCGAGAACAGGCACGGCAGCGATACTTCGGTGCTGGTGCCGCAGGAGTGCATGTCGGGGAAGTTGATCACCGGTGCCTGGGCCAACTCCGGGGTGGTGCTGCGGCCACCGTTGAGCCCCCAGTTCTGCGCGCGCACGGTTTCGCCCATGACGATCACCAGCAGGCGCGGCTTGCTGACCGGGGCGCGTGGCGTGGCCTTGGCGTCGGTGCCGATCGGCAGCTTCGGCGCGCGCTGCACCGGGTTGTCGCCACGCAGCGCGCGCGGCATACCGAGCAGCACGTTGGCCGGGGTGGCGAGATAGCGTACTTCGCGCTGGTTGCGCATCAGCGCCGAGACATCCTGGAACGAGATCAGCGCACCGCCAACTGCGGTCGTCGCCGCCACGACCAGGAAGCCGAGTCGCCACAGCAGGCTGCGGCCCCAACTGCGTCGGCGCAGCTGCACGCGCCACAGCACCACCATCGGCAGCACGGCCAGCAGCAGCAGCGGCCACAGCAGCGATACGGTCATCAGCTCGCGGCTCTCCTTGGGGTCGGTCGCCAGCACGTTGCGCAGCATGTCCGCATCCAGATAGATGTGGTACCGGCTCATGTAGTGCGCAGCGAACGCCGTCACCAGCAGCAACAGGCTGATTACCACTTTGGCATTCCAGCGCCAGACCAGGATGCCCAGCAGCACGCCGTGCGCACCCAGCAGCAACAGCAGCAGTGAAAGCGCGTAACGCAGGCTGCCTGGATGGCTGGCCATCGCGCTGTGCCAGAACAGGCCGTTGCCGGCCACCGCGAAGAACAGGCTGGTCAGCGCGATCAGTGCTTCCGTGGAGAGCTGCGGCCGCCAGTTGCGAAGACCCGCAAGGGCGGGGAGGCGGGCGGGGCGTTGGACCGATGCACTCATGCGTTTGCCTCCTGGCGGTGGGGACGGTCCAGCTGACGGTGGATCAGAACATACAGGCCCAACGAAAGCAGCCAACATATCAACGCGGTGGCAATGTCATGCGAAAGGAAATGGGCGCCCCGCAACTGCTGGCTGATCCCGAACACCAGGCCGGCGCCGAGGCCGATCCAGAGCCCGGTCCAGCGCCAGGACGGCCGCCACAGCAACGCGAAGAAGTACAGGCAGAGCCACGCATAGCCTGCGCTGGCGTGGCCTGCCGGAAAGCAGGCCTGTGCCGGCATGCCTTCCGGGCGCAGGGTGAACAGACCGATGAAAGGCTGGTGGCCACCGTAGCGCAGCAGGTCCCACGGGCATTCCATCGGCACCAGCGACTTCAGCAGGGAGATCACGCCGGTGCCCAGTGCCATGGCAATCACGACATAAAGCAGCGCCCATTGCAGGGTGCGATCGCGACCCCTACGCCAGTGGTGGAAGCACAGCAGGGTCACGACCAGCGCTGCCGCCGTGCTCAACCATTTGCCGGCCTTGTGCACGACGCTGCGGGTGATCCAGGCGTCCTGCAGCGCCCAGTGGCTGCCTTCAAGACGGAACAGGTGATCGGCCACCCATTGATCACCGCCGAAGTCCATCAGCAGCGTAAACAATGGCAGACCGATTGCGACAGGCAGCCAGAGGTGAGTTACGGCAAATCGAGACGCCAGTGGTGATGTCGCAAGCGGCGCTACCGAATCAAGGGGACGGACGGGCATGCTGGGAAGGGGCGGTTCGGGAATCCGCAGTCATGCTCGTCACCTGGATGTCGGAGAAGGGTCGGATGCTCGTTCGTGCCGGGTTAATGTTCGTCCGGCACGTGTCAACGTTCAGTCTTCTTCGGCGGTCGATCCTGTCCGCTCGGCGTGGCACTCCGGGTTCCATGCGGTACCGGGAAGCAGTTGCCAACGATTCCTGTTGGCAACACCGATGTCGATCACTTTGGCCGGATCCACGCAGGGGCTCATCGCATCGTCCAGCACCAGCAGCCAGCGCTTGTCCGGCGCCTCAGCGAGCCAAGGGCCGGCGTCATGCCATTGCTCTGCCCAGGGCCGCTTGAAGCCGAATTCGCGTACCGGGCGGTCGGCCTGCAGCAGGTTCTGCTCGCGCCAGGCCACCAGTGCCAGTTCGGCATCCGGTCCGATCCGCGCGCCGACCCGGCGCATCAGCGCTGACGCCGATGCATAGGGATCCAGCGCCGGGATCAGTACCAGGCCGTAGAGCATCCACAGCATGCCGTGGGTCAGCAGCACCAGCGTCGCCGCGCGGCGCACCCGCAGCCACACGATCAGCGTGGCCAGCGCGATGGCGAACGTCAGCAGGCCATCGCCCAGCACCGGCAGCAGGGTATCGGGCATGGCGCGGCGTTCCAGCTGGGCCACCGCCCAAGCGTGTTCGGTCAGCAGCATCACGCCCAGCGTGCCAGTGGCCAGCATCAGCACCGCGCTGTAGCCGAACAGGTAGCGGCGAACGCACAGGCGGCGCAGCAGGCCGGGCAGCAGCGGGGCTACGGCCAGCGCCATCGCCGGCAACATCGGCAGCAGGTATACCTCGCGCTTGCCCGGGCTGGCGCTGAAGAACACCAGCACCAGCACGGCCCAGCCCAGCAGCAGCCACTGGCGGCGGTCGCCACGGCGGATACGGCGCCACCAGGGCTTGAACAGCATCGGCAGCAGCAGGCTGCCCGGCAGCCACAGGGTAAGGATCACCTGCAGGTAATACCAGGCGGGCTGCCGGTGGTGCCACGCATTGGCATAACGGGTGCCGGTCTGCTTGAACAGCAGCTCGTGCGCATAAGCCTGCAGTTCGGCACTGGGCGTGTGCAGCAGGGCCCAGCCCAGCGGCGCCAGCCACACCCCGACACCCAGCAGGAAGGCCGGGATCAGCCACAGCAGGGTTGCCGGATGCGGACCCTCCACCGTGCGTCCGCGGCGGCGCTGGTACAGCCACCAGCCGAACCAGGGCAGCACCATCAGCAGCGGCAGGAAACCCACGCCCTTGGTCACCGTGCCGACGCCTGCGGCGAAGCCGGCCAGCCACAGGGCAGGCAGGTTGCGGCGTTCACACAGATGACGCATCAGGCCCCAGAGGGCCACGGTGGTCATGCCCACCAGCACCATGTCGATCTGCGCGCGCTTGGCCATCAGCCCGAACTGCAGGGTGCAGAACAGCGCAGCGAGGGCGTAGATGGAATGTCGTGGCGACCACAGCCGCCGCGCCAGGTCCGACACCAGCCACAGGCTGAGCAGGGCGCCCAGCAACGACGGCAGCAGGAAGGACCACTGCCAGCTGCCGACGATCTCGTAGGCGGCGGCCTGCAGCCACATGAAGACGGGTGGCTTCTCCGCATACAGTTCCACGCCACGGTGCGGCAGCAGCCATTGCCCGCTCTCGACCATGGTCCGGGCCGCCAGCACGAAGCGCGGCTCGTCCGGCGGCTGCGGCTGCCGAAGGCCGATCCCCGCTGCCAGCGCAGCAATGATCAGCAGCCACAACAGGGGCAGGCGCCAACGGCGGGGCAGGGCTACGGGCACGGCAGGCTCCGGGAGCAAAACGGCCATTCTGAGGTGGCGGGGGTGGAAAAAGCGTCAGAGCGGCGCCGGGGCGACCGCATTCCGACATGTGCGGCGCTACCATGGTACGAACTTCCGTGGGTGTTTCGTGCATGCGTCTGTTGGTGATCGAGGACAACCGCCAGCTGGTGGCCAACCTGTTCGACTATTTCGAGTCGCGCGGGCACGTGCTCGACGTGGCGCCGGATGGCATCACCGGACTGCACCTGGCCGGGAGCCATCCGTATGACGCCGTCATCCTGGACTGGATGCTGCCGCGCATGGAGGGCCCGGAGGTGCTGCGCCGGCTGCGCGCCGAGCATGCATCGGAAGTGCCGGTGATCATGCTGACCGCGCGTGACGAGCTGCCGGACAAGATTGCCGGCTTCCGCGCCGGTGCCGACGACTACCTGACCAAGCCGTTCGCACTCCCGGAGCTGGAGGTGCGGCTGGAAGCGCTGCTGCTGCGTGCGCAGGGCCGCAACCCGCGCAAGCGCCTGCAGGTGGGCGATCTGGTGCTGGATCTGGCCACCCTGGAAGCCCAGCGCGGCACCCAGGTGCTGCACCTGTACCCGGCCTGCCGCAAGCTGCTGGAAGTGCTCATGCGCGCCAGCCCCGGCGCGGTGACCCGCCAGCAGCTGGAATTCGCTCTGTGGGGCGACGAACCGCCGGATGGCGACCTGCTGCGTTCGCATGTCTACGAGCTGCGCCGCAGTGTGGACGGACCGTTCGCCGAGAAACTGATCCATACCCTGCCGCGGGTGGGTTACCGCTTGGCCGTGACCACGCCCAGCGATGCCGGCAAGGATGATGATGAAGGCGAGTAAGCCGGGGCCGTTGTACCGGCGCGTGGTGTGGTGGTTGCTGGGCTATCTGGCGCTGCTGTCGATCGCGGTGTTCAGCGTCGGCAATTACGTGCATGAACATGCGGAGCACGCTGCCTGGCGCGCGCTGCTCAATTCCGAACTGGACAGCATCGTCGAGCACACCGAGCACGAGCCGCACTATCGCTGGCAGGACTCGGACACGCTCAGCCTGTTCCGCTTCGATGAAGGCAACATGCCGGAAAGCGTGCGCATGCTGCACCCGGGGCTGCATGACGGGGTGCCGATCAACGGGCGGCAGACTGCGGTGATGGTGCGTGACACCGGCTCGATGGGGCGGGTGGCGCTGGCGCTGGACATTTCCGACTTCCATGACCTGGAACAGTTCGCCACGCGCTGGGTGATGCTGGCCGGGGTGATCATGATCTTCGTCACCGTGCTGATGGCGTCGTTCGGCATGGAACGCATGGTGCGCCCGTTGAGCCTGCTGGCGCAGCACATCGCCGCGCTGCGGCCGGGTGTCCAGGGCCAGCGCATCGAGGTCGACCCGCGCGGCAGCTCCGAGCTGCACACCATTGCCGATGCACTGAACGACTATCTGGACCGCAACGAGCAGTTTGTCGAACGCGAGCGGGTGTTCATCAGCACCGCCAGCCACGAGCTGCGTACGCCGATTGCGGTGATGACCGGTGCCGCAGAGCTGGCACTGGAACAGCCGGGCCTGCCCGAGCGCGCGCGCCAGCAGATGCAACGCGTGCTGCGCACCGCGCAGAGCGTGGAGCAGCTGATCGAACTGCTGCTGGTGCTGGCGCGTGACCCGGCGCGCCTGGCCGCGCGCGCCGAGCGCATCGCCCTGGACCAGCTGCTGCCGGAAATCGTCGACGACCATCGCCACCTGCTCGGTGACAAGGACCTGAGCATCGGCATCCAGGCGGCCCCGGTGGATATTGTCGCGCCGCTGGCCGTCGTGCAGGCCGCGATCGGCAACCTGCTGCGCAATGCCATCGAGAACAGTGGGCGTGGCCACATTGAGTTGCGCCTGAGCTCGTCGGCGGTGCTGACCCTGCAGGACCCGGGACATGGCATGAGCCCGGAGGAGATTGCGGCGATCCACGCGCGGATGGCCCGCGGCGAGCGCGCCGACCGTGGCGGCGGCATCGGCCTGGACCTGATCGCCCGGCTCTGCGAGCACCTTGGCTGGACCCTGCAGCTGCAGCCCTGCGAGCCGCGTGGCACGCGCGCCACGCTCGATTTCAGCGCTTCACGTCCGGCCTGAACCGGCCGTCCTGGTAGATGCCAACCTTGGTTGGCATGCTGCCCGTCGACCAAGGTCGACGCCTGCCCACGCAATGTCCGTTCGCATTATCGGCCGTTCGGCCGCGCCACATGCTGGTCGATCAGGATCACATTGCCGTCGGGATCGGCCAACTGCAGGTAGCCGGTGCCCCGCCCATGAGGGTCGGTACGCACCGCCAGTTCAATGCCCTTCGCATCCAGTTCCGCCTGCAGTTCACGTACATCCTGGAAGTGGGGCAGTTCCTGCTTGTGCTGGTCCCAGCCCGGGTTGAAGGTGAGCAGGTTGCCCTCGAACATGCCCTGGAACAGGCCGATGATGACGCCGTTGTTGCGCATCACCAGCCAGTTCTGCGCCGGCTCGCCACCGGTCACCGAGAAGCCCAGTGCTTCGTAGAAGCTGCGGGAGGCCGCCAGGTCCCTGACCGAGAGGCTGACGGAGAAGGCGCCGAGCTGCATGGAAGTGGCTCCGGGAAAGGGCAGCCGGCACTGCAGCATGACCCGGCGTGAAGACAATGTTAATCTCGGGGGGCGCCGCTTCATGCGGCGCTTTTTTTTCCCGCTCTTTCGATCGACAGAGGATCCCATGCCGACCGAACCCGCTACTGCCCTGATCAGCAACGACATCGTTGGCCTGGGCCTGATTGCCGCCACCCTGGCCCTGATCTTCTGGGCTGCCAGTGGCCCGACCCCGTTGTTGAAGAAGATCTTCGCCTGGGTGCCGGCGCTGCTGCTGTGCTACTTCGTCCCCGCCATCTACAACACCGCCGGTGTCATCGACGGCCACAACACCTCGCTGTACAACCCGGTCGCGCGTGACGTGCTGCTGCCGGCCGCGCTGGTCCTGCTGACCCTGTCGATCGACCTCAAGGGTATTGCCAAGCTCGGCCCGAAACTGCTGATCGTGTTCTGCGCCGGTACCGCCGGCATCATGCTCGGCGCCATCGTCTCGTTCCAGCTGATGAAGCTGATCCACCCCGAAACCGTGGCCGGTGATACCTGGGCCGGCATGGCGGCGCTGGCCGGCAGCTGGATCGGCGGCGGCGCCAACATGGTGGCCATGCGCGAAGTGTTCGGCACCGATGCCACCACCTTCGGCCAGTTCGCGGTGGTCGACGTGGCCTGCGCCAGCCTGTGGATGGCCATCCTGCTGTTCCTGGCCAACCGCGCGCAGCAGATCGATACCCGCAACGGTGCCGATACCCGTGCCATCGACGAGATGAAGGCGCGCATCAGTGCCTACGAGGCGCAGAACGCGCGCATTCCCAGCATGACCGACCTGATGGTGATCGTCGGCGTGGCACTGGGCGGCGTCGGCCTGGCCCATGCCATCGCCGCGCCGCTGGCGGGCTGGTTCAAGGCCAATGTCAGCTGGGCCAGCCAGTTCAGCCTGGACAGCCAGTTCGTGTGGGTGATCCTGCTGTCCACAGCGATGGGCCTGGGCCTGAGCTTCACCCGTGCGCGCCGGCTGGAAGCTGCGGGCGCTTCGCGGCTGGGCACGGTGTTCCTGTACTTCCTGATCGCCTGCATCGGCATGCAGATGAACCTGCTGTCGCTGCTGGACCGGCCGTGGCTGTTCCTGCTCGGCGCGATCTGGATGGCCACGCATGTGCTGGTGCTGTGGGTGGTGGCCAAGCTGCTGCGCGCGCCGCTGTTCTTCTTCGCGATCGGTTCGCAGGGCAACATCGGCGCAGCCGCTTCGGCCCCCGTGGTGGCTGCGGCGTTCCATCCGACGCTGGCTCCGGTGGGCGTGCTGCTGGGCACGGTGGGCTACGCCACCGGCACCGGGCTGGCGTATGTCACTGGCCTGATCCTGAAGTGGATGGCCAACGGCTGAGTCCGGGCCGCCCCGGCGTCATGCCTGCGTAGATCCACGCCATGCGTGGATGCATTTCATGGGCCTCCATGAACATGGAAGGGGTCAGATCCGTTTCCCGGAGGAAACGGATCTGACCCCTGATGCATCTCGCCGTCACCGGAAATCTGTCGAAGGTGGGGTGGTGTCGGATGGCGGGGTGTCCGCGGCATGGATGCCGCGGCCAAGCCCCCAGGGATGGGTTTACGGCGTCCCCGCCATCCGACACCACCCCGCCAAGCACACAGAAACCCAGAGCCGACGCCTCAGCTGTTGCCGTTGCTCCGGCCTCTGCGGGCGCCGGGCTGCAAGCCCGGCACCCACCCTGGAACCTCAACAGCAGCGACCACCGTTGCGTCCGCCGTAGCGCGCTTCCTGGCGCTCGCGGAAGAACGTCTTGTAATCCATCGGCTCCTGGTCCGGATGTTTTTCCAGCATGTGCCGGACGTAGTTGTCGTAATCAGGAATGCCACAGCACAGTCGGGCGGTCTGCACCAGGCGCCGCCAGATGCGGCGGTGTGCCTGGTACTGGCCGGCGGGAACCAGTTGCGTGCTCATCACAGATCCACCATTTCATGTGGCTTCAGCGCCACGTACGGGGTCTCGCGGTCGCTGCGCTGCGGATTGCGGCGGGCCGCCAGGATGGTCTTGATCGAATACACCAGCACTGCGCCCACCACCAGCAGGAACAGCGCGGTCAGGCCGGTGTTGACGTAGGCGTTGACCACGATCTGCTTCATCTGCGCCACCGATTTGGCCGGTGCCGTGATGGTGTCGCTGGCGAGGGCGGCCTGGAACTTGTGTGCCTGGGCCAGGAAGCCCTGCGCCGGATTGCTGTCGAAGATCTTGATGAAGCCGGCGTAGGTGGTGCAGATCAGCAGCCAGATGGCCGGCACGGCCGTCACCCACGCATAGCGGTCACGCTTCATCTTGAACAGCACCACCGTGCCCAGCATCAGTGCGATACCCGCCAGCATCTGGTTGGAGATGCCGAACAGCGGCCACAGCGTCTGGATGCCACCGAACGGATCGACCACGCCGGTGTAGAGCAGGTAGCCCCACAGCGCCACGCAACCGGCGGTACCGATGATGTTGGCGGTCCACGATTCGGTCTTCTTCAGGGCCGGCACGAAATTGCCCAGCAGGTCCTGCAGCATGAAGCGACCGGCACGGGTGCCAGCGTCGACTGCCGTGAGGATGAACAACGCTTCGAACAGGATCGCGAAGTGGTACCAGAACGCCATCATCGCGTCGCTGCCACTGGGAATCGCTTCGTGCAGGATCTGCGCGATGCCCACCGCCAGTGTCGGTGCGCCACCTGCGCGATGCAGGATGGTCGGTTCACCAATGGCCGCTGCGGTCGCGGTCAGCTGCTCGGGCGTGATGGTGAAGCCCCAGGTGTTGGTGATGTAGTGCGCCGCCGACGCAGCATCGGCGCCGATCACCGCCGCCGGGCTGTTCATCGCGAAGTAGATGCCCGGATCGATGATCGAGGCTGCGACCAGCGCCATCACCGCCACGAACGATTCCATCAGCATGCCGCCGTAGCCGATGTAGCGCATGTGCGCCTCATTGGCCAGCAGCTTCGGCGTGGTGCCGGAGGAAATCAACGCGTGGAAGCCGGAGACCGCACCGCAGGCGATGGTGATGAACAGGAACGGGAACATGCCGCCCTTCCATACCGGGCCATCACCACTGGCAGCGAACTGGGTCAGCGCCGGCATCTTCAGTTCCGGCATCACAATCAGGATGCCGACGGCCAGTGCGATGATGGTGCCGATCTTGAGGAAGGTCGACAGGTAATCGCGGGGGGCCAGCAGCAGCCACACCGGCAGCACCGAGGCGACGAAGCCGTAACCGATCAGCATCCAGGTGATCTGGGTGCCGGTGAAGGTGAAGGCCGGGCCCCAGACCGGATCGGCGGCGACCTTGCCGCCGTACCAGATCGCGGCCAGCAGCAGGATCAGGCCGACCACCGAAATCTCGCCGATCCTGCCGGGGCGGATGTAGCGCATGTACACGCCCATCAGGATCGCGATGGGCATCGTCGCGATCACCGTGAACATGCCCCACGGGCTTTCGGCCAGCGCCTTGACCACCACCATCGCCAGCACCGCCAGGATGATGATCATGATCAGGAACGCACCGAACAGCGCGATGGTGCCGGGCACCTGGCCCATCTCTTCCCGCACAAGATCGCCCAGGGAGCGGCCGTTGCGGCGGCTGGACAGGAACAGGACCATGAAGTCCTGCACCGCGCCGGCCAGCACCACGCCCACCACCAGCCACAGCAGGCCGGGCAGGTAGCCCATCTGTGCGGCCAGCACCGGTCCCACCAGCGGGCCGGCACCGGCAATGGCGGCGAAATGGTGACCGAACAGCACGTGCTTGTTGGTCGGCACGTAGTCCAGGCCATCGTTGTTGATCACCGCCGGGGTGGCCCGGGTCGGATCCAGCTGCATCACCTTGTTGGCGATGAACAGGCTGTAGAAGCGGTAGGCCACCAGGTACAGCGAAACGGCGGCGACGACGATCCACAGGGCATTGATGTGTTCGCCGCGGCGCAAGGCCACGGTGCCCAGACAGAAGGCGCCGAGCAGGGCGAGTACCGCCCAGCCTATTTTGGAAAACCCTTTCATGAGGTGCTCTCTCCCGGAAAGACAGTCAAAGAGTCCCGCGTGCCCTCGGCAGGGTCAATTGGCACAGGACGAATCGGCGGTAGTACTTTGGTCGTACGCTTGTTGTGCTGACATGCAGCGAACATCAGGGATGGAACAATCGGTTGCGGCGCCGTCCATTGGCGTGCGGCCATGTGGCGTCCATCTTCAGTGGCATCCATCCAACAGGAGTCGCCATGAGCTTTCCCGAACCGGTCCGCGTACTGCGGACCATCCGTGGCATGCCCACCTCCGACGGTGCCGGCGTGCGCCTGACCCGCGTCATCGGCGGCCCGACGCTGCCTGACCTGGACCCGTTCCTGCTGCTCGATGAATTCGGCACCGACCGTGCCGAGGACTACATCGCCGGCTTCCCGGAGCATCCGCATCGCGGTTTCGAGACCGTCACCTACATGCTCGACGGGCGCATGCGGCATCGCGACAACCACGGCAACGAGGGCCTGCTTACCCCGGGCAGCGTGCAGTGGATGACCGCAGGCCGTGGCCTGGTGCATTCGGAAATGCCCGAGCAGGAAAGCGGTCAGATGCGCGGCTTCCAGCTGTGGGTGAACCTGCCGGCGAAAGAGAAGATGACCGAGCCGAAGTACCAGGAGTTCGCGCCCGAGCGCATTCCCGTGGTGCAGCCGGACGCCGGCGTGGAAGTGAAGGTGATCGCCGGCAACGTGGATGGCACGCAGGGCCCGATCGTGCAGCCGGCCACCGATCCGCTGTACCTGGACATCACGCTGGCCCCGGATCGCGCCTGGACCTATGCCTTGCCGGAAGGGCACAACGCCTTCGCGTATGTGTTCGAAGGTGCGGTGACGGTGGGTGAGCAGGACGCGGCGCGCGACGTCGCCCGCCAGGAACTGGCGGTGCTGGGCGGTGGCGAGCAGCTGCATCTGTCGGCCGGCAGCGAGGGTGCGCGGCTGATCCTGGTGGCTGGTCGTCCGTTGCGGGAACCGGTGATGCGCCATGGCCCGTTCGTGATGAACACGCGGCAGGAACTGATGCAGGCCTTCGTCGATTTCCAGGAAGGCAAGTTCTGAGGCGGTGCCGGCCGCTGGCTGGCAACTGCCAGCGGTCACGGCGGATCGAGGTGCCGGCCAGCGGCCGGCACTACCGTCAGGTCGGCTCGCATTGCGGGGATGCTGCAAGGCAGTCATCCCCGCCATCGTCAGTTCCCGGCAGCCACGGCCGACGGGGTCAGGCTCATCCCCTGCGCCAGCTGTTGCAGCGAACCCAGTTCCTGCGCGCTGTCCGGATACAGCGAAATCTGCGCGTAACGCCCTTTGTCGAGCTTGACCACGCTGATGCGGCGCTCGGCATAACCGGGCGGCTGCTGGCCTCCCAGATCGGGCTGGTACCAGTACAGTGATTCACCGCCGAAGCTGCCCTTTTCGTGGCGCAGCGAGCGGTTCAATGGAAGGTTGGGATCGCGTGCACTGAGCATCAGGCTCAGTACCTCGCGGCCATCGCTGGTGCTGGCACGGCAGACCAGGAAATCGGCCTGTGCCTGCTGTTGCCACTGCAGGCCGCTGTTGGCCGGCAATGAAGGACATTCGGTGGGAGCCTGCGCGGCGGCCTGGGCCGCAGCGAAAAGCAGGCTCGACAACACTACAGGCGCGAACTTCATGCATCCCCCAAGGTGGTGTGTCGTGGCTCCGTCGGATGGACCGGCGGCCTTGGCATCCCATCCCCGGATGCCCCGCCGGCCGGCATGTGCACGGACGGTCAACTCAACCTTAACGGAACGTGAGCGATCGCACAAATTGCGGTTACAAGCGTAACCATTGCGGCCGAAGGTCGGCCGCAATGGTCCGCACAGGCCTCAGCGGTCGTTGCCGAGCCACTTGTAGATAATGCCGCCGATCGCACCGCCCAGCAGCGGGGCGACCCAGAACAGCCACAGCTGGCTGACCGCCCCGCTGCCGGCGAAGAAGGCCACGGCGGTGGAGCGGGCCGGGTTCACCGAGGTGTTGGTGACCGGGATGCTGATCAGATGGATCAGGGTCAGCGACAGGCCGATCGCCAGCGGCGCGAAGCCAGCCGGTGCCTTGCCGTGGGTGGCGCCCATGATCACGATCAGGAACACGGCGGTCAGCACCACTTCGCACAGGAAGGCCGCCGCCACGCTGTAACCGCCGGGCGACAGCGCACCATAGCCATTGCTGGCGAACGCACCGGCCTGGCTGCCGTCGATGGCGAAGCCGCTGGCCCCCGAGGCGATCTGCAGCAGGATGAAGCCGGCCAACAGGCCACCAGCCACCTGGGCGATGATGTACGGCACCAGGTCCTTGGTCGGGAAGCGGCCACCGGCCCACAGGCCGACGCTGACCGCCGGATTGAAGTGCGCGCCGGAGATATGGCCGAACGCATAGGCGCCGGTCACCACGGTCAGGCCGAAGGCGAGCGCCACGCCGAGGAACCCGATACCCAGCGGATTGCTGTCACCGCCGAACTTGGCGGCCAGCACCGCACTGCCGCAGCCACCCAGAACCAGCCAGAACGTGCCGAGGAATTCGGCGGACAAGCGTTTACCCATGCTCATGTGTTGCACTCCTTTGACGGTCGAAAGTGTGATTTATGTCACATTTCAATGATCAGCGGGTGACTGTAGCGTCAACGCCGGGTGCAGGCATACACCTTCGGATGTGTGCAACACGCGATGTTCAGTACTGCGGCAGCGGGATGAATTCCTTGTCGTCGCCCGGAATGGTGCCGAAGCGGCCGGCCTCCCAATCGTGCTTGGCCTGCTCGATGCGTTCCTTCGAGCTGGACACGAAGTTCCACCACAGGTGACGCGGGCCATCCAGCGGCTCGCCACCGAACAGCATCGCCTTCACCAGCGTCTTCGCGCGCAGGCGGCCACGTGCGCCGGCTTCGGGAATCACCAGATGCTGTGCAGGGATGTCCACGCCATCCAGCTGTGCGTCGCCTTCGAGGATGTACAGCGCGCGCTCGCGGTGGCCGTCGTCGATATCGATTTCCGCATCCGGGTCGAGATCGATTGCCACGTTGAGGGTGTCGGCGAACACCTTCACCGGCGATTCCTCGCCATAGGCGCGGCCGGCGATGACGCGCAGCCAGGCACCGTTGCGGCGCTGCTCGGGCAGGGTGGCCGCGGCGTGGTGGTAGAACGCCGGCTCGATCTCTTCATGTGACTTCGGCAGCGCCACCCAGGTCTGCATGCCGTGGATCGGGTTGTCGTGATCGCGGTCCGGCTGCGGCGTGCGCTCGGAATGGGCGATGCCGCGGCCAGCGGTCATCCAGTTGACGTCTCCGGGTCGGATCACCTGGTCCGAACCGAGTGTGTCGCGATGGCCGATGGCGCCCGACCACAGGTAGGTGACCGTGGCCAGGCCGATATGCGGATGCGGGCGCACGTCGATGGCGGTGCCGGGGTGCATGAGCGCCGGGCCCATCTGGTCGACGAACACGAACGAGCCGATGCTGCGCGCCTGCAGGGTGGGGACGGCGCGACGGACTTCGAGTCCGCCGATGTCGTGCACGCGCGGGGCGATGATGGTGGTCATGCGGGCGTTCTCGCTGGCAGGGATCAGGTGATCAGCATCGCATGCGGCTGTGACGGGCACATGCCCCGTATGGGTAACAGGGTGTTCCAGCCAACGGCGCAGCCCCTCGTGGCTGTGGGGGGGCGCTGAAGGCGGAAGCAAGATCAAAAGCCGCGCTTGGCCGGGCGGGTGGGTTGCGCAGGGGACGCTGCAAGTACGTCCATGTAAGCTCGATCGCCGCATCCATGCGGCTCACGCCCCTGCGCCACCCACCCGCCCGACCTCTGACAGTTTCCGTGTGCTGTCCAGCCACGGAGAAAAAAAAGAAAATCAAAGTCAAAATCAAACGCCGGTCGCTTCGCTCCTGGTGTCGACCAAGGTCGACACCCACCAGTTCGTAATGATCCGCCCCGCCCAACAAACAGAAAAGCCAGAGCCGCTTTGGCTCTGGCTTCTGAGGTTGCCGGCCAGCGGCCGGCACTACCGCGGGTGCCGGGCCGCAGGCCCGGCCGATAAACTCAAACCACTGGTTCGCGCAGGGTGGGGTTGTCCCAGCCCGGGCGCGGGGCGAAACGGTCGCCGTGACGCTGCTGCAGTGCCTTCAGCCGCTCGACGATCGCATCGGCACCGACCGCACGGATGTGCTGGATCGGACCACCGCGGAACGGGGCAAAGCCGGTACCGAAGATCACGCCGGCATCCAGCAGGTCCGCATCGGCCACAACGCCTTCGTGCAGGCACGCCACCGCCTCGTTCAACAGCGGCAGGATCAGGCGGTCCTCAAGATCGGCCGGGGCCTGGTAATCGCTGGCCACGTCCGGCTTCTTCGGCTTGCCGTTTTCCCAGGTGTAGATGCCCTGGCCGTCCTTCTTGCCGCGCTTGTCCGGCTCCACCGTCTGCAAGGCCGCTGGAATCTGCAGGCCCAGGAACGGCGCCAGTTCGCGGCCGACGCCGGCGGCCACGTCCAGGCCGACGGTGTCGATCAGTTCGATCGGGCCCATCGGCATGCCGAACTTCACCGCGGCCCTGTCGATCACCGGGCCCGGAATGCCTTCGGCATACGCGGTGGCGGCTTCCAGCATGTACGGGAACAGCACGCGGTTGACCAGGAAGCCCGGGCTGCCGGCCACCGGTACCGGGAACTTGCCCAGCGCCTTGCAGAACGCGGCCAGGCGGCGCTCGGTCTCCGGCGCCATGCCGTCGTGGTGGATGATCTCCACCAGTGGCATCTGCGCCACCGGGTTGAAGTAGTGCAGGCCAGCGAACTGCGCCGGGCGCTGGATGTGGTCGCGCAGTTCCACCAGCGGAATCGACGAGGTGTTGGTGGTCAGCAGCGCGTCCAGCTTCATCTTCGGTTCCAGCGTCTGGTACAGCGCACGCTTGGCTTCCGGGTTCTCGATGATCGCTTCGATCACCAGGTCGGCCTCGGCCACGCCGTTGCCTTCCAGGTCGGCACGCAGGCGCGCGGCCACGGCGGGGCGCTTGCTCTCGTCGCGCACCTTCTTGGCGAACAGCGCCTGCGCGCGCTCCATGGCGGGGTCGATGAAGCGCTGCTCGCGGTCCTGGAGAGTCACTTCAAAGCCCTTGTAGGCGGCCCAGGCGGCGATGTCACCGCCCATCACGCCGGCGCCGACCACGTGCACGTGGCGGATGCCGGAATCACCACCACCGAGGCCCTTCAGGCGTTCGGTCAGGAAGAAAATGCGGATCAGGTTGCGCGCGGTCGGGGTGCTGGCCAGCTTCACCACCGCGCGGCGCTCGGCGTCCAGACGCGCCTGGATCGGCTTGCCGCCACTGCGCTGCCAGGTGCTGATCAGCGTGTAGGGCGCCGGATACTGGTCCTTCTTGGCCTTGCGTGCGACCTGCTTGACCATCTGCGGTGCCAGCAGCGTGCGTGCCAGCCAGGTGTTGGTGGCCCAGGCCGTTGCGCGCTGCTTGAATGGGCGCGTGGTGCCGGACAGCGCCAGCGCCACGGCGGTGTCGAGCACCACGGCCGGTGCCACCACCTTGTCGACCAGCCCGATGCCACGCGCGGCCGAGGCCGACAGCGTACGGCCGGTCAGCATCATGTCCATTGCCGCGGGTGCGCCGACCAGCTGCGGCAGGCGCGCGCTGCCGCCCCAGCCCGGGAAGATGCCCAGCTGGGTTTCCGGCAGGCCGATGCGGGTGCTGCTGTCATTGGAGGCCACGCGATAGCGGCAGGCCAGCGCCAGCTCGGTGCCGCCGCCCAGGCAATGGCCGTGGATGGCCGCCACGGTGGGGCAGGGCAGCTCGGCCAGCTTCTGGTAGGTAGCCTGGCCGCGGCGGATGGCATCGTTGACGGTGCCGCGACGGTCGAACTCCTGGAACTCCTTCAGGTCCGCCCCGGCAATGAAGCCGGCTTTCTTCAGCGACTGGATCACCACGCCCTTGGGCGGGTCCAATGCAATGCGCTCAAGCAGGTCACCCAGCTCCAGCAGCACATCCTGCGACATGGCATTGACGCTGCTGTCCTGGCGATCCAGGGAGAGGACCACCACGCCGTCGTCGCGGATCTCGGGGTGCCAGTGGCTGAAGCGGAGACCATCGAAGCCTGAGAGCATGGACGTTCCATCCGGTTGTGTATGGAGAAGCGGCTATGATCCAGAGGTTGTTTCCCCCGCGTCAAATCCCAATAGCAGGGGAGTGGCGACCCCGGATCCATGGCCGTGGACCGGAACGCTAACGGAACGGTGGTTAAAAGCTGGTGCGGCGCCGGGTGATCGGCGACTGAACTTTTCCCGGGATTGGCAGTCTCATTGCCCGACGTCGGTTGGGCTGACAGGAGTGCGGCCCCTCATGGCCGAGGTTGATACACCACAGGAGCTGGATCTGGAACTGGTCCGGCGCGTGCAGCACGGCGAGAGCGCCGCGTTCGATGTCCTGGTGCGCAAGTACCAGCATCGCGTGGTGGCCCTTGTCGGCCGCTACATCGCCGACTGGAGCGAATGTCAGGACGTCGCCCAGGACACTTTCATCCGCGCCTATCGCGCGATCGGAAGTTTCCGTGGCGACGCCCAGTTCTCAACCTGGTTGCATCGAATCGCCGTGAATACCGCCAAAAACTACCTGGCTTCACACAATCGACGGCCACCGACCGATGACATCGACATCGGCGATGCCGAACAGTTCGACAGTGGTACGCGCCTGCGCGACACCGACACGCCCGAACGCGAGTTGATGCGCCAGGAGCTGGAACAGACGGTGATGAAGGCCGTCAACGCGCTGCCGGAAGAGCTCCGGTCGGCGATCACCCTGCGCGAGGTGGAAGGCCTGAGCTACGAGGAAATCGCGCAGAAAATGGGGTGCCCGATCGGCACCGTGCGTTCACGGATCTTCCGGGCGCGCGAGGCGATCGACACCGAACTCCGGCCGCTGTTGGACATCGGCAGCGCCACCCGTGAGAAGAGCCGCGTATGACCAGTAACCCGTTCAACGAATCGCAGAACCATCAATCGCCCGCCGGGCAGCGCCTGGACCAGCGCCATCGCGAGCAGCTGTCGGCCCTGGTCGATGGCGAGCTGGGCGCCGATGAAGCGCGCTTCCTGCTGCGGCGGATGGAGCATGACCCCGAACTGGCCGGCTGCCAGGAGCGCTGGCAGCTGCTGGGCGACGTGATGCGTGGGCAGGCGTCGGCACTGGCCCCGGCCGGGTTCAGTTCCGCCGTGGCTGCTGCCATCGCCGCCGAGCCTGCGCCGCAGGCCGAGCCGCGCCGTCAGGTGCGTCGCAGTGGCTGGCGGGCCTGGGGCGGTGGTGCCGCACTGGCCGCTTCAGTGGCAGCGGTGGCGCTGTTCATGGGCGGTGAGAAGCTGAAGGAAGCCACCCCGGGCGAGCCGTTGGCACCTCAGGTGATCGCCAGCCAGGCGGAGCTGCCGACCGTGCCGACCGATCCTGCCCCGGTTACCGAAGCCTCTGCAGACACGGCCGCGATGGCTGTGACGGCGGCTCCCGCCCTGGCGATGGCCACTGCCGGTCGCCGCCAGGACACCCGCCGCGCCAGTGCCACCCGCAGCCAGCAGGCCGCGCGTGCCGCCCAGCGTGAGGACGTGCCGCAACGCGCGGTGGCTGCTGCGCAGGCGCCGCTGACCCCGACCGTACCCGCCAATGGCAGCCGCAACATGCCGTTTGGCGAGGTCGGTGGGCTGCAGGCGCGGCCGTGGCCGCGTTCCAGCCTGGCGCCTGCCGCCGGCGGCGCGCTCAATGCCAGCTTCCCGGCCCATACCGGTGGCGCCGCCTTCTACCCGTTCGAGCCGCGCCTGCAGGACGACCTGCCGGTGCCGCCGCGCCCGCGCGACTGAGCCGGGCGCTTTCACGCCCCGCCGTCAGCGGGGCCCGTATTCCTCTTTCCATCCGATCCGGAGGTTGCCGTCCGATGACTCCCCGACTCCGCACGCAGGCCATGGGCCTGTTGGCCCTGACCCTGCCGCTGGTGGCCTGCGCGCAGGCACCGGCTCCGGCCGCCCCGACCCAGGCTGCTCCAGCCACCGCGCCAAGGGCACCGGCACAGCCGCTGGTTACCGGCCTGCCCGATTTCACCAACCTTGTTGAACAGGTCGGGCCGGGTGTGGTCAACGTCGACACCACCATCGTCCGCACCAACCGCCAGGCTTCGCGGGGCCCGATGGGCGGTGACGACGACATGCCGGAATTCTTCCGTCGCTTCTTCGGCCCGGACTTCCCGATGCCGGGGCAGGGCCCGGGCGGCCCGGACGGTGGCCCCAGCATCAAGGGCCGCGGCATGGGCTCGGGCTTCATCATTTCGCCCGATGGCTATGTGCTGACCAACTACCACGTGGTGGCCGATGCCAGCGACGTGAAGGTCAAGCTGGGCGACAGCCGTGAGTTCAACGCCAAGGTGGTGGGCAGCGACCAGCAGTACGACGTGGCGCTGCTGAAGATCGATGGCAAGAACCTGCCGACCGTGCGCGTGGGTGATTCCAATACGCTGAAGCCCGGCCAGTGGGTTGTCGCGATCGGCTCGCCGTTCGGGCTCGACCATTCGGTCACCGCCGGTATCGTCAGTGCACTGGGGCGTAGCACGGGTGGCGCCGACCAGCGCTACGTGCCGTTCATCCAGACCGACGTGGCGATCAACCAGGGCAACTCCGGCGGTCCGTTGCTGAACACCCGCGGCGAAGTGGTCGGCATCAACTCGCAGATCTTCTCCGCCTCCGGCGGCTACATGGGCATCAGCTTCGCGATCCCGATCGACCTGGCGATGAGCGCGGTCGAGCAGATCAAGAAGAGTGGCAAGGTCACCCGTGGCCAGCTGGGTGCGGTGGTCGAGCCGATCGATGCGCTGAAGGCGCAGGGCCTGGGCCTGCCCGACAGCCGTGGCGCGCTGGTCAACCAGATCGTCGCCGGCAGTGCCGCAGAGAAGGCCGGTGTGCAGATCGGCGATGTGGTGCGTTCGGTCAACGGCAGCCCGGTCAACAGCTGGTCCGACCTGCCGCCGCTGATCGGTGCGATGGCACCGGGCAGCCGGGTCACGCTGGGGGTGATCCGCGACGGCAAGCCGCGCGACCTCAGCGCCACGCTCACGGCGCTGAGCGAAGACGGTCAGGGCAATGCCCGTGCGGCGTCTGCCGCCAGGCCCGATGCGGCACCGCAGGCCGGCGCCAATGCCCTGCTGGGCCTGGACGTGAGCGACCTGACCGCACCGCAGCGCAAGCAGTTCGGCCTGGATGGCAACGAAGGCGTGCGTATCACCGGAGTCAAGGGCCAGGCGGCGCGTGATGCCGGCCTGTCCCCGGGCATGGTGATCCTGCAGGTCGGCCGTACCCCGGTCGGCAGCGTGGAGAGCCTGAACCGGGCGCTGTCCAGCTACAAGAAGGACGACGTGGTGATGCTGCTGGTGCGCACCGGCAACGGCAACAGCGCCTTCGTGGCGGTCAAGGCCGGCCAGTAAGGCCTGCCGGGGCCGCTTCGGCGGCCCCTGTGTCTCCCCTGAAGCCCCGCCCTGGCGGGGCTTCGGCCTTTCCGGGCGGGCCCCGAGCAGTCCGCTTTCGCGGTGGGGCGCCGGGCATGCGATAATCGACCGTTACCCTGACGACGCCGCGCGCCGCCGCCACCTATGTCTTCTGATTCGATGCGGAACATCCGCAACTTCTCCATCATCGCCCATGTCGACCACGGCAAGTCCACGCTGGCCGACCGCATCATCCAGCTCTGTGGTGGCCTGCAGGCCCGCGAGATGGAAGCGCAGGTGCTCGACTCCAACCCGATCGAGCGCGAGCGCGGCATCACGATCAAGGCGCAGTCGGTGTCGTTGCCGTACCTGGCCAAGGACGGGCAGACCTACCATCTGAACTTCATCGACACGCCCGGCCACGTCGACTTCTCCTATGAAGTCAGTCGCTCGCTGGCCGCCTGCGAAGGCGCGCTGCTGGTGGTCGATGCGGCCCAGGGCGTGGAAGCGCAGTCGGTGGCCAACTGCTACACCGCGGTGGAGCAGGGCCTGGAAGTGGTGCCGGTGATCAACAAGATCGACCTGCCGACTGCCGACATCGAGCGCGCCAAGGCCGAGATCGAGGCCGTGATCGGCATCGACGCCTCCGACGCCGTGCCGGTCAGTGCCAAGACCGGCCTGAACGTGCAGGACGTGCTGGAAGCGATCGTGCATCGCATCCCGCCGCCGACACCGCGCGACACCGAGAAGCTGCAGGCGCTGATCATCGACTCCTGGTTCGACAACTACCTGGGCGTGGTCTCGCTGGTACGCGTGATGCAGGGCGAGATCAAGGCCGGTGACAAGCTGCAGGTGATGTCCACCGGCCGCAACCACCAGGTCGACAACGTCGGCGTGTTCACGCCGAAGCGGAAAGTGCTGCCTGCGCTGCGTGCCGGTGAAGTGGGCTGGGTCACCGCCAGCATCAAGGACGTGCACGGTGCGCCGGTCGGCGACACCCTGACCCTGGCCGGCGACCCGGCACCGAAGCCGCTGCCGGGCTTCCAGGAAATGCAGCCGCGCGTGTTCGCCGGTCTGTTCCCGGTCGATGCCGAAGATTACCCGGACCTGCGCGAAGCGCTGGACAAGCTGCGCCTGAACGATGCCGCGCTGCGTTTCGAGCCGGAAAGCTCCGAGGCGATGGGCTTCGGCTTCCGCTGCGGCTTCCTGGGCATGCTGCACATGGAAATCGTGCAGGAACGCCTGGAGCGCGAGTACAACCTGGACCTGATCAGCACCGCGCCGACGGTGGTGTATGAAGTCCTGAAGACCGATGGCTCGATCATCAACATGGACAACCCGGCCAAGCTGCCGCCGGTGAACCAGGTCGAGGAGATCCGCGAGCCGATCATCCGTGCCAACGTGCTCACTCCCGAGGAGTACATCGGCAACATCATCAAGCTGTGCGAAGAAAAGCGCGGCAGCCAGATCGGCATCAACTACCTGGGCAGCCAGGTGCAGATCAGCTATGAGCTGCCGATGGCCGAGGTGGTGCTGGACTTCTTCGACAAGCTGAAGTCGGTCAGCCGTGGCTACGCCTCGCTGGACTACCACTTCGTCCGCTTCGACGCCGGCCCCTTCGTGCGCGTGGACGTGCTGATCAACGGCGACAAGGTCGACGCACTGTCGCTGATCGTGCACCGCAGCCATGCCGACCGTCGTGGCCGTGAGCTGTGCGAGAAGATGAAGGACCTGATTCCGCGCCAGATGTTCGACGTCGCCATCCAGGCTGCGGTCGGCTCGCAGATCATCGCCCGTACCACGGTCAAGGCCATGCGCAAGAACGTGCTGGCCAAGTGCTATGGTGGCGACGTTTCGCGCAAGAAGAAGCTTCTGGAAAAGCAGAAGGAAGGCAAGAAGCGCATGAAGCAGGTCGGCCGCGTGGAGATCCCGCAGGAAGCGTTCCTGGCCGTGCTGCAGATGGACAACAAGTAATCCCGCACCGGCCCTGCGGGGCCGGTCGTCCGGTGACGTTGCAAAGGACCCTGAATGAAACTGTTTGAGATCCTCCTGGTCGTGCTGACCCTGGCCTCGGGCCTGATCCTGCTTGCGGACAAGCTGTACCTCGCCAAGCGTCGCGCCCAGCGCGCCGGCCTGCTCGATTCCGAGCCGGTGCTGGTGGATTACTCGCGTGCGTTCTTCCCGGTGCTGGCGATCGTGCTGATCGTGCGCAGCTTCATTGCCGAACCGTACAAGATCCCGTCCAGCTCGATGATGCCGAACCTGCTGATCGGCGATTTCATCCTGGTCAACAAGTTCTCCTACGGCCTGCGCCTGCCGATCAGCAACACCAGGATCGTGCCGTTCGGCGAGCCCTCGCGTGGCGACGTGGTGGTATTCCACTTCCCCGGCCACAGCGACAACGACCCGGCCAAGGGCGAGAACTTCATCAAGCGCGTGATCGGCGTGCCGGGTGACACCGTGGTCTTCGAAGGCGACGGCGTGATCCTCAATGGCGAGCCGCTGAAGTACGACAACAAGGGCATCTACGCCGGCCACAAGGGTCAGGGCGAAGGCGCCAACCTGCTGGTCGAGCACCTGCCGGGCCGCACCCACACCGTGCTGGAGACCGACTACCCGCGCGGCCAGGGCCAGTGGACGGTGCCGGCCGGCAAGTACCTGGTGATGGGCGACAACCGCGACAACAGCGACGACGGCCGTTTCTGGGGCCTGCTGCCGGAGGAGAACCTGCGCGGCAAGGCCTTCCTGATCTGGCTGAACTGCCAGGGCTGGTTCTGCAAGGATGGCTTCGAGCCGTCGCGGATCGGCTCGAGCATCAACTGATCGGGCATCAACTGAGTACCTTCACATCCAACGCGTATCTGGGGAGAACGCAATGAAGACGATGAACACGCAGCGCGGCATGACCCTGACCTCGTTCCTGACGGTCCTGATCGTGGTCGGTTTCTTCCTCTACATCGGCATGAAGCTGTTCCCGATGTACCAGGAGTACTACGCCGTGCGCTCGGCGATGAAGAGCCTGGCCAACGAGCCGGGCGTGGGCAGCATGGAGCCGTCGCGGATCCAGGACCTGTTCTTCAAGCGCCTGTACATCAACTACTCGGACAATGTGAAGCCGGCCAACGTGAAGTTCGACCGTCGCGACAATGGCTGGACCCTCAAGGTCAACTACGAAGTGCGTCGCCAGCTGATCGGCAACCTCGATGTGGTTGGCAAATTCGATTCTTCCCAGGACCTGACACGAAGCGGTGCCCAGTAAATTCATCCAACGTGGCGACCTGATCGGTCATGCCTTCAGCGACCCGGCCCTGCTCAAGCAGGCGCTGACACATCGCAGTGCCGGTGCGCCGCACAACGAGCGCCTGGAGTTCCTCGGCGACAGCATCGTCAACATGATGGCGGCCGAGGCGTTGTACCGACGCTGGCCCAAGGCTGACGAAGGGGCGATGACCCGTGCCCGTGCCGAGCTGGTGCGCGAAGGTGCGTTGGCGGTGATCGCGCGCACCCTGCAGTTGGGCGAGCGGCTGACCCTGGGCCCGGGCGAAATGAAGTCCGGCGGTCATCGCCGCGACTCGATCCTGGCCGACGCAGTGGAAGCCGTGGTGGCTGCGATCTACCTGGATGCCGGCTTCGAGGCCTGCCGGGCGGTGGTACTGCCCTGGTTCAGCGCTTCGATCGAGGCGCTGCCGGCCTCCGGCCGTCCCGAGAAGGACCCCAAGACCCGCCTGCAGGAATGGCTGCAGGCCCGACAGAAGGCGTTGCCGCAGTATGAACTGGTGTCAGAATCCGGTGACGACCATGCCAAGCACTTCCGGGTACGCTGCAATGTAGCCGACCCGGCCGCCAGCACCGAGGGCGAAGGCGCCTCGCGGCGGCTTGCCGAACAACAGGCGGCTGCGGCCGTCCTAGAACAACTGGATTCCAAGTGAGCGAACAAACTCCTCATCATTGCGGCAGCGTGGCCGTCATCGGCCGCCCGAACGTGGGCAAGTCGACCCTGACCAATGCCCTGGTCGGTGCGAAGGTCAGCATCGTTTCCAACCGTCCGCAGACCACGCGCCATCGCCTGCTGGGCATCGCCACCTACCCGGAAGGCCAGCTGGTGCTGGTTGATACCCCCGGCCTGCACAAGGTGCAGAAGCGGGCGATGAACCGGGTGATGAACCGTGCCGCGCGCGGCTCGCTGGAGGGCGTCGATGCCGGCCTGCTGGTGATCGAGGCCGGTCGCTGGGATGAAGAAGACAGCCTGGCCTTCAATGTGCTGCGCGATGCCGGCATTCCGGTGGTGCTGGTGGTCAACAAGATCGATCGCCTGAAGGAAAAGGGCGCGCTGCTGCCGTTCCTGCAGCAGGTGACCGAAGGCCGTGATTTCGCTGCCGTGCATCCGATCTCGGCGCAGAAGCGCAATGGCCTGGAAGCGTTGGTGCGCGACGTGCTGAAGCTGCTTCCGGAAGCGCCGCCGATGTTCGGCGAGGACGAGATCACCGACCGCAGCCAGCGTTTCCTGGCCGGCGAGCTGGTACGCGAGCAGCTGATGCGCCAGCTCGGCGAAGAGCTGCCGTACGCCACCACCGTTGAGATCGAGCGCTTCACCGAGGACGGCAACCTGCTGCGCATCGGCGCGGTGATCTGGGTCGAGCGCGAAGGCCAGAAGGCCATCGTGATCGGCAAGGGCGGCGCCCGCCTCAAGGAGATCGGCGCCAAGTCCCGCCTGCAGATGGAGCGTCTGTTCGGGGCCAAGGTGTTCCTTGAGACTTGGGTGCGCGTGCGTGAAGGCTGGTCCGATGACGAGGCCGCGCTGAAGGCCTTCGGTTACGAGTAAGCCGTTGCGGTCGCTTCGATGATGATCGAGGACGACACCGGCTTCGTGCTGCATGCGCGGGCCTACCGCGAGACCAGCCTGCTGGTCGAGGTGTTGAGCGCGCAGCATGGCCGCGTTGGCCTGCTCGCGCGTGGTGTGTCAACCGCGAAGGGCCAGGTGCTGCGCGCTGCCCTGCAGCCATTGCAGTGGATCCGCTTCAGCGCCCAGCAGCGCGGTGAACTGGCCCAGTTGCGCGGCGCTGAAGCGCTGGATGCGGCCCCGCGCCTGGTCGGCCAGGCGATGCTGGCCGGCTTCTATCTGAGTGAACTGACCCTGCGCCTGGCACCTCGCCAGGATCCGTTGCCTGAGTTGTATCTGGCCTATGGCGAAGCGCGCGCACGGCTGGCGGTCGGTGCCGGCCTGGCCTGGACGCTGCGTCGTTTCGAGCGCGAGCTGCTGACCGCGCTGGGCCTGGGTTTCGAACTGGACAGTGCCAGCGACGGCCAGCCGATCGACCCGGCCGCGCGCTACGAGCTGGACCCACAGGAAGGCGCGCAGCGCCTGCTCAGTGAGCGCGGTGGGGAACGCCGGGCGGCGGCCACTGGCTCGGCGCTGCTGGCGTTGGCGGCCGACGAAGAGCCCGCTGCCGCCGACCTGGCCAGCCTGCGCCTGCCGATGCGGCGGGTGCTGGCCCATCACCTCGGGCCACGCGGCCTGAAGTCCTGGGAAATGCTCGAGCAGCTCGCGCCCCGCAGGTAGGGGGTGTTCGGCAGGGCTTGCAGCCCTGCACCTGCCGAGGCCAAAGCGACAGCAACAGCAACAGCATGCATTCCGTGGGATGGCGGGATGGGTCCGGTTGAGGGGGGCGCTGCAAGTCCCCCTCCGGGGTCCGGCCCAGCCGCTGGCGGCTGTGCGTTCGGGCGCTTGCGAAGCAGTGCTTCGCAAGCAAAGCGCCCTCACCCATGTAAGCTCAGTCGCCGCTTGCTCGTGTGCGCTGTCCTGCGCACACGGCAAGACCGGGGTTGGGCGTCCTGCCCAACCCGCCCGAGGCATGCCTCGGGCCCATGCGGCTCACGCCTCCGCAACCGGACTCACCCCGCCTTCGACAGATTCTTGCGAGCTGTCGGAATGGCATGGGGTCGGATCCGTTTTCCACAGGAAAACGGATCCGACCCCAGATTGATTTGGATATCTGACAGAAATTCATCCACGCATGGCGTGGATCTACCCGATCGCGGAAAACTGTCAGAGGTGGGGCGGAGTCGGAGGGCGGGGTGTCAGCCGCATGGATGCGGCTGCCAAGCCCCCATGGACGGGTTTACGGCGTCCCCGCACTCCGATACCGCCCCGCCAACCTACGGAATGCCAGCTTTTGCTTTTGCTGTTGCCTTGGCCTGAAGCCTCTGCGGGTGCAGGGCGCAGCCCTGCCGACCAACCCTCAATGCAGCAGGGCCGCTACCGCGTCGCGGAACCCCGCCTGGGCCTGCCCGGACTCGGGCGCATGATGCAGCTGCCGCACCGCCCGTCCCAGCCGTGCCGCGCCGACAAACCCACAGCTCGCCTGCAACCGGTGCAGCTGGCTGCGCAGCTGGCGCTCGTCGTGCTGGTCCACCGCCTGCTCGACCGCGTCGCGTACGCCCGGCAACTCGGCCAGGAACAGCTCGCGCAGCGCGATCAAGTGGTTGCGCTGGCCATTGAGCGCGGCCAGTGCCGCGGTCTCGTCCCAGTCCTGCACCTGCAGCTCGACCGCTGCCGGAGCCGGGGCAACGGAGATCCCCGCCGGGCTGTTCACCAGTGCCCGGCGCACGGCCTTCAGCAACTGGTCGCGGCCCAGCGGCTTGACCAGCGTGTCGCTGAAGCCAGCTTCGCGCAGGCGGGCATGGATGGAGGTGTCGCCATCGGCGGTATGCGCCAACGCCGGGGTATCGGGGTGCGAACGGCGCAGTTCACGCAGCAGCTGCGCGCCGTTGCCGTCCGGCAGGTTGACGTCGATCAGCCACAGGTCATGCGCGCCGGGCTCGGCGCTGGCCAGCGCACTGGCCAATGAATCTGCGGTGTCCACGTCCGCCGGTAACGTTTCCAACGCCGCTTTGAAAAAACCGCGGCTGATGATGTCGTCCTCGACAAGCAGGAAGCGGGGCCGGCTGGCCCGCGGGGTCATCTGCATCAGGGCTGCCTCCATGTCAGCTGCTGCAATCATCAAGCACGGCGGCGGCGGGCGCAAGCGGGTCCGGACCCTGCCAGTCAGGATCTGCGACAATGTGCCCCCATTTTTGCCCGCAGCCTGTTGCCACGTGGCCCGATCCCGCTCCCGCATCGACCGTACCCCGTTCCAGACCGAGATCCTCGACCTCAGCCATGATGGTCGCGGCGTCGCCCGCCGTGAAGGCGAGGGCGGCAAGGTCACCTTCGTCAGCGGCGCCCTGCCGGGCGAGGTGGTCATGGCCGAACAGACCGCCCGCAGCCGCCATTTCGACGAGGCACGCACGGTGGAAGTGCTGCAGGCCTCGCCCCAGCGCGTGACCCCGAAGTGCCCGCATTTCGGTACCTGCGCCGGATGCGTGCTGCAGCACCTGGGCGAAGACCAGCAGATCGTCGCCAAGCAGCGCGTGCTGATGGACAACCTGGAGCGGATCGGCCATGTGAAGCCGGGCAAGGTGCTGGCGCCGCTGGTCGGCGAGAGCTGGGGTTATCGCCGCAAGGGCCGCTTCTCGGTGCGCCGGGTCGAGAAGAAGGACAAGACCCTGGTCGGTTTCCGTGAACAGGACCCGCGTTTCGTCGCCGACCTCAGCCAGTGCCTGACCGTGATCCCCGAGATCGGTACCAAGGTCGAGGCGCTGTCGACCTTCATCGAATCGCTCGATGGCAAGCGCGACATCCCGCAGATCGAGTTCATCGCCGGCGATCAGGCGGTGGTGCTGACCGTACGTCACCTGCAGCCGCTCAGCGATGCCGACCGCGCCGCCTGGGCCGCCTTTGGCCAGCAGCATGGTTTCGTGATCTACCTGCAGTCCGGCGGCGTGGACACCGTGCAGCCGCTGGACGGGCAGGGCGTGCCGCTGTCGTTCCGGTTGGCGCCTTGGGACGTGGAACTGGCGTTCCGCCCGCTGGACTTCATCCAGGTCAACGCCAAGCTCAACGAAAAGATGATCGCCCACGCCCTGGACCTGCTTGAGCCGGGCGAGGACGAACGCGTGCTTGACCTGTTCTGCGGCCTGGGCAACTTCACCCTGCCGCTGGCCCGCCGCGTGCGCGAAGTGGTGGGTGTGGAAGGCGATGCCGGCCTGGTCGCGCGTGCCCGTGAGAATGCCGTGCGCAACGGGCTGGCCAACGCCCAGTTCTTCAGCGCCGACCTGACCCAGGACCAGCGCAGCACGCCGTGGATGCGCCAGGGCTTCGACAAGCTGCTGCTGGACCCGCCGCGTTCGGGCGCCATCGAAGTGCTGCAGCAGCTGCCGCTGAAGCAGTTCAAGCGCATCGTCTACGTCAGCTGCCACCCGGGCTCGCTGGCGCGCGATGCCGGCTATCTGGTCAACGAACAGGGCTTCACCCTGGTCAGCGCCGGTGCCATGGACATGTTCCCGCACACCGCGCACGTGGAGAGCATCGCGGTGTTCGAGAAGCGCTGAGCGGCTGTCATCACCCATGGCGCATAATCGCGCCATGGGCATTGAAATCGAACGCAAATTCCTGGTCATCAACGATGGCTGGCGATCCGCTGCGCACCGGGTGATCCCGATGGCGCAGGGCTACATCAACGACATGGGCGCGCTGGATCGCGGTACCCAGAACGCCTCGGTGCGCGTGCGTATCGAGGGCGACCATGCTGCGCTAAACCTGAAGTCGCGCACCATCGGCCACACCCGGCAGGAATTCGATTACCCGATTCCGGTGGAGGACGCGCGCGCGCTGCTGGCGCTGTGCGTGGGTGGCCTGATCGACAAGCGCCGCCATCTGGTCGAGCACGCCGGCCTGACCTGGGAAGTGGACGAGTTCCTCGGCGACAACGCCGGCCTGGTGGTGGCCGAGGTGGAACTGGACAGCGCCGACCAGGCCATCCAGCTGCCGGACTGGGCCGGCGCGGAAGTCACCGACGACGCCCGCTACTACAACGTCGCGCTCGCCAGTCATCCCTATTCACAGTGGTGAAACCCTGAAAAGAGGACGGAGGGGATTAAGTCGTCCTTACCCCGCCTGTGCGGAAAGCGACTTAATCCCCTCCGTCCCCTTTTTTCGGCGGGGGCGGGCCCCATGTCGGGGGGATGAGAATCGACATCTACTCCGACGTGGTCTGTCCCTGGTGCTGGATCGGCAAGCATCGTTTCCAGCAGGGCGTGCAGTTGCTGGGCGCCGATGCGCCTGAACTCGATATCCACTGGCAGCCGTTCCAGCTGGACCCGGACGCGGACGACACCCCGGTGCCGCTGCGCGAGGCTTATGTACGCAAGTTCGGTGGCGTCGAGCGCACCGAGCAGATCCTCGGCCAGACCCAGACCACGGCGCGTGCGGAAGGCCTGCCGATGGACTTCAGCCGGGGCCAGGTGCGGGTGACCACGCTGCCGGCACATCGGGTGCTGTGGCTGGCCGGCCAGCACGGCGTGCAGGACGCGGTCGGGGAGGCGCTGTTCCGCGCCCACTTCGAGCTTGGCCAGAACCTGGCGGACAGCGCGGTGCTGATCAAGGCCGGTGTGGCGGGCGGCCTGGACGGCGGCGAAATCGCGCAGATGCTGGCCTCCGACCGCGGCCTGGCCGAGGTCGAGGCCAAGCTGGCGGAGGCGCATGCGCTGGGCATCTCCTCGGTGCCGACCTTCGTCATCGATGGAAAGTGGGCCATTTCCGGGGCGCAGCCCCCCGAGGCCTTCGCCAACGCCCTGCGCCAGATTGCCGCCGAACAGGGCGCCCCGGCCACCCCGGCTGGCGACGACGAGGCCTGCGGCCCGGACGGCTGCAAGGTCTGAGCAGATCGGGGTCAGAGCCCCTTTTTCTGACCACTGCGCCTGTCGGCCGGTTCTGCGACAATGCGGCACTGCGCCATGCGGGCGCGCGTTGTGGAGATCGACCATGCTGCTGATCGGCGTTGCCGGCACCGAACTGACCGCCCAGGAACGTGACTGGCTGCAGCACGATGCCGTGGCCGGGGTGGTGCTGTTCAAGCGCAACTTCGCCTCCCGCCAGCAGGTGACCGATCTGAGCGCGGCGATCCGCGCCGCCGCGCCGCGCCCGCAGCTGATCTGCGTGGACCAGGAAGGCGGTCGCGTACAGCGTTTCCGCGAGGGTTACAGCGATCTGCCGCCACTGCAGGACATTGGTGCCCTGTATGCCACCGACCCGCAGCAGGCCTTGGCATTGGCCGAACGGCACGCCTGGCTGATGGCCAGCGAAGTACGCGCCAGCGGCCTGGACCTGAGCTTCGCGCCGGTGGTCGACCTTGGCCGTGGCAACCGTGCCATCGGCAACCGCGCCTTCAGTGAAGACCCGCAGGTGGTGGCCGCGTTCACCGCCGCCTACGTGCGTGGCATGCACTCGGTCGGCATGGCCGCCACGCTCAAGCATTTCCCCGGCCACGGCACCGTGCTGGAAGACACCCACGTCGATACCGCGATCGATCCGCGCGCGCTGGACGAGCTGCGTGCGCAGGACCTGGTGCCGTTCCAGGCCGGCATCGCCGCCGGTGCCGATGCGGTGATGATGGCGCACGTGATCTACCCGCAGATTGCGCCTGAACCGGCAGGTTACTCGCCGCGCTGGATCCAGGACATCCTGCGCGGCGAGCTCGGCTTCCGTGGCGTGGTGTTCTCCGACGACATCGGCATGGCCGCCTCGCACAGCGCCGGCGGCGTGCCGGCGCGCGTGCACGCCCATCTGGACGCCGGCTGCGACGTGGTGCTGGTCTGCCACCCGGAGCTGGTCGATGAAGCCCTGCACGCGGTGCAGGGGCGCTCCCTCAATACCGCTGCGCTGCTGGGCCTGATCGGCCGCGGCGCGCTCGGCTGGGACGGCCTGCTGGCCGATGCCCGCCATGGCGACACCCAATCCCGTCTGCTTGAAACCCTTGGAAGAACCGTCTGATGCCCAACCTCACCATTTCCCAGGCCCTGGCCCAGGCTGACCTGCTGGTCGACCGCCCCACCATCGACAAGGCCATCGCTGGTATCGCCGACGCCATCGCGCGCGATTACAAGGGCGAGGTGCCGCTGTTCCTGTCCATCATGCACGGTGCGCTGCCGTTCGCCGGCCAGCTGGCGCTGGAACTGGGCGCGCGCGGCCAGGACGTGCAGTTTGATTACCTGCACGCCACCCGTTACCGCGGTGAAACCACCGGCGGCGACCTGGTCTGGAAGCACAAGCCGGCCACCTCGCTGTTCGGCCGCCGCGTGCTGCTGGTCGACGACATCCTTGACGAAGGCTACACCCTGCAGGGCGTGCGCACCTGGTGCCTGGAACAGGGCGCAACCGACGTGCGCATCGCCGCGATGACGGTGAAGAAGCACGACCGCGCGCTGCCGGACGTGACCGCCGACTACGCCGGCATCGAACTGCCGGACCGCTACGTGTTCGGCTTCGGCATGGACGTCAACGAAACCCTGCGCTGCGTGCCGGCCATCTACGCGATGAAGGAATAACGGCGCAGCCGCCCGCGGCGCGTCTTCTTCTGCCGCCGGCATCCTCGGGTGCCGGCGTTCGTCTTTTCATGGAGTGCTTCGAATGCAACAGATCGCCCTGGCCGTGATCGGCGGTACCGGTGTCTACAACCTGGCCAAGCTTGACGACGTGCAGACCCACGAGGTCGACACCCGCTTCGGCCGTCCGTCGGGCCCGGTGCGCGTGGGCACGCTGCTCGGCCATCGCGTGGCGTTCCTGGCGCGCCATGGTGAAGGCCACTCGCTGCCGCCGCACAAGATCAACTACCGCGCCAACCTGGCCGCGCTGCAGCAGCTGGGCGCGCAGCGCGTGTTGGCGTTGAACACGGTCGGTGGCATCACCGAGAACTTCGGCCCGCGCGTGCTGGCCTGCCCGGACCAGATCATCGACTACACCTGGGGCCGCATCAGCACCATCTGTGAAGAAGAGGGCACCGATGTGGTCCACGTCGATTTCGGCCACCCGTACACGCCGATGCTGCGCAGCAAGATCCTGGCGGCGGCCAAAGTGACCGGCGTCACGGTCCATGACGGTGGCTGCTACGGCGCAACGCAGGGCCCGCGCCTGGAGACCATCGCTGAAATCGCCCGCATGCGCCGCGACGGCTGCGACCTGGTGGGCATGACCGGCATGCCGGAAGCCGCGCTGGCACGCGAACTGGGGCTGGATTACGCCTGCCTGGCGATCATCGCCAACTGGGCTGCCGGCTGTGGTGATGGCGAGGAGATTACGATGGCCGAAGTGCTGGCCAACGTACAGGCGGCCAGCAACGGACTTCCGGAACTGGTGGGCGAATTGGCGCGGGGGTGATTGTCTTCCCCGAGCAAGCTTTGCATACTCAGCTTGTGCGCGGGTTCAGCGTACACCACCCATTCATTGCATAAGGTCTCGCATCACCATGCCGAACGGTACCGTCAAGTGGTTCAACGACGCCAAGGGATTTGGCTTCATCTCGCCGGAGGATGGCAGCGCCGACGTGTTCGCGCACTTCTCCGCCATCAACTCCAAGGGCTTCCGCAGCCTGCAGGAAGGCCAGCGCGTCACCTATGACGTGACCCAGGGCCCGAAGGGTGCCCAGGCTTCGAACATCACGCCGGCCGAGTGATCCACTCGACAGTGCGTTGAAAACCCCGCTTCGGCGGGGTTTTTTTTTGCGCGGCGTGCCCGCGGCCGGTTCGCGGTCCACCCGCCTCGGGCACAATGTGGCCATGACGGAACGACTGCGTATCGCCGTGATCGGCTACGGCACCGCTGGACAGGCAGTGTCCATCCTCCTCACCCGTGACGGCCACGAGGTAGAGATATTCGAGCGCGTGCCGACGCCGGGACCGGTGGGTGCCGGTTTCCTGCTGCAGCCCAGCGGCCTGCAGGTGCTGTGGCAGATGGGCCTGCTGGATGCGGTGCGCGCGCATGCCGCGCCGGTGCACCGCCTGTATGGCGACACGCCATGCGAGCGCGCGGTGATGGACATGCGCTACGACGGTCTGGATGCGCGCCTGCATGGCCTGGGCATGCAGCGTGGGGCGTTGTTCTCGCTGTTGGACCAGGCGCGCGCGGGGGCAGGCAATCTGCATGCGGGCGTCACCATCGCCGCCGTGGATGCCGAGCAGGGCCGCCTGCGCGACAGCGAAGGGCGCCTGCATGGCCCGTTCGACCTGGTGGTGGCCGCCGATGGCGCGGCCTCTACGCTGCGCAGCACCATTGCCGGCGGTGCCGGGCTGGACCGCGTGTATCCGTGGGGAGCGCTGTGGTGCCTGTTGCCGGCCGAAGACTGGCCGCATGTGCAGGAGCTGCGGCAGCGCTACGTGGCCGCGCGCAAGATGATCGGCCTGTTGCCGGTCGGCACGCGCCCCGGCGATGACACGCCGCGCCTGAGTTTCTTCTGGAGCCTGCCACGCACCGACTTCGAGCGCTGGCAGGCCGATGGCATGACGCCCTGGCTGGACGAGCTGCATGCGCTGTGGCCGCAGGCCAGTGCGCGCTTCGCCCACCTGCGCGATGCCGGCCAGCTGGCGCGCGCGGTCTATCGCGATGCAGTGATGACGCGCTGGCACCAGGGCCGCATGGTGCTGGCAGGTGATGCGGCGCACGCGATGAGCCCGCAGCTGGGGCAGGGGGTGAACATGGCGCTGCTCGATGCGCTGGCGCTGCGCGATGCGGTGCGCACGCATGGCGGTGGTGCCGAAGCGTTGCAGGCCTACCAGGCGCAACGCAGGGCCCACGTGGCGGTCTACCAGCGCTGGAGTCGCTGGCTGACGCCGCTGTTCCAGTCCGATCGCGATGCCTGGGCGAAGACGCGCGACGTGCTGCTGGGCCCGATGGGGCGCCTGCCCGGAGGCCGTGGCCACATGCTGCGCGTGCTCAGCGGCACGCAGCAGGGGTGGTTCGGTTCGCTCACGCTGGATCCGGCCTTCATCGACGCATTGGCGACGACGATGGAGATACCTCGCAGCAACGCGATCACGGCCGGCGCGTGAAGCGTGCCGTCACGTGAATTAACGGTTGCCTCACCGCGGATGTGCGAGAAGTAGCTTGCACGCGACTGCGCGTCGCCCGTTTTCCTTTCCGTGATCAACATCGCGCGTGGCCCGGGCAGCGCTGCTGTTGCGGCCTGTTGCGGCCCGGACGTGCCGCTTGATGTTGAAGAGGAGGACGCCATGTTGTTCGCGGTCGAAGAGCTGGAATCGGAAATCTGCAAGCTGCGTGGACTGCTGCAGATGCTGCACGAGGACCAGCCCGACGTACTGGAGGATGTATTCGAGTTCCATGTCGGCAGCCTGGTCAGCCATGCATCGCCGGAACACCACGCACGCATCCGGACCTGCGCGCAGGAGATGCTGGCGGCAATCCAGGCCTTGCCGCGGCGGCGTGAGAATGACACCCCTGATTTCCAGTTGATGCCGCAGCTGGGCATTGGCCCGGCCTGAGTCAGGCGACCGGCAGTTCCACCAGGCCGCTTTCCACGCAGGCGATCATCTGTTCGCCGCGGGCGGGGGCAGGCACGATGCCTGCAGTGAATGCGGAGAAGGCCGGCAGGACCGTCATCCGGTCACGCAGCCAGAACGCGGGGAAGCGCCGTCGCAGTGGCTTCAAGGCAACCTGCGGGTGCAGATGCCCGGCGATCACATGCAGCGCCGCATCGGGCATCGGCTCATGCCGAAGCAGGAACGGCCGCAGTCGTACTTCATCGTGGATCTGGACCTGCAACTGCGCATGCGGCAGCTGGCGGTCGTGATTACCGCGCAGGACATGCACGTCCAGCGAAGCATTGCGTTCACGCCATCCCAGCCATTGCCGGTACCACGCAGCGCGATGCGCCGGCCCATGCAGGATGTCGCCCAGGATCCACAGCTCGCGGCAGGCATGCAGGTCCAGAAGCCGCTGCAAGCGTTGCAGGTCTTCGCCGGTGCCGCCGCTGGGCAACGCGATGCCGGCGCGACGGAACACATCGGCCTTGCCCAGGTGGAGGTCTGCGATCAGCAGTGCCTGCCGCGCGGGCCAGTACAGCGCACGCGCGCCCACCAGGACCACGGACTCACCGGCAAGCAGCAGCGGCAATTCATCGGTCATGGCGGCGCTCCAGTTGCTGGGCCGCGCGCTGCACGCGCACACGCCAGTCTTCATTGCTGAACTGACCGCGCAGGCGTTCAGCCCACAATGGAAAGCCCAGCGGCGTGAGTGATGACGGTCGCTGCAGCGACAGCTGCTGCGTGCCGATCCGCTCCAGTACCTGCTGCACCCCCGGCAGGTCGAGGCTGTCGTACAGCACTTCATGTTCCGCCAGCGCCAGCAGCAGGTGTTCCGGATCGTGCTCGCGCAGCACGTCGTACAGCAGGCCCGCGGACGCCTGCAGCTGGCGCAGCGACCGTGGCATGCCACCGGGCAGGCTGGGCACCAGCAGGCCCGCTACGCGTGCGATGCCCCGGAACTGACGTCGCGCCAGCTCGCCCAGGTTCACTGCCTCGCGCAGATCGGCCAGCAACCGGTCATTGCCGAACAACGCACGCCATTGCGCCTCATCCAGATCGATCGGCCGCGCCGGCGCCAGCACCAGGCCATGATCGTTCACCGCATAGCCAATGCTGTTGCGTTGCTGGCGGGTGCAGCGCAGCGCCAACAGCGCGGCCAGTGCCTCGTGTACGTGGCGGCCGGCAAAGGGGTAGACGAACATGAACTGGCCTTCGCGGCGCCGCACCTCTTCCACCAGCAGGTGCTCTGGGCCGGGAAGCGCCGACAGCTGTTGCTGCAGTGCCAGCAACGGTGACAACCAGCGGGATTCGGCACTGTCGTCGGCGCCGGACAGCACCCACTCCAGCTCACGGCCGAGTGGCATCGACAGCGGCAACTGGCCTCCCTGCCAGCGCGGCACCACACCATCACCGCGCCCTCGTGCCCGCCGCACGAAAGCGGTCATGTCGCGCAGCTGCACCAGTTCCAGCAGGCGCCCGGCGAACTGGAAACGGTCGCCGCGACGCAGGCGGCTGGCGAACTGCTCCTCCACTGCACCAAGCCCGCCACCGCGCAGGAACTGCACGCGCACGCTGCCATCGCTGCTGATGGTGCCGATCGACAGGCGGTGCCGCAGCGCCTGGCGGCGATCGTGCATGCGGTAGCTGCCATCGGCATCGCGCACGACCTTGTGGAAATCGGGGTACTGCGCCAGCGCCTGCCCACCCTGCACGATGAAGTCCAGGACGGCCCGCCATTGTTCATCGCCCAGCGTGGCGAAGGCATGGGTGCGACGCACCTGCGCCAGCAGCGCATCACTGTCAAAGCCGCCAGCGAGGGCGCGGCTGACCGCATGCTGTGCCAGCACGTCCAGTGACAACGTCGGCGGTCGACGCGCTTCGACCACGCCTTCGTGCAGTGCGCGGCGCACCGCTGCATATTCGGCCAGTTCCAGTGCGTGGCTGGGTATGCAGACGATGGCCCCCCCGGCGCCGGGACGATGGCGTGCGCGCCCGGCGCGCTGGCGCAGCCGCGCCACGCCCTTGGGACTGCCCAGCTGCAGTACCTGTTCAACCTCCGGGAAATCCACGCCGAGATCGAGGCTGGAGGTCGCCACCACGCAGCGCAACGCGCCTGCGCGCAGGCCGTCTTCCACCTGCTGGCGCAGTGCTGGATCCAGCGAGCCATGATGCAGTGCCAGCGTGTCCGCGTCTTCCGGCCATACCGCCGCCAGCGCCTGGTGCCACAGCTCGGCCTGCGCGCGGGTGTTGGTGAACAGCAGGCTGCTGCGTACGGCCATCAATGCGTCCAGCACGCGCGGCAGCTGCGCCAGGCCGAGATGCCCCGCCCAAGGGAAACGTTCACCCGGCTCCGGCAGCAGGCTGCGCACGCTGATCGCGCGCGGACGAACGCCCTGTACGATCGGTGCATCCTGTTGGCCAGGCAGCAGCACGTCGCGGGCCTGCGGCAGGTTGCCCAGCGTGGCCGACAGTCCCCAAAGCTGCAGGGAAGGAGCGGCGTCGCGCAGCACCGCCAGGTTCAGCTGCAGCAGGACGCCGCGCTTGTTGCCCAGCAGTTCATGCCATTCGTCCACCACCACGCAGCGCAGCTGGCGCATGCGTGGCAGTGTGTCGGGATAGCTCAGCAGCAGTGCCAGCGATTCCGGCGTGGTCACCAGTACGTCGACGCGGCCTTCGCGGGCCTGCCGGCGCTCGCGGTTGCTGGCATCGCCGCTGCGAAGGCCGACCCGCCAGCCCAAGCCCAGCCCGTCGACCACTGCCTGCAGTGCACGTGCGGTATCACTGGCCAATGCCCGCAGCGGCGTCACCCACAGCACCTGCAGCGGCCGCACCGCGCTGGCCCGGCGCGGTGCCGACGGTGGATCGAGCATCGCCTGCAGCAGCGGGCCGCCGAACATGGCCAGCGTCTTGCCGCTGCCGGTGGGGGTGTGCAGCAGCCCGGAGTCGCCTGCCAGATAGTGCCGCCACATCGCGCGCTGGAACGGCAGTGAGCGCCAGCCGCGCGCAGCGAACCAGTCTTCCAGCCGGCGCAACGCCTGGCGGCGGTTCATCGCGCCAGCGCCTGCAGCGTGGCCAGCTGATCGGCTTCGGCGGCGGGCTTGTCGTGGCGCCAGCGCAGGATGCGGGGAAAGCGCACGGCGATGCCGGATTTGTGCCGGCTGCTGCGGTTGACTGCCTCGAAGCCCAGTTCAAACACCTGTTCGGCACGCACGCTGCGCACCGGGCCAAACCGTTCACGGGTGTTGGCGCGGATCCAGCGATCGAGGGCCAGGATTTCCTTGTCATCCAGGCCCGAATAGGCCTTGGCCACCGGCACCAGCGTATCGCCGTCCCAGACGCCGAAGGTGTAATCGGTGTACAGCGTGCTGCGCCGTCCATGGCCGGCCTGCGCGTACAGCAGCACGGCATCAATGGTCAGGGGGTCGACCTTCCATTTCCACCAGTCGCCGCGCCGTCGCCCTGACTGGTAGGCGGACGTCCGGCGTTTCAGCATCAACCCTTCGACGCCCCGCTCACGGGCGGCCTCCCGCAACGTGGCCGCCTGCAGCCAGTCTCCAGCGGGTACGTCGGGCGACAGCTGGATGCGTGTGTCGCCCAGGGCACCGATGACCTCGGCCAACTGTGCACGCCGTTGCTGCAGTGGCAGCCCGCGCAGATCCTCGCCATCGCGTTCAAGCAGGTCGTAGGCAAGCACGCGTACCGGGGTGTTGCGCAAGGTCGCTGCACCGGGCTTGCGACGCTGGATGCGGGTCTGCAGCGCGGTGAAGGCGCGCGGCAGGTCGTCGCTCTCGTCCCAGGCCAGCAGTTCTCCGTCCAGCACGCAGCCGTCGGGCAGCGCCATCGCGGCCTGTTCAATTTCCGGGAAGCGGCCATCCAGCCGTTCCTCGCCACGTGACCACAGCGCCACTTCACCGCGTCGGCGCAGCAGCTGCAGACGGATTCCATCCCATTTCCACTCCAGCAGCCAGTCTTCGACCGGACCCAGCCGTTCGCCCGGTTCGCCCTCCAGCGGTGAGGCCAGGAAGAACGGGTACGGCTGCTGCCGGTCCAGTGGCAGTTCATCCGGCGACAGCAGCTGCCCCAGCAACCCGGGAGAGGGCACCCACTCGCCGAGCATGCGCTGGGCGATGCGCGCGATGTCCAGGCCGGACCATTCTGCCAGCGCCTGCTGCACCAGCCGTTGCGAGACACCCACGCGCAGCGCGCCGGTGAGCAGCTTGTTGAACACCAGGCGCTCGCCGCTCCGCAGCTGCCGCCAGCCGGCGACGACCGCCGCACGGCGCACCACTTCGGGCTGGTTGGCCACCGCCAGCAGATGCTGTTCGATCCAGTCCGACAACGGCCGGTCGGCGGCGGGATGCAAGGGGTCATCCAGCAGCAGTGTCAGTGTTTCGGCCAGATCGCCGACCTGAGCGTAGCTGTCTTCCACCAGCCAGGCGGGAAGTCCGGATTCCTCGGCAATCCAGCTGCGCAGCTCACCACTGGCGGCGATCCTGCGGCGTGCGCCGCCGACCTTGCCGCCGCTGAGCAGGTACAGCGCCCACGCCGCATCGTGCGCCGCTGCGTGGCGGAAGTAGTCGACCAGTGCGGCGCGCTTGTCCAGCGTCGCAGTACTGCGGTCCAGGCGCTGGTAGAGCGCGGCGAACGCCTTCATTCCTCGCTCCCGAAGTCGGTGCGAAAGGCTTCAGCCGCCACGCCGCGCTCGCGCAGGAACGGAATCAATGCATCGGTATTGCCATGGGTGGCGATGACCCGCTGCGCGCCGGTCTGTTCGATGGTCTGCAGCAGCGCGGGCCAATCAGCGTGATCGGAAATGACGAAGCCCCGGTCGACGTTGCGGCGCCGCCGGTTGCCGCGCAGTTGCATCCACCCCGAGGCGAACCCCAGTTGATGCGGTCCGAAGCGGCGCATCCACGGCGTGCCTGCGGCCGAGGGTGGGGCCAGGATCAACTGGCCGGCGGCATCGGGTTGACGCCCCTGTTCGGCGACGGTGAGCGTCTCCAGCATCGGGATGTTGGCCTGCCGGTAGACCGACACGCCATTGGCGATGGCGCCGTGCAGCCACGCGGGGCGGTCGTCCAGTGGCAACAACTCGGCCAGCACCCGCTGCGCCTTGCCGAGTGCATAGCACAGCAGGATCGCCGCTTCGCCACGTTGTTCGCATTCGCGGCGCCACGCCACGATCTCTGCGGCGACCGCCGGGGTGTCCGGCCAGCGATAGATCGGCAGCGCGAACGTCGCTTCGGTGATGAACGTATCGCAGGGCACCACTTCGAAGGGCGTGCAGGTCGGGTCGGGTTGGCGCTTGTAGTCGCCGGACGCCACCCACACCCGTTCACCATCGTCGATGCGCACCTGGGACGAACCGAGCACATGACCGGCCGGATGCAGCGATACCTGCACCCGGCCCAAGCGGAACGGCACCCCCTCGGCGTGCGCCTGCACGCCAACATCGCCCAGCCGCCAGCGCAGGATCGGCAGGCTTCCTTCGCTGCAGTGGTATTCGCCCATGCCCGGGCGCGCGTGGTCGCCGTGGCCATGGGTGATGACCGCGCGCGGCACCGGGCGCCAGGGATCGATGTGGAAATCTCCCGCAGCGCAGTACAGCCCCTCCGGACGCAGCACCACCAGATCGTCATTGCCTTCCATGCGGCCACTGTGGCCTGCGCTTCGTGCAGGCGGTGAGAACCGGCCTGAACACGGGCTTGGCGGGGCATGCGGCACAATCGGACCGCATACCTCTTGCCGCCAGGATGGACCGGATGAGTGGACCCAGCTTCAGCAGCAACGCGCCGTTTGAAACCCATGTGGTGCTGAACCAGCCGCCACCGTTCGCGGGACGCCAGCTGTGGACCGACGATGTGGCGTTGGCGGAGGCGGTGCATCGCGAGGGTGCCGGTGCCTTAGCGCCACGCCTGGCCGTGTACGGAGCCTTGGCCGGCGACGAGCTGTACCGGCTCGGCTTCGATGCCAACCGTGATCGCCCGCAGCTGCGTACGCACGATGCGCAGGGCCACCGCATTGATACGGTCGAGTTCCACCCTGCGTACCACCAGCTGATGTCCGCAGCGAAGCAGCATGGCGTGGCGGGTTTGTCCTGGCACGAGCCGCAGCCCGGCGCACACGTCGCGCGTGCGGCGCTGAGCTACCTGCACCACCAGGCCGAAGCCGGCACCAGTTGCCCCTTGACCATGACCCATGCGGCGGTGGCAGTGCTGCAGTCGCAGCCGCACCTGGCCGAATGGGCGCGCAAGGCCGCCGCGCCGGTCTATGACCCGCGCGACGTGCCGGTGGCGGACAAAAACGGCATCACGCTGGGCATGGGCATGACCGAGAAGCAGGGCGGCTCGGATGTACGTGCGAACAGCACGCGCGCCGAGCCGATCGATGGCGAACGTTACCGCCTGGTCGGCCACAAGTGGTTCTTTTCCGCGCCGATGTGCGATGGCTTCCTGGTGCTGGCGCAGGCGCCGGGCGGGCTGACCTGCCTGCTGATGCCGCGCCGGCTGGCCGATGGCGACCGCAATGCATTCAGGCTGATGCGGCTGAAGGACAAGCTGGGTGACTGGTCCAATGCGTCCAGCGAGGTCGAGTTCTGTGGCGCGCAGGCATGGCGCGTGGGCGAAGAAGGGCGTGGCGTGGCGACCATCATCGGGATGGTGATGATGACCCGCCTGGACTGCATGCTGGGTGCGGCCGCGGAGATGCGCATGGCGCTGGCGCAGGCGCTGCATCATGCACGCCATCGGCGCACCTTCGGCAAGCTGCTGGTGGAGCACTCGCTGATGACCAACGTGCTGGCTGATCTGGCGCTGGAGTCGGAAGCGGCCACGGTGTTGGCGATGCGCATCGCACGCGCGGTGGATCGTGCCGGTGTGGATGCCAATGAAGCGGCGATGGCGCGGTTGGGGACGGCGCTGGGCAAGTCCTGGCTGTGCAAGCGTGCGCCGGCCTTCGTCAATGAAGCGCAGGAATGCCTGGGCGGTGCCGGCTACGTGGAGGAGTCGATGCTGCCCCGACTGTACCGGCAGGCACCGTTGAATTCGATCTGGGAGGGCAGCGGCAACATCCAGTGCCTGGATGTGCTGCGTGCGCTGGCGCGTGAACCGGAGGCGATGGCGGCGTTGCGCGGTGAGCTGGCGTCGGTGGCTGACCGTGATGCGCGCTATGCAGCAGCATTGCAGCGTTGGGCAGCGGCGCCGCCACCGGAGGAAGCGCAGGCGCGGCTGTTCTGCGAGCGCACTGCGCTGCTGCTGCAGGCGGCGCTGCTGCTGCGTGCGCGCAGTCCGATGGCGGAGGCGTTCGTGCGTAGCCGGCTGGAAGGGGAGCATGGGTTGGCGTTCGGGACGCTGCCGGCGGGGCTGGAGCTGACGGCGATGCTGGCGCGCGCGCTGCCGTAGGGGCGGCCCACGCCGGCTCTCGACACCTACGCTGACAGATTTTCATCAGATAAGGCTCGGGCGCGCCATCCATGGCGCTTACGCCCCTGCGCAACCTACCCGCGCGTCCTTGGACACTTTCCGTGGGCGCACACCACGGAATCAACAGAAGAAGCAGGGAGCGAAAAGCAGAAAAGCCGCGGCAGTGCCGCGGCTTTTCCTGTAGCGCCGAGCCGGTGCTCGGCTGCCGGTAGGGCTTAGTGCTTGGCTTCTTCCTTGGCGGCGTTGGCCTTGGCGTCATTGGCGACATCGCGGGCCTTGTCGGCGACCTTCTGCGCGGCGTCGGCGGTGGCGTCGCTGGCGTGCGCGGCGGCGTCGGTTGCGGCGTCCTTGGCCTTGTCGGCGGCGTTGGCAGTGGCGTCTGCGGCCTTGTCCAGCGCCTGCTGGGTATCGGCGGCGGCCTGCTCGGAAGCGGCGGCGGTCTTGTCGGCGGCTTCGCGGGTGGCGGCAGCAGCCTTGTCGACGGCGTCGCGGGCGGCAGCGCCGGCGCTGTCGGCCGCCTGCTGTGCGTCCTGCTTGGCCTGTTCGGCTTCCGGGCCCTTGCAGGCGGCCAGGGCCAGCAGCAGGGAGGCGGCCAGCAGGGTGGTGGTGATCGGACGAATCTTCATGGCGGTCTCCGGCACTGCAATGGATGGGGACGCCAGCCTATTCATGCCGTTGTGAAGACCGGGTCGCGATGCAGGGGCTTGATCGCCGGCATCCACGCAAAGAAAAAGCCGCTGGCGAACCAGCGGCCTTTCCGGAACAGCGTGAAGAAAGAAGTTATTACTTCTTGGCTTCTTCAGCAGCGTCCTTGGCCTTCTCAGCGGTGCCTTCAGCAGCCTTGGCAGCGTCAGCAGCAGCGCCGGCAGCAGCGTCGGTGGCAGCACCGGCGGTCTGGGCAGCGGCGTCGGTGGCGGCGTCAGCAGCGGTGGCGGCGGTGTCAGCGGCCTGCTGGGCAGCGTCGGCGGTCTGGGCGCCAGCAGCGGCGGCCTGGTCGGCAGCAGCCTGGGCTTCGGTGGCGGCTTCGTTGGCCGAAGCGGCGGCGTCCTGGGCAGCTTCCTGCTTCGAGCAGGCGGCCAGGGCCAGAGCCAGGGACATCGCGACCAGCAGCTTGTTGATGCTCATTGTGTAAATCCTCGTCGTTAGAATTAGGCAACGCGCATGCTGCGCGCCGACAACATGATGACAAGCCAAGATTGGGTGTCAAGCGATCCCGCATTCATTTTTGCGAAATCATCGTTAAATCTTTTTAAATCAATTCGATGGCGATTGCCGTTGCTTCGCCGCCGCCGATGCAGAGGGTGGCAATGCCGCGCTTGCCACCACGCGTGCGCAGAGCGTTGACCAGGGTCACCACAAGACGTGCGCCGGAGGCACCGATGGGGTGACCCAGTGCGCAGGCGCCGCCATTCACGTTGAGCTTGTCGTGAGGGATGCCCAGTTCGCGCATCGGGGCCATCGCCACCACGGCAAAGGCTTCGTTGATTTCGAACAGATCGACCTGGTCCAGCGACCAGCCGGTCTTGCCCAGCAGCTTGTGCAGCGCACCGATCGGCGCGGTGGTGAACCACTCCGGCTCCTGCGAGTGGGTGGCGTGGCCGACGATACGGGCCAGTGGCGTGATGCCTCGCGCGGCGGCGTCCTCTTCGGTCAGCAGCACCACCGCGGCGGCACCGTCGGAGATGCTGGAGGAACTGGCGGCGGTCACGCTGCCGTCCTTCTTGAAGGCCGGACGCAGGGTCGGGATCTTGGCGATGTCGGAGCGCCCCGGCTGCTCGTCGATGGCGACCTCGACCTCACCCTTGCGGGTGGCGACCTTCACCGCGACGATCTCGTCGGCGAACGCACCATTGGCCTGGGCAGCCTGCGCGCGCTTGACCGACTCGATCGCATAGGCGTCCTGCTCTTCGCGGCTGAACTGGTACTTGTCCACCGCGCACTCGGCGAATTCGCCCATGGCCTTGCCGTCATAGGCGTTGACCAGGCCATCGTGGGCCATGTGGTCGACCGCCTGGAAGTTGCCGAAACGGTTGCCGGTACGGGAGTTCGGCAGCATGTGCGGGGCGTTGGACATCGATTCCATGCCGCCGGCGACCACGATGCTGGCCGAGCCGGCCTTGATCAGGTCATGGCCGAGCATGATGGTCTTCATGCCCGAGCCGCACACCTTGTTCAGCGTGGTGGCACCGGCCGACAGCGGGATGCCGGCGGCGATCGCCGCCTGGCGGGCGGGCGCCTGGCCGAGGTTGGCCGGCAGCACGCAGCCCATCAGGACTTCGGAAACGTCGCTGGCCGGGACACCCGATTGTTCCAGCGCGGCGGCGATGGCTGCGGCGCCGAGGGTCGGGGTCGGCACACCGTTGAACTGGCCGAGGAAGGAGCCGATGGCGGTGCGCTTGGCGGCGGCGATGACGATGTTGGACATGGCAATCTCGTTGATGCGTAGGCAATGTTCGGAAAGGAGACCGGAGGCCGTTGGATGCGCCCCGGTTTCCCGGCAGACTGCGTGGGGGTCGGCCCAAGTATAGAGGGTCGGGGAGGGCTGCCGCTGTGCGGCGCCGAACGCCTGCCGGGATGAAGGCAGGCCAACGTTCACGGGAAGGAATCGATGGAGCGAACGATGATGGTGAGGTCTGTGCTGGCAACCGCGCTGGCGATGGCGCTGACGGCCTGTGGTGGAGGCGGCGGAGGCGGCAGCAACGTGCGCGTCGACCCGCCCCCGACCACGCCGACGCCTCCAACCACGCCTCCGCCGACGACACCACCGCCGGCCAAGCCGCAGGAGCCGGCCTTTGATGCGCATCTTTCAGTCACCAACGCGCGTGCCGCACAGGCCGCCGGCCTGACCGGGCAGGGCGTGCGCATCGGCATCGTCGATTCGGGCGTGCAGCGCAACGCGGTGGCCTTGAATGGTCGCGTGCTGGCCAACTTCAATTACATCGATCCCGCCAGGAACAACCTGGCGGTTGATGACGTGGTCGGGCATGGCACCGCCGTGGCCAGCCTCGCCGCCGGCGCAGCAGTGGGGACCTGGCCGGGCGGTATCGCGCCAGGCGCCCAGATCGTCTCGGCAAGGATCATTTCCGACAAGCCGCCGACCGATGACGGCAGTGGCCAGGGCAATGCCTTCAGTGGGCCGCTGGGCGTGGCCCAGGTCCACCAGGACCTGATCAGCTACAACGTGAAGGTGATGAACAACTCGTGGGGCGGCCTGTACTGGACCGACCTGCCGACCACCGCGCAGGTAGCCGCCGAATACCGGCCGTTCGTGATCAACCACGGTGGCCTGGTGGTGTTCGCCGCCGGCAATGACGGCCGCAGCGAGCCGAGCAGCCTGGCCGCGCTGCCCAGCCAGAAGGGCGTGGCAGGCACGCTTCCGGCGGCCGATCTGGAGCGCGGCTGGCTGGTGGCCACGGCGGTGGACCCGTTTACGCCGGGCGCGCTGGCCAGCTATTCGAATGCCTGCGGCCAGGCGGCCCGCTACTGCCTGGCGGCGCCGGGCAGCGCGGTCTACCCGGATGCCAACGGTGGCAGCTACTACTGGAACTACGGCACCTCGTTCGCCGCGCCGCTGGTCTCCGGTGCGGCGGCGCTGGTCTGGCAGCGCTTCCCCTACTTCAACAACGATCTGGTGAGGCAGACCCTGCTGGGCACTGCCAAGGACATCGGTGCGCCCGGCGTGGATCCAGTGTTCGGCTATGGCCTGCTCGACATCGGTCGCGCGATCAACGGTCCCGGCCGCTTCGACTGGGGCGATGTGGTTGCCAACGTTGATGCCGGCTCGACCAACTCGATGTGGAGCAACGACATCACCGGCAGCGGTGGCCTGGTCAAGCAGGGCGGAGGCAAGCTGGTACTGGCCGGCAACAACAGCTATTCCGGCGCCACCCGCATCGAGCGCGGCATCCTGACGCTGCAGAACGGTGGCGTGATCCGTTCAAATGTGACGATCCTCGCCCAGCCCGACCCGGACTCCACCGGTCTGCAGTTCAACGGTGGCACGCCGCGGGTGATCGGCAATGTGGTCAACGGCGGCAGCGTGTTCCTCACCACCGGCAACACCACCGGCACCATCGAGGGCAACTACACCCAGCAGCCCGGCGCGCAGCTGATGATCGCGCTCGGTGCCAACGCACTTCAGGTCACCGGCAACGCAACGATCAATGGCGGTGTGCGTGTGCACGGCTTCGTCTCCGGCTATGTGCCGCAGAACGGAGCGCGCCAGGACCTCATCCACGCCGCGGGTGGCCTGAACGGCACCTTCAGTACCCAAGCCACTTCCACCGGCCTGCAGGGGCTGACCCTGGTGGCACCCACGTATGGCTACGACAGCAACAACGCCTGGTTGAACGTGAACCAGGTCAGCGTCACCGCCGCAGCCAGTGGCCTGAGCGCCTCCGCACAGGCCGCAGCGCAGCGCCTGGAAGGCGCATTCGCAGTGCTCGACGGCAACACCGGCCTGCAGGGATCGCCCTTCGGTGCGGCAGCCGGTGCGCTGCAGTGGGCCGGAGGCGGCCAGCAGGGCCTGGCCGACAGCCTGCAGAGCCTGTCCGGCCAGGCGCATGCCCGCGCCGAGGCCGCCACCTTCGACAGCATCGACATGTCGCGGCGTGCGATTGCCGAGCGCTTCGATCGTGTACAGGCCACCCCGCGCCTGCGCGGGAGCTGGCAGAGCGCGCTGGGTGAGGCGGGGCAGGGCAGCTTCGCCGGCAACGCCGCCGACAGCCGGGGCTGGATGGCCGGCCAGGATCTGCCGCTGGGCGGCAACGGCCTGATGGGCGTCGCCTTCGGTGAGACCCGCAGCAATGGTGGCAGCAGTTTCGGCGGCGATCGCGGGCGTGATCGCCAGGCGCAGGCACAGTTGTACGCTGGCTGGAACCTGGGGCGTGGCTATGCGCTGGCCCAGTTCGGCAGTGGCCAGTTCACCCGCGCGCTGGATCGCCAGCTGCTGCTGGGTGCGGGCGCCTATGGTGTCTCGGCGCGTTACGGCGGGCGTTTCAGCAGCGCCAGCGTGGAAGGCGGATATCGCCTGGGCCGCGCAGGGGCTTCGGTGACGCCCTACCTCGGTGCCAGCACCACGCGTGTCGATACCGATGCGTTCAATGAGCTGGGCGGTTTCGGCTTCGGCCTGCGGGGTGATGCCACCCGCGCGCAGCGCAGCCAGATGCTGGCCGGCATCCGTGGCGAGCGGGGCTGGGGGCGTTGGAACCTGCGCGGACACGCCGAGTGGCAGCAGCGGCTGGACGGCGGTGACGCCGATTGGCAGGCCAGTTTTGTCGGCGTGGATGCCTGGGCGCCGCTGGCAGGCTGGAATGCGCCGCGCGGCAGTGCGCTGATCGGCGTCGCGCTGGAATCGTGGTGGGGCCGCAATGGCCGCTTGAGCCTGGGTTTCGACCAGCGTATCGGTGGCGAGGGCGCGCGGCAGGCTGCGTTGCGCTACAGCACCGGGTTCTGAGCAATCGGTCGCGCCGGGAAGGCTCCCGGCGCGACGTCTGCAGCCTCAGCCGCCGCGCAGGTTGCCCAGGCGCGGAGTGCTGCGGCCCAGCGGCATCTTCAGCTTGCCGATCGACAGGATGCGGCTTTCCGCAATGCGATCGGCGGCCCGCTGCGGCGCGATGTTCTCGCGCTGCGACAGTTCGAAGATGCGGGTGAGGTTGTGGTAGATGCTGCGGATCAGGCGCATCGCGCGTTCGCGGTTGTAGCCGTCGATCTCCAGCGACACGTTCATCACACCGCCGGCGTTGACAGCGTAGTCCGGGGCGTAGAGGATGCCGCGCGCATGCAGTTCGTCGCCGATCTCCAGGCTCGACAGCTGGTTGTTGGCAGTGCCGCAGATGATCTTGGCCTTGATCCGCGGCAGCGTATCGGCGTTGATCGCGCCTTCCAGCGCACACGGTGCGAACACATCGGCGTTCACTTCGTGGATCTCGTCCGGCTTGACCGCCTCGGCGCCGAAATCGCTGACTGCACGATCAACCAGGGCACTGTCCAGGTCGGTGACATACAGTTTGGCACCGCGGTCACGCAGCAGTTTCACCAGTTCCATGCCGATGTGGCCCAGGCCCTGCACCGCGATGCTGGTCTTGCCTACTTCCTCATGGCCGAACTTGAAGCGCATCGACGCCATCAGTGCCTGCAGTGCGCCGTAGGCCGTGAAAGGCGCCGGATCGCCGGAGCCACCATGGACCTGGTGCACGCCGGTCACGAACTGGCTCTCCAGGTAGATGTTCTCCATGTCGTTGACGTCGGTGCCAACGTCCTCGGCGGTGATGTAGCGGCCGCCCAGCGAATCGACGTAGCGGCCGAAGGCGCGGAACAGTACCTCGGTCTTGTCCGTCTTCGGGTCGCCGATGATCACCGCCTTGCCGCCGCCCACGTTGAGCCCGGCCAGCGCATTCTTGTAGGTCATCGTCCGGCTCAGCCGCAGCACATCGGCCAGCGCCTCGTCGGTGCTGGCGTAAGGGCGCATGCGCACGCCGCCCAGGGCGGGGCCCAGGGTGGTGTTGTGGATGGCGATGATCGCCTTCAGGCCGGCATCGTGGTTGTGGCAGAACACCACTTGTTCGTGGCCGGTGGTGGCGAGGGTTTCGAATAGCATGGCGTCTCCGATGGCGCGAACCGCGGCGAACTGCAGCGAACGGCCAGTGAACGGTAGGGTCCCAAAAACAAAAAAAGCGACGTCGTCAGTGCAGGGGGACGGGTCGCGCGGCGCCATTCTAGTCCATTCCCCCGGTCGCTGCCGTCGACATCGGCGCCCTTCCGGTTAAAGAAGATGAAAGTGCGGCCGATGCTGCGACGACGGCGGGTGGCCGGATTCGCGTGAAGAGGCAGGGCGGTCAGTGACGGCAAGGGCACCACAACGACAGGGCAGGCGGCGATGACGCCGGCCTGGTGGCGATCGCTGCGCGGCTGGCTGGCGCGTTCGACCGGGGCGGCTCCGTTGCGCCTGGCGGCCGTATCGCGACAGGCGGTCGCTGCTGCCGCAGCCAGCCTTCAGGGCGAGGCGCTGCAGGCCGGTGAGATCGCCGCCCACCTGCAGCGCGGCCTGCATGCACTTGCCCTGTACCCACGGCTGGCCGGCGAGCCTGCCCCCGTGCAGGATCCGGCACTGGGCGAAGCGGTGGCGCGCGCGCTGCAGGACCGTGACTGGGCCGCCCGGCACCTGCCGCGGCGCCCGCAACTGCTGCCGCAGCTGATCCAGACCGTCAACGACGATGCCGCCTCGGCACGGGTGATGGCGGCCATCATCGGCCAGGACCCGGTGCTGACCGGAAATCTGCTGCGCATCGCCAACAGCCCGGCCTACAAGGTGCATGAGCGGCCGGTGGAAAGCCTGCAGCGTGCGGTGACCCTGGTCGGTACCGAGGGCGTGCGCCAGATCATCAGCGCGGTGCTGGTGCAGCCGGTGATGCAGGTGCAGTGCGGCATGTTTCCGCAGTTCAGCACGATCATCTGGGAGCACGCACTGCTGGCTTCGCGTGCGGCCGCCGATCATGCGCGCACGGTCACCTTCGGTGATGCCTTCGCTGCGCAGTGGCTGGGCCTGGTGCAGGGGCTGGGGTCAGCGCTGGTGATGCGCCAGCTGCTGCAGGAAGCGCAGGCACGCGACGAAACCGTGGAGCCGGCGCTGGCCCTGCAACTGCTCCAACAATGGTCGTTGCCGCTGGCACAACGCGTGGCTGCAGCCTGGGAGCTGCCCGAGCCCGTGCACCAGGCACTGGCGCCGGAGGCCGATGGCCCACTCGCCGACAGCCTGCGTCTGGCCAGCGCTGCGGCGGCAGCCAGCCTGCTGTGCCGGCATGGACATGCCGGCCAGAGCCGCATGCTGGCCCTGCTCGAACAGTTGCCTTCAGCGCCGCCGCATGCCCTGCGTTGGATCTGGCGGCGCCTGCATGGACGCAGCGTGGAAACACGTGATGAGGCCGGACAGGAAGAGGCGGGTCCAACGCCCTGAGCGCTACAGCTGCGATTCGACCGGCAGCCAGCTGATCACCCGCGACAACCAGCGTTTGCGCGCCGTTGCCCCCGGCTCCTCCTCCACCCAGTGCGGTGGCGGTTCGCGCTCCAGCCAGCGCAACCGGCGACGGTCATCCAGCGCCAGCCACCAGCTGTGCCTGGGATCAGCCAGGCGCAGGTACTCGTCCCGCAGCTGCGCGCCCAGCACCGGATCGTCAAACAGCACGCCCATCTCGGTGTTCAGATAGGCCGAGCGCGGGTCGAGGTTGAACGAACCGACAAAACCGCGGCGGTCATCGACCAGGAACGCCTTGGTATGCAGGCTGGCGCCGCTGCTGCCGAACACGCCGGCATCGCCGGACTGCCCTTGTGCCTTCAATTCGTAAAGGTGGACGCCGGCTTCGAGCAACGGCACGCGGTAGCCCATGTAGCCACCATGCACGGCGGCGACGTCATTGGCGGCCAGTGAGTTGGTGACCACGCCGACCTGCACGCCCCGCCCGGACATGGCCGAAAAGCCATCCAGGCCCTCGTTGCCGGGAACGAAGTAGGGCGAGATCAACAGGGCCTTGTGCCTGGCGGCCTGCAGCTCGCTGATCAGGGTCGACACCAGCCAGGCAGCGCGATCGTCCTTGCGGTGCTTCATCGGCGGGTCGGACACGATGCGCACTGCACCGCTCCAGCGCAGCGGCTCGGGGCTCGGGCGCTGCCGCTTGCGTGATTCGGCTACGCGCGCCAGGTACGGCCGGGCCACGTCCCGCTGCGCCTCATGGTCCGATTCGCGCACCAGCAGGCGCAGCTGTGCGTCGGTATGGAAGGCAAGCGCGGATACCGGAATGGCGGTTTCGCTGTTCCAGTAGTCGTCGAAGATGCGGTTGGCCTGCTCCACGGCGGGGCCGGCGACCAGCAGGTCCAGATCCTGGAAGTTCACATCGGTGCGCGCGCTGAAATACTCCTCGCCGATGTTGCGGCCACCGACGATCGCGACGCGGCCATCGGCGATCCAGCTCTTGTTGTGCATGCGGTGGTTCACGCTGAAGAAGCGCTGCACCATCTCCACCATGCGCAGGATGCCGGTCCGGTTGCGGAACGGGTTGTACAGGCGGATCTCGATGTTCGGATGCGCATCGAGCGCCATCATCAGCGCGTCCTTGTCCTTGGCATTCATGTCATCAAGCAGGATGCGCACGCGCACGCCGCGCTCGGCGGCGTCATACAGCGCCTTGGCCATCAGGTGGCCGATCAGGTCGTCGTGCCAGATGTAGTACTGCAGGTCCAGGCTGCGGCCTGCGTGCGTGGTGATCATCGCGCGTGCGGCGAAGGCATCCATGCCATCACTGAGGAAGGCCACGCCGGACTGGCCGGGATGGGCCTCCTGCAATGGCACGATCTGCTGGTCGATGCGGGTCTGCGCCGGCTGCAGTGGCAGCACATGCGAAGGCGTGCCCCGTGCCTGCGGCGTGAGGTGGTCGGCCAGCAGCAGGCCGGACAGCACCAGCAGCACCAGCACGGCGAGGATGATCGCAGCAACACGCAGCAGGCGTCGCCACAGCGGCTTGGGCAGGCTCATGCCCCGATGGTAGAGCCACGCCATGCGTGAAGGAATGCCTGCAGGATCGACAGGGGGTCAGAGCCCTTGCCTTCGGCACGGAATCCCACCCCGAGGGGGCGTCACCGATGGGGTCGGATCCCTTTCCACAGGAAAGGGCTCTGACCCGCACACCTCAGAACCGCTCGTCGCTGCCCAGGTACCGCCACTGCCCCGGCGGCAGCGGCCCCAGCGCCACGCGTCCGATACGCAGGCGGCGCACCCCGGTCACCTGCAGCCCGGCGGCTGTCACCGCTGCACGCAGGCCCTTGGCGGTAAGCCCCTTGCCGGCAAAGCGCAGGCGTTGTTCGCTCTGCCAGCTGACCTTGCCGCCGCCGGCCTCCTGCTGCAGACGCGCCATCAGCCATGGCCCACGCTCCGGGCCGCCTTCGGCCACTTCGATCAGGTATTCCTGTTCGGTGCGGCCAAGATTGCGCTGCAGATGGGCCAGCGTGGCCGGATCCTGGCTGACCACCACCAGGCCGCTGTCGCTGGCCGGAAGCGAGGCGGCCAGCTGCAGGCCATGGAAGTGACGCTGCAGCGGACGGATGTCGCTGGCATCGAGTTCGCTGCGGCTGTCACTGCTGACCAGCGCGCACAGGGTCTCAGCGGCAACGCCGGCCGGCTTGTTCAACAGCATGCTGACCCGCTCGGCCTTTTCATCGCTGGCCTGCTCGGCCACAACGATCACCGCGCTGTCATCGACCAGGCGCTGCGGCTGCTCCACCACGTCGCCGTTGACCGTGACCCAGCCGCCTTCGATGTAGCGTCGCGCTTCGCCGCGCGGGATGCCGAGCAGGGCGGACAGGCGTTTGTCGAGACGGATCGGTTCCATGGCGGAAAGGTCGGGCAGGGGGCGCGCAGTGTAGCTGCTGCGGCCGGTCAGCGCTGGCCGCGGTTGGCCAGCTCCGTCAGGTACAGACGGGTATCGAACTCCAGCTGCAGGTACTCCGGCTCCATGTGCTGGCACAGCTGGTAGAAGGCCTTGTTGTGGTCGGCTTCCTTCAGGTGGGCCAGCTCATGCACCACGATCATGCGCAGGAACGCTGCTGGTGCCTGGCGGAACACGGTGGCGATGCGGATCTCGCGGCTGGCCTTGAGGCGGCCGCCGTGCACGCGGGAAATGGCGGTATGAGTGCCCAGCGCGTGCTTGATCACTTCCAGCGTGTTGTCGTAGCAGACCTTGTTGAGCGGCACCGACTTGCGCAGGTAGCGGTCCTTCAGCTCCTGGGTGTAGTCGTACAGCTGGCGGTCGCTGCGCACTTCATGCGGGTCGGGGTAGCGCTGCTGCAGCCAGGGGCCGAGCTTGCCCTGCGCCAGCAGTTCGCTGACCTGGGCGACCAGGGGTTCGGGATAGCCGGTGAGGTACTTCAGGACTGCCATGCAGGGGCGGCGGGGCGTCGGTAGAATGGGGCATCCAAGATTACACGCGGTACGCACCGACCATGGCAAAGCCCAACGCGCTGCAGGAACAATTGCTCAAGGCCGGCCTGGCCAAGAAGTCGCAGGCCAGCGCCGCCGCGCGCGAGCAGGCCAAGGCCCGCCAGGGCAAGGCCGAATCGACCTCGGCCGAGGTCCAGCGCGAGGCTGAACGCGTCCGCGCCGAGAAGATCGAGCGCGACCGCGCGCTGGCCGCCGAGCGCAATGCGCAGGCCAGGCAGGCTGAACAGAAGGCGCAGGCGAAGCAGATCATCGCGGCCCATGCCGTGCCCCACAAGGGCGATGACGAGTACCGCTTCAGCGATGGCACGGCGATCCGCACCCTGCTGATCGACCCCAAGCTGCGCAAGGCGCTGTCGGTTGGCGTACTGGTTATCGTTGCCCACGGCGACGGTTACGCGCTGCTGCCACGTGCTGCTGCCGAGAAGGTGCGTGAGCGCGCCCCGGAAGCAATCATCGTCGACCACGGCCAGCCGGGCTCGACCGCCGAGATCTCCACCGGCAACGCCGAGGACGACGCCTACTACGCCCAATTCCAGGTGCCCGACGACCTGGTCTGGTAAGCAAAAAGGGGACGGAGGGGATTAAGTCGCGATCGACCTGATTGAAGCCCTCCACGTTCTGCTCAGATTGCTGAAGATCAGCCGGGCATGGCTCGGCTCAACACAGGTCTGCTCCTTTGTGCGCGGGTGTATCGTCCCCATATCAGGCGACACACCTGCGGAGGATGGCCATGGCCACCGGTTGGGCGGGAGACGGCGCGGTCCAGGACCAGATCGACGCCACCGTCGACGATGCGATTGCCCGCGCGCGGCGCCAGCTGCGGCAGGGCCCTGGTCTGGAACACTGTGAGGAATGCGACGCACCGATTCCGTTGGCGCGGCGCCAGGCCGTGCCCGGGGTACGGCTGTGCGTGGCGTGCCAGCAGGCGCACGACGACGAAGAGCAGGCGCATGCCGGCTACAACCGGCGTGGCAGCAAGGACAGCCAGCTGAGGTAAGGGGTGTTTTATTGCAGGGCTGCGCCCTGCACCTGCAGAAGCAACGTCAACATCAAAGGCTGGCATTCCGTGGGTTGGCAGGGCGATGTCGGAGTGCGGGGACGCCGTGAACCCGTCCATGGGGGCTTGGCCGCGGCATCCATGCCGCGGACACCCCGCACTCCGACACCGCCCCGCCTCTGACAGATTTCCGCGATCTGTTGGAACCCGCTGCTGATGCCGACCGTTGGTCGGCACGGGGTCGGATTCAATTTTGACTATCGATATCTGACAGATGTGCCGACCAACGGTCGGCACCCACCAACAGCGCGCGGAATCTGTCAGAGGTGGGGCGGTGTGGGTGGGCAGGACCGTTGGCGCCATGGATGGCGCCATCGAGCCCCCATGGACGGGTTTACGGCGTGTCCTGACCACCCACACCGCCCCGCCATCCCACGGAATGCCGCTCTTGATCTTGCTTCGGCTTCGGCCTCTGCAGGTGCAGGGCGCAGCCCTGCAAAGGAAGACCCCCTCAGCCGTCGCCCTGGATGCCGCCGGGGGCCTGTGCCGGGTCGCGCCAGCGCCGCACCGTGCGCTGGAAGAACAGGTTGTTCGGCAGCTGCAGCACCGTGCCCTCGTGGCCGTCGCCGGTCTCCTGCAGCGTGGTGTAGATCAGGTTCACGTCGATCACCCGCCCCTTCAGGCCCGGTTTCTCGCCGTTCTCCAGCACCTCGATGTAGTCATGCAGGCGGAACGGGCGCGTGGTGAAGATCAGCAGCGTGCAGAAGATGTTGGAGAGCACGCTCCAGGCCGCGAAGAAGGCCACCGCACCCACCGCCGCGAAGCCGGTGAACGCGGTCCACAGTACCGACGGCGATGCGCCGAGCAGGCTGAGGATGTACAGCACTGCGCTGAAATAGACCACGAAACTGGTGATCCGGCGCGCGCCCATCACCATTTCCGGTGGCAGCGTGTAGTGCTCGGCGAAGCGGCGGATCAAGCGCCGTGCCAGCACCCGCAGCAGCCACGCGGCCAGCAGGGTGAGCAGGATCTTCACGGCGATACCCGCGTCGTGGAGCCAAGGGTAGGTCCAGGCCGGCAGGTGATCCTTCAGCGACAACATCATGGGGGCGACGACGGGTGGCAATAACGGCCCTCGATGTTACCCGGCGCGTGCGGGGGATTCGACCGCCGGGGTCCAGGCCAGGCAGACCAGCTCCTGGCGGTGCTGATGCAGGCAGGCGCGGCCGTTGTCGGGGCGCAGCTGCAGTGACAGGCCCAGCGCCTGCAGCAGGACGCAGGCAGCGATCACCAGCAGGGCGGCGCAGGAAGGGCTGGACATGGCAGGACTCCCGGACGGCAGATTCGCGAAGGACCTTCCATGGATGCAGCAGCCGTCGAAAAGGTTGCATGGCATCGGCCGTCGATCGGCTCTAAACCTTTTCCCGGGTCGCCGCATCCAAGCGATATGCTCGACACCACCATGCCCGCGCTGCCTGCCGCCAACGACGCCGTCGACGAACCCGCCCTGGTGCGGGCGGCGGCCGCCGGCGACACCGCTGCCTACGAACTGCTGTACCGGCGTCACGCGCCGCGTGTATTCGCTGTCCTGTGGCGGTTGTGTGGCGGCCAGCAGGCACGTGCCGAGGATGCGCTGCAGGAGGCCTTCCTGCAGGCCTGGAAAGCCCTGCCAGGGTTCCGTTTCGAGAGCAGCCTGTCCACCTGGCTGCATCGGCTGGGGGTCAACGCCGCACTGATGGAACTGCGCGGTCGCGCCGCAGGGCAGGATCACGACAGTCTGGAGGATGTCGATGGCGGCCTGCAGGAACTGGCGGTGCATGACCGTTGCGCGGGTACCGAGCGTGACCTGGAGCGCGCATTGTCGACACTGCCACCACGGGCGCGTGCGGTACTGGTGCTGCACGATATCGAAGGCTGGAAACACCAGGAAATCGCCGAGCAGCTGCAGATGGCTGTCGGCAGTTCCAAGGCACAGCTGCATCGTGCGCGCGGCCTGTTGCGCGCACGGCTGGGAGACATGACATGAGTACACACGAACACGATTCCGATCACGACCTGCTGGCCCGGCTGCGCGCGCTGCCGAACGAGCGCGATGTACCCGCCGATGGCTGGGCACGCCTGTCCGCCCGGCTGCCGCCGCGTGAATCGCAGGCAGCACCCGCGCCAACGGACAACGTGATGGTCCTGCCGGTGCGTTCGCGGCGCCGCTGGTGGTTGCCGGCCGGCGCTGCCCTGGCGGCCAGCCTGGCACTGTATGCGGTGGCGCCGTGGCGGCATGCGCAGCCGGATACGCCGGCGCCGTCCGCCCTGCAGCTGCAGGCCGCGGCGATGACCGAGCAGTATCAGCAGGCCGTCGCTTCGCTGCCCGATGGACGGGCGCCGGAATGGCAGCCGGCCCTGCACGAACTGGATGAAAGCGCGGCGCAGATCCGTGCCGCCCTGGCGCAGGACCCGCGTGCGCCGCACCTGCTTGGCCAGCTCAAGCGCACCTATGCGCTGCGGCTGGAACTGACCCGGCAGGCGGCCTATGCCGCCGAGTCCGGCTTGACGACCTGAGGAGACCCCCATGACCCGAACCCTGATTTCCTGCTGCGTCGCGCTGCTGTTGGCCCCTGCCGTGGCGCTGGCCGACACCCGCATCGACGAGCGCCACACCTTGGCTGCGGGCGGTCGCATCGAGCTGAGCAACGTGGCCGGCAAGGTGACCGTGCGTGGCTGGGACCGCAATGACGTGCAGCTCACCGGCACGCTCAGCGACGGCCTGCAGTTGCGCCAGGAAAAAAGCGCCAACCGTGTGCGCTGGGAGATCGAATATCCGCGCCGCAGCAACAGCGGTGGTGCAACGCTGGTGCTGAACGTGCCGCGATCGGTGGAGCTGCTGCTGAGCACGGTCAGCGCCAGCCAGGACATCAGTGGTATCGATGTGCGACGGCTGCAGGCCGACACGGTCAGCGGCAGCCTGAGCGCGGCTGGCCGCAGTGGCGACAGCAAGCTCAACACGGTCAGTGGCAGCGTCAGCGCACGCCTGCAGACGCCGAAGCTGGATGTGAACACCGTCAGTGGCCGCATCGAGGCCGGCGGTGGCGTGTCCGGTGATATCGGTGCGCAGACGGTGTCCGGACGGGTCGAGGTCGACGCCGGGCGCGTGCAGCGACTGGCGGTGGAAACCGTTTCGGGCAGCATCGATCTGGCAGCGGCCGGGTTGGCGCCCGGCGGCCGCATCAATGTCGAATCGGTCAGTGCCTCGGTCACGCTGAGCCTGCCACGCACGGTGTCGGCACAGCTGTCGGTGAACAGCTTCAGCGGCTCGATCAACAGCGACGCCGGTCAGGTGGAGCGGCCGCGCTACGGGCCGGGCAGCCATCTCGATACGCGTCTGGGGGGCGGCGATGGAGACATCCGCATCCAGTCGCATTCGGGCAGTGTGCGGGTACGCCTGGATCGCTGAGCACGGTCCGGCAGGCCGCGGCGGCAGCGCCGCCGCGGTCGGTACTGGGTCAGCTGGCTTTCTTCAGCGCCCAGGTGGTGCCGAGGACTTCGATCTTGCCACCGGCCTTGCGGAACGCTGCCAGGTCCGAAGCGATCGAATCGCTGCTGACCACGGTGCTGGCGGCCGCGCCCTTGCGTTCGCTGCGGATGCTGTTGCTGGCCTTCGCGGGGGTCTTTGCCTTGCGGGGCATGGTTGCTCCTGTCAGGTGGAAGGGGAGGAAAGCGCCCAGGCGTCGGCCTGGCGCAGGTAATCCTGCCGCTCGCGGCGGCAGTCATCGCCGCCCATCGAAAACTGGCGGCAGATCGCCGGGCGCTGCGAATAGATCGTGCAGCGCAGGTGATAGGGATCGATCGCCGCGCACCAGCCTTCCTCGTTGCGCGCCATCACGGCACGGCCGTGGGTGTCGCGTGACAGGAACTGGCCAGGCACGTGGTCGCCGGGCTGCAGCAGCACGGGCAGCCGGCAACAGACCGCGTCACAACGGCGGCAGTCGATGGGTGCAGGTGCTGCGTCAGGTTGTAAGGCCACAGGGGCCTGGCGGGTGCCCAAAGCGGGTCTCGATGGCGGCTCAGGTGCTGCGCGGACCATGAACGAGCCAGGAAGGCATGGCCGCTAGGCCCGCAGGGCGGGCCAGGCTGCACCGTGGACACACACCGGCGTGGCCGGTGGAAGGTGCAGCGGGGTTCTAGCCGACCAAGAGTAACTTAGACCGCGTAACGTTTTGTTAATCCTGGCTGGCTGCCGCCAACGCCAGGCCTTGGACCACGCCCAGCGAGGGCTCGCCGTGGACCATGCGGGCCCCCGGGAAGGCCTCGGCCACGGCCTGGCGCAGGTAGCCGGCACGGGACATGCCGCCGGTCAGGAACACCGCATCCGGGTCGCCCCCGATGTCGCTGCGGACTTGGGCCAGCAGTTCCCGGATCTGCTCCAGGTAGCCGTGGGCGGCGGCGGCCAGGCCATCGGCGCTGCTGTCGGCATGCAGGTCGCGGGCGATGTAGTCCAGCGTGCTGCGGTGCTCGCTGGCGGCGCTGAGGGCGATCTTGGCGCGTTCGACATCGCGGTACAGGCGGGCGGTATTGCCGGTGTCCTGCAGGGCCTGCAGGCGCCCGCCCCACGGCTCGTCGACGTGATCGTATTTGTGCTGGCGGAAGTCGCGCTGGCGCGTCATGTCCTGCACGGTGGCTGCTTCCACATAGTGGTGGGCGGGCACGCGGGTGATGCCGCGGCCGAACAGCGGCATGTAGCTGGACAGGCTCAGCGCCAGATCAATGTCGGTACCGCCGCGGGCGATACCCCACGCGCGGTGGATACGCGGGGCGTCGTCGCCACCGACTTCGGCATGCGCGATATCGGTGGTACCGCCGCCGATGTCGACGATCACCGCCTGGTGCCGCTCGCGGCTTTCGGCGTGGTAGTGCATGGCCGCCGCGGCGGGTTCTTCGAGGAAATCGATCTGGTCGAAGCCGGCCTGGGTGGCGGCCTCGCGCAGGATATCCAGTGCCTGGTCATTGCCGGCCGCGCCGATCGAGCTGCGGAACTGCACCGGGCGGCCGAGCAGAGCGGCACGCAGCGGCTGGCCAAGCTGGGCGCTGGCGGTCAGGCGGATGTGTTCGAGGATGTGCGCGGCGATGCCGGTGATGGTCTGCTTCGCGCGTGGGTGCAGGTTGTAGCCCAGCATCGACTTCGGGCTCTGCACCAGGTTGCCTTCGTGTTCCTCGAAATAGGCTTCCAGCGCGTCGTCGCCGTAGACCGCGTTCTGCAGCAGGTCGCTGGCGCTGCGTTCCTTGCCGGCGCGGGCCTCCATCCATTCACGGCGCAGGGCGCGCAGGGCTTCACGGCGCAGCGCCTGCGGGGTGCGTTCCTGGCCGGCGGCACGGGCTGCACGCGCGGCGCTATCGATCATCTGCTGCAGCTGGTGTTCCTGGCCGTCGTCGAGCTGGAAGTCGTCCGGGTCGGGCACCACGCCGGGGAAGTACACGCTGGTGCGGAACTGTTCGGCGTCACCGAAACGGATCGGCAGCAGTTTCCCCTCATGCACGATGGCGGCGGCGGAGTTGCTGGTACCGAAGTCGATGCCGAGGCGCATGGGGAGTTCCGGGGGCGGTCAGGGGCCGCGCACTCTGCTGCAGTTCGTCGCCGACTGCAAGTTCCAGCGTCGCGGCTGCTCCAGCCGCGGTCATGGCGGCGGCCGGGCACCTGCCAGGGAGCCGGGGCCCCGGACCGGGCGGTTACAATGGCGGCTGTTGATTCACTTTGAGGTACTTGCCGATGTCGTCTGTTCCCGCCTGCCCGCAGTGCACCCTGGAAAACACCTATGCCGATGGCGCGCTGTGGATCTGCGCCGATTGCGGTTTCGAATGGACCGCCGAGGAAAGTGCCGGTTCGACCCTGGTCGTGCGTGACAGCAACGGCAATACCCTGCAGGCCGGCGACACCGTCACCGTGATCAAGGACCTGAAGGTGAAGGGGTCTTCGATCCCGCTGAAGCAGGGCACCGTGATCCGCAACATCCGCCTGGTCGAAGATGATGCCGAGCACATCGAAGGCAACTCGGACAAGATCAAGGGCCTGGTCCTGAAGACCTGCTTCCTCAAGAAGGCCTGATCGGTCTCAGCGCCTGGCCTGCTGCTGCGCGCGCCAGCGGGCCAGGCTGTCGAGCTTGGCCTGGTAGCGTGCCTGCTCCGGTGCACCACCCAGCAGCTGCGCGCGGGTCAGTTCACGGTCGGCGCGTTCAAGCTGCCCGGACAGGAAATACACGCGCGCCAGCCCGAAGTGGAACTGGTGCGCGGTGTCATACAGGCGCACGGCCTGCCGGTAATAGCGGATGGCTTCGGCCAGCTTTCCGGCCTGCTCGGCCTGCGTGCCCAGCATGTACTGCGCGAACGGGTCCTCACGCTGCACCGACTTCAAGCGTCGCTCCAGGGCCTTGGCCTGCGCATCCAGCCCAAGCTGCCGATACAGCGCGCTGGCATTGGTCAGCGCCGCATCCTGGCGACCGTCCAGGCGCAGGGCGCGGTCCAGTGCCTGCCGCGCCGCATCGGTGTTGCCCTCACGGTTGTCGAGCACACCCAGGTTGTTCCAGACCGAGGGGAACGCGCGATCCTGCACGACCGAGGCATCGAAGAACGCGCGGGCGCCGACGAGGTCTCCTTCGGCCATGCGTTCGGCACCTCGATTGTTGTAGAAATGGGCCAGTGCACGCGCGCGGCTGACCGGCTGCGGGCCGTGGCGGTCGTAGAGTACGTTGCGATCGAGGTCGACCGTGGCGTAACGCCCCGCGATCTCCACGCCCGCGTTGACGTGGCCCACACTGTAGACCACGCCGGCGTCCTGGTCCTGGTACCAGGACACGACCTGGCCGACTTCCTGGACGCGGGCCTGGATGCCAGCCTCGCGCGCCAGTGCCACGAACATCAGCGTGAAGGCGAGGCAGTTGGCGCGGCGCTGCTGCCAGACTTCGTCCACGGTGTAGGTCGCGTTCGCGTCGTACTGCAGGTCCAGCCCCTGGCGGCCGAAGATCATTTCCACCAGTGCCTGCAGCCGCTGCTCGCGCGATGAACTGCGGTCGATCACCTGCGCCTGCAGCATCGCGCGCATTGCGGGAGGAATCGCGAAGACCTGTTCCGGTGAGGGGACCTCCACCGGGGTGACGCTTCCGATGGGCGGGAGTGCATCGGTGCGCGGGTGGTTCTGTGCGCAGAGCGGCGCGGCCATCAAAGCGGCCAGGACCACGACGAAGATGCGGGCGGCAGGGCGGTACATGACAGTTCCCGGCAGCGGCGGGCGCTCCCGCCTGCAGCGAGTGTAGACCCGGCGGCGCCGCGCTGCAGTGACCGTTGGTCGGCGCGTGGCCGGTACGGCGTTTCATCCACAACCGATGTGGACCAGCGCTCGACAAAGCTGTGGACAACCGCGTCCAGGCCTCACCGGGCAAGCGTTGTGAGTATGTGGTGAAAAAACCATCAGCTTGCCGCGGGGCTGCGCAGGCGGGATGATCCGGGTATGGATTTCTCTCCGCTGACGCTGGCTCCTGCGCAGTGGCAGGCGCTGCAGGACAGCTACGCAACGCCGCCCCGCGCCTACCACCACTTCGGACACGTACGCGCGGTGCTGCAGCACTGCCAGGACGTGGCTGACGGCCCGGGCTGGCAGAGGCCCGCCGAGGTGTACCTGGCCGTGCTCTACCACGACGCGATCTATGTGGCGGGCCGCAAGGACAACGAAGCGCGTTCGGCGGCGCTGGCCCTGCAGGCAATCGCACGGGCCCCGGAACTGGCCGGCGTCGACGCCGCGCGGGTCGAGCAGTTGATCCTGCTGACAGCCCGCCATGGCGATCTGGGCCCGGACGACGTTGATGCCGAGGCCGCGCTGTTCCTGGACTGCGACATGGCGATCCTGGCCGCGCCCGAGCCGGTGTTCGCTGCCTACGATCGTGGCGTGGCCGAAGAGTACAAAGGGGTCGTGCCGGGCTTCCTGTACCGCGCCGGGCGTCGCCGTTTCCTGCAGGGGCTGCTGCGGGCGCCGCGCATCTTCCTCAGTGACTTCTTCCACCAGCGTCTGGATGCGGCGGCTCGGGAAAACCTGCGTCGACAGCTGGCCCGCTGAGCTGGACCGGTACACTTGGGCCTGCTCTCACCGATTGTCGCTTCCCACTGTGTCCGTCCCTGATCCCGACCCCCGCCCGCTGCCCCCCGAAGAGCCCGGTCCCAACGAGTGCTGTGGCAGCGGCTGTCCGCTGTGCGTGCTGGATCTGTATGCCGATGAGCTGCAGCGCTATCGCAAGGCGCTGGCCGAGTGGAAGACGCGGCATCCGGAGGCAACGCCATGAGCCGTGCGCGTCCGGCGGCGGTGCTGGCACTGGTGGCGCTGCTGCTGTTCGTGACCACCGCGCTGTGGACCCAGGTCGCGCGCAGTGATCTGGACTGGGTGCGGGCAACCTTGAGCCTGTACCTGCACGGGCCGTGGGGCCTGGCATTGCGCGCTGCCTACTGCCTGCTGGCGCTGGCCATTGCGGCGCTTGGCATTGCGCTGTATCGCGGCAGCATCGGGCCGCGCCGCAGTGCGGCGGCGCCGCTGTTGTTCACTGTCTCTGCGCTGGGGCTGGCGACGGTCGCCATCGGTGACAGCTGGCTGCCTGAAGCGACCCCGCTGCTTGCACCGTTCATCCATGGACTGGCAGCCAACACCGCGTTCCTGTGTGCCAGCGTCGGCATGCTGCTGCAGGCCTGGTACCTGCGCCGCGAACCGGGTTGGCAGTCCGCCGCGGGCCTGCTCTGGGGCTGGGCATGGCTGGCCTTCGTGCTGCTGTGGCTGCATGTGCTGTGGCGTGGTGGACCACCGCGTGGGCTGGGACAGAAAGTGGTGATCGCGGTGATCGTTGGCTGGCTGCTGTATCTGGCGATGGCCCTGTACCGGCGCAGCCGTCGGGCCGTAGCCCACTGAATCCCCAACGGCCTGCGCCGGTACGTGCCGTGCACGCGGCGGCGGCGTATCGTGTGCGCATTCCATCGGGGATGCGACATGAAGCGTGCAGGGCTGGGCAGGGCAATGGGTGTGGTTCTGGCGTTGGCAGCACTGCCGGCAATGGCGGCGGCCAACGTGCAGCAGTTCAGCCACGGGCGGTTCGAGCAGATTCCGGTGCACATGCCGGCTGGCACGCCGCAGCGTGTGGTGATCTGGTTCCATGAACCCACCGCCGGTGGTGATACCAGCCGCCTTCCGATCGAGGCCCTGCGTGCCGATGGCGCGATGGTCGCTGCCGTGGACATCGCGCATCTGCGCAGCGTGCTCAAGCGCGAGGGGAATCCGACCTGTTCGTTCGGTTCCGGCGACGTCGAGAACTTCTCGCGCTGGTTGCAGGCCTCCCTGCACCTGCCTGGCTACCACCTGCCGCTGGTCGGTGGTGATGGTGAAGGCGCCGAGATGGCCTACACGCTGGCCGCACAGGCCGACACCCAAGTGTTCGCCGGCCTGCTGACCACTGGCTTCTGCCCGGATCGCAGCCACGAGCGCATGGTCTGCGGCGATGGCGTGAAGCACAACAAGCTGCAGCCTGCCGAGTTGAATTCCCCGTGGCTGAGCGCCGCCGGCGACCATGGCTGCAAGGTTGGCGAGGCCAGCCGCTTCGTGCAGCAGGTGGCGATGGCACGCGAGTTCAAGCGCACCGCGCGCGGTGATGCTTCACCCGGCCTGGTGGCGGCGGCGCGGGTGATCGGCGCGCAGGCCGGCGTCAGCCTGGCACCGCCACCAGCCGCGCTGAAGGGCCTGCCGATAGTGGAAGTACCCGCTGCCGGTAATGGCGACACGCTGGCCGTGTTCGTTTCCGGCGATGGCGGCTGGGCCGGCCTGGACAAGGACGTGGCATCGTCGCTCAACGAGCATGGCGTGGCCGTGGTCGGCATCGACTCACTGCGCTACTTCTGGAGCGAACGCACGCCGAAGGGATTTGCCACTGACCTGCAGAAGATCATCGATCACTACCGCCAGCAGTGGCATCGCGACAAGGTGATGCTGATCGGTTTCTCGCAGGGTGCCGACGTGCTGCCGGCCACCATCAACCAGCTCGATGCCGATACCCGCGCAGCGCTGGATCGTATCGTGCTGTTGTCGGTAGGCAGGAAGGCCGACTTTGAATTCCACGTCAGCAACTGGCTGGGTGGTGGCGGCGATGGTCTGCCGATCGCGCCGGAAGTGGCGAAGCTGCCGGCGGCGAAGACCCTCTGCGTGTATGGCGACAAGGATGACGACGCGCTGTGCCCCGGCCTGCCGGCCAACGACGGCGTGCAGAAGGTGAAGCTGCCGGGCGACCATCACTTCAATGGTGATTACGACCGATTGGCCGAAGTGATCCTCAAGGGCGGGGCGTAGCGCCGGGCCACGCCCGAACGCTGTCGCCGCCGTGTCGACCAAGGTCGACACCTACCGGGTGGTTTGCAGCGCCGGGCCATGCCCGGCGGCTCAGGGCTTCAGTTACGCCGCGGGTCCAGCGAGATCAGGCGCGTGGCATCCAGCAACGCGGCCGGCAGATGCATGCCGCCGGGTGCTGCCAGATAGCGCGGTCGCCACTGCGGGTCGAACTTCGACTTGAAGCGGCGCAGGCCACTGAAGCCATAGAAGCGTTCGCCATGCCGCGCGAGCAGGCCGGCCAGTCGGTTCCAGCGACCAGCAAGGCGATGCTGGGCCAGCCCGGACAGCGGCGCCATGCCCAGCGAGAAGCGCGCATAGCCCTGCGCGCGGCCCCACAGGAACAGCTCGATGAACAGGAAGTCCATCGTGCCCTTCGGTGCCTCGTTGACGTGGCGCATGAGGTCCACCGACAGCTCGGCACCGGCCGGTGCCTGCCACAGGTTGGCGAATGCCACGATCTGGCCCTCGGCTTCGACCAGCGCCACCGGGAAGCGCGCCAGGTAATCCGGATCGTAGCTGCCCAGCGAGAAACCCTTCTCGTCGCCGGCCTTGTCTTCCAGCCACGCGTTGGAGATCGCGTGCAGGCGGGGAAGCAGGCTGGGAATCTCTTCCACCGGTGCCACGCGGAACGAAAGGCCCCCGCGCTTGCCACGGTTCCAGGCCTGGCGCAGATCGGCGCGTTCGCGGCCTTCCAGGCCGAAGTCGTGCAAGGGCACGATCGCTTCCTCGCCCAGCTTGACCAGGCCCAGGCCCAGGTCGAGATAGGTCTGCCAGTAGGTCTCGCCCACCTGGTAGAACACCGGGCGCAGGCCGAGCCGGTCAGCTTCCTCGCGGAAGCGCCATATCAGCGCGCGCGCCACATCAGGCGGGCCGACCGGATCGCCCATCGCGATCAGCGAACCGCCGTAGCGCTGCATCATCACGAAGCCCTGTTTCGCATCATCGCGCAGCACCGCCTTGTCGGCGGTCAGTACCAGGCAGGCCTGGGTATCGGTGGCACCGGCCAGTACCGGCGCCAATGATTGCAGCGTGGCCTCGTCGGCGGCTGGCAGCGGGCTGCGCGTACTGTGCAGCAGCCGCGCCAGGCCGAACATCACCAGCGCGATCGCCACCACCAGCAGCGCACGCAGCGCACGCGGTGCGTTGCCGGATATCGCAAACTGCCACCACAGCTCGTTCTGGTACTCGACATGGCTGTAGGTGAAGAACAACAGCCAGGTGACCGCCACCAGTACCAGGCCGAGGTTGCGCAGCCATGGCCACGACCATGCTTCATCGAGCAGCGCGCCCTGGCGGTAGAACTCGCGGCGTGCGGCCCACAGCGCCATCGCCACCAGCAGGGCGGAGACCGCGATCAACGGTTGGCCACCGCGCAGCCACAGTGGCAACGGGGTGATCACGCACACGGCCATCGCCAGCATCCATGCGGCATGGCTGCGCCGGGCCAGGCCCTGGCCGATCAGCAGCAGGGCGACGCCGCTGAGGCTGCCGATCAGATGGGACGTTTCCAGGATCGGCAGTGATGCGTTGACCAGGTGACGGCGCGGCGTGGGCAACGTGCCGTCGATGACCAGCGCAGCACCGATGCTGAACACCGCCAGCGCGATGATCTGCGGCAACCATGGGCGCAGCGCGTTCCAGCCGGCACGGGTTGCCCCGGCACTGGCCTGCAGCGGCTGGCGCAGCGCGGGTGCAAGCGCGAGCAGGGTGGCCAGCAGCAGGGGCAGCACGTAGTAGGTGACGCGGTAGATCAACGCCGCCGCCAGCACCGCAGCCGGTGCCACCTGTGGCAGCAGCTTCAGCAGGCTCCATTCGAACACGCCGAGGCCGGCGGGCACGGTCGAAACCAGGCCGGCCAGCACCGCGACCAGGTACAGGCCGACGAAGCCGGGCAGGCCGGTCGGCGTCGAGTCCGGAAGCAGCACATAGAACGCGGCACTGGCCAGCACCAGCTCGATCACGCTGAGCACGGTCACCCCGATCATCGTGCGCCGGTCGGGCAGCCACAGCGCATGGCCGAACACGCTGAACTGGCGTCCATCGCGGCCGACCAGTAGCAGGGTGGCCGCATAGGCCAGCAGCGCGACGATGCCGACCACGCGCACCGCATCCGGGTCCAGCGGCAGGGCAAGCGCCGCTGCCGCCGGTTCCATGCACAGCGCCACGCTGATCAGCAGCCACGCACCGAACACGAAGCCGAGCGTGCTCATCAGCACGACCTGGCCGATCTGCGCCAGGTCGAGGCCGGCGGTACGGTAGCCGCGCAGGCGCACCGCACCGCCGGTGAGCGCGGCAAAGCCCACGGTCTGGCCGAGCGTGTGTGCCAGGAACGCGGTGATGCCGATGCGCGCCGGATGCACGCGGATGCCGCTGCGGCGCAGGCCGATGGCATCAAAGCCGATCAGGCAGGCATAGCTGGCCAGGCCCAGCACGACAGTAAGCGCGATCTGCGTGCCACTGAGCTGGTGGAAGGCATGGCGGATGGCGCGGTAGCCGTTCTCATCGAACTCGTTGGCCAGGCCGTGCAGCGCCAACGCAAGGATCAGCAGCGGGATGACGATGGTGAGGACCCGCTTCCATGCCGGGGTGGAGGGAGCGGTGGCGGGGTCGGTGGTTTCGGTCATCGGCGCAAGGGTGCGTCAGGGAGGGCGAGGGCGGTGTCAATGCAGCCGTGGCGCATCGTGCGCCTGTCGCTGGCATTTGACCAGCGTCGCTGTCGGAAGCCGGTAGTGACCGTGTGTGGATGGCTGCCCTGCACCCATCGTTGACCGGTTTGGAGGACAATGCAGGCCTGATCACCCGCAGGAGCCACGCCCATGATGGAGCGTTACGACGTCGGACCGCGCATGTCCGAAATGACCGTGTACAACAAGGTCGCCTACCTTTCCGGCCAGATTCCGGAAGACACCAGCCAGGACATCACCGGGCAGACCCGGCAGGTGCTGGCCGAGATCGACAAGCTGCTGGCGCTGGTGGCCAGTGATCGCCAGCACGTGTTGCGCGCCGAAGTGTTCCTGGCCGACATGGCCGATTTCGACGGTATGAACAAGGCATGGGATGAGTGGGTGGTGGAAGGTGCGACCCCGGCGCGCGCCACGGTCGAGGCCAAGCTGGCCCACGCCGACTGGAAGGTCGAGATCGTGGTGACGGCGGCAGTGCCGTAACGGCAAGGTCACCTCCCAGCAGTGGAGGGGGGGTAGAGTCGACTGTCGCGCGCAGCGCGGGGTTTTGCGCCGCCGGAACGAAGAGCAGTCGACTAACAGCCGACTCTACCCCGCCGCTCCACCGCCGGTTGGTCTGGTGGCTAGGCCGGCACCAGCTCGATGCAGTCCACCGGGCACGGCGGGATGCACAGCTCGCAGCCGGTGCACAGATCGGCGATCACCGTGTGCATGTACTTGGCGCCGCCGATGATGGCGTCCACCGGGCAGGCCTGGATGCACTTGGTGCAGCCGATGCAGTCGGCTTCCACGATCAACGCCACCTGCGGCGCCTTGTGCTCGCCGCGCGAACGATCAAAAGGAATCGCCGGTACGCGCAGAACCTGGGCCAGCGCGCGTGCACCGGCATCGCCACCGGGTGGGCAGCGGTCGACGCCTGCCTCGCCGCGCGCCATCGCCTGCGCGTACGGTCGGCAGCCGTCGTAGCCGCATTGCCCGCATTGGGTCTGCGGCAGCAGGCGGTCGAGGCGTTCGGTCAGGGGCGGGATCAGGCTCATGCGTGGCGAAGGCTGCGCGTCGGGTTACTTCAGGGGTTTGCCGCGGAACCAGCGCTCGTGGGCCAGCGCCAGCATCGGCTTGTCTTCGGAACTGTCACCGTAGGCATGGATGCGCACGTAACGCGACAGATCGAACTGGCGACGGATGTGCTCGACCTTGCGCGGGCCACAGTCGCCACCGGCGTAACGGCCGGTCAGGCGTCCGTCCTGACATTCCAGCCGGTTGCAGATCAACTGCAGGCCCAGCTGCTCGCACCACGGCCGCAGGTACAGGTCCAGCGAGCCGGACACGATCACCACGGTGTGCTGCTGTTCCTTGTGCCAGCGGATCTGCTCCAGCATTTCCGGGCGCACCACGTCGGGCAGGAACTCACGCGAGAAGCCGGCGGCCAGGGTGGCGATGTCGTCACTGTGGCGGTCGCTGAAGGTCAGGCGGGTGACGCGCGCGCGGATGCGTTCGGCCGAGATCAGCTTCAGCTTGTACGCGAGCAGCCACGGGCCGACCTTCCACCACGCCTGCGCCAGCTGTTCGGCGGTGGCCACGCGGCGCAGGAAACGGCCATAGGTATCGCAGGTGGTCACGGTGTGGTCGAAGTCGAACAGCGCCAGTTCCATTCCGTTGCCTCCCATCGCGTTGCCTCCGCTGGCCAATGCTGCCGGCGGGCGCGGCCGAGGCCACGCCCGCTGCGGGCATCAGCGGACCGGCATGCCCGGCTGCGCGCCGCTGTCGGCGTCCAGCAACGCCAGCGCACCGCCGTCGAAGCCGGCCGACAGGATCATGCCTTCGCTCAGGCCGAAGCGCATCTTGCGCGGGGCCAGGTTGGCGATGAACACCACGCTGCGGCCGACCAGCTTCTCCGGCTCGCCGTAGCTGCCACGGATACCGGAGAAGATCTGGCGCTTGCCCAGTTCACCTGCATCCAGCTCGAAGCGCAGCAGCTTGTCCGATCCTTCCACGAACTCGCAGACCAGCACCTTGCCGATGCGCAGGTCGAGCTTGGCGAAATCGTCGATGCCGATGTAGGCCGGCGCGTCGGCGCTCTTTGCTTCGTCCTTGGCCGGGGCCGGGGCGGCCGGCTTGGCGGCGGGGGCAGCGGCAGCCGCCGGCTGCAGGGTGTCCTTGGAGGCGTCGATCATGGCGTCAATCTTCTTCGGGTCGATACGGGTGAACAGCGGGGTGTAGTCGGTGATGCGGTGGCCCAGCAGCGGCTGTGCCAGTTCGGTCCAGTCGTTCACCGGCGCGGCCAGGAAGGCTTCGGCCTGCGCGGCGGTGGCCGGCAGCACCGGCTTCAGGGCGGTGACCAGCACGCGGAACAGGTTCAGGCCCTGGCTGCACACGGCCTGCAGCTGCGCGTCGGCGCCTTCCTGCTTGGCGATGACCCACGGCTTGACGTCGTCGATGTAGCGGTTGGCTTCGTCGGCCAGGGCCATGGTCAGGCGGATCGCCGCGGCCGGGTCGTTGCGCTCGTAGGCTTCACGGATCGGCGCCAGGCCGTCGACGAGGCGCTGGTACTGCGCCGCATCGGGCAGCTGCGCGGCCAGCTGGCCGTCGAAACGCTTGCTGATGAAGCCGGCGCAGCGGCTGGCCAGGTTGACGAACTTGCCGACCAGGTCGGCGTTGACGCGGGCGATGAAGTCACCCAGGTTCAGGTCGAGATCGTCGACGCCACCGCCGGACTTGGCGGCGTAGTAGTAGCGCAGTGCTTCCGGTTCCAGGCCGGCATCGAGGAAGGTACGCGCCATCACGAAGGTGCCGCGCGACTTGCTCATCTTGGCGCCGTCCACGGTCAGGTAGCCGTTGACGTGCAGGCGGGTCGGCGCGCGGTGGCCGGTACCGTGCAGCACCGCCGGCCAGAACAGGCCGTGGAAGTTGACGATGTCCTTGCCGATGAAGTGGTGCAGCTCGGTGGCGGTACCGGCGCGCAGGTGCGCCTCGAAGTCCTCGCCGATCCTGCCGCACAGGGTCTGGAAGCTGGACAGGTAGCCGATCGGCGCATCCAGCCAGACGTAGAAGTACTTGCCCGGCTGGCCAGGAATCTGGAAACCGAAGTACGGCGCATCGCGCGAGATGTCCCACGCGCGCAGGCCACCTTCGGCATTGAGCCACTCACCCAGCTTGGCCTTCACGCCCGGCAGGGCGACGTCGCCGGCCAGCCATTCGCGCAGGAACGCGTCGAAGTGGCCCACCTCGAAGAAGAAGTGCTCCGAATCGCGCATTTCCGGCGTGGCACCGGAGATGACCGAACGCGGTTCCTTCAGATCGGTCGGCGCATAGGTAGCGCCACACACTTCGCAGTTGTCGCCGTACTGGTCGGGGCTGCCGCAGTTCGGGCAGATGCCCTTGACGTAGCGGTCGGGCAGGAACATGCCCTTGGCCGGGTCGTAGAACTGCGCCACCGAACGGCGGCTGATGTGGCCTGCCGCTTCCAGCTTCAGGTAGAACTGCTCGGTCAGCGCCTTGTTGGCCGCCGAATTGGTCGAGTCGTAGTGGTCGAATGCCACGCCGAAGGCGGCGAAGTCACGTTCGTGGCTGGCCTGGATGTTGGCGATGAAGGTCTCCGGGGTGACCCCGGCCTTTTCCGCGGCCAGCATGATCGGCGTGCCATGGGTATCGTCGGCGCAGACGAACCAGGCCTTGCCGCCACTCATTCGCCGCGCACGCACCCAGATGTCGGCCTGGATGTAGCCGACCAGGTGGCCCAGGTGCAGCGGGCCGTTGGCGTAGGGCAGGGCGGTGGTGACGAGCGCGGTACGGGTCATGGTCGCGGGGTGAAGCCGAGGGGAACCGCAGAGTATCGCATGCCCGCAACGAGGTGACCCGGCCGGGGCCGGGTCACGGGGATGAAGCGGGGGCCGGGGCGCTTATTCGCGCTGCCAGGTCTGCGCGCGGCAGATGAAGGCGATGCAGCCGGACACGTCCAGCCTGGTGCCGCCGGGCTGGAGTTCCATCTTCGACTTGTAGGTCTTGCCATTGGCCGGATCGAGGATGGTGCCACCGGACCACTTGTTGGCGCCGTCGGCCTTCAGGTTCCAGAGGATGGTCATGCCCTTCACCGGCTTGTTCCTGTTGGCGCCTTCACAGCCGTCACAGACCGGGTTGGGGCCCTTGTCCGAGTGCAGGATGTCGACCACCTTGCCGGTCAGGGTGCCGTTGGCGGCCTGGGTGATCTCGACGATCGACTTCACCTTGCCGGTCTTGTCGTCGATGGTCTTCCAGCGGCCGGCGGCGCCATCGGCGGCCTGCGCCGAGAGCGCGGCCAGGCACAGCGGCAGTGCCAGCAGCAGGGTCTTGAAGGTCTTGCGCATGGTCCCCTCCCAGGGTTCATTCCGGCACGATGCCGGTACGGGTCGACTGTATACCCATTCGGCGGGGTATGGGGAAGGGGGGCTTTGCAGGGCTGCGCCCTGCACCCGCGGTAGTGCCGGCCGCTGGCCGGCAACCTCAAAAGCAAAGACGGCTATCCGTGGGATGGCGGGGTGGGTCCGGTTGCGGGGGGCGCTGCAAGTCCCCCTCCGGGGCCCGGCCCAGCCGCTGGCGGCTGTGCGTTCGGGCGCTTGCGAAGCAGTGCTTCGCAAGCAAAGCGCCCTCACCCATGTAAGCTCGGTCGCCGCTTGCTCGTGGGCGCAGTCCTGCGCACACGGCAAGACCGGGGTTGGGCGTCCTGCCCAACCCGCCCGAGGCATGCCTCGGGCCCATGCGGCTCACGCCCCCGCAACCGGACCCACCCCGCCTTCGACAGGTCTCCGCGATCTGTTGGAATGCCACGGCCTGCTCTTGGTGGGTGTCGACCTTGGTCGACACGTAGATCCACGCCATGCGTGGATGGGCCTCCGCGATTGAAAATCGCTCACGCGATCTCGTACAGCTCCAGCGGCAGGTCGTCGGGGTCGGCGAAGAAGGTGAAGCGTCGGCCGGTGTATTCGTCCACGCGGATCGGTTCGCAGGCGACACCATGCGCGGCCAGGCGCTGGATGAAGGGTTCCAGTGCAGCCACCCGGAACGCGAGGTGGCGCAGACCCTGGGCCTCCGGGCGGCTGGGACGGGGCGGCGGCGAGGGGAAGGAGAACAGTTCCAGCTGGCCGCCGTCGGGCAGGGCCAGATCGAGCTTCCAGGAATCGCGTGCGGCGCGGTGGTTCTCGGCCAGCACGCGCAGGCCGAGGATGCGCACGTAGAAGTCCTTCGAGCGGGCGTAGTCGCTGCAGATCAGTGCGGCGTGGTGGATGCCCAGCAGGGCGTCGGAACCGGGGGTCATTGCAGGGTGTCCAGCCAGCGCTGGGCGATCTTCTGCGCCAGCGGATAGGGTTCGGGGTCGTTGCGGTTGGTCAGCACGATCACGGTCAGGTGCTTCTCCGGGTGGCGCACGATCACGTTGCGGAAGCCGATGCTCTCGCCGCTGTGCCATTGCACCGGGCCGTTCAGGCGCCAGCCGAAGCCGTAGTGCGGCACATCCGGTTCGGGCGTCGGTGTGGCGGGGCTGAACATCGCCCGGCGCGAAGCCTTCGACAGCAGGCGGTCGTCGTACAGCGCCGCATCCCAGCGGGCCAGGTCGTCCAGCGAGGAGTAGATCCCGCCGTCTCCCAGTACAGCGCTGGTAGTGCTCTGGTCGGTGCGCTGCCAGCGGCCATCGATCCTGCTGTAGCCATAGGCGCGTGTGGCGACCGTGTCCACGCCGTCCTGGTGGGCCACGGTATGCGCCATGCCCAGCGGGCGGAAGATGCGTTGTTGCAGGAAGGCGGCGAAATTCTGGCCGGATGCGCGGCCCACGATCAGTGCCAGCAGTGCATAGCCGCTGTTGCTGTAGCGGTACTGCGTGCCCGGCGCGAAGTTCAGCCGGTCCTGGCGCGACAGCAGGGCCAGCACATCGGCATCGTGTACCTGCCGCGTGTCTGCCGGGTCCATCAGGTCTTCGTAGTCGAGCAGGCCGCTGGTATGCGAGAGCAGGTGGCGGAGGGTGATGCCCGCTGCAGCCGGTGGCAGCTCGGGCAGCCACTGCCGGGCCGGCTGGTCCAGCCCGAGCCGGCCGTCTTCCACCAGCAGCAGCACCGCCGCGGCGGTGAACTGCTTGCTGACCGAGGCCAGCCGGAAGTTGCTGGCGGCTGTGACCGGGGTGCCGTCTTCGACCACCGCAAGGCCGTAGCCACGGCGGAACACCGGCTGCCCGTCATGCAGCACCAGCACTGCGGCGCCGGGCACCTGGCCATCGTAGGCCTGCATCAGGCCGTCGATACCGGCATCCGGTGGGGTCAGCACCGGTGCGGCGGCGCCCGCCAGAGGCAGCAGGCCCAGCACGGCGGCGAACAGGGCGACGGCAGGGCGCATGGTGGCTCCGGAAGCGTCAGGGCGAAAGTGTGGGCGCAGCGCTGGCCGGCTGTGCCATCCAGCGCTCCATCTTGCGGTCCAGCACGTCCAGAGGCATCGAGCCGTCTTTCAGCAGTTCTGCATGGAAGCGGCGCAGATCGAAGGCTGCGCCCTGGCGTGCCTTGGCCTTGTCGCGCAGGGCAACGATGGTGGTCATGCCGGCGACGTTCGACAGTGCCTGGCCGGGCTGGGCCATGATCCGCTCGACTTCGGCGTTGGCGTCATCGCTGCTCATGTCCACCGTCTTCTGCAGGTAGGCCACGGCCTGCTGCTTGCTCCAGCCCTGTGCATTGACGCCGGTGTCGGCGACAACGCGTGCGGCGCGCAGCAGGCGCGAGTACAGGTAGCCGATGCGGTCGTAGGGATCGGTGTAGGCGCCGAGATCTTCGCCCAGCGTTTCGGCGTACAGGCCCCAGCCTTCGACGAAGGCGAGATCGCCACCGAGGCGACGGAAGCGCGGCAGCTTGGCCAGCTCCTGCTGCAGGCCCAGTTGCACGTGATGGCCGGGAATCGCTTCATGCAGGTACTGCACCGGCACGCTCCAGCGCTTGCGGCTGGGCAGGTCGCGGGTGTTGATGTACAGCACGCCGGGCTGCCCGGGCGGCGACGGCTGGTAGGCGGCAGCGGCGGCGGTCAGCGCCCGTTCCGGTTCCACCGCGCGTACTTCCAGCGCGGACTTCGGCAGCGTATCGAGCACCTGCGGCAGGCGCGCGTTGACCTGCTGCTGCACCTGGCGGTAGCGGCTGATCAGTGCATTGGCATCGCTGTACTGGAACTGGCGATCGTTGCGCATGCTGCGCAGCAGCTTTGCCGGCGTGCCACGCAGCTTGGCGTCCTTCATCACCGTGGCGATCTGTGCCTGCAGTTCCTGCACGCGTTGCTCGCCCAGCGCGTGCAGCTGCGCGGCGGTCTGGTCGCTGGCGGTGGTCTGCACGATCAGGTTGGCGTACCAGGCCTGGCCGTCGGGCAGCGCGCCCATGCCGCTGCTGGCGCGCGTGGCCGGCAGGTACTCGGTGGCGATGAAGCCGCGCAGGGCGCGGTAGGCGGGCATGATGCGCAGTTCGATCATGCGCTTGTACTCGGCACTGATGCGCGTCTTGTCTTCGGCCGCAATCGTGTTCGGCATGGTGCGGATCGGCGACCAGAAGATGCTCTCTTCAGCGGTCGGCTTGATCACCGCATCCAGCTGCGGCAGCACCTTCTCCATCAGGTCGCGCGGCTGCACCACGCCGGCCTTCATGCCCTGGCGCATGTTGTCGATGGCCTGGTCGAACAGTTCGGGAATGCCGAGCGAGCGGCGCGACCAGGTGTCGTAGTCCTGCACGGTGTTGAACGGCTGCGCGCCGGCGCCGGAGCCGAGGATCGCCATGATGCTGCCGATGTTGTAGTACTGGCTGATCGGCATCATCCAGCTCGGGTAGCGCTCGGCAGCCAGCGAGGCGCGCGCGTCACGTACGAAGATCTCGTAACTGAGCAGGTCCTGGCCCTGCAGGCCATCGCTGCCGAGTTTTTCGACCTTGCCCAGCCACTGCGTGGTGAAGTCGTGCGACTGCTGGCGCCAGGCGGCGGACAGGATGTTGGGCAGCTGGTCGTTGTAGCGCGGTTCGCCCTGGAACGTGGCCTGCAGCGGGTTCAACCGCATCGAGGCATCCCAGTACTCGTCGTACAGCCGTTCCAGCTGCACCTGCTTGGGCACGGCACGGGCCGGAGCGACCGGACGCGGCGCAGCGCGGCGCGCCGAACTGCCACGGGCCGGTGCGGTGGCACGGGCGGGCCTGGCCTTGGGCTTGGCGGCCTGGCGGGTCTGCGCAGCGGCAGGGCGGCTGGCCTTCTTCTTCGCTGCTTCGGCCGACGGCACGGCACTGAACAGGAACAACGCGGCAATGGCAGCGGCCAGGACGCGGGGGGAATACGGCATCAAGAAGCTTCCGTGGAACACAGATCGTGGAGCTTGCACGATCCGCGCGCGTACGGCCAGCGTGAAGACGCAGTCAGCTTGGTGGCGCTGGGGCTTCAGTCAGCCGCAGCGGCGGCGCGCAGTGCCGCCGCGCGATCGGCGCCCAGATAGCGGGTGATGGCACGCCGCATCAGGTACAGCAACGGAATCAGGGCGACCGCAAAGCCCATCTTGTACACGTAGTTGACACTGGCGACCGCAAGGAACAGCGAGGTCGGCCAGTGCTGCGGGCCCAGCACGAAGGCGATCCAGATCACCACGAAGCTGTCCACCACCTGCGAGATCGCAGTCGATCCGGTCGCACGCAGCCACACGTGGCGTTCACCGGTGGCTTGGCGGATGCGGTGGAACACCGCCACGTCGATCAGCTGGCCAAGCAGGAAGGCCACCAGCGAACCGGCGATGGTCCACATGCCCTGGCCGAACACGGCTGCGAACGCGGCCTGGTAGTCGGGCACACCGTGGCCATCCATCGACGTGACCCACCAGCTGGCCGGCGCCAGCGAAATGGCCGCGAAGGCGAACAGGAAGCCGTAGCCGATCAGCACCACCGCCAGCCACGAGATGAAGCGCACGCCGCGCTTGCCGAAAAACTCGTTGATGGTGTCGGTCATGATGAACACCACCGGCCACAGCAGGGTACCGGCGGTGAAGCTGAGCGAGCCGGTCTGGCCGAACAGGTTCCAGTTCAGCGGGGCGATGCCCAGGGTGTCTTCCAGCGCGAAGATCTTCACCCCGATCAGCTCGGCCAGCACCGCATTGCCGCAGAAGAACGCGGCCAGCACGATGAACAGCAGGACCGCGCGGTCCTGCAGCGGGCGCTCGATCGGCGCCGGGGTCATTCGGTGCGTTCGCCGGTGCGTTCGCCGGCGCGGGTGAATGGCACGCTGGACGGTGCGACGGCGCCGCCGGAAATGATGAAGCTCATGGCCTGGTCGACGGTCCAGTCAGTCGGGGTCAGCAGTTCCACCGGCACGATTTCCAGGTAGCCCGAGGTCGGGTTCGGCGTGGTCGGTACATACACCGCGGCCAGCTCACGGTCGGTGCCGTGTTCCTTGATCACGCGGGTGACCAGTCCGACCGATTTCATGTCGCGGTGCGGGAAGTCGATCAGCACCACGCGCTGGGTGCTGCCCGGTTCGGTCTGCAGCATGTCCAGCAGCTTCTTTGCGCTGTCGTAGATGATGCTGGCCAGCGGAATGCGCTTGATGACCGCGCCCACCCAGCGCAGCAGGCGCTGGCCGAGCACGCGGCGGCTGGCCACGCCCACCGCCAGGATCACCAGCAGGGTGGCCAGCAGGGCGATGGTGTCCTGGATCCATTCGGCGCGGACCCAGCCGAGGTAGTGCGGAAAGCTTGTCGCGATCTGCTCGGACAGCGGTACCACCAGCGGGCTGGAAATGCCCGACAGCAGCACGAACACGAACTTGACCACGACCCAGGTCAGCCAGATCGGCAGCAGGGTCAGCAGGCCGGTCAGGAACAGGCGCTGCAGGGAGGGGCGGGGGACCAGGGCGGGGGCTTCGAGCGACATATGCGCATTGTAGCGGTCACTGCCGGTCGATTACGCTGGTGGATCGACTGCGGCAACGAGCCATGGAAGGGAAGCTGTGTTGAAGATTCTGCGCGGACTGGGCTGGACCCTGGCGGGCCTGCTGCTGTTGACCATCGTGGTGTGGTGCGCCTCACGCATGTGGCCGGTGCCGGAATCGCGGTTGCAGGCGCAGCAACGGCTGGAAGCGCGGCTGCCGGCGAGCGGGCGCAACGGTTATGCCCTGTTGTGGACGCTGCCGTTCGACGATCTGGATGCCCGCCAGCGCGAGCAGGCGTTGGCCGAGGACGTGCGCCGTTGGGAGGCCGACCTGCGGGGCAGCAGCGGCGGCCAGACACACCTGGTGGCCAACCATGCCGAGCTGCGCTCGCGGCCCGGTGCCAGTTGCGGGCCGGCCGCCCGCGGCTGCCTCGCCCAGGTCCGCGCGGACCCGCAACGCTTCGTGGAGGCCCATGCCGGGCACCAGCAGTTGCATGCGCGGCTGGATCAGCTCGCCGAAGCAGACTACTTCGTATCGCCGTTCCAGCCGAAGGGCGAGGGCATCCTGGTGCCGATGCCGACCTACGGGCTGGTGGTCGATGCCACCAGCGCACGCGCGCTGGCGTTCGTACAGGGTGACATCGACGGTGCCCTGCGCGGCAGCTGCCGGGGAGTGCAGCTGGGCCGGCGGCTGGTGCCCGGTGGCGGCTATCTGGTCGAAAGCATCATCGGCGCCAGCCTGGTACAGGCCAACGCGCAGCTGCTGGCCGACATGCTGGTCGAACTGCCTGCCGATCACCCGCTGCCGGCCGAATGCGAACAGGCCATGCAGCCGATGCGGGCCGACGAGCAGAGCCTGTGCCGTGCGATGCAGGGCGAGTATGCGATGAACCAGGTGGCGATCGAGACCTCGGCGCGGGAATTCGGCGGCGCGCTGGTACTGGACCGCAGCAGCACCCTGGCCCGTGCGGCTGGCAATCTCGGTTGGGCCTGTGGCGCGACGGCGACCGCTGCGCTGGAGGCGGACCGTCCGTTGCCGGTGCCGGCGCCGCCGCAGCGTGACTTTGGTTGCCTGTCGAACGTCATGGGTTGCCTGTTGACCGACATTGCGGGTCCGGTCTATCCGTCCTATTCGTCGCGCACCCAGGACGCCGCGGCGATGCTGCGCCTGCTGGGTGCACAGCGCTGGCTGCGGCAGCAGCCGGGGGATCCGGTGGATGCCCTGCAGCGGTTGCCGGCGCAGTTCGCCTCGCCGGTGCGGGTGCCGCGCTTGTCGGCGGATGGCCGCCATCTGCAGGTGCCGCGCCGCTCGCCGTCCCGCAGCAACGACGAAAGCCCGTGGCTGTCGGTGCCGCTGCAGGCGGAGCCAGCTTCGACTGCGTTGGCGCGCGATTGAGGCGCGCTCAGCGCGCGTGCGGCTTCAGGCGCAGGTACACCTGCTTGCGGACCTGTGCGACCACTTCGCCGCTTTCATCGATCACGTCGTTGCTGAACCAGCGCAGCACCTTCTCGCCACTGGCCGCTTCGGCGCGCAGTTCATCCAGCAGCGCGTCGTCGATGCGGAACGACGTCCGCACGATGCCACGGCCCGGCTTGAGGAAGTCGATGGCGCCGGCGCGGTCCCACACGTAGTAGTCGCGGCCGAGGATGTGCAGCAGGCCGAGCATCCAGAACGGATCGGTCATCGCGAACAGGCTGCCGCCGAAGTGGGTGCCGACGTAGTTGCGGTTCCATGGCCGCAGGCGCAGCTCGACATCAATCTGCCGGTAGTCGGGGGTGATGCGGGTGACGTGGATGCCGGTGAACAGGAAGGGCGGCCAGAGGTTGATGCCGAAGCGGAACAGACGGGCGTTCATGCGGATCCGGGGGCGCTGGGCGAGGTGTCCAGTCTAACCATTCGCATGCGTATGTTGCACCCGGTGGCACCGGTCACGCGCCGCCGTCGATCACATACCCGTCGCGTCCATTCGCTTTGGCCTGGTACAGCGCGGTGTCGGCCCCTTCGACGAAATGATGCGGTTGCAGCTCGCCTTCCGGTACCCGGGTAAACACGCCGATGGTGAGCGTCACCCGATCGTCGCTGCCGTCACCGTGTACCGGCAACGCACGTACGCAGTCGATCAGGTCCTGGATGACAAGCCGCGCGCCTTCGGCCGGGGTATCGGGCAGTACCAGTGCGAATTCATCGCCACCGTAACGCGCGGCCATGTCGCGCGGCCGCCGCGCATGCGCGCCGATCAACCGGGCGACGTCCCGCAGCACGCGGTCGCCGACCTGGTGGCCATGGCGGTCGTTGTGGCGCTTGAAGTGGTCGACGTCGATCAGCGCCAGGCTCAGCGGCTTGCCGTTGCGTCGTGCGGCGTCGCATTCCTGCTGCAACGCCTGTTCGAAACGCAGGCGATTGCCAAGGCCGGTCAGTGCGTCGCGGTTGGCCTGCCGGTGCCAGGCCGAAATCCGCCAGGTCGCCCAGGCCAGCAGGACCAGCAGGACGCCCAGCAGGGCGGTGGCTGGCGCCCACCAGAGGTTGCTGGTGCGCAACAGCAACCAGCTCAGCAGAGGGGCAAGCGGCAGCGAACACAGCGCCGCCAGCCACGGCAGGCGCAGGCCGAGCAGGATCACGCACAGCGCCACCAGCACCGCGCTGATGGTGTGCTGCCAGAAGCGGGGCAGCACCTCGATCTGCTTGTGCCGCAGCAGCATCGAGGCGATGTTGGCCTGGTACTCGCTGCCGCTCATCCAGAACTCGCGGGTGGTCGGGGTCAGCAGGCGCGGTGCGATGCCGCTGGCGGTCATGCCGACGATGATGCGGCGGCCATGCAGCATCGCCATGTCCACGTGGCCATCGAGTACGTCTGCGTAGGAAACCTGCGGCAACTGCTCGGGAGGTCCGGCATAGCGCACCCGCACGTAGTCGTTGCGCCGCCATTGATAAGGCGAGCCCACCTCGGGATCAGGGTCGGGCAGTCCGCGCACCGCGCCCGCAGGCAGGCCGGTCAGGGCCAGCCCGAGCGCCGGCCAATGCGCCTTGCCGATGCCCGCATGCAGGTAGATGCCGCGGGCGACGCCGTCGCTGTCCACCTCAACGTCGGTGTGGCCGATGGCGGCGGCACTGGCCGCGATCTGCGGAACCGGCAGCATTTCCTCGGCCATGCGATCACCGGCTGCCGGTGCGGCCAGCACCGGCAGCACCACCCGGCCATTGCGACGGATGGCCGCGGCCAGCGCCTCATCCTGGCGGCTGTCGCGGCGGTCTGGCTCGGACAGCATCAGATCCAGCGCGACCCGTTCGGCACCGGCATCGGTCAGGCGATCCAGCAACCGGGCGTGGACCGAGCGCGGCCACGGCCATTGGCCGATGCGTTGCAGGCTGCCTTCGTCGATGGCCACGATCAGCACGCTCGGGTCGGGTCGATAGTCCCAGTTGCCGACCATCGCGTCGTAGGTGGCCTCGTCCTGCCGCCACAGCCATTGGCCCTGGCTGGCGACGAGGGTCAGTATCCCGGCCAGCATGGCCAGCAGGACCCGCTTCGACCACGGCAGCGGCGAACGCCTCACAACAGCAGCCACAGCAGCAGGGCACCGCCGCCGGTGCCATAGCAGAGGCGACACGGCAGGGCGATCTTCTGGGCAGGCGAGAACTCGCCGGCATGGCCGTCATCGTCGATGTACTGCACGCGCACATGCAGGGTGCCGCGCCACGGACGCTTGAAGCTGACCTGCGGTTCGGCCACGGTTTCGTCGACCAGGGGTGCCTTGAAGTCGCCGCGGCGGTCGACCTGCACGCGATAGCGCTGGCCTTCGCTGCCGGCCTGCCAACGCAGGGTCAGTTCACCGTGCGCGGCCTCGGGCGGTTGCAGCGCAGGATCCACCGGCTCGTTGCTCAGCTGCAGTGGCAGGGCCTGGCCATAGCGCCCCTGGTGCCCATCGGCACTGCGGGAGGCGATCCGCCAGAAGTAGTGACCCGGCGGCAATGGCTGCGCCAGGCGCAGGTCGGTGCCGGTGCTGGTCTGTTCCTGCAGTGGCTGTACGAAGCTGGAATCAGCCGCGATCTGCAGCACGCTGCTGCGCGCACCGGGGGCTTGGCTCCAGCGGAAACGCGGGCGGTCGCTGTTGATTGTCTGTCCATGCAGCGGGGCCAGGGTCAGCGGCGGTGGAGGCTGGTCGCTGAGTTCGAAGTCGGCACTGGCGTCGATGCCTTCCACGCCCTGCGCATCGACCGCGCGCAGCAGGATGCGCAGCTGGCCCGGCGGCAGATCGCCGATGGCCAGGCGGGTATCGGGGGTGGTGGCAGCGAACAGCAGGATCTCCGGCGTGGCTGCCTCCACCACTTCAACGCGGTAATGCGCGGCGCCGGCGACCGGAGTCCATGCCAGCAGCGTCGGCAACGGGGCCAGGCGCAGTTCATCGTTGCGCAGCTGCGGTGCCGGCAGCAGTACGGAGACTGCGTCCGGAGCGGCGTCTGCGCTGGCGCTGCGGGTGGCCTGTCCGGGCTGGACCATGCGCTGGCCATGGGCGTTGCCGACCTGTACCTTGCCCTGCAGGACCTCGGTGGCCGCGACATCACGACCGTCGCCGGCACTGACCCGGAAGACGGTGCCGCGTACGCTGCTGGTGGCGGTGGGCGCATCGATGATGTAACGCGATGCCGGGCCGCGCGCGGGCGTCACCCGATTGCTGGCGCGGCCCTGCTGCAGGCGCAGGCGGGTGTCGACCATGCCGGTGTGGCCGTAGCGGCTGAGCTGGTCCAGGCGCAGGCGCGAGTACTCACGCAGCTGCAGGCGCGACGCATCGGCAAATTCCAGCGTGACGCTGGATTCGCCCTCGGTCTGCACGGTGTCTCCGATATGCAGTTGCTCGCCGGCCTGGATGGCGCGGCTGGCGCTGCCGTCTCCACTGGACAGTTCGACCTTGCCGCGGACCGAGAGCACCCGCGCCGGTGCCGGTTCGATGCGCAGCCAGCTGATGGGGAAACGCAGCAGCTGGCCGGGCGGCAGCCGGTAGGGGTTGTCGATTCGGTTGTGCTGCTGGAGCTGTTGCCAGCGCACCGAGGGTTTCAGATACACGCCACCCAGATCCCACAGGGTGTCGCCGGGGCGGACCCGGTAGTTCCAGTCCTGCGCGGCGGCGATGGCCGGCAGCAGAAGCAGGGCACAGAGCAGGGCGCCCTGGAAGCGCATGGCAAACAACAGCGAGCGGACGAAGGTCACAGTTTTGCAATCCCGGCAATGCGGGGGTGCAGCTGCAAGACCCCATGGCCCCGACCTCATCCCCCCGAACGGATCGTGGCGGCCGTACGGCCGCCATCGTGCGCATTATTGCCCGCGTCCAGTGCAGGGATTCTGAACGAACCCGGCTTCCGTTCAGAACAGCAGGGAGGCCATCCTTCGGCGGTACTGGCCGACCAGGTCCTCGTCGGAGATCACATTGAAGGCATCGATCAGCGCCTTGCGCGGCAGGCCTTCCTCGAAACTCCGGTCGATCCGCAGCATTTCCAGGAACTGCGCCAGCGCGGCTTCGTCATGGCCGCCGAGCAGCAGCTGCACGCCGCGCAGGTGGCGGGCCTTGAGGTCATTGCCGTTGGCGGCGATGCGCGCGTCCAGCACCTCGGCGGCCGGGGCGTCCTTCAGGGCGGCGGCAAAGGACAGCCGGGCGCGGGCGCGCACGGCGCGGTCGTCGGTGGCCAGGTTGGCGGGCAGGCCGTCGATCAGCGTACCGGCTTCGTCCACGCCGCCGATCTGCAGCAGGGCCAGGGCCAGGTCGAGCTTCAGCTCGTCCTTGTCCGGCTCGGCGGCGATCTGCGCACGCAGTACGTCCACCTGTGCCTGCGGATCCAACGGCGCTTCGTCCTCGGCGGCAGTGTCGCCGACGTCGGCCGGCACGATGCCGTGCTGGGCCAGGAACTCACGCAGCTGGCCTTCCGGGATGGCGCCGGGGAAACCGTCCACCAGCTGGCCGCCCTTGACCAGGAACACGGTGGGCACCGAGCGGATCTGGAAGGCGGCGGCAATCTGCTGTTCCTTGTCGACATCGACCTTGGCCAGCTCGAAGGCACCGTTGTATTCGGCGGCCAGTTTTTCCAGCATCGGGCCCAGGGTCTTGCAGGGGCCGCACCACGTGGCCCAGAAGTCGACCAGCACCGGCGTCTGCAGCGACTTCTGCAGGACTTCGGCCTCGAAGGTCGCAGTGGTGGCGTCGAATACGTAGGTCGTCTCGGTCATGGGGGAGGCATCGATTGGCATCTGGAGACCGATTCTATGGTGACGATCGATGCCAGTCTCAACCCGGACTGCGGCAAATGCCCGACAATGCGTCGTTCCCGCCGCCGTTGCTCCTGGAGCCCGCATGACCTCCCCGTCTTCCCTGTTGCGTCTGTCCGGCCCCGCCGCCGCACTGCTGTTCGTGCTGGCGGTGCTGGGCTTCGGCGCCGGCCTGGAAGGTTATGCACAGGCGCGGCACCCGGTGGCCCTGCTGGGCGCACACGGCGTGCCGCACGCGTTGGCCTTCAATCTGCTGGGCTTCGTACTGCCGGGCCTGTTGGCGGTGGTCGTGGCCGAGTGCCTGCGCCGACAGCTGCCGGCCAGTGCTGGCTGGGCGCCGCGGGTGGGCAGCCAGATGCTGTTGCTGGGCGGACTGGCCTTCACCGCGATGGGCTTGATGCCGCTGGATGTGGACGATCTGCACGGGCCGGCCAGCCAGCTGCACGCCAGTGCCTGGATGATCTGGGTGCTGGGCTTCGTCGCCGGCACCCTGTTGCTGGGCATCTCGCAGCTGCGCCAGACGCACGGCCGCGCCCTGGGCGGGGTGGCGCTCGCCTGTGGCGCGCTGGCAGCGCTGGCTGCCTTTGCGCTGCAGGGCGTGCTGCCGGCGCCGCTGGCACAACGGCTTGCATTCGCCTGCTGGGCGGTCTGGCTGGCGCTGGCCCTGCCTCTGTCGCGACCGCGCTGAGACCGGCTCCGGGCGCTGGCGGCGCCGGCGGTCGGCGGGCAGGATTGGAGACGTTTGCCGCACTGCGGTACGCTGTACCGCTTTGCCGCCGCATCCGCGTGTTCCATGACCAGCGCTGAAACCAACGCCTACGACCCGCAGCAGGTTGAATCCGCCGCCCAGAAGTACTGGGACGCCACCCGGGCCTTCGAAGTCGACGAGACTTCGGACAAGCCGAAGTACTACTGCCTGTCGATGCTTCCGTACCCGTCCGGTGCGCTGCACATGGGCCACGTGCGCAATTACACCATCGGCGACGTGATCAGCCGCTACAAGCGCATGACCGGGCACAACGTGCTGCAGCCGATGGGCTGGGACGCGTTCGGCCTGCCTGCGGAGAACGCGGCAATCAAGAACAAGACCGCACCGGCGGCCTGGACCTACAAGAACATCGAGCACATGCGTGGCCAGTTCAAGGCCATGGGCTATGCGGTGGACTGGTCGCGCGAATTCGCCACCTGCCGCCCGGACTACTATGTCCACGAACAGCGCATGTTCACGCGCCTGATGCGCAAGGGCCTGGCCTACCGCCGCAATGCGGTGGTGAACTGGGATCCGGTCGACCAGACCGTGCTGGCCAACGAGCAGGTCATCGATGGCCGTGGTTGGCGTTCCGGTGCGCTGGTCGAGAAGCGCGAGATCCCGCAGTGGTTCCTGCGCATCACCGATTACGCCCAGGAACTGCTGGACGGCCTGGATGAACTGGACGGCTGGCCGGATTCGGTCAAGACCATGCAGCGCAACTGGATCGGCCGCTCCGAGGGCCTGGAAATCCAGTTCGACGTGCGTGATGTCGACGGCACTGCGCTGGATCCGCTGCGCGTGTTCACCACCCGTCCGGATACCGTGATGGGCGTGACCTTCGTGTCGATCGCCGCCGAACATCCGCTGGCCCTGCATGCGGCGAAGAACAACCCGGAACTGGCTGCGCTGCTGTCGGAAATGAAGCAGGGTGGCGTGTCCGAGGCCGAGCTGGAAACCCAGGAAAAGCGCGGCATGGACACCGGCCTGCGTGCCATCCATCCGGTCACCGGCGAAAAGGTGCCGGTGTGGGTCGCCAACTTCGTGCTGATGGGCTACGGCACCGGTGCGGTGATGGCTGTTCCGGGCCACGACCAGCGCGACAATGAAGTGGCAAACAAGTACGGCCTGCCGATCAAGCAGGTGATCGCGCTGAAGGATCCGCGCAACGACGACGAGCGCACCTGGGATGGTGCCCGCTGGCAGGACTGGTACAGCGACAAGAACCGTGCCTTCGAGCTGGTCAACTCGGCCGAATTCGATGGGCTGGATTTCCAGGGCGCCTTCGAAGCCCTGGCCGAACGCTTCGAGCGCAAGGCCCAGGGCCAGCGCCGCGTCAACTATCGCCTGCGCGACTGGGGCGTGAGCCGCCAGCGCTACTGGGGTTGCCCGATTCCGGTGATCTACTGCGACAAGTGTGGTGCGGTGCCGGTGCCGGAAGAGCAGCTGCCGGTGGTGCTGCCGGAGGACGTGGCGTTCTCGGGGACTGGTTCGCCGATCAAGACCGATCCGGAATGGCGCAAGACCACCTGCCCGGAATGCGGCGGCGCGGCCGAGCGCGAGACCGACACCTTCGACACCTTCATGGAGTCGAGCTGGTACTACGCCCGCTACACCTCGCCGGGTGCCCGTGATGCGGTCGACAAGCGCGGCAATTACTGGTTGCCGGTCGACCAGTACATCGGCGGCATCGAGCACGCGATCCTGCACCTGATGTATTTCCGCTTCTACCACAAGCTGCTGCGCGACGCGCGGATGGTGGACAGCAACGAACCGGCACGCAACCTGCTGTGCCAGGGCATGGTGATCGCCGAGACCTACTACCGCCCGAACCCGGACGGCTCGAAGGACTGGATCAATCCGGCCGATGTGGAAGTGCAGCGCGACGAGCGCGGCCGCATCACTGGCGCCACGCTGATCGCCGACGGCCAGCCGGTGGTGGTCGGTGGCACTGAAAAGATGTCCAAGTCGAAGAACAACGGCGTGGACCCGCAGGCGATGGTCGACAAGTACGGTGCCGACACCGTGCGCCTGTTCTCGATGTTCGCCGCCCCGCCGGAACAGTCGCTGGAGTGGAACGAAGCCGGCGTGGACGGCATGGCGCGCTTCCTGCGCCGCCTGTGGGCCCAGGTGCAGAAGCACGCCGCCGACGGTGCCGCCCCGGCGCTGGACGTGGCCGCGCTGGACGCCAACCAGAAGGCACTGCGTCGCAAGACCCACGAGACCATCGGCAAGGTCGGTGACGACTATGGCCGTCGCCACAGCTTCAACACCGCCATCGCGGCGGTGATGGAACTGATGAACGCGCTGGCCAAGTTCGAGGACGGCAGCGAGCAGGGCCGTGCGGTGCGCCAGGAAGCGCTGCAGGCCATCGTGCTGCTGCTGAACCCGATCACCCCGCATGCCAGCCACGCCCTGTGGCAGGTGCTGGGCCATGGCGAGACGCTGCTGGAAGACCAGCCGTTCCCGCAGGCCGACGCCGGTGCGCTGGTGCGCGACGCGCTGACCCTTGCCGTGCAGGTCAACGGCAAGCTGCGTGGCACCATCGAGGTGGCCGCCGACGCTGCACGCGAGCAGGTCGAAGCACTGGCTCTGGCCGAGCCGAATGCGGCCAAGTTCATGGAAGGCCTGACCGTGCGCAAGATCATCATCGTGCCGGGCAAGATCGTGAACATCGTCGCTGCCTGATGCATCCTTGGGCCGGTCACCCACGCGGTGGCCGGTACCTTCCCGGTGCGGGGCCATGCACTTGATGGCCCTGCATTCACGCGGCTTCGGGCAGGCTGTGTGTTGCCGTGATCGCCCGGCTCCGCCAGACTGTCTCCATGACCCGAATCCTGCTTGCCCTCGTTCTTGTCCTCGGCCTTGCCGGCTGCGGTTTCCATCTGCGCAACAAGCTGATGCTGCCGACCGACACGGCGCCGGTGAAGGTGGTCTCCACCGCGCCTTACAGCGAACTGGTCAAGCTGCTCAATCGCAGCCTGCTGGCATCCGGTGCCAAGCTGGCCGACGAGGACAGCAAGGGGCCCAGTACCCAGCTCCAGGTGCTGTCCGAACGCTGGGGCGACCTGCCGATCGCCATCGACTCGCAGGGCCGTGCGCAGGAGTACAGCCTGCGCTATGCGGTGATCTTCATCTTCCGTCGCGAGGATGGCAGCGAGCTGGTGCCGCAGCAGGTGATCGAACTGTCGCGCGACTACGTGTCGCCGCCGACCGACGCCACCGGTACCACCACCGAACGCGAAATCCTGGCCGATGAGCTGCGACGGGAAATGTCCGCGTCGATCATCCGCCGCATCGACAGCGTGGTGCGCGCCGAGATCGAGAAGGGCGGCAGCCTGACGGCGCCGAAGGCCAAGCCGATCGAAGGGGCGGAGCCGGCCGAGCCGGTCCCCGCAGCCAAGCACTGAGTCGCGACGATGGAACTGCGTCCGGAGCAGCTGGCCAGCCAGGGCGCTGACACCCCGCTGGCGCCGGTCTACCTGATTGCCGGCCCGGAAACCCTGCGCGTGCTTGAGGCGGCCGACGCCATCCGTGCACGCGCACGCGCCGCCGGCATTGCCGAGCGGGAAGTGTTCGACGCCGATGGGCGTGATTTCGACTGGAACCAGCTCGACGCCAGCTTCAACGCGCCCAGCCTGTTCAGTGCCCGCCGCCTGGTCGAGGTGCGCCTGCCCAGCGGCAAGCCGGGCAAGGACGGGGCCGAGGTGATCAGCCAGTTCTGCGCCAACCCGGCGCCGGACGTGGTGCTGATGATTACCGCCAACGAATGGAGCAAGGCCCACCAGGGCAAGTGGGCCGAGGCAGTCAATCGCATCGGCGTGCTGTCGGTGGCGTGGGCGATCAAGCCGCACGAACTGCCGGACTGGATCGAGCGCCGCCTGCGTGGCAAGGGCCTGCGTGCCGATCCGGCCGCCGTGCAGCGCCTGGCCGAGCGGGTCGAGGGCAACCTGCTGGCCGCTGCGCAGGAAATCGACAAGCTGGCGTTGCTGGCCGACGGCCAGCCGCTGGACGTGGAACGGATGGAATCGCTGGTGGCCGACGCCGCCCGCTATGACGTTTTCCGGCTGCTGGAAGCCACGTTCTCCGGCCAGCCGCCGGCGGTGCTGCGCATGCTGGCGGGCCTGCGTGGCGAAGGCGAGGCGGTGGCCGCACTGATGCCAATGGTGATCCGCGAGCTGTTGGCTGGTGCCGGCCTGGCCCGGGTACAGGCGCGTGGCGGCAATCTGGCCGCCGAAATGAAATCGCGCGGCATCTGGGAATCGCGGCAAGCGCCCTACAAGCGTGCGCTGCAGCGGCACCCCGAGGGCAAGCGCTGGGAGCGTTTCGTGGCCGAGGCCGGACTGGTCGACCGCATCGCCAAGGGGCGCGCCGACGGTGATGCCTGGCTGGCGCTGGAGCGCCTGCTGGTGGCCGTGGCCGAACCGCGTGCCGTGCGCCTGCTGGCGCGGGCCTGAATGATGAGCCTGCGGATCTATTACGGGGGCACCTTCGATCCGGTGCACCTCGGGCACCTCGCCATCGCGCGTGCTGCCCGTGACGAACTGCAGGTCGCTGTACGCATGCTGCCGGCGGCTGATCCGCCGCATCGCGCGGTGCCGGGCGCAACCGCTGACCAGCGCTTCACCATGCTCTCGCTGGCCATCGGCGATGAGCCTGGCCTGCTGCTGGACCATCGTGAACTGGACCGCGCCATACGCTTTCCCGGCCGCCCGTCCTACACCGTCGACACCCTGCGCGAACTGCGCGGCGAGCTGGGCCCCAGCCGGCCATTGGCCTGGCTGGTCGGGGCCGACAGCCTGCTGGGCCTGACCCGCTGGCATGAATGGGAGGCACTGTTCGGGCTGGCCCATTTCGTGGTGGCCGAGCGCCCGGGCAGCCCCCTTCAGGCCTCGGTGGATGGCGAACTTGGCCGCGCCCTGGAAGGCCGCTGGGCCGACAACGAGCAGGCCCTGTTCGCCAGTCCGGCCGGGCGCATCCTGCGCCTGCATCATCCGCTGCGCGAGGAATCGGCCAGTGCCGTGCGTGCGCAGATCGCCGCCGGCGGCCCCTGGCGGGCGTTGCTGCCGCCGGCCGTGGCCGACTATGTGGCCGCCCATGGCCTGTACCGCTCCCCTACGCCGTGAATGCCGCCGCCCCGGCTTGCCCGTATAATCGCCCCCACGTTTATCGAGTCGATCCACTTTGAGCAACCAGACCCAGCCCCAGACCATCAAGGTCGATCTGCCCAGCCCGCCGCCGTCCGTGCCGGAACTGCTGGCCAGCGTCCGCCAAGCCACCGAAGACCTGAAGGCCAAGGACCTGGTCGAGATCGATGTGCGCGGCCGGTCCAGCGTTGCCGACTACATGATCGTCGTTTCGGGCACCTCGACCCGCCACGTCAAGTCGATCGCCGATGAAGTCGTGCGCTTTGCCAAGAATCTCGACGTGATGCCGCTGGGTGTTGAAGGCGAGCGCGAAGCCGAGTGGGTGCTGGTCGACCTGGGCGACGTGATCGTGCATGTGATGCTGCCGCGCGTGCGTGAGTTCTATGCCCTGGAGCGCCTGTGGACCGTTGGCGACCAGCCGCCGTCCAGCGACGACGAAGTGGCCTGAGCCGCACGTTGATGCATCCCTTCGACGGCGCCGATGGCGCCGTCGACGTTTTGGAGGACCGTTGATGAAAGCCCGCCTGATTGCTACCGGCGAACGCGCACCCAGCTGGGTGGCGCAGGGCTTCGCCGAGTACCAGAAGCGGCTGTCGCACTGGCTGCCGTTCGATCTGGTGGAAATCGAGCCCGGCCTGCGCGGCAAGGGCCGCGATGCGCGCCGCGCCACCGAAGACGAAGGCAGGCGCGTGATCGCCGCACTGCCGAAGAATGCCTATGTGGTGGCGCTGGATGTGCCGGGCCGCCAGCTCAGTTCCGAACAGCTGGCGCAGCGGCTGGAGCATTGGCGTGGGCAGGGCAGGGACCTTGCCTTCCTGATCGGTGGCCCGGAAGGGCATTCGCCGGAAGTTTCCGCGCTGGCCGACGAAAAGTGGTCGATTGGACCATTGACGCTGCCGCACATGCTGGTACGCCTGGTGGTGGCCGAGCAGTTGTACCGGGCCGCCGCAATGATTGCGAATCACCCCTACCATCGCGCGTGAAGAGTGGTTATACTAGTCGTCTGCCCGAATAGCTCAGCCGGTTAGAGCACTTGACTGTTAATCAGGGGGTCGTTGGTTCGAGTCCAACTTCGGGCGCCACCTTGAAGAGACCTGCATCGCAAGATGCAGGTCTTTTTTTTGCGTTGTTGTAGAGCCGAGCCCGCGCTCGACTCTACAGTGCCAGCTCACCTCTGGAGAACGCCACCAGCGTAGCGATGGCCACCACCAGAATGGCGCCGAACAACACCCATTCCCAACGCGTGAATACCTGCTCACCGCGTTGCAGCCGGGTCAGTGCGAACACCACCACGCCGGGCACATACAGCAGCACCGACAGCAGCAGGTTGTCGAGGCCTCCTGCATACACCAGCCACAACGCGTAGGCACTGGCCAGCAGCGCCACAGCGAAGTCACGCCAGCGCACGCCCGGTTCACCCGCATAGGCGTCCCCGCGCCACGCCAGCTGCACGCCGAACGCGGTGGACAGGAAGTAGGGCACCAGGCTCATCGAGGCCGCCAGCAGCACCAGGCCCGTGTAGCTGCCGGAGTTGACCAGCACCAGCAGCAGGAACAGCTGGATCAAGCCATTGCTCAGCCACAGCGCGTTGGCGGGCACGGCGCGCGCATTCTCGCGTCCCAGGAAGGCCGGCATGGTGCCGTCGCCTGCAGCGGCGTACAGCACTTCGGCACACAGCAGCACCCAGGCCAGCAGCGCGCCGAGTACCGAAATGATCGAGCCGACGATGATCACCGTCGCGCCCCACTCGCCAACGATGGCGCGCAGCACATAAGCCATCGACGGATTGGGCAACCCCGCCAGTTCGGCCTGCGACAGCACGCCCATCGACAGCAGGCTGACCAGCACCAGCAGCAGCCAGACGCCGAGGAAGCCGATCACCGTGGCGCGGCCGACATCGGCGCGACGGGCCGCGCGCCGCGAGTAGATGCTGGCGCCTTCGATGCCGATGAATACCCACACGGTCACCAGCATCATGCCGCGCAGCTGCTGGCCGAGGTCGCCGAGCGCGGGCGCGCCCAGGAAATCGGCACGGAACACATCCATGCGGAAGGCGCCGGCGGCCAGGATCAGGAACAGCGTGATAGGCAGCAGCTTGGCCACCGTCACCAGCCCGTTGACGATGGCGGCGGTGCGCAGGCCGCGCAGCACCAGCAGGTGCACGGTCCAGAGAAGTAGCGACGAAGCGGCCACGGCGGCCGGGGTATTGCCTTCACCGAAGACCGGCATGAAGTGGCCGAGACCACTGAAGATCAGCACGAAGAAGCTGGCGTTGCCGAGCACCGAGGCAACCCAGTAGCCCCACGCAGCGGAGAAGCCGATGTAGTTGCCGAAGCCTTCGCGCGCGTATGCGTAGATGCCGGTATCGAGATCCGGCCGGCGGTTGGCCAGGGCCTGGAACACGAAGGCCAGCATCAGCATGCCGGCGCCGCTGACCGCCCAGCCGAGCAGCGCCGCCGCCGGACCGGCGCTGTGCGCTACGTTCTGCGGCAATGAAAAGATGCCGGCACCGACCATCGAGCCGACCACCAGTGCGGTCAACGCGGGCAGCCCGAGGCGTTGTGATGTCACGGCCATGATGTCCCCTGCGGCGCTGATGCCGCTGACCCACGGTAGCGGTGTGCCCGTGAACATGCACGCAAGGGGCCGCAACGACGAAGGCCCGGGCAGATGCCCGGGCCTTCGACGGTGGTGCGTTGAACGGTATTACTTGAAGGTGTACTTGGCGCCGACAGTGAAGTAACGGCCGATGGCGCCGCTGAAGTGCATCGGGTTGTAGTTCACGCCGCCATAGGTCAGCGGATCCAGCGGAGCGATGCGATCGAACACGTTTTCGACCGAAGCGCTCAGCTCGAACTCGTCGGTAACAGCCCAACGGCCGGACAGATCGAAGGTGGTGAACGAGGAGATCTTCTTCACCGGCGTGCCGTCGAAGTAGAAGAACTGGTACTTGCCGCCACGCTTGTCGGTGTTGTCCATGCTGGAGATGTAATTGGCAACGCCGCTCACGCTCCAAGGACCCTGTTTCCAGGTGGTACCGAAGTTGATGCGATCCTTCGGCGTACCGATGCAGTTGGTCACGTCGCAGTTGCCGTGCGTGCCCAGGAAGTCATCGGTGCTGCCACCGCTGGTGCGCTCGAATTTCAGCAGGTGGCTCCACTGCAGATCCATCTCCAGCTGGCCCGGGCCGATGTCGAAGGTCTGGCGGATGTCGGTGTCGATGCCGCGAACGCGCGAGGAGCTGGCGTTGATGTAGGCGGTATTGACGGCCAGGATGCTGCCGGTGCCTGCGACGCCGTTGAGCAGGTTGTTGTCGCGCAGGACATTGCCGGCACGGATCGCGTCATCGGTATCGCCCTGGGCGATCTCGTTGGTGCGCTTGATTTCCCAGGCATCGACGGTCAGCGAGGTGGAGCTGGTGGGCTGCAATACGATGCCCACCGAGTAGCTCTTCGACTCTTCCGGCTTCAGGTCCTTGTTCGGACGGGTGATGATCGCAACCGACTGCGAGCCGCAGTCGTCCGGCGAAGCACCCGGGGCCGGGTTTTCACCGTCCGGGCAACGGATCGGATCCGAGGCCGTGGAGAAGGCGGCCAGGCCACCGTCTCCGTTCTCGGCCGGGTTCGGTGCACGGAAGCCTTCGGCGTAGCTGGCGCGCAAGGCGATCCAGTCGGCCGGCGTCCACTTCACGCCCAGCTTCGGCGTGGCCTTGCCTTCACCGCTTTCATACTTGTCGTAGCGCAGTGCAGCGGACAGTTCCAACTGCTCCAGCACCGGTGCCGACAGTTCGACGTAACCGGCGTACACGTTCTGCGTGCCGTCATAGGCCGAGTAGCCCAGGCCGATGATGTCACCCGTGTCGGTGTAGGTCTGCGGGGTCAGGCTGTTGCTGGTCTTGCGCCATTCGGTACCGATCGCCAGGCCCAGCGGCCCCCCCTTCAGATCCATCAGGCTGCGCGACACGGTGAAGTCGAACATGTCCAGGCTGGACTTGGCGCGTGCGCTGATCTTCGGCGAGATGTAGTCGTACAGTGCCTTGGAGTTCAGGTTGGCATTGTCACCGATGCGCCACACGCCACCGGCACAGTTCGCGTCGCCCAGCGCGCACTTCACGGCGCTGTAGCGCAGGAAGCCGGTGCGCTCGTTGACCAGGTCGGTGCCCGAATGCAGGTAGGCGGTGTCATAACTCCAGTCGCCCCAGTTGCCCTTGACGCCGACCAGGAAGCGGTTGAACTCGTTGGTGTTGTCGGTCACGCGCGGGCCGACATCCCAGGCGCTGTAGCGCAGGCGCAACGGGCCGTTGCCCAGGCCGGCAGGCCGGTCAGGATGATTCGGGCCGAGCACCACGGCACCGTCGCCGCTGTTGGCGTTCACCGGGCCACCCGGGTAGCCCCAGCCGCCGGAAACACCGGACGGCGTGTTGCTGAAGGTGGTCTCCTTCTTCGAGTAGCCGATCTCGGTGTAGATCTCGCCGCCCTCGCCGAAGGCGAAGCTGGCACGTCCGAACACGTTGACGTACTTCTCTTCCGGCGAAATGTCGCGGTACAGCTGCGCCGGATCCCACAGGCAGCCCTGCGCGGCCACCGAAGCATCGGTCTGGCCACCAATGGTGGTCAGGCCCTGGCAGCCCGGCAGCGGTACCAGCGTCGCCGGATTGGTCTCGGTGACATTGCGGTCGTCATACACCGAACCGTTCGGTCCGACACCGCCACGGGTCCTGCCGCTGAGGAAGGCGCCGCCCAAGAACTGTGCATTGTTGCCGTAGCCCCACTGGCGGGTGTCGCCGGTGCCGATCCACTTGCGGTTCTTGCGGTCGCTGATCTTGATCGCGTCGCTCTTGCCGACGTCCAGGCTGAAGAAGGCGTTCCAGCCGTCGGTGGCCATGTCGCCGGTACCGGCGGTCAGGGTCGCCTTGCGGGTATCGCCGTCGCCGTCGCCGGAGACGCCATAGGAGCCACGCAGGATGGCGCCCTGGAAATCACTGCGCAGGATGATGTTGACCACGCCGGCGATGGCATCGGAGCCATAGATCGCCGAGGCGCCGTCCTTCAGCACTTCCACGCGTTCAACGGCGTCGAGGGGGATGGTGCTCAGGTCGGTGAAGACCTTCTGGCCATCATCGGCCAGGCCATAGGTCGCCATGCGGCGGCCGTTCAACAGGACCAGGGTCGAGCCCGCGCCAAGACCGCGCAGGGAGATGCCGGCGCCACCGCCGGCGAAGCCGTTGCCGAATGATTTGGGAATCGAGCCGGCGCCGTTGGCGGTGATGGTCTGCAGGTATTCGGCGACCGTGGTCTTGCCGGTGCGGTCGATTTCCTGGCGGGTCACCACCTGCACCGGGGACGGTGTTTCGGTGTTGGTGCGCGGAATGTTCGAACCGGTAACCGTGATGCGGTCCAGGTTGGTGGCCTTCTCCTGCGCGAAGGCGGAGGTGGAAGCCACGGCGCCAACCAGCAGCAATGTGCCGCCGGTAAGGATGTGGGTGATGGACGATGCCAGGGTGCAGCGGCGGCGGCTGGCGGGCCGTTGGATCAGGTGTTTCACAGCTTCTCTCCTAACTGGAAAACCGTAGCGTTGAGGGCTGTCTCCGGAGTGTCCGGGACGGGCCAATCTAGGTTTCCGACGGGTGACGAAGTCGTGAAATTTTGCTTAATCCGTAACGTTTGAACTGGAACTTTGCCGAGTTTGGCAGTTCGGTCCCGAAGGCCGGTCCGACAGGCGGTCGGACCGGCCCGGGTCGTCAGTCCGGCAACGAGAACTGCACCGGCACCAAACCGATGGCCGGTACCGCTACACCATCACGCTGGGCCGGTTCAAAGCGCCAGCGCTTGAGCACCTGTTGGCGTGCAGCCTGGTCCAGGTGGCGGGAGCCACTGCTGCGCTCGATGCTGACCGCGACCGGCTGGCCGCCGCTGTCGACCTCCACCCGCAGCAGCACCGTGCCCTGCTCATGGTTGCGCAGTGCGGCGACCGGATAGACCGGTGGCGGGGCGCTGCGGTATTGCAGCTGGGCGCCGGCCAGCGGTGCATGGGTGTCGATGCTCGGCGCGAGTTGCGGCGGAGCCTGTTCGGCGGCCGGCAGCATGATGCCCTGCGTTTCCTCCACGGTCGCGGTTGGGGTCGGCAGTGGCGGTGTCGCCGGCTGTGCCTGCGGTTTCGGCACGACCCGGGCGACTTCCTTCGGTTCCTGCAGCACCGGTGGGGGCGGCGTTGGCGGGATCTTCTCGATCAGCCTGACCGTGGTCTTGTCACGCGGGACCTGCACGGCCTGGTAGGTCGCCGGGATCAGCAGCAACAGGAACGCGAGCAGGTGCAGGGCGATGGCCGCGCTCCAGGCGGCAACGCGGGCGGGGTCGAAGTGCGGGGATGCAACGGGATACGTACGAACCATGGTCCACCTCCATGCCAGTGACGAAGTCCTCAACGCACCAGGGCCCGTGGCGGGGTTGCCGCACGCGGCTGGCAGCCAATCATTAACGCCAGGCCCCGGCCACTGCCTAGAGGCAGGGGCAGGATCGTTGGGCTGGCCTTCAGCCAGCCGCCCCGGTCCATGAAAAAGGCGGGCCCCTGCGGGACCCGCCTCTGTCTACCGGAACGGATGGGATCAGCGACCCAGCTCGAACACCACGTCCAGATTGACCGACACAGTGGATTCGCCCGGGGCGACCGGCGTGGCCTTGTCCATCGCCGCGCCGGCGGCCATGGTCCGCATCATCGGCATCGGGCGGTAACCACCCCCGGCATTCTCGGAGATGCTGACGATGCGGCGCACCTGAAGGCCGAGCGACTTGGCATAGGTCTGGGCGCGGGCCTGGGCCTTCTTCAGCGCGGCCAGGCGCGCTTCGTCATAGACCGGTTCCGGCTGGTCGATCTCGAAGCTGGGGCCGTTGATCTGGTTGGCGCCCTGAGCGGCCAGCGCGTCCAGCACCTTGCCGAGCTTGGCGATGTCACGGACCTTCAGGCTGACCGTGTTGCTGGCCTGGTAGCCGGTGATCTTCGGCGCTTCGTTGTCGGCATAGCGGTACTGCGGGTTGAGGCTGACGCCGCTGGTCTGCACGTCGCGCTCGGCGATGCCGGCGGCCTTGATCGCGGCCAGCACCTTGTCCATCTGCTGGGCGTTCTGGCGCATGGCGCTGTTGCCATCGGCAGCCTGGGTGACCACGCCGGCCGACAGGGTGGCCACGTCCGGTACGCGGGTGGCTTCGGCATTGGCCGAGATGTTCAGCAGCGTGCCTTCGGCCGCGGCGGCGATCGACGGCGACGACGGGGCGGCATGGGCAGTCATCGAGGTTCCAAGGGCGAGGGACAGGGCAAGCAGCAGCGGGGTGGCGGTCAGGCGCATGGAGAACTCCTTGTTGTGCCGTTGAGGGTGGTGTCGTAGCGATGAACGCGCTGTGAGCCCGTTCGGGGTTCAACGCGTTCCGGGACGGGTTGCCGACGATTCAGGTGGCGGCCTCAGGTTATGCTGTGCCGATGCTCTATCTTGCTTCCCGCTCCCCCCGACGCAACCAGTTGCTGGCCCGACTCGGACGCCCCTTCCAGGCCCTGGACCTGGAGGTCGTCGAGCAGCGCGCGCCCGCTGAAAGCGCCGAACAGTATGTGTGCCGGGTCGCCGCCGACAAGGCGCGCGCCGGCCTGGCCCGGGTGCTGGCCGATGATCCGCAGGCGCGGGTGCTTGGCTCGGACACCGAAGTGGTGCTGGACGGCGAGGTCTTCGGCAAGCCGGCCGACGCCGCCGGCGCACGCGCGATGCTGGCGCGCCTGGCCGGGCGCACCCACCAGGTGATGACTGCGGTGGTGGTGGTCGGCGCCGACGGGCTGGACAGCGAACTGGTCATTTCCGAAGTGACCTTCGCCCCGATCGCCGCCGCCGACATCGCCGCCTATGTCGCCACCGGCGAGCCGTTGGACAAGGCCGGGGCCTACGCCATCCAGGGCGGGGCCGAGCGCTGGATCGAACATCTTTCCGGCAGCTACTCCGGCGTCATGGGGCTGCCATTGCTGCATACCGATCGTCTGCTGGCGCGCTGTGGCGTGCCGGCCCCCACTGCCGATGCCGCCAGGGAGGCTGCCGATGTCTGAGGAAATCCTGGTCAATGTGACCCCGCGCGAGACCCGGGTCGCGGTGATCGAGAACGGCATGCTGCAGGAACTGCACATCGAGCGCGGTTGGCGCCGGGGTGTGGTCGGCAACATCTACAAGGGCAAGGTGCAGCGGGTCATGCCCGGCATGCAGGCCGCGTTCGTCGAGGTAGGCCTGGAGCGCGCCGCGTTCCTGCACGCCAACGACGTGGTGCGCCCGGCCCCGGTGGCCAGTGCAGACACCGAGAACACGACCCTGCCGCCGCCGGCCAGCGTGCCCATCGTCGAGCTGCTGCGTGACGGCCAGGACATCGTGGTGCAGGTGGTGAAGGACCCGATCGGCACCAAGGGCGCACGCCTGACCACCCAGATCAGCATTCCGTCGCGCTACATGGTGCTGCTGCCGCAATCCAAGGTGGTGGGGGTGTCCGCGCGCATCGAGGATGAAGCCGAGCGCGCCCGCCTGAAGGCCCTGGTGACCGAGCTGTCTGCGCAGCATGGCGGCTACGGCTACATCGTGCGTACCAATGCCGAGGGCCAACCGGCCGAGGCCATCGCCGAGGACATCGCTTACCTGTCGCGGGTCTGGAACGTGGTCGAGCGCCGCGGCCGCGAAGCGGCCTCGTGCAGCAACATCTATGAAGACCTGAGCCTGCCGCTGCGTTCGGTGCGCGACCTGATCCGCAAGGACGTGGACAAGGTGAAGGTGGACTCGAAGGAAACCTTCGCGCAGCTGCAGGCGTTCGTCGCCAAGTACATGCCGGTGCTGGCCGAGAAGCTGGAACTGTATTCAGGCGATCGCCCGATCTTCGACATGTTCGGGGTGGAGGACGAGATCGGCCGTGCGCTGGACAAGCAGGTGCCGCTGAAATCCGGTGGTTACCTGGTGATCGACCAGACCGAGGCGATGACCACCATCGACGTCAATACCGGTTCGTTCCTCGGCCAGCGCAACCTGGAAGAGACGGTGTTCCGCACCAACCTGGAAGCGGCACAGGCGGTGGCCCGCCAGCTGCGCCTGCGCAACCTGGGCGGCATCATCATCATCGACTTCATCGACATGGACGATGCCGAGCATCGCCGCCAGGTGCTGCGCACCCTGGAAAAGGCGCTGGCCCGCGACCATGCCAAGACCACGGTGTACGACTTCTCGCCGCTGGGGCTGGTGGAGATGACGCGCAAGCGCACGGTGGAAAGCCTGGAGCGCCAGCTGTCGGAAACGTGCCCGCAGTGCAGTGGCCGTGGCAGCATCAAGACCACCGAAACGGTGACCTACGAGATCTTCCGCGAGATCACCCGTGCCGTGCGCCAGTTCGATGCCGCACGCCTGCTGGTGATCGCCTCGACCAAGGTGGTCGCGCGCATCACCGACGAGGAATCCTCGGCGGTGGCCGAGCTGGAGGAATTCCTCGGCAAGAGCATCCGCTTCCAGGCGGACGAGCAGTACCTGCAGGAGCAATTCGATGTCGTTCTGCTCTGATCCTCGCCGGCCGCAGGCCGGCGGTGGCCGATGAGCGCGCCGCCGCGCCTGCGACTGCGAAGGATCCGCCGTCATTTCATTGCCGCCTGCGCGGTGGGCCTGGTCGGGCTGGCACTGCTGGTGGGTACCCTCAGCCAGCTGCTGCCGCTGGCCGAGCGTCACCCCGACAGGATTGCCGCCTGGCTGAGTGAGCGTGCCGGCCAGCCGGTGCATTTCGACCAGCTGCAGACGGCCTGGACCCGGCGTGGTCCGCTGCTGCAGCTGAAGGGCCTGCGCATCGGCGCCGGTCAGGGCCTGGCCATCGGCGAGGCCGAAGTGCTGGTGTCAATGTACAGCGGGATGCTGCCTGGTCGCTCGCTGACCGAGCTGCGCCTGCGTGGCCTGGCACTGGACCTGCAGCAGGACAAGGACGGCCGCTGGTCGGTGCGTGGCCTGCCGAAGTCAGACACGGGCGGTGACCCGCTGGACGCGCTGCGCCGGCTGGGCGAGCTGCAGGTGATCGATGGCCGCTTGGGTGTGCATGCACCGGGACTGGGTATCGATACCACCCTGCCGCGTATCGATCTGCGCCTGCGCGTCAATGGCGACCGCCTGCGTGTGGGCGTGCGTGCCTGGGCGCAGACCGATGCCCTGCCGCTGACCGCAGTGCTGGACGTGGACCGCGCGCGCGGCAACGGGCAGGCCTGGCTGGGTGCCGATCCTGTTGATTTCCATGCCTGGTCGCCGTTGCTGGCAGCTGGTGGCGTGCGCCTGCGCGAAGGCAAGGGTGAGCTGAACTTGTGGCTGACCCTGCGCGACTTCGCGCCGGTGGCGCTGACCACCGATTCGGACCTGCGTGACGTGCGCGTCGACGGTGCACCGATGCCCGACGTGGCAACGCCGCAGTTGCAGCTGCAGCGCTTGCAGGCGCGCCTGCGCTGGCAGCGCCAGGCCGATGGTTGGGCGCTGCAGGTACCGCGCCTTCGTTTGAAGACCGAAGACGGCGAACAACAGCTCGATGGCCTGCAGTTGCAGGTTGGCAGGCAGCTGCGGGTGAGTTCCGGCGAAGTACAGGCCGGTACGGCGCTGCGTGCGCTGGCGCTGAGTGATCGCCTCGAGGCAGGCCTGCGCCATTGGTTGTTCCTGTCCAAACCGCAGCTGGATGTGCGAGAGCTGCAACTGGCCGGCGAACGTGATGGCCCGTTGCGGGCACAGGGCGAGCTGCAGTCGCTGGGCTTTGCCAGCGTTGGCAATTCTCCGGGTCTGCGCGGCCTGGGGGGACATTTCGAGGGCGACGCCGATGGCTTCAGCCTGCAGCTGCAACCGCAACGGCAGCTGCAGTTCGATTGGCCCACCGGCTTCGGCGTGCGGCACGACCTGCACCTGGCTGGACAGATCGTGGGCTGGCGTGACGAGGGCGGTGGCTGGCGTATCGGCACTGCGGCGATGCGCGTGGAAGGCACCGACTACGCGGCCGATGTGCGCGGTGGTGTCTGGTTCCAGGGCGACGGCACGCGGCCCTGGCTGCAGTTGGCGGCCAAGCTGGACGATGTGCCGATGACGGCGGCCAAGCGCTTCTGGATCCACTCCAAGATGAGCAAGGGCGCCACCGACTGGCTGGACATGGCGCTGGCCGGCGGCCAGGTGCGCAATGGCATCGGCCTGGTCAGCGGTGACCTGGACGACTGGCCGTTCGACAACAACGATGGCCGTTTCGAGGCCACCGGCCATATCACCAACGGCGACATCCGCTTCCAGCACGACTGGCCGCTGATGCGCCAGGTCGACGCCGATATCGCCTTCATCGGCCCCGGCTTCGACATGCATGGGCGCGGGGACCTGGCCGGTGTAGCGGTGCAGAAATTCGAGGCGGGCATCCAGGACTTCGGGCAGCAGCCGCTGTACGTGCGTGCCGATGCGCAGAGCGAGGCCGGCAGACTGCTGGCAATGCTGCGGCAGAGCCCATTGCACAAGGACTATGGCGACACCCTGGACAACCTCACGGCTGCGGGCCCGGCGCATGTGACCTTCGACCTGCTGCAGCCGCTGCACCACGATGAAGGCGGCGGTCACCTGCAGGGCACGGTCGACCTCAATGGTGTGAAGCTGGTGGACAAGCGCTTCCAGCTGGCCTTCGACAACATGCATGGGCAGGCGCGCTACAGCAATGGTGGCTTCGGTGCCGAGGAACTGGCGGTGCGCCACCTCGGCCAGGACGGCCGCTTGAGCTTGCGTGCCGGCGGCTACGTGCACGACAGCAGGCTGGCGTTCGAGTCGCAGCTGACGGCCAACCTCGACGCCGGTGTGCTGATTGACCGCGCCCCGGAAATGGCGTGGCTCAAGCCCTATATCGCGGGTAACTCGCCCTGGACCATCGCGGTCAACCTGCCCAAAGTCGCACCGGGAGCGCCCGCACCGCCCAGCGAACTGCGCCTGAGTTCGGATCTGGTAGGAACCCGCCTGGACTTGCCGGCACCGCTGGACAAGCCGGCCACCGAGCCGCTGGCGACCACGGTGGCCGCGCAGCTGCCGATGGGCGCTGGTCGCATCGATGTGGCCTTTGGCCAGCGTCTGGCCCTGGCCGCGCGCAGCCACAACAACCGCACCGGTGTGCAGGTCACCCTGGGCAGCGACCATGCCGATCGCGAGCCGCCGCCCAGCGGACTGTCCGTCAATGGCCGCAGCCCGACTCTGGATGCGCTGGAGTGGATCAGTCTGGCCCGTGGTGGCAACGACGATGACGGCATGCCGCTGCGTGCAGTGGACGTGCAGGTCGGCAAGCTGATGCTGATCGGCGGCGTCTTCGAGCAGACCCGGTTGCAGCTGCAGCCGGGACCGCAGGCGCTGGACGTGCGCCTGGATGGACCTTCGCTGGCCGGTCGCCTGATCGTACCCAACGCCGAAGGAGGCACCATCAGTGGCCGACTCGACCGTGTGCACTGGCAGTCGCTGCCGCCGGCGCCGGGCGCGGCCGCGCCAGCCCGGGTGCAGGCCGGCGCCAACGACATGGACCCGGCCAAGCTGCCGCCGTTCGCGCTGGACATCGCCGACCTGAAGTTCGGCAAGGTGGTGCTGGGCCAGGCGGTGCTGCGTACGCGGCCGCTGGCCAATGGCCTGAACGTGGACGAGCTGCGCTTCCGCGCGCCCGACCAGGAAATCGACATCAGCGGTCGCTGGCTGGGTCGCACCGGTGGTGCCCGCACCGAGCTGACCGCGCAGGTGCGCAGCGAGGACCTGGGCGGCCTGATGCAGAACCTCGACTACGGCGGCCAGCTGCGTGGCGGCTCTGGCCAGGCGCAGCTGCAGGCCTCCTGGAGCGGGGGGCCGTCGGACTTCCAGCTGGCCAATCTGCAGGGCAGCCTTGATCTGCACGCGCGTAATGGCCAGCTGCTGGAGCTGGAGCCGGGCGCTGGCCGTGTGCTGGGCCTGCTCAGCGTGACCCAGCTGCCGCGGCGCCTGATGTTCGACTTCCGCGACTTCTTCTCCAAGGGCTTCGCGTTCAACCAGGTCGACGGCAGCGTGCAGTTCGGGCAGGGCATGGCCCGCACCGACAAGGTACTGATCGAGGGCCCGGCGGCGAACATCACCATCCGCGGCCAGGCCGACCTGCGCAACCAGCGGTTCGACCAGACCATCGATGTCAACCCGCGCGCCGGCAACCTGCTGACGGTGGTCGGCGCGGTGGCCGGTGGCCCGGTGGGCGCGGCGCTCGGCGCGGCCACCAATGCGGTACTGTCCAAACCGCTCGGCGAGATCGGCGCCCGCACCTACAAGGTGACCGGTCCATGGAAGGAGCCGAAGGTGGAAGTGATGGAACGCAGCCGCGACAAGACCCCGCCAGCGCCCGCGCCGCGCCCGGCCCCGGCCGTTCCGCCGCCCGTTACCGACCTGCCACGCTCACGCTGAGCGTGGACCTCCTGTTCACGGGGCTTGCCTGAGCGCCCCAGCACCCCCAGATCGAGAACCATGACTGATATCGCCCTGACGCTTGCCCAAGATCGCCTGCTGCGCCCCGGCGGGCTGGATACCGATGGCCTGGAGCGCACCTTCGGCCAGCTGCTCGGCCCCGGTGTGGACTTCGGCGACCTCTATTTCCAGCACGCCCGCCGCGAGAGCTGGAGCGTGGAAGACGGCATCGTCAAGGACGGTGCCCATTCCATCGAGCAAGGCGTGGGCGTACGGGCGATGTCCGGCGAGAAGACCGGATTCGCCTACTCCGACGACATCCATGCCGACGCGCTGCTGGCCGCGGCGCAGTCGGCGCGTGCGATTTCGCGCGAGGGTGGCGCGCAGTCCGGGCGCTCGCTGCTGCGCGGCAATTCACGCGCGCTGTATCCGGCGCTGGATCCCATCGATGGCGTCGGCAACGAGGCAAAGGTCGAGGTGCTGAAGCGCCTGGACGGCTACCTGCGTGCCGCCGACCCGCGCGTGAAGCAGGTGATGGTGAGCCTGTCCGGCGGCGTGGACACGGTGCTCATCGCGCGCAGCGACGGCGTGCTGGGCGCTGACGTGCGCCCGCTGGTGCGCCTGAACGTGCAGGTGATCGTCGAACACAACGGCCGCCGCGAGTCCGGCTATGCCGGTGGCGGTGGCCGCTATGGCTACGGGGAACTGTTCGCTGATGGCCGCCCGGAAGCGTTTGCGCGCGAGGCCCTGCGCCAGGCGCTGGTGAACCTGGACGCCGTGCCGGCGCCGGCCGGCGTGATGCCGGTGGTACTGGGACCTGGCTGGCCCGGCGTGCTGCTGCATGAAGCGGTCGGCCACGGCCTGGAAGGCGACTTCAACCGCAAAGGCACCAGCGTGTACGCCGGCCGCATCGGCGAACGCGTGGCGGCACCGGGCGTGACCATCGTCGACGATGGAACCCTGGACGGGCGTCGCGGTTCGCTCAACATCGACGACGAAGGCCACCCGAGCCAGTGCACCACGCTGATCGAGGACGGCATCCTGGTCGGCTACATGCAGGACAGCCTCAACGCACGCCTGATGGGCATGGCACCGACCGGCAACGGGCGTCGCGAATCGTTCGCGCACCTGACCATGCCGCGCATGACCAATACCTACATGCGCGCCGGCCAGCACGACCCGCAGGAAATGATCCGCTCGGTGAAGAAGGGCCTGTATGCAGTGAACTTCGGCGGCGGCCAGGTCGACATCACCAGCGGCAAGTACGTGTTCTCGGCCACCGAGGCCTACCTGATCGAGGATGGCCGCATCACCGCGCCGGTGAAGGGGGCGACCCTGATCGGCAACGGTCCGGAAACCATGCAGAAGGTGCGCATGGTCGGCAACGACCTGGCCCTGGACGAGGGCGTGGGTATCTGTGGCAAGGACGGGCAGAGCGTGCCGGTGGGTGTCGGCCAGCCGTCGCTGTTGATCGAGGGCATCACCGTCGGCGGTACCCAGGCCTGAGCCGGGCGATGGCCAGCGCCACCGCCCGCTCCAGCGCGGACTCAGTCCTCGTCGGCCTCGTCGGTCTCGACGTGGTCGGCGTCTTCGGCGCTGGCCTTCAGGCCGAGCGCCGCCGGCAGCATCAGTGCGCGCAGCACCTGGTAGATCTCGCGATAGGCACGCGGCGGCTTGTTCTTCGCCTTCTCGGCCTGCGCATTGCGCACCAGCGTGCGCAGCTGCTGGCGGTCGGCCTGCGGGTAATCGTCCAGCAGGGCGGCCAGCGCCTTGTCACCTTCGGCCAGCAGGCGCTCGCGCCAGTCTTCCACGCGGTGCATCATCGCCACTTCGCGACGGCCGGTTTCGCTGTTGGCATCCAGCGCATCGCGGATCGCATCCAGCGTGGCTTCTTCTTCGCGGCGCATGTGCTTGGCCAGGAACGCCAGCTGGCGCTTGTGGGCGATGTGCGCGGTGATGCGCTTGCACTCGGCGATGTGCGGCAGCAGGTCTTCCGGGATCGGCAGGCGCGCCAGCTGGGCCGGTGTCAGCGACACCAGTTTTTCGCCCAGGGCCAGGACGTCGAGCGCGTCGCGCCGGTTCTGGCTGCGGCTCTTGTCGTGGAATTCACCGGTTTCTTCGTCGCGTCCGCGCATCGTCCATACCTGATTTCAAAAAAAGTCGCCCGGCGTGATGCCGGGCCCAACCCGTACAGGATAAAGCATTGAACGTGATCGCCCCTGAAGCCGCCGTCGGCGACGACAGCCCGGCCCGGCTGGAACGGCTGGCCGACCTCTCCCAGCAGCTGCTCGACCGCGCCCGCGCGCTGGGCGCCAGCCAGGCTGAAGTCAGCTGCAGCGAAGACCGCGGGCTGGAGGTGAATGTCCGCCTCGGCGAGGTCGAAACCGTGCAGTCCACCCGCGACCGCGGCATCGCCGTCACTGTGTATTTCGGCCAACGCAAGGGCAGCGCCAGCACCGGCGACCTGAACGAGGCCAGCCTGGCGGCCACGGTCGAGCAGGCCTGCGCCATCGCCCGGCATACCGAAGATGACGCGGCCGCCGGTCTGGCCGAGGCGGCCCTGATGGCCACCCACTTCCCGGACCTGGACGGCTGGCACCCGTGGGCGCTGCAGGCCGACGAGGCGGTGGACCTGGCCTTGGCTTGCGAAGCCGCAGGCCGTGAGGCCGATGCGCAGATCCGCAATTCCGACGGCGCCTCGGTGTCGAGCATGCAGAGCCTGTCGGTCTATGCCAATTCGCATGGTTTCATCGGCCGTGAGCGCGGCACCCACCATTCGGTCGGTTGTGCGCTGATCGCCGGGCAGGGCGATGGCATGCAGCGTGACGGCTGGTACACCAGTGCGCTGGCTCGCGAGGACCTGGAGGACGTCGACCTGGTCGGACGTCGTGCCGCCGAGCGCACTGTCGCCCGCCTGCAGCCACGATCGCTGGCCACCGGCAGCATGCCGGTGCTGTTCGCCCCGGAAGTGGCGCGCAGCCTGGTCGGGCACCTGCTGTCGGCGGTGTCCGGCGGTGCTCTATATCGCCAGGCCAGCTTCCTGCTGGACAGCGTTGGCCAACGCCTGTTCCCGGAATGGATGCAGATCGAGGAGCTGCCGCACCTGCGCCGTGGCCTGCGCTCGGCCGCCTTCGACGGCGACGGCGTGGCCACCCGGGCCTCGGCTCTGGTCCGCGACGGCGTGCTGCAGCGCTATGTGCTGGGCAGCTACTCGGCACGCAAGCTGGGCCTGCACACCACTGCCAATGCCGGTGGCGTGCACAACCTGCAGTTGGCGGCCAATGCCGGCCCGCTGCACGACATCGCCCGGCAGATGGGCGATGGCCTGCTGGTGACCGAGCTGATGGGGCAGGGCGTGAACGGCGTGACCGGCGACTATTCGCGTGGCGCGGGTGGCTTCCGGGTCGAGAACGGCGAGATCCAGTATCCGGTGGACGGCATCACCATCGCCGGCAACCTGCGCGAGATGTTCAGCAGCATCGAGGCGGTCGGCAGCGACGTCGATCCCCGTTCGCACATCCGGACCGGTTCGATCCTGTTGGGGCGGATGACCATCGCAGGTAATGATTGATGCCGTCGATGGCGTAAGCTATGCCCGCCTGACGCAATCAGCTGGGTGCTGGTTGGTCAAGACCACCCAATGAAAAGGAGTTTTGTCGTGAGTGAATTCGATAACGTCCCGCCGCCGCCACCGGCCACCGCCGACGTTCCGGCCGACCAGCGCACCATGGCCCTGGCCGCGCACCTGCTGGGCATCTTCACCGGCTTCATCGGCGCGCTGATCATCTGGCTGATCAATAAGGACGATGCTGGCAAGGCCTTCGTGACCGACCAGGCCAAGGAAGCCCTGAACTTCCAGATCACCGTGACCATCGCCATGGTCATCAGCATGATCCTCACCATCGTGATCATCGGCGTGTTCCTGGCCCCGATCGTCGGCATCATCAGCCTGGTGTTCAGCATCATCGCTGCGGTCAAGGCCAACAACGGCGAAGCCTATCGCTACCCGTTCGCGCTGCGCCTGATCAAGTAGGATCGTCCGCACGCGGAACTGAAAACGCCCGGCACTGCCGGGCGTTTTCGTGTGCGGGGAATGCCGGGCCGCGTGCAGCGATCAGTGATCGCGTTCCACCGCCAGCGTCGCCAGCGCGCGCAGCGCGTCGGCTTCCTCGCCATACCCGGCCAGGATCGACTGCATGCGCGCTGCGAGCTCGTGCAGCTGGGCCTTTGCGCCGTCCATGCCAAGCAGGGCGGGGAAGGTGCTCTTGTCCTGCGCCTGGTCCTTGCCGGCAGTCTTGCCCAGCTGTTCGGAACTGGCTTCGACATCGAGGATGTCATCGCGGACCTGGAAGGCCAGGCCGAGTGCATCGGCGAAACTGTCGAGCTGGGCCAGCTGCGGTTCGTGGGCCTGGCCGCACAGCGCGCCCATGCGCACTGCCGCGCGGATCAGCGCGCCGGTCTTCAGCGCGTGCATGCGGGTCAGCGCCGCCAGCGTCTGCTGCTGGCCGGTGGCATCGATGTCCAGCGCCTGGCCGCCACACATGCCGGACGCGCCTGAGGCGTGGGCCAGGGTCTGCAGGCAGGCCACGCGCAACGTGGCCGGCAGCGGCGCATCGGCCAGCAGGCCGAAGGCGCGGGTCTGCAGGGCGTCGCCAGCAAGGATCGCGGTGGCTTCGTCGAAGGCGATGTGGGTGGTGGGCTTGCCGCGACGCAGGGCGTCGTCATCCATCGCCGGAAGGTCGTCATGCACCAGCGAATAGGCATGGATCAGCTCGACGGACATGGCCGCCGCATCCAGGCTTTCCGGCTGCGCACCGAACAGGTGACCACTGGCGTAGACCAGCAGGGGCCGCATGCGCTTGCCGCCACCAAGCACCGAATAGCGCATGGCCTGATGCAGGCGCTGCGGCGCCTCGGCAGGCGAGGGCAGGGCGGCATCGAGCTGGCTTTCGATACGGTCGCGCCAGCGCGCGAACAGAACCTCAGCCGTCATGGCTGGGCGGGTCGAAGGGCTCGGAGGCTTCCGGCTGCGCCGGATCACTGAGCAGGCGCACGCGCAGTTCGGCCTGCTCCAGTGCCTGCTGGCACTGGCGGTACAGACCGACACCACGCTCGTAAGCACTGAGCGAAGCTTCCAGGCTCAGCTCGCCGGTTTCCATCTGCTCCACCAGCTGCTCCAGCGATTCGAGCGACTGCTCGAACTGGGCGACGGGGGAGGCGTTTTCGGGGGACTTCTTGGCCATGCGGCAAGTGTGGACGGGCCGCGCGCGGGGGTCAATTCACCAGCCGCCGGGACGCCACCGCAGCTGTGCCTCGTTGGCCTGCAACCAGGCCTGCAAGGGCGCGGCGATGACCACGTCGGCGGCGGCCAGCAACTGCGGGCCATCGAAGATCAACGGCAGCTGCGCGCGTCGCCAGGGGGCGAGGTGCTCGCGCTGCAGGCAGTCCTTCAGCGCGTGCGAATGCTGGCGACCCTGCAGCAGGATGCGCTCGCCGCCCACGCGTGCACGGACCTGCAGTGGCTGTTCGAAAGCGCCGGCGCCCAGCAGGCTCAGCTGGCCACCGTCGGGCAATGGCAGCGGTGCACGGCCATCCCACTCGGCCTGCCAGTCGAGGGGCAGCGAGGGCAGCCGGGCCGGCAGCAGATAGGCGTGGTCGCGCCATTGCTGGATCACGTGCTGCTGCCAGCGCACACGCGCCTGGCGGTCGGTGTCGGCCGGCAATAGCTCCTCCAGCGCCTGCTGCAACACCGAGGCCGGCAACGGTGCCGCATCATGGCCCAGCACCCACGCGCGCAGCACGCGTGCTGCGCGGCGCGGCGACATCTGGCGCAGCAGTTCCAGTGACAGCACGCGCGGTGCCACTTCCAGATGCGCGATCAGCTCGGCGTCTTCCTCGTCCAGCAGTTCGCGGGTCTGCCGGCAATGCGTCGCGCTGCCCGCCAATGCTGCAGCCGCATGCGGCCAGCGCTGGCGCAGCAACGGCAACACCTGCAGGCGCAGGAAGTTGCGATCGGCGTGGTCTTCCGCGTTGCTGGGGTCTTCGATCCAGCGCAGCGCGTGCTGGCGCGCGTAGTCGAGCAGTGCACTGCGTGGTACCGCCAGCAGCGGGCGCCACAAGGGATGTTCGCCAAGGCGGCTGTGCGTGGACATCGCCGCCAGGCCATCGACGCCAGAAGCGCGCAGGGCGCGCAACAGGAAGGTCTCGGCCTGGTCGTCCTGGTGCTGCGCCAGTGCCAGCGTTTCGCCTTCGCGTAGCTCAGCCGCGAACGCGGCACGTCGTGCCTGTCGCGCGGCACCTTCGGTGCCCAGGCCTGTGCCGTTCTCGACCTGCACGCGGTGCACGGCCAGCTCAATGCCCCAGGCGTCGCATTGCTGCCGGCAGTGCAGCACCCAGTCATCCGCATCGGGTTGCAGGCCGTGATGCACGTGCACCGCGCGCAGGGCGGTGCCCGAAGTCTGCGCGCAGCGCCACAGCCAGTGCAGCAGCACGGTGGAGTCGACGCCACCGCTGTAGCCCACCAGCAGCGGCGCATCCAGCGGAACGAGGGCAGGGAAGGCAGTCACGGTGGCAAGTATAGGGTTGCTCGGCAGGGCTGCGCCCTGCACCCGCTACGATCCAGAGCAACAGCAACAGCAACAGCAACTGCAACAGCAACAGCAGAAGCTGGTTTCCTGAGGGTAGGCGGGGTGGGTCCGGTTGCGGGGGGCGCTGCAAGTACGTCCATGTAAGCTCGGTCGCCGCATCCATGCGGCTCACGCCCCCACAACCGGACCCACCCCGCCTTCGACAGTTTCCTGCGAACTGTCGGGTTGCTCATGGGGTCAGATCCGTTTTCCTGCGGAAAACGGATCTGACCCCGGATTCAATTCGATATCTGACAGATACGATCCACGCAAAGCGTGGATGGTCCAACCGTCACCGGAAAACTGTCGGGGGTGGGGCGGTGTGGGTGGGCAGGACCGTTGGCGCCATGGATGGCGCCATCGAGCCCCCAGGGATGGGTTTACGGCGTGTCCTGCCCACCCACACCGCCCCACCCAACTCACAGGAAACCAGAGCCGCTTTTGATCTTGCTTTGGCGTCTGCAGGTGCAGGGCGCAGCCCTGCCAAAAACCCTACTTCACCCGACGACCCGAACGGTCGATGCGGAACCACTCTCCGCCTTCCATCGGCGTGTGGCCATCGGCATCCGGCGTACCACGACGGCAACCATTGCAGACCTCGGCCACGCCGTCCTGGAACGGCCATGCGAAATCGAAGGTGCCGGACACCACCTGGCGGAACGTCAGGTCGAAGTAGCCCACGCGGTTGCCGACGCGGGCGCGCAGCAGGCCTTCCTGCGGCGTTTCCGGGCCGTTGTCCCAGGTCAGCACCGGCAGGCTGCGGCCCTTGCGGTCGACGTAGTGGAAACCCTGGTCGGCGTACACCACTGCCAGGCCGTGGTCGTCGTAATTCAGGTCCTTCAGCGTGTCGGCGCTGATCTTCGGCCGGTGATCGATCACCTCGCAGTTGGGCAGTGGCCACAACCCGTGTTCGTCGGTCAGCAGCTTGCATGCCGGTGCCTGTGCCGCTGCAGTGGCGCTGACCAGCACGCCAAGCAGGGCCAGCGACCGCGCGAAGCGGCCGCTGGCAGCGTCAGGGCGGGCCTGCCGTGCGATCACTTGGCCTCGGCCTTGCGCTCGAACGCGGTCGGTGCCGGCAGCTGCACCGGCACGCCCTTGTCATCGCAGGTGCCGGCCTGGCACAGGCGCTCGCGCAGGGCCGGGGTGGCCTGCACGATCATGTGATAGATCGCGTTCTGTTCCAGCGTGCCGCGGATCGCCTTGCTGCCCGGGCCGCGTGCCCAGATGCCGACGTCCTCGCCACCGTGCGATTCGGACTTCATCGGCACCAGTGCTTCCTGCATGTAGTCCGGATGCTCGGTGTCGACCTCGCGCAGATTCGGGCGGCCGTTGGCCGGTTCGAAGCTGCTCGGGTTGTGCGGGTAACGCTTCGGGCCGGCCGGCTGCTGGTTGCTGCTGCCGGTGTGGCCCGGGCCGTTGGCGTAGCTCAGCGTGGTGTACGGCTGGCCGGTGCCGTCCAGCGCGTAGTCCAGCTTGCCGGCGCCGTCTTCGCCGCCCTTGTCCTTCACCTTGCCCAGGATCGGGTTGCCACGTGCCGGGTAGCCGACGAAGTTCAGCGTGTGCGAGTGGTCGGCGGTGACGATGATCAGGGTGTCGTCGGCGGAGGTCAGTTCGTTGGCCACGCGCACTGCGTCGGACAGGGCCACGGTCTCGGTCAGTGCACGGTAGGCATTGCCGCTGTGGTTGGCGTGATCGATGCGCGCGCCTTCGATCATCAGCACGTAGCCTTCCTGGTGCTTGGCCAGATTCTTGATCGCTGCGGCCGTCAGTTCGGCCAGGCTCGGCTCGCCGCCCGGATCCTGCGGGCGCTCGTACTCGTAGCGCATGTGGTCCGGCTCAAACAGGCCAAGGATGGCCGGTGCGTTGGCGGCGGCGGCCAGCTGCTTGCTGTTCCACACGTAGGCACCCTGCGGGTGCGCCTGCTGCCATTCCTGCACCAGGCTGCGGCCATCCAGGCGCTGGCCGACCTTGTCGTCGTATTCCGGATCGCGCTCTTCCACGGTGGTGAATTCACCGCGGCCGCCACCGAGGGCGACCAGGGGGCCGCGGCCATAGCGTGAGGTCGACAGCAGTTGCTGGGCGATGTCCTTGCAGCCGGCCGCCTTGGCCGCTTCGGTCAGGTCGGTGTCGTTTTCCCAGTTGCGCTCGGGCGAGTGCGCGTAGGTGGCGGCCGGGGTGGCATGGGTCAGGCGCGCGGTGGAGACCACGCCGGTAGCCAGACCGGCGCTGTCGGCCAGCTGCAGCCAGGTCAGCAGGCCCTTGGACAGGCTGTCGGCACAGTCGGTGCGGCTGCCGGCGCTGACGCCGATCGCACCCATGTGGGTCTTCACGCCGGTGGTGATGGCGGTCATGGTGCCGGCCGAATCGGGCGTCTGCGAATCGGTGTTGTAGGTCTTGCTGAATGCCGTGGCCGGGAAGCGCTCCCAGGACAACAGGTTCTCTTCACCGGAGCCACCCTTCTGCTGGCCCTCGTAGATGCGCGAGGCGGCCACGGTGGTCAAGCTCATGCCGTCGCCGAGGAACAGGATGACGTTCTTGGCCTTGCCGGACATCGCACCGTTGGCGGCGGCCTGGGCGGCGCCACTGCGGTACCACCACTGCGGGGTCTCGCCGGCCGGGTGGGCGACGGGGTCGACGGCGACCTTGAGGCTGGCCGGGGCAGTGGCGGGGGTGGTGCTGGCGCAGGCGCCCAGCAGCAGGGTGGTGGCGCAGGCGGCCAACAGGGAGACGGAACGGCGCATGGACGCTGGGATCTCACAAACTGTAACGGGACGTTCATTATGCCCGCCCTCGCAAGGCACGCCGATGACACACTGATTTGCCGGTCGGGCGGTCGTTCCCCAGCCGTTGATGGGCTATCGTGCCAGCATCCCTTCCTTCCCTCTGGATTGCCTATGAAGCTGGTCTCTGCCTGGCTGCGGATTCCATTCTGGCAGCGCGTGGTCGGTGGCTTCGTGCTCGGCGCGCTGGCCGGCTGGGCGCTCGGCCCGGCCGCGGAAACGTGGTTCGGCCCGCTTGGCGAGCTGTACGTCACCCTGATCAAGATGATCGCCGTGCCGCTGGTGTTCTTCGCGGTCATCAATGCGATCTCCTCGCTGCACGGCCAGAAGTCGGTTGCCGCGCTCAGTGGCCGCACCTTCCTGTGGTTCGTGATCACTGCTGCGTTGGCGGTGTGCGTCGGACTGGGCGTGGGCACCGTGCTGCAGCCCGGCGCCGGTGGCCTGCAGCTGACGATGGCCAGCAATTACGTGCCGCGCGAAGTGCCCAGTGTGGTGCAGGTGCTGCTGGACGTGGTACCGGCCAATGTCTTCTATGCGCTGTCTGGTATCGGCACAAAGGTCAACGCGGCCGGCGAAACCGTGCTGGCCGCCGGCCGTGGCTCGATCCTGCCGGTGATCTTCTTCGCTGGCCTGGTCGGCTTCGCCATCGTCAAGCTCGGCGAGAAGGTGACCGAGGCGCGCAAGCTGGTCGGCCAGATGAGCGACATCATGATCCAGGTGACCCGCTTCGTGCTGGAAGTCACCCCGATCGGCACCTTTGGCCTGATCGCCGGCCTGGTCGGCAGCTACGGGTTCGAGAAGCTGCTGCCGCTGGGGCATTTCGTGCTGGCCCTGTACGTGGCCTGCGCCCTGCACATCGTGGTGGTGTACAGCGCACTGCTGCTGGCGCACGGACTGAACCCGCTGAAGTTCTTCCGTGGTGCGGCGCCGGGCATGCAGGTTGCGTTCGTCAGCTCTTCCAGCTTCGCGGCGATGCCGGTGGCACTGCGTTCGATCACCCACAACCTGGGCGTGAACAAGGATTACGGTTCGTTTGCGGTGCCGCTGGGCGCCAGCATCAAGATGGACGGCTGCGGTGCCATCTACCCGGCGCTGTGTGCGGTGTTCATCGCGCAGTACAGCGGTGTGCCGCTGACCCCTGAACAGTACGTGGTGGTGCTGATTGCTTCGGTGCTGGGCAGCTTCGGTACGGCCGGTGTTCCGGGTACCGCGGTGATCATGGCTACGGTGGTGCTGAGCGCGGCCAACCTGCCGTTGGAGACGATCGGCTACCTGTATGCCATCGACCGCATCCTCGACATGATGCGCACGATGACGAACGTGACCGGCCAGATGCTGGTGCCGGTGATCGTGGCCAAGGAAACCGGGCTGCTCGACCAGGCGGTGTATGACAATCCGTCCAGCAATGTGGGTGTGGACGACCCCGATCCGACGCCGCCACGCGGCTGAGGTTGCGTGGAGATGAAAGGCCCGCCCTGAACGGCGGGCTTTTTGTCTGGGAGCTGGCTGGCGCGGTGGCGGTCATGCCGGGCCTGGTAGATCCACGCCATGCGTGGATGGAGGCGGTGCCGACCAACGGTCGGCCCCCACCAAAGGTCAGTACCCACCAGAGGTCGGCCCCCACCAAAGGTCAGTACCCACCAGAGGTCAGTACCCACCAGAGGTCAGTACCCACCAGAGGTCGGTAGATCCACGCCATGCGTGGATGAAGGCGGTGCCGACCAAGATCGGCAGCTACCCACCATTGCGCGGGCCTAACAAAAAAGCCGCTGCAGGGCAGCGGCTTTCTCGTGTCAGGCGGCGTGGTAGCGCCAACCGGCCAGATCAGAGATCGACCCGGCGGGCCTGCATGAACTTGTTGCCCCAGTAGCCGCTGAGCAGGGTGTCCACGCGCACGTCCTTGCCCGAGCTCGGTGCGTGCAGGAAGCGGCCATCACCCACATAGATGCCGACGTGATCGACGCGGCCCTTGCGGCCGAAGAACACCAGGTCACCGGCGGCCAGCGCGGTGCGGTCGTTGATCAGTTCGGCGTTGTCGTCGTGTGCCATTTCGCGCGAGACGCGCGGCAGCTCAATGCCCAGGGCCGAGCGGAACACGTAGCCGACCAGACCACTGCAGTCGAAGCCGCTGTCCGGGTTGCTGCCGCCCCAACGGTATGGGGTGCCCAGCAGGGTCATCGCGCGGCGCAGCAGCGACTGCACCTTGCCATTGTCGGCCGCGGTGCCGACAACGCTGCCATTGGCAGCGCTGCTGGTGTCGTAGTTGGCGAGGAGGCGGCTGAGGTCACCGGCCACCACGGCCGAGCGGTCCATCAGCGGAATGGTGTCGTTGGCGGCCAGGTGAGGCAGCAGGGCGGCCAGGGTAGCGCTGGCGGCGGCGTCGACGCGGCTGCGTTGCGGAGCGGCAGCCTCGGCCTTGGCGGCCGGTCGGGCGGTGCTCTCGGCCACCGGGGCCGGGCTCACATCGGAACGGTTCGGAGCAGTCTGCGACCAGGCCGGAAGGCTGGTCAGACACAGTGCCAGGCCAAGCAACAGCGGGCGGGCACTACGTGAAGATACGGAAGTCTGGCCTTCGCTTTTCAGGTCGTCAGTCGTCACGCGTCGGTCACAGGAAAAAAACGATGGGGCATCATGCCCTGTAAAAGCGCGGATAAGTTAAAAATTCCGTTAGTAATTCGTTAGATGCATAGTGATTTTTGTCACAGTTTTGAACATATCGCCTGTTCATTTTAGCGAAGGACGCGTTTCGCCCCTGTGTAGTGGTCCTTCCAGTAGGGACCGCTGAGCGAGTCGAGGCGCACGGTGCCGCCGGTGCTCGGCGCATGCACGAAGCGCCCTTCACCGACATAGATACCGACATGGGTGACGCTGCCGCGGCTGCCGAAGAACACCAGGTCGCCGGTGGCCAGGCGCTGCGGATCGATCTTCGGACCCTGTACCGCCGCCAGGTCGCGCGAGGTGCGCGGCAGTTTCAGGTCCAGCATCTCGCGATAGACATAGGCCACCAGGCCGCTGCAGTCGAAGCCGGAATCCGGGGTGTTGCCGCCATAGCGGTAGGGGGTGCCGACCAGGCTGATGGCACGCATCAGCACCGAGTTGGCCGCCTCGGGGTTGTCCGGCACGGTCTTCGGCCAGTTCGCGGTCGGCGGGGGCGGAGCGGGGCGGGTGGCCTTGCCGCCGCCGCAGGCGGTCATCAGCACGGGCAGGGCCAGCAGCAGGGCCGGGGCGAGGAGCCGGCGCAGGCCGGACGAAACTGGCGTGATGTGCATGTTCTCCGGATAATGCGCCACCTTGGGATTGGCCGTCATGATGGCGGCGTCCCCGCCGGGCGACAACCCGCCCCAACCCGCCTGCCTCCGGCAGATCCAGACAGAGTTGCGCATGAAGATCGAAAAAGACCGCGTTGTCCGCTTCCACTACACCGTTTCCGAAGTCGGCCAGGAGCCGATCGAATCGTCCAAGGACCGCGGCGAGCCGCTGGCGATCCTGATCGGCCACGGCAACATCATCCCGGGCCTGGAAAACGCCATGATGGACAAGGAAGCCGGCGCGACCTTCAGCGTTGACGTCAACGCAGCCGATGCCTACGGCGAGCGCCGCGAGGGCCTGTCCCAGCGCGTGCCGAAGAAGCATTTCGGCAACACCAAGCTGGCTCCGGGCCAGCAGGTCGTGCTGCAGACCAACTTCGGCCCGCGTGCGGTGACCGTGCAGAAGGTCGGCATGAGCGTCGTCGACGTCGACCTGAACCATCCGATGGCCGGCAAGGACCTGCACTTCGACGTGGAAATCGTCGATGTGCGCGAAGCCGGCAAGGAAGAGATCGACCACGGCCACGTCCACGGCGATGGCGGTCACCACCACTGATCGCAGCGCGATCATGATGGCAGCAAGGGCCCGCTTCGGCGGGCCATTGCGTTTCTGGAACACGGCGCGGCCATCCATGGCACGCGGGCCGGCGGCATAATGGCGGACCTGCCCGACGGACGCCCCGTGAACGCCGCTTCTCCTTCCCTGCAGCCGGTGGCTTCCGGCGAACGCATCGCCGTGCTGGACGTGCTGCGCGGTGCTGCGCTGCTGGGCATCCTGCTGATGAACATCGAGGCCTTCAGCGGACCGCTGGACCTGGCCTTCACCGGCATCGACGTGCATTGGCAGGGTATCGACTACTGGGCCGATGCCTTTGTCTACGTATTCGTGCAGGGGAAGTTCTTCACCCTGTTCTCGTTGCTGTTCGGCGCCGGCTTCGCGGTGATGGCGCAGCGCGCCGAGGCGGCCGGGCGTGACTTCACCCCGTTCTACCTGCGCCGCAGCGCTGGCCTGCTGCTGATCGGCCTGTGCCACGCGCTGCTGGTCTGGTCCGGCGACATCCTGGTGATGTACGCGTTGGTCTCGTTGCCGTTGCTGGCCTGCCGCGAGGCGCCGCGCAGCTGGCTGCCGTGGATGGGCGTAACGGTCTATCTCGGCGGTGTGGCGATGATGCTGCTGGTCGGCGCGATGGTGTCGATGGCTTCGGCGGAGGACGTGCGGAAGATGCTCACCGACGCGCAGCAGAGCATCGATCTGCAGCGCCTGGTGTACGGGCAGGGCAGCTGGATGCAGGCCAATGCGCAGCGGCTGAGCGAGTTCGGCACGTCGATGGGGGCGATGCTGATCACCGGCCCGGAAGTGCTGGGCATGTTCCTGATCGGCAGCTGGTTTGCCGGCAGCGGCGCGCTGGCCACGCCGGATCGCTTCCCGCGGCTGTATGCGGTGTTGCGTTGGGGGGCGCTGCCCTTCGGCCTGCTGGTCACGCTGCTGGGTGTTGCCTGGAAGCCGTATCTGGCGCCGGGCGCTTACGATCTGCCGGTTACGGCGGCGATGGCGCTGGTGACGATCGGCGGCCTGCCGATGTGCCTGGGTTACCTGGCCTGGATCGTACACTGGCGCGCGCGGCTGGGCTGGCTGGCGCCGGTCGGGCGCATGGCGTTGACCCATTACCTCGGCCAGTCGCTGCTGTGCACCTGGCTGTTCTACCACTACGGCCTGGGCGCGTTCGAAACGATGCCACGCAGCGTGCAGTTGATGTTCGCGCTGCTGTTGTTCACCGTGCAGGTGGGCATCTCGCACGTATGGCTGCGCCGCTTCCGCTTTGGGCCGATGGAATGGCTGTGGCGCGCGATGACCTATCGGCAGTGGCCGCCGATGCGGCGCGAGGCCGGCCAGGGCTGATCGATGCAGGGCGCGCGCGAGGATGTGATCGTGGTCGGCGCCGGTGCCATTGGACTGGCTGCCGCACTCGCGCTGCGTGCACAGGGCCGGCAGGTACGCGTGATCGACCGTGGGCGTGTCGGCGGCGCGACCTCGCATGGCAACTGCGGCACCATCACCCCCAGCCACGCGCCACCGCTGGCAGCGCCCGGCGTGCCGTTGCGCGCGCTGCGCTGGATGCTCGATCCGCGTGCGCCGCTGTACGTGCGTACACGCCTGGACCCAGCATTGTGGCGCTGGCTGCTGCAGTTCGGGGCGCGCTGCAACGCACGCGACTGGCTGCACGCCACGCGGGCACGCGGCGCATTGTTGAATGATTCACGGCTGCGCCTGGCGCAGTGGGTGCAGACGCATGCGCTGGACTGCGAGTTCGAGGCGCGCGGTCTGGACTATGTGTTCGGTGACGCCCGCAATTTCGATCACCACGCTGCCGAGTGTGAGGCGCTGAACGCACAGGGCATTGCCTCGGCGCGCATCGATGGCACCGACTACGCGCGCGACAATCCGGCGTTCCATGATCGCCTTGCCGGTGCGATCCACTTCCCCGGCGATGCCCAGCTGCGTCCGGACCGCTACACCGCCGAACTGGCGCGCGTGCTGCGCGCACAGGGCGTGGTGATCGAAGAGCAGTCGGACGTGGAGGATTTCAGCGCCGATGCGCAGGGTGTGCGCGTGCGTGTCGGTGAACGCATGCTGCTGGCGCGCGAGCTGGTGCTGGCGACCGGGCCGTGGTCACCGCGCTGGGCGCGGCAACTGGATCTGCGCGTGCCGATCCAACCCGGCAAGGGCTACTCGCTGACCTGGTCACGACCGGCGCAGGTGCCGCAGCGTCCAGTCGTGCTGAAGGACCATTCCGTGTTCGTGATCGCGTGGCGCGAAGCGCTGCGGCTGGGCGGCACCATGGAATTCGCCGGTGCCGATCCGCAGCTGCGCACGACCCGCCTGCAGGCCTTGCAGCAGGCCGCCGACCACTACCTGCGCGCGCCACGTGGTGTGCAGCTGCAGGAGCAGTGGTGCGGGTGGCGCCCCATGAGCGTGGACGACGTGCCGTTGATCGGCCGCGCGCCCGCGCATCCTCACGTCTGGCTTGCAGCGGGGCATGGCATGCTCGGCATCAGCATGAGCGCCGGCACCGGCCAGCTGATCGCCGATCTCGTCTGCGGCCGCACGCCGGCGATCGATCCTGCCCCTTACCGACCCGAGCGATTCCGATGAGCACTGCACCCTATGATTACGACCTGATCGTCCTTGGCGGTGGTTCCGCCGGCCTGGCTGGCGCGATCCGCGCCGCGCAGCGCGGCAAGCGCGTGGCGCTGCTGGAGCCTGGTGAACTGGGCGGGACCTGCGTCAACGTCGGCTGCGTGCCGAAGAAGGCCATGTGGCTGGCGGCCGACCTGCACGAGCGCATCGGCCTGGCCAGTGCGATGGGTTTCGATGTCAAGGCACGCCCGGCATTGTCGTGGAAGGAGCTGGTGATCCATCGCCAGGCCTACATCAGCAACATCCACACCAGCTACCACAAGCGCCTGGACGAAACCGGCGTGGTGCGCGTTCCGGCGCGCGGTCATCTGCTCGATGCGCATACCGTGGCCTGCAGCGATGGCGTGCGTTACAGCGCTGAACATATCCTGATCGCCACCGGCGCGCACCCGCTGCGGCCTGACATCCCCGGTGCCGAACTGGGCCTGGTCTCCGATGATTTCTTCGATCTGCGCGCCGCACCGGCCGAGGTGGCGATCATCGGTGGCGGTTACATCGCGGTGGAGCTGGCCGGCCTGCTGCAGGCACTGGGCAGCAAGGTGAGCCTGCTGGTGCGTGGTCAGCGGCTGCTGGATCGCTTCGATTACGAGCTGACCGATCAGCTGGCCGAGAACCTGAAGCAGCAGGGCGTGCGCATCCATTTCGGCTATCGCCTGCGCGAACTGCAGCGCGATGGCGAACGCGTACGTGCATTCGGCCATGATGGCCCGCTCGACAGCGTGTTCGACGCGGTGTTCTTTGCCACCGGCCGCCGTGGCAACAGCCGCGATCTGGGCCTGGAAGCGCTCGGCATCGGTATCGGCGAACACCAGCAGGTGCAGGTGGACGAATGGCAGACCACGTGTGTGCCGAGCGTGCACGCGGTGGGCGACATCGCTGGCAAGGTCGGCCTGACCCCGGTGGCGGTGGCCGCTTCGCGGCGGCTGATGGACCGCCTGTTCGGTGGCCGCCCGCAGTCGAAGATGGATTACGAGAACGTGGCCAGCGTGGTGTTCTCGCATCCACCGCTGGGCGCGGTGGGCATGAGCGAAGAAGAGGCGCGCGCGCGGTTCGATCAGGTGAGCGTCTACCACAGCCGTTTCCGTCCGATGCTGCAGGCGCTGGCCAACGGCACCCAGCGCAGCCTGTTCAAGATGGTCTGTGCCGGTCCGGAAGAACGGGTGGTGGGCATCCACCTGCTGGGCGAAGCGGCCGACGAGATCCTGCAGGGCTTTGCGGTGGCGGTGAAGATGGGCGCGACCAAGGCCCAGTTCGACGACACCGTGGCGATCCACCCGACCTCGGCCGAGGAAGTGGTGCTGATGCGCTGAGCTGGACGGTTTTAGAGCCGAGCGCAGGCTCGGCTCTCCAGGTCACCAGGCGCACCCATGCGACAATGGACGCCCTTACGCCTTCCCTAGCCGCCCCGTGCGGCCCGCCGTCGTCCTGATGTCCAGCCCCGCTTCCCGTATCGCCACCGCTTCCCCACGCATCGCGCTGGGAGGCATCGGCCTGGCCGTGATCGGCGCCATCGCCGCCTCCGGCAAGGCCATCATCGTCAAGCTCGGCCTGCGTCACGGCGTGGATGCTACCACGCTGCTCGCCCTGCGCATGCTGATGGCGCTACCGCTGTTCGTACTGATGGCACTGTGGGCCGCGCGCCGGGCCGAGCCGCTGACCTGGGCCGACCGTGCCCGCGTGTTGTGGCTGGGCTTCACCGGCTACTACCTGTCCAGTCTGCTCGACTTCCAGGGCCTGCAGTACATCAGCGTGACCCTTGAGCGCCTGATTCTTTACTTGAACCCGACCCTGGTGCTGCTGATCAACGTGCTGCTGACGCGCCAGCGGCCGGGTCGGTGGCAGATCGGCGCGCTGGTGCTGAGTTACCTCGGCGTGCTGCTCGCCTTCGGCCACGATCTGCAGCGCGAGGGCGGGCAGATCATCGTCGGCAGCCTGCTGGTACTGGGCAGTGCGCTCAGCTACGCGCTGTACCTGTTCGGCAGTGGGCAGGTGGTCGCACGCATCGGCGCGGTGCGGTTGACCGCCTATGCCAGCTGCGTGGCCAGCGTGCTGGTGCTGCTGCATTTCGCGGTGACCCATCCGCTGCCGTTGCTGTGGCAGGCACCGGCGCCAGTGCAATGGCTGTCGCTGGTCAATGCCACCGTGTGCACGGTGCTGCCGGTGCTGGCGATCATGCTGGCGGTGCAGCGCGTGGGTTCGTCGCTGGCCGCGCAGGTCGGTATGCTGGGCCCTGTTTCCACCATCGTGATGAGCCTATGGCTGCTCGACGAACCGATGGGGCCGGCGCAGATCGCCGGCACCGTGCTGGTGCTGATCGGCGTTCTGCTGGTGACCCGCCTGCGGCGCTGACGCCGGAGCAGGCGCGTGCCCGCATTCTGGCGGTGATCCGCGCGATCCCCGCAGGGCAGGTGATGGGTTATGGGCAGGTAGCGATGCGCGCGGGCCTGCCCGGGCGTGCGCGGCTGACCGCGCGCATCCTGGGCCAGAACGACGACCCGGACCTGCCCTGGCACCGCGTGCTGCGCTCGGATGGGCGAATTGCCATGGAAGAAGGGTCGGCCGGATGGCGCGAGCAGTCACAGCGGTTGCGCGCGGAGGGCGTGGTGGTGGAGAACGGCCGGGTGCGGATGCCGGCGGCTGATCCGGCAGCGGCACTGGATGCCGCTGTGTGGGGCCCGGGCTGAGCACCGCTGGCGACTGAACAGGCCGGACCTGAGGGCCGCCAACAAGACACGGTGCTGCGGCTATGATGGAGGCCGTTCCATGCCGGTACTCCCATGTTCCCGCGACTGCCAACCGTCACCAAGGCCCTGCTGATCGCCAATGCGATCCTGTTCCTGCTGCAGCAGCCGTTCCTGCTCGGCATGCAGACCTTCGAGCCGTTCATGCTGCAACCGCTGCAGCAGGGCTTCGATGCGTTCTCGCCGGGCGGCAACTTCCAGCCGTGGCAGCTGCTGACCTATGGCTTCCTGCATGGCAGCTTCGGCCACCTGTTCTTCAACATGCTGGCGGTCTTCATGTTCGGCGCGCCGCTGGAGCAGACCTGGGGCGAGAAGCGCTTCCTGCTGTATTACCTGGTGTGCGTGGCTGGTGCAGGCGTCTGCCAGCTGCTGGTGGGCACGCTGCTGGAAAACCCGGCGACGGTGCTGGGCGCCTCCGGTGGCGTGTTTGGCCTGCTGCTGGCCTACGGCATGCTGTTCCCCAACCAGCGGGTGATGCTGCTGTTCCCGCCGATCCCGATGAAGGCGCGGACCTTCGTGATCCTGTTCGGCGTGGGCGAACTGGTGCTGGGCATGACCGGCTGGCAGCCGGGCGTGGCCCATTTCGCGCACCTGGGCGGCATGCTGTTCGGCTGGTTGCTGATCCGTTACTGGCGCGGGCAGCCGCCGTTCAACAAGCGCCGCCCGCCCGGCCCACCGAAGCGCCCGAACCATCTGCGCAGCGTCAAATGATCCGAAGGATCACTTGACGCCCAGGTGCCTACCGTTGGTCGCCACACCGCTACAGGTCCCGCAGCACCACCTGCGCCGCATTGTGCCCCGGTGCACCGGTAACACCACCGCCGGGATGGGTACCCGACCCGCACAGATGCAGGCCGGGAAGGGCGCCGCGATAGCCGGCCTGGCCGACCATCGGCCGCGCCGAGAACAACTGGTTGGCGCTCAGTGCGCCGTGGAAGATGTCGCCGCCGACCAGGCCGAAGGTGCGTTCCAGATCGAGCGGGGACAGCACCTGACGACCGAGCACGCTGTCAGCGAAGCCGGGCGCATAGCGTTCAACGGTAGCGATCATCAGGTCGGCTACCGTCTCGCGGTGGTCATCCCAGTGACGCCCATCAGGAAGTACCGGCGCCACGTGCTGGCAGAACAGGCTGGCCACATGCTGCCCGGGCGGTGCCAGTGAATCGTCCAGCGTACTGGGTATCAGCATTTCCACGATCGGTTCGCGCGACCAACCGTCGCGGCGCGCATCCAGCCAGGCGCGATCCATGTAGTCCAGGCTGGGTGCCATGATGATGCCGGCACTGAGGTGATCGCCCGGACCGGGCAGGGCGCGGAACTCCGGCAACCGCGACAGCGCCACATTCATCCGGAAGGTGCCGGAACCGCAGCGCCAGTTCGTCATGCGTTCGCGTGTGGCAGCCGGTACCTGCGCCGGCTCCAGCAGCTGTTCGTACAGCAGCTTCGGATTGACGTTGGCGACCACCGCGTGCACGCAGGGTTTCGCCGTTGGCCAGTTCCACCCCCACGGCGCGGCCCTGTTCGGTCAGTACCCGTCGCACGCCGGCATCCACGCGCAGCTCGGCCCCGGCCTCGCGCGCCGCGCTGGCGATGGCCTGGCTGATCGCGCCCATGCCACCCATCGCATGGCCCCATGCACCCTTCACGCCATTGCACTGGCCGAACACGTGATGCAGCAACACGTAGGCGCTGCCCGGTGTGTATGGACTGGCATAGTTGCCGACGATGCCATCGAAGCCGAACAGCGCCTTGATCGGCTCGCTCTCGAACCAGCGGTCCAGGTATTCCGCCGCCGACAGAGTGAACAGGTCCAGCAGCTCCTGCCGCAGCGGTGCATCCAGCGCCGCCAGTTCGCGGCCGAGCTTCCCCATCTGCCAAAGTGCGGGCAGGCCGCGCCAGCCGCCGGCGACGCCGATGTCCGGTGGCGCGCGGAGAGCCCACGCGCGCAGTACATCGGCGAAGATCTCCAGGCGTGCTTCGTACGCTGGCAGGCGCTGTGCATCCCGAGCGGAGAATCCAGCGACTTCGGCCTGGGTGCGGCCAGGTGCCGACAACAGGTAGCGGTCGTCGGGCAATGGCAGGAAGTTGTTGGCCGGGCGCGTGACAATGCGCAGCCCATGCGCATGCAGTTGCAGGTCTTCGATCACCTTCGGTTGCAACAGCGACACCGTGTACGACGCCACCGAGTTGCGGAAGCCGGGATGGAACTCCTCGGTGACCGCCGCTCCGCCGAGCACGCCGCGCCGTTCAAGGACCAGCACCTTCTTTCCGGCCTTCGCCAGATAGGCCGCACAGACCAGGCCGTTGTGGCCACCCCCGATGATGATTGCATCCCAGGACATCAGCACCTCAAAAAAAGGGGACGGAGGGGATCAAGTCGCAATTCGCACAAGGTCGGCAGTGGTGGGGAGAAACGACTTAATCCCCTCCGTCCCCTTCTTTTATTGCCGCTTCGATGGTGGCGATGTCGATCTTCTTCATCGGCATCATCGCGTTGAAGGCGCGCTTGGCCAATGCCTTGTCCTTGCTGGTCACTGCTTCGATCAACATGCGCGGGCTGATCTGCCAGGAGATGCCCCAGCGATCCTTGCACCAGCCGCATTGGCTCTCCTGGCCACCGTTGCCGACGATCGCGTTCCACAGGCGGTCGGTCTCGGCCTGGTCCTCGGTCTGGATCTGGAAGGAGAACGCTTCGCTGTGCTTGAACGCGCTGCCGCCGTTGAGGCCGACGCAGGGAATGCCGCAGACGGTGAATTCGACGGTCAACACGTTGCCTTCCTTGCCATCCGGGTAGTCGCCCGGCGCGTGATGCACGGCGGTGACCGCGCTGTCGGGCAGGAGGCTGGCATAGAAGGTGGCGGCCTCGAGCGCGCCGTTGTCGTACCAGACACAGATGGTGTTCTTGTGTGCCATGTCGGGGCTCCGCGATGGACGAGGCCGCAGCGATAGCACGCCCGGTGTTAAGCCGGGATGGGTATCACGGTGACCGGAGACTGGGGGCGGGAACGGGTGGAGCGCGCTGCAAGCGGCTGATTAATAAACAAAACTTGAACGAGGTTCATGTTTGTATCAAAACTTTTCCTTCAATTTCAATTGGTTATTTTTGTTCAGCTGCCATTGCAAATTAAGAATTGATGAAATTAATATTTGGTTCAGCTACATGGAGCTGTCGCTTCCGTGCAGCAATTCTGCAACTGCAGCCTGATCTTCACCGAATCAAGGAAACTCCATGACCAGCAGCAAGCACGTCGCAAGGTTGAAGCGTACCGCCTTGGCGGTCGTCCTGACTTCTTTCATCGGCGCCGCAGCCGCGCAGAGCACGACCGGTTCGTTGTACGGCAGTGCGCCTGCCGGCACGACCATCGTCGTGCAGAGCGATACGGGCCTGAAACGCTCGGCGACCGTCGACAGCAATGGCCGCTACAACCTCGGCTCGTTGCCGGTGGGCAAGTACACCATCATCCAGCAGCGTGACGGCCAGACCGTCGATCAGCGCGAGAATGTTCTGCTGAAGGTCGGCGTTGGCACCGAGGTGTCGTTTGCCGGTGGCAGCAGTGCCGCCACCACGCTGGAGGCCGTGAACGTCGTCGCGGCGAATGTGCCGAAGATCGATGTCACCAATACGGTGTCCAAGTCGGTCATTACGTCCGAGCAACTGGATGTGTTGCCACTGGGGCGTAGCGCCGAAGCCATCGCATTGCTCGCGCCAGGTGTTGTCGCAGGCAGTGGCGCGTTCAGCAACGGCTCGCGTTCGGTGCTGTCTTTCGGTGGTTCCAGTGTTACTGAGAATGCCTACTATCTGAATGGCTTCCTGGCCAACAATCCGCTCAGCAACCTGGGTGGTATCAGCCTGCCCTATGGGTCGATCGACCAGCAGGAAACGTTCATGGGCGGCTACGGAGCGGGATACGGTCGCTCCACCGGTGGTGTGATCAACCAGCTCGGCAAGCGCGGCACCAATGAATGGCATTTCGGCGTGCAGGCCACCTGGGCCCCGGACTCGCTGTCGGCTTCTGCGGCCACTGTCATCTATCCCAATCGCCAGCTGCCAGATGGATACAGCTACACCGATGACTCGTTGCCTGGTTCGCTCTATCGCTACCGCAAGGACGATGTCGCCACGCGTACCACCTACAGTGGCTATGCCAGTGGCCCGCTGATCGAGGATCGTCTGTTCATTCACTTGGCTGCGGAAAAGGACCGCACCGAAGGTGTGTCCACGAACAGCTCTGCAGCAACGCAGCAGGTGCGCAACCACTACACCATTGATGCGCCGAAGTTCTATGGAAAGATCGACTGGAACATCAACGATAGCAATACGCTGGAATACACCCGCGTGCAGAACACCGATCGCAACGGTGGCTACTACCGATCGTTCGACTACGAGGACCTGGCCGAAGGTGATCGCACCGGCACGTTCCCGAACACCACGAAGCTCAAGGACGACTTTGACATCTTCAAGTACACCGGCTACCTGAACGATGACCTGACCCTGAGTGCGGTATGGGGTCGCAGCAAGGAGAGCAATCTGGAGTCGAATCCGCTGGATACGGCCAACCCCTATCTCAGCAGCCCGGGCAATCAGGATCCGTCCATTACCGGTGGCCGCCCCATCCGCAACGACCAGTCGGCGCTCTATACCAAGTCGTCAGATGCGGGCAGCAAGACCCGAGGCCTGCGTGTAGACCTGCAGTACCGCATCGGCAACCACGAGCTGACCGGTGGTATCGATAACATGTACTTCCAGGGGCATAACGAAGGTCAGGCGATGACCGGGCCGGGGTATGCCTGGATCTATGGTCGTGTTGATCCGGCCTCGTCGCCGAATCCGGGCTTTGATATCACCCCGCCGGGCGGCAATGGCTACTTCGTGCAGAAGTACATCTTCTCCACGACCACCAGCATGTCGGTCAAGCAGAAGGCCTACTATCTGGAGGACCGCTGGCAGGTCACGCCGAACTGGTTGGTGACCCTCGGCATCCGCAATGACAAGTTCACCAACTACAACAGTGCGGCCAAGCCTTACGTCGACAGCGGTGACCAGTGGGCGCCGCGCCTGGGCGCGAGCTGGGATGTGTTTGGCGATTCGTCGCTGAAGGTGTTCGCCAACCTGGGCCGCTACTACCTGGCGTTGCCCAACAGCGTTGCCATTCGTGGTGCTTCCGCCTCGACGTTCACCCGCGAGTACTTCACCTATAGCGGAATTGATGCCAACGGCAACCCGACCGGGTTGACCGCTCTGGGCCCGGGCCCGGTGTCAGCCAACAATGAATATGGCCAGACCCCTGATCCGTTGTCGATTGCGCCGACCGACCTGAAGTCGCAGTACCAGGACGAGCTGATCCTTGGCTTCGAGAAGACGCTGGGCGAGCGCTGGAGCTCCGGTGCCAAGTTCACCTATCGTCGCCTGCAGACGGCCATCGACGATACCTGTGACTCCGATCGCATCCACGACAAGCTTGCCGCGATGGGCGTCGACGACAGCAATCTCGATGTCCCGGGCTGTGTGATCTTCAATCCGGGCAAGACCAACACCTTCATGATCCGACACGCGGATGGCTCGGGTTACACGCCGGTGCAGATGAGCTCCGCCGACTGGGGTTACGGCAACAAGAAGGCCAAGCGTGACTACATCGCCGTCGATCTGTTCATCGAGCACCCGCTGAGCGACAAGTGGTACGGACGTCTGGATTACACCTGGTCGCGCAGCTTCGGCAATACCGAAGGCCAGGTGAAGTCGGATATCGGCCAGGATGACGTCTCCAAGACCCAGGACTGGGATGCCGCGGCACTGATGGAATACGCCGGTGGCTATCTGGCGAACGACCGCCGTCACCAGCTGAAGGGCTATGGCGCCTATATGTTCAACGACGAGTGGTCGGCGTCGGCCACCCTGCGGATCATGTCGGGGGCGCCGAAGAGCTGCCTGGGCTACTACGGCACCGATGAGAGTGATCCGCTGGGCTACGACGCGGCCTATCACTATTGCGGTGGCAAGCCGTCGCGTCCGGGTGACGCCGGCCGGCAGCCCTGGACGACCCGCCTGGATCTGGGCGTGATGTATCGCCCTTCGTTTGCCGATCACAAGCTGGCTTTCAGCCTGGATGTTTTCAATGTGCTGAACCAGCGTCGCGCCGTGCAGTCTGACGCGGTCTATGAAGATGGCCCCTACACGGTGTCCAACACCTACGGCATGGGTACCTACTTCAGCGCGCCTCGTTCGGTTCGTGTCAGTGCGTCCTACGACTTCTGATCGCAGCACCTGATCGATCTCTCCAGAAAACGACCTGGACCCCGGCCATGCCGGGGTCCCTTTTTTGGGTCGCCAAGCGAAAAAAGGGCGCCCGAAGGCGCCCTCTGCATTACCAGTTGCAGCAGTTGGCTCAGCGCCAGACCTTGATCTGCTCGGCTTCGCTGCGCTGCATCGGCTGGCCGGCCTTGCAGCTGAAGGTGGCACCGAACGCCGGCAGGTTGGCCAGCGTGCCGTTGCTGCGCCACAGGCCCGGTGCACGGATGTCGGCGGTCAGGCGACGCACGGCCTCGTTCGGCGACAGCTGCTGCGCCCACAGTGCCGACCAGGCGCGGAAGAAGCCCTGTTGCTGTGCCTGCTTGGCCTTCGGCTCCTGCGCGGTGTACGCGGCCCAGGCCAGTTCCAGACCGGCGATGTCGGCCAGGTTCTCTTCCTGGGTGAGCGTGCCGTTGACCTTGGCACCCTTCACGCCCGGGAAATCGTAGGCGCCGTACTGCGCGGCGACGCGGTTGCCGAGCAGGGTCCAGGCGGTCTTGTCGGCCGGCGTCCACCAGCTGCGCAGTTCGCCCTTGGCATCGACCAGTGCGCCCTTGGCATCGATCGCACGGGTCAGCTCGTGGCCGACCAGGCCACCGAAGCTGCCGAACTTGTCGGCAGCGTCGGCCTTGGCGTTGAACACCGGCCCCTGCAGGATCGCAGCGGTGACGATCAGGCGGTTCTGCGCCAGATCGTAGGCCAGCGACGGCTGCTGCGGCAGCACGTCCCAGCGGCGGTCGGCGTTGCCCTTGCCGATGCGCTTCATTTCCTCGCGATGGCGCCAGGTCGAAGCGATCAGCATGTTGCCGCCAAACGAACCACGGCCCATCGGCTGCACGCTGTAGTCGAGATCACGCAGCGGGGTACCGATCTCGATCTTCAGCGCGGCCAGCTTGGCCTGCGCTTCGGTCTTGGCTTCGGCACTCATCCAGCTGCTGTTCTTGACCGCTTCGATCTGCACTTCGCGCACCTTGTCGACGATCCATGCGGCCTGGCGACGATCTTCGGCGGACAGGTAACGGGCAGCGTATTCGCGACCGACCATCGGGCCAGCGGCCACGTTGATCGCCTCCAGCACGTCTTCCCAGCGCTGCGGCGGCAGGGTCTCGCCACGCAGCACGCGGCCACGGAATTCGAATTCGGCGTCGCGGTAGGCCTTGGACAGGTACGGCGCCATCGAGTCGCCCACGCGCCAGCGCAGGTAGGCCTTCCACTGGTCCGGCTTGAGCTTGGTGACCATGCCGTCGAGCTGCTTGAACAGGCCCGGGTCGGCCAGCGAGACCAGGTCGTCATCCACGCCCTGGGCCTTCAGGAACGCATCCAGCTGCAGGTTGCGGTAGCGGCTGTTGAGCTCCTTGGTGGAGATCGGCGCGTAGTTGTTGAACGGGTTGTTGATGCCGGCCAGCGACTGCGCGTTGCGCGCCAGTTCGGTTTCCAGTGCGATCACCGATTGCGACTCGGCATCCAGCTTGGCGGCCGGAGTGCCGGTCAGTGCCAGGATCTGCTTGACGTAATTGCGGTAGCGGCCCATCAGCGCCACGGTGTCGGCGTCGGTGCGGGTATAGAACGCCGGGTCCGGCAGGCCCATGCCGCCCTGCATGAAGTAACCGATGTGGCGGTCCAGCGCCTTCAGGTCCACGTCCGGGCCGAAGTTGAAGGCCACCGGGATGCCGACCTGGTGCAACGCGGCGATCGAGGCCGGCACATCCTTGGCCTTCTTGATGGCGTTGATGCGGGTCAGCAGCGGGGCGATCGGATTGGATCCGTCGGCTTCCACGGCGGCTTCGTCCAGGCCGCTGGCCCAGAAGTCGCCCAGCAGTTTCTGCACGTTGCCCTGCGGCGCCTTCATGGCTGCGTCGAGCAGTTCACGCTGCTGCTGACGGCTGCGGTCGACCAGCTGGCCCAGCGCGGTGGTGGCACCGGTCTGTGGCACCGGGTTGGCCTTCAGCCAGCCTGCGTTGGTGGCGTCATAGAAGTCGCTGCACTGGGCGCTGACGGCCGGGGCGCGCGCGGCCTTCTTCTTGGCGGCGGCGAACGCATCATGGGTCGGGACCAGGGTCGCCAGGCTGATGCCCAGGGCGATGGCAAGCGGACGGAAATTGGGCATGTGGAACGAATCCGTGATGGATTGAGGGCGCGCGCACTATAGCAAGCCGTGCATCGACGCGGCATGCACGCATCACGCTGCTTTCGCCGGCCAGGGTCGGCCGCTAACGGGGAGCGCCGAGATCATTGGATCCACACCATGCGTGGATGAAAAACACCCCGGAAAAACAAAGGCCCGGGAATTCCCGGGCCTCTGCAGGTCTGCCGCGGCGTCAGCCGTGGCTTACCAGATCACCACCTGCTGGTCGCCGCTGCGGGCCATCGGCGAACCGGCCTTGCACTGGAACGCGGCCGCGAAGGTCGGCAGGTTCGACGGCGCACCCATGGCGCGGAACTGCGCCGGGGCGTGCGGGTCGGTCGCCAGGCGGACCTTGGCGTTCTCCGGGGTGTACTTGGTGCGCCACACGGTGGCCCAGTTGAAGAAGAAGCGCTGGTCGCGGGTGAAGCCGTCCACCTTCGGGTCTTCCTTGCCGGCGCTGGCCTTCTGCAGGGCATCGTAAGCAGTGGCCAGGCCGCCCAGGTCGGCGATGTTCTCACCCAGGGTCAGGTGGCCGTTCACCGCCTGGCCGTCGACCTTGTACTGGTCGAACTGCTTGACCAGCTTGCCGGTCAGGCCTTCGAAGTTCTTCTTGTCAGCGGCGGTCCACCAGTCTTCCATGTTGCCGGTCGGCCCGAAACGTGCGCCCTGGTCGTCGTAACCGTGGGTCATTTCGTGGCCGATCACCGCGCCGATGCCGCCGTAGTTCAGTGCGTCGTCGGCCTTCGGATCAAAGAACGGCGGCTGCAGGATGGCGGCCGGGAACACGATCTCGTTCTGCAGCGGGTTGTAGTAGGCGTTGACCGTCTGCGGGGTCATGCCCCACTCGGTCTTGTCCACCGGCTTGCCGATCTTGGACAGGTTGAACTTGTAGTTGAATTCGTTGGCCGCGCGCACGTTGCCCAGGAAGCTGTCGCGCTGGGTCTGCAGGCCCGACCAGTCACGCCACTTGTCCGGGTAGCCGATCTTCGGGGTGAAGGTTTCCCACTTGGCGATGGCCTTGGCCTTGGTTTCATCGCTCATCCAGCTCAGGCCCTGGATGCGGTCCTTCAGCGAGGCGGCCAGGTTCTTCACCAGTTCTTCCATCTTCGCCTTGGCTTCCGGCGAGAAGGCCACCTTCACGTACAGCTGGCCGAAGGCTTCACCGGCGTCATTCTCGATGGTGCCCAGCACACGCTTCCAGCGCGGCTTCTGCTCCTTCTGGCCGTTGAGGGTCTTGCCGTAGAACTCGTAGTTCTCCTGCACGAAGGCATCGGCCAGGTACGGCGAGGCGCTGTCCACGGTGTGGAAGCGCAGGTAGGCGCGCCACACCGACGGATCGGTGTCGCCCAGCGCCTTGCTCACTTCCTCATGGAAGGCCGGCATGGCCAGCGAGAACTTCTCCGGTGCGGCCACGCCCTGCGACTTGAAGAACTCGGTCCAGCTGAAGTTCGGGGTCAGCTTGTCCGCGTCGGCCACGGTGACCGGGTTGTAGTACAGCTCAACGTTGCGCGACAGTTCGACGCGCGACTTGGACGCCTTGGCCAGGCGGGTCTCGAACTTGACCACGTCCTCGGCCTGCTTGGCAGCGTCGGCAGCAGCGACGCCGGACAACTCCAGCACCTTGGCGACGTGCGCCTGGTAGGCCTTCAGCTTGTCGGCGTTCTTGGCATCGGTGTAGTAGGTGCTGTCCGGCAGGCCCAGGCCGCCCTGGCTGGCGTAGGCCATGTTCACGGCCGAGTTCTTGAAGTCGGCTTCGGCGCCGAAGCCGAACAGGACGTTGTCACCCTTGGCGGCGCTGGTGCGCAGGTAGTTGGCGATGGCCGCCTTGTCCTGCAGGCCATCGATCGCGGTCAGGTCGGCCTTCAGCGGCTCGATGCCCTGGGCGTTGATCTTGGCCTCGTCCATGCCGGTGGCCCACAGGTCGCCGACGATCTTCTCGATGTGGTTCGGAGTCTTCACCTGCGCGACCTGTTCGGCCAGCTGGTGCTGCACGGCCACCGAGCGCTCGTCGAGGATGGTGAACGCGCCCCAGCTGGTGCGGTCGCCCGGGATTTCATTGGCGGCCAGCCACTTGCTGTTCACGTAGTCGCCGAAGGCGCCGCAGGCGTCCTTGCTGGCATCCAGGTCGCTGGGCTGGAAGGCGTTGTAGGCCGGCAGCTTGCTCTCGTCCAGGGTGTACTGGGTGGCTTCGGCCGCAGCCGGCGTGGAGGCGGTGGCGTCCTTGGCCGGGGTTTCGTTCTTGCCGCAGCCAACCAGCGCGGCCGAAACGGCCAGGGTCAGCAGCACGATCTTGGGAGTACGGGTCACTTTGATGGCCTCCAGGCCGAGTGAGTCAGGGAAGGGCCGCAGGGACGGCCGTGGGCCGAACGATACGCCGCCGGCTTGCCCTGCAAGGGTGTCGAAGGTCATGGCCGGGCGCAAGGGGCCGACGGCGACGCGCCACGAAAGGAAAAAAGAAGGGCCCGTGCGGATCGCACGGGCCCTCCGGGTCAACGATGCTGCCGGATGATCAGAAATCGTATCGGGCAGTGAAGCGGAAGTAGCGCGGGGTCGAGTAGTTCAGGTCACGACCGTACTCCGGGTTGTAGTCCGCTGCGCCGCGGTACGGCGAGGCGGCGTAACGCGAGTACGTGCTGCCAGCCACCTGGCGATTCAGCAGGTTGATCACATCGGCCTGCAGGGTCAGGCCCTTCGCCCAATCCGGCGTGTACGCGACATTCAGCCCCAGGTTGAACTGCCACGGCGCCTTGCCGTGCGAACCGCGCGGCGAGGAACCATAGTCCGCCGACGGCGGCACGTAACCGGCCGTGCCCGGTGTGGTGCCGCTGCCCGGCAGGCCGCAGTACCAATAGTAGGAGCCATCGTAGAGGCCCTTGTCTGGGGTCGGGTACATGCTGGTGCAGTTGTTCGGACGACCTTCGGCAACGGTCAGGCTGCCACCCACGCGCCACTCGGGGGTCAGCTTCATGTAGCCGAACGCCTTGAGCACATGGCCACGGTGGTTCGGCAGCAGCCCATTGGCGCCCTGCATCAGCTGCGGCAGATCCCAGTCCTGGGTGACCGACACATCTTCCTGGCCACCGGTACCGGTATCCAGGTCGGAGTTCAGCTGGCCTTCGGTATTGCCGTAGTTGCGGCTGAAGGTGTACATGACCTTGCCGTACCAGTTGTCCGTACGCTTCTCCAGGAACAGGTCCAGCGCGTAGTACTTGCGCTTGAGCTTGGGCAGGCCAAGGTCAGCTGCCGAATAGTGCACCTTCTCGTAGCTGCCATCGGCCTGTTCTTCCCAGAAGGTGTTGCCCACGCCGGGGTTGAACAGGAAGCATGCGCCGCCCAGCGCGGGGGTGCAGGTGTCGTCGATCGCGCTCTTCAGTTCGCGGTAGGTGAACTTCGCGCCCCAGACGGTATCAGCCGCAAGCTGCTGCTCCATGCCAATGATGTACTCGTCCTGGTAGTGCGACTTCATGTCCACTGCGGCCAAGGTGCGCGGATTCGGCGCACTGCCGCATTCCAGGTTGCTGGCGACAGCGTTGGTGCCCGGGCACAGGTACCCCTTCGAGGCATCGACCGGAATGGAATTGAGCCCCGTCGGTGCACCGGTGGTCGGATCGACGCCGGTGTAGGTGAAGTACTCGTTGGTGTTGAGCGAGCCGGAGGCTGCACGCACTGCCACGTTGTTCGGCATGGCCAGGTGGTAGCGACCGGCATTGGCGAACAACTTCAGCGACGAGTCGCCATGAACGTCCCAGGCCACGCCCAGACGCGGTGCCAGCTGCGTCTTCTGGCTCGCATACTTCTCGCCCGTGCCGGTGTAGTTGGTGAACTGTTCGTTGCGCAGACCCAGCGATAGCAAAACGTTGTCCGAAACCTGCCAGCGGTCTTCGATGTACTGCGAGGCCTGCTCGGTCTTCGGCTGTGCCAGCTTGGTGCTGTACAGGCGATAGACGTAGTAGCCCTGTGCGCCCAGGCCGCCACCGGAAGCTGCCGAGCTCACGCCGTGCGATGCATCGATCGGGGTGTTCGGGTTGGTGGAGCGACGATAGATCCAGCCGTAGCCGCCCGGATACTCGGTGCCGGTCAGCGACTCTGCATCCTGGCGGTCGAAGCCGAAGCGGAGTTCATGGTTGCCCAGACGCCAGGTCAGGTCGATACGCCCGCCCTTGGTCTCGTCGAAGGCGCCGTCGGCGTTGACCAGCGAGGTCGTGCTCTGGCAGCCGCTGTAGTTCAGGCCCGGCACGCGTGCAGTGGTTCCGGCACTGATGTACGGGCAGCTTGCGTCGTAGTTGTACAGGCCCTGCGAGTGTTCGATCTTCTGGCGACCGTACAGCGCCGACAGGGTCAGGTTGTCGGTCAGGTAGCCGGTGTACTTGCCGATGTAGAGTTTGGAGTCTTCCTTGGTGCTGATGCCGCCGGTCTGCACGTCGCCATGTGTGAACTTGTTGTAGTCGAACGAGTAGTACTCGGCGTCGTACTTGGTAACGTCAGACACACCTGTCAGCTCGATGACGTGGTTGTCGGTGATGTTCCAGTCGATCTTCGCCGTCCAGCGCGGATATTCATAGGTGTACTCGTTCCAACCGCGGGTCAGGTTGGCCGGGCTGGTGTTGGTCGCGTAGCGGGCGCTGGTGCCGTCAGTCTTGGTGAACTCGCCGTTGACGAAGAAGAACAGCTTGTCCTGGACGATCGGGCCGCCGACATAGGCACCGGTGGTGTTCTGCCAGGAGTTGTTCTTGTTGCGGTACTGATACAGCTTGCCATCGGTCTGGTAAGCCGCGCCGCGCGGATCATTGGCGGTGAAGTGGCCGGTGTTGGCGTAATACATGTTGCGCGGAGATGCGCGCAGCGATTCCGGGCTCCAGATCTCGTACGCACCGGCCTTCCATTCGTTGGTGCCGCGACGGGTCACGATGTTGACCACGCCACCGGTGGAGCGCCCAAAGTCCGCGCCATAGCCGCCGGTGAGGACCTGTTCCTGGGCGATGGCCTCAAAGGGCAGTGTGGTCGAGCCGATGCTGGTCAGCGGGTTGGTTACCGCAAAGCCGTTGATGTAATAGGCATTCTCCGACGCAGCAGAACCGCCGAAGCTGGGTACGCCGCTGTAGCTGTTGCTGGCGATCGCACCGGGTGCCAGCAGGGCAACAGCAGTGATGTCGCGCGGCAGCGGAAGGCTGCGCAGGTCTTCGTAGCTGAAGACGGTCCGGGTATCGACCTGCGAAACGTCGATCGATGCCATCGACGCGGCGCGCACCACGATGCCGTCCAGATCAGTCGCCTTGCCGCCGGCGAAGGAGACCTCGGTGCCGGAGGCGATGTTGACCGCCACGTCATTCTGTGTCGTGACCGTGGCGCCGTCACGGCGCAGTTCCACCGAGTAGCGGCCGTTGGGCAGGTCGGACACGCGGTAACGACCATTGGCATCAACCGGCAGGGTGCGCGTGGCGCCGGTCCCCAGGTTGCGGACAACCACGCTCGAACCCGCGCCGGCCGGCGCCTGGCCGTAGATGTAACCGGTCACGGACTGAGCGTGGGCGATCGAGAAAAGGCAACCAGACAGGGCGGTAGCCAGCGCCGCGCGGCGCCAGAACTTCGTTTGCATCAGGACTCTCTCCGGGGTGTAGTGGGTGCGCCTCGTGGCCAAACAGGAATGCGGTCACAAACGGCGTGCCTCATTTATAAATGCCTCGTGAACAAAAATGCAATGAATCCTGAATGAAATTTTTTAGGTGACAAGACTTGGAAAAACTCCGAGTTGGTAAAAAAACGCAATATTGAAGCTAAGTTCTGCGAAAATACATCTAAAATCATTGTCATGTGATGGGTGGCGCGATCGCTGCATGAGGTGGAATTGTCATATTTTTCTGACATTCATGAATCCAGCCGCGAACGATCAAGGATGGTCACCGACGCGCAGCATCCGGAGAGAAGCGGTGGAAGACCCACGCAGGCAAAAAAAAGCCCCGCCGGAGCGGGGCCTCTGCTTCCATGTGCGTTTGGCTGTGCTTACTTCCTGCCGAAGTCGTACTGGGCCTGGACGTAGATAGCGCGCCCGTAGGCGTTGTAGAGCGAGTTGTTGTACGGCACGTCGATGTTGCCCGCGTAGGAGTGCTGCTGGTTGTCCGGCACCTTGTTGAACAGGTTGTTGACCATCAGCGAGAACGTCAGGTTGTCCATCGCGCGGTAGTTCACGCTCAGGTTGTACGTCGTGTAAGAGCCCCACTTGCCAGCCTTGTAGCCGGACGTCGGATCGACATAGTCATAGCCACGGCCCAGGTAGGACAGGTAGTTCGGCGTGCGGCCGATGTAATTGAAATACAGCGTGGTGGTGAACTTGTCGATCGCCCAGCCGATCGAGCCGTCAGCCCGGACCTTGGCGTAGGAGTCGTACACCCACATTGCGTACGGGTTGCCCAGCAGATCCAGGAACGGGTCGTTGAGCTGCGGCTGCAGTTCACGCTTGAGCATGTTGGTGTAGTTGCTGGAGAACTGCAGCGAACCGAAGCGACCGATGTCCTGCACGTACTTGAAGCTGGCAGTGACCGCCTCAAGGTTCTGCCGTGCCACGTTCAGCTTCGGCGTGTAGATCTCCTCCAGCGCGCCGGTGGCATCACGGGTGACCCAGTTGGCCACTTCCTCGCAGGTGGCGCCAGCGGTGTTGGTCAGGCCGTTGCGGCAGTAGTACTCGGCGAGCAGCAACTGGTCGGAGCTGAGGGTGTTGACCTCGTTCTTGATCTTCCAGTTGTAGTAGTCCAGGGACACCGACAGGTTGTTGATCGGCGCCCACACCAGGCCCGCGTTCCACACATCGGCGGTAATCGGCTTCAGCTCCGGATTGCCCGACTGGGTGCCGAACACCGACACGCTGCCGTAGCGGCAGTCGACCGTGTTGGACGGATCGAACCCGAGCTGGCCACAGCGGTAGTAATCCTTGGACCCATTGGCGTAGTAGCCGCTCTTGCCCTGGAAGGCATCGGGCAGGGACGGGGCGCGGAACGCGGTGCCGTACTTGCCGCGGACCAGCAGGCTTTCGAAGGGGCGGAACTCGAGGCCGATGCTGTAGGTGGGCTTGTCTACGGTATGGCCGGCGATCTTGAAGTTGTCGTAGCGGCCGGAAGCGGTGACCGTCAGCATGTCATGCAACGGCAGACGCAGTTCGCTGGTGACAGCGTAGTTGCTGCGATGGCCGTTGCCCGCCACCGAGGTGGTACCGAACACTGTGCCGTCGGTCAGGCGCACGTCCGGCATGTAGTTCCACCCTTCGCTGCCGCCTTCAACCACGGCGGCAAAGCCGGCGTCGCCACCGGGCAGCTTGAACAGCGAGCTGTTGGTGATCTGCGCGCGGGTCTGGGTCTGCCAGGTGCGGCTGCGGCTGGTGGTGAAGCCGGTGAAGCTCTGGAAGGCCCCTTGCGGCAGCTGGGAATAGAAAGCACCCCAGTTCGGGTTGTAGATGTTGTAGCCGTCGTCGGTCTGGCCCAGCACCGGTCCCAGCACGTTGTCGGCGAACCAGTTGTTGATCGGGTCGTTCCAGCGTGCATAGCCACGCTCGTTGAGCTTGTACTCGCCGCGGGTGACGCTGGCCTCGTAGTCCCAGTTGCTGCCGATCGCGCCGCGTGCACCGAGCGTGACCTGATAGGACTTGCTGCGGTCGGTATTCATGATGTCGCGGTAGCCGATGCCGCCGATGTCTTCGGGTGCGAACACGCGTTGCAGCCCCAGATAGCGACCACTGGACTGATCGAAGAACGGACCCATGCTGATGTCCGTGCCCCAGTAGTTGTAGCCGGCACCGGTGTTGTACTTGACGGTTTCGTAGCTGTAGAGGACATCGCCGAACAGCTGCAGGTTGTCATTCACATCGTAGGTCAGCGACGAATAGAACTGGCTGCTTTCCTTGCTGTTCTTGATCGTCTTGTAACCCGCACCGAACGCGGAGCCGCAGGATTGTCCAGCGCGGCGCGTACCGAGGATGGTGGTGCCGCCGAACTGGCCGGAAACGCCGGCGCAGTTGTTCGGATCCATCATCAGGAAATCATTGGTATCCGCGTCGAAGACCAGGAAGTCGTTCGAGGGCAGCTGGCGCGTGTAGCCATGCGGATTGTTCTGCTTGGTGATGTCGCGCTGGTAACCCCAGATCGGGTTGGTCTTTTCATACTGCACATTGACCAGGGCGCGGAAGCGATCGTCCTTGCTGTTGAAGCCATTGGCGCCGCTCACGCGGAAGCTGGCGCCACCGCCATCGGAATAGGCGCCGCCGCGCACGTTCAGCGTGCCGCCGTCCATGCGTTCCTTGAGGATGATGTTGACCACGCCGGCGATCGCGTCCGAACCGTACAGGGATGACTGGCCACCCGGCAGCACCTCGATGCGGTCGACGATGTCGATGGGGATGCCGCTGATGTTGTTGAACGCGTCGCTGCCGTTGTACAGCGCCGGATACGAGAGCATCGGGCGGCCGTTGATCAGGTACTTGGTGTAGCCCGGGTTCAAGCCGAACATGCCAGCCGCTTCAGCACCCTGGGTGAAGGATGCCGAGGTCTGGCCGCCTTGCAGGCCGCCGGTGGTCAACGAGGACTGCTGCAACACTTCGGCAACGCTGGAGAAACCGCGCGCCTGAATCGCCTCGGCGCTGATGGTCAGCACCGGCGTCTGGTTTTCGATCTGCGTCTGCGGGATCAGCGAGCCGGTGACCGTGACCCGGTCGAGGTTGGTCGCGGCCTTGCTGCTGTCCTGGGCGAGTACGGTGGCGCTGCTGCCGGCCAGCAACAAGCCGCAGGCGACGGCGTGGGTGAGCGGGTGGTGCGAGAATGCGAAGCGACGACGAGACATGCGATTACTCCGTGTGATCGTGATGACGCGTGTATCCCTTTCCTGGGATTTCGATTCTGTTCAGCTGCCTTGCCTATGCGGTTTGGCGGCGTGGAGTCAACGTAACACACGCTTAACGTGCCTTGCGCAGTTCTGTAACGGTCGGTGACGGACGGTTGCGCGCTTCGTAAAAAGCCCCTTCTCCACAGGCATTTCTGCCGTTTTCCGGATTATCGGAAAGCAGTGAAAATGAATATTTGATAAATTCAACTGACATTAATAATCGATACGTCGCGGGCTTTCCCCATGCCGCATAGAAGGAAAAAAAAGGCCCCGCCGAAGCGGGGCCTGGTCCAGACACGAAGTCCGGGAAACGACGGGATCAGAAGTTGTACTTGACCTGGGCCGAGATCTGGCGGCCGTAGACGCTGTAGAAGCCGTCATTGAACGGGGTCGATTCGTTGCCCGGGTAGTTGTAGCGCTGGCCTTCCGGCAGCTTGTTGAACACGTTGTTGACCATCAGCGACAGGACCAGATCGTCCTGTGCCTGGTAGTTCATGCTCAGGTTGTACGTGGTGTACGAACCCCACTTGCCGGCCTTGGCACCGGAAGAGTGGACATAGCCGTAGCTGCGGCCGGTGTAGGCCAGGTAGTTCGGGGTGCTGCCGACGTAGTTGGCGTACACGGTGGTGGTGAACTTGGCGATGTTCCAGGCCACCGACAGATCGCCACGGACCTTGGCGAAGTTGTCGTAGTACCACATGTTGTACGGATCGCTCAGCAGGTCGAGCTTGGCGGCGCCCGGCATCGGCTGCACTTCACGCTTCAGCATGTTCGTGTAGTTGCCGGAGAACATCAGCGAGCCGAAGCGACCGATATCCTGCTGGTATTTGGCCGCCACCGTCACCGCTTCCAGGTTCTGGCTGGCGACGTTGAGCTTCGGCGTGTACACGCGGGTCAGGTTGCCGCCGGCATCGCGCGACACCCAGTCGGTGACGTTCTGGCAGCTGGCCGAGGTGTTGTTCGGCAGGCCGTTGTGGCACTGGTACTCGGCCAGCAGCAGCTGGTCGGTGCTGAGGGTCTTGACCTCGTTCTTGATCTTCCAGTTGTAGTAGTCGGCCGACAGCGAGAAGTTGCTCACCGGGGCCCACACCACGCCTGCGCTCCACACGTCGGCGGTGATCGGCTTCAGGTCCGGATTGCCGGACTTTTCGCTGTACACCGAGGTGTTCTTGTAGAACGAGCAGGCCTCGTCACGCAGGCCGTAGCCCAGCTGGCTGCAGCGGTAGTAGTCATTCTGGCCGGACGAGTACGAGCCGCTCATGCCCTGGAAGGCATCGGACAGGGTCGGTGCACGGAAGGCGGTGCCGTACTTGCCGCGCAGCAGCAGGCTCTCGATCGGACGGAATTCCAGGCCGATGCTGTAAGTGGCCTTGTCGACGGTCTTGTCGGCGATCTTGAACGCGTCATAACGGCCCGAGGCGCTGACGGTCAGCTTCTCCAGCAGCGGCATGCGCAGTTCGCTGGTGACCGCGTAGTTGCTGCGGTGGCCGGCGCCCGCGACGGCGGTGGTGCCCCACACGTTGCCGTCGACGAAGGCCTGGTCCGGCGAGTAGTCCCAACCTTCGCTGCCACCTTCCAGCACGACGGCCAGGCCGGCGTCACCGCCCGGCAGGCTGAACAGCGAGCCGTTGGTCACCTGCACGCGACCCAGGTTCTGCCAGGTCTTGCTGCGGTGGGTGCCGTAGCCGGTGAAGCTGGCGAACTGGTCCGGGGTGATCGGCGAGTAGAAGGCAGCGTAGTTCGGGTTGTAGATGCCGAACGTGGCGGTCGGGTCCTTCGGGTCGGTGTAGGTGCCCAGGCGCGGGCCCAGCACGGTCTGGCCGAAGAAGTCCTCGATCTTGTCCTTCCAGCGCACGAAGCGGTTCTGGTCCAGGCGGTACTCGCCACGGGTGAAGCTGGCGCTGTAGTCCCAGTCGCCGACGATGCCCTTGCCGCCCAGGGTGACCTGGTAGGCGCGGCTCTCATCGGAGTTCAGGATGTTGTTGTAGTCGCCCGCGCCGATCTCCTCCGGCGCGAAGGCGCGCTGCAGGTTCACGACCTTGCCTGCGCCCTGGTCGTAGAAGCCACCCATGACCGACTTCGTGCCCCACCACAGGGCGCTGGAGCCGGAGGTGAACTCGGTCTTTTCCTTGCTGTACAGCACGTCGGCGAACAGCTGGAAGTTGTCGTTCACGTCGAAGGTCATCGACGAGTAGAACTGGCCGCTGTTCTTGCCGTTCTTCAGGGTCTTGTAGCCGGCGCTGTACACCGAACCGCAGGACTCGCCCGACGCGCGCTTGCCGACGACGGTGGTGCCGTCGTACAGGCCTGCCACGTTGGCGCAGCGGCTCGGGTCCATCATCAGCAGCTTGTTGTCTGCATTGGTGATGACGGCGAAGTCGTTCGACGGCACCTGCGCGGTGTAGCCGACCGGGTTGTTCTGCTTGGTGATGTCACGCTGGTAGCCCCAGATCGGGCTGCCGTTCTCGATCTGCACGTTGACCAGCGCGTGGAAGCGGTCGTCGAACGCGTTGAAGCCCTTGGCTGCGCTGAAGCGGATATTGCTGCCGCCGCCTTCGGTGTAGGTGCCGCCACGGACGGTCATCGTACCGCCGTCCATGCGCTCCTTCAGGATGATGTTGACCACACCGGCGATCGCGTCCGAGCCGTACAGCGAGGACTGGCCACCGGGCAGCACTTCGATGCGCTCGACGATGTCGATCGGAATGCCGCTGATGTTGTTGAAGGTGTCGCTACCGTTGTACAGCGCCGGATACGAGAGCATCGGGCGGCCGTTGATCAGGTACTTGGTGTAACCCGGGTTCAGGCCGAACATGCCGGCTGCTTCAGCGCCCTGGGTGAACGAACCCGAGGTCTGGCCACCCTGCAGGCCGCCGGTGGTCAGCGAGGACTGCTGCAGCACTTCAGCAACGCTGCTGAAGCCGCGGGTCTGGATGTCTTCGGCGGTGATGGACATCACCGGGGTCTGGGTTTCAACCTGGGTCTGCGGGATCAGCGAACCGGTGACGGTGATCTTGTCCAGGTTGGTCGCCTTGTCCTGGGCCATTGCCGGGGCGGCGGCCATCAGGGCGGAAATCAGGGCGACGGCGAGCGTGTTGCGACGTGCGGTGTTGCTTGCGTATTTCATGTAGTTCCAATAGAGAGCAAAAACAAAAATCGGCACTGCGCATGCGCCATCGTGCGCGCTGGAAACCAGCTCCGCAGCCCAAAACAGTGCTTCAGGAACGTAACATGAACTTAACAATCTGTGCACGAATCTGTAGCAATCCTGAATTTCAGTCAGGCTACGTCCAGCTTGTATGATGTTGGGTTATTCCCCCTGATACAGCTGGTGCCCGTTGTGAACAGTTCCCCCCGCCGCCCCCATGCCAGCCAAGTCCAGAAGGGACTGACGCCACATGCCCGCATCCGCAATGTCATCGCGGTCGGCTCCGGCAAGGGCGGCGTGGGCAAGTCGACCACCGCGGTCAATCTGGCCGTGGCGCTGCAGCAGCTGGGCGCACGTGTCGGCGTGCTGGACGCGGACATCTACGGCCCCAGCGTGCCCGCCATGCTGGGCTTGTCCGGGCGGCCGGAAAGTCCCGACAACAAGAGCATCGAGCCCCTGCGCGCGTTCGGCGTGGACACGATGTCGATCGGTTACCTGATCGAAGAGGACACGCCGATGATCTGGCGCGGTCCGATGGCCACCTCGGCAATGACCCAGCTGTTCAACGACACGCTGTGGGATGACCTGGATTTCCTGCTGATCGACCTGCCGCCGGGCACCGGCGACATCCAGCTGACCTTGACCCAGAAGATTCCGCTGGCCGGTGCGGTGATCGTCACCACGCCGCAGGACATCGCCACGCTGGATGCGAAGAAGGCGCTGAAGATGTTCGAGAAGGTCGAGGTGCCGGTGCTGGGCATTGTCGAGAACATGGCCGTGCACACCTGCAGCAACTGCGGGCATGTCGAGCATCTGTTCGGTGAGGGCGGTGGCGAGCGCATGGCCGCGCAGTACGGCGTGCCGCTGCTGGGATCGCTGCCGCTGCAGATCGGCATCCGCGAGCAGGGCGATAGCGGTACCCCGATCACCGTGGCGCAGCCCGATTCGGTGCCGGCGCAGGCCTACCGCCATGCCGCGCAGCGCCTGATCGAGGAAGTGGGCAAGCGCCCGCGGGCGTCGATTCCGATCCTGTCGTCGCTGCTGTAAGCACCTCGGCCGGGGCCGTCGGCGATGCCCGGCCCCCTGCTAGAATCCTCGCGCCCCTCGTATCCCCCAGGACAAAGCATGAGCATCAAGAGTGACCGTTGGATCCGCCGCATGTCCGAGCAGCACGGCATGATCGAGCCGTTCGAGGCCGGGCAGGTCAAGCAGGCCAACGGCGAGCGCATCGTCAGCTACGGCACGTCCAGCTATGGCTACGACGTGCGCTGCTCGCGCGAGTTCAAGGTGTTCACCAACATCAACTCGACCATCGTCGATCCCAAGCATTTCGACTCGGGCAGCTTCGTCGACATCACCGCCGACGAGTGCATCATTCCGCCGAACAGCTTCGCGCTGGCGCGTACCGTGGAGTATTTCCGCATCCCCCGCGATACCCTGGTGGTGTGCCTGGGCAAGAGCACCTATGCGCGCTGCGGCATCATCGTCAACGTGACGCCGCTGGAGCCGGAATGGGAAGGCCACGTCACCTTGGAATTCAGCAACACCACGCCGCTGCCGGCTCGCATCTATGCCAACGAAGGCGTTGCACAGATGCTGTTCTTCCAGGCCGCGGCCGATGACATCTGCGAGACGTCGTACCGCGATCGTGGCGGCAAGTACCAGGGCCAGACCGGTGTGACCCTGCCGCGGACCTGAAGATTGCAGGCGGTTTGTGGAGCCGAGCCATGCTCGGCTTCAAGGCGGGGCAGCCGAGCATGGCTCGGCTCTGCATGAACGAGGGCGGCGCAATGCGCCGCCTTCGTTATTTTCCGCGCCCGAACAGCATCGCGATCCCGACACCCACCAGCGCCACCGGCCACCAGGTCAGCAGCAGCTTGGACAGGTTCAGGTGCGTCCAGCCGAGGTTGCTGGCGAGCATGAACAGGCCGATCAGGATCAGCAGGATGGCGGCAACGAGGTTGAATCGCATCGGGTCGGCGAAGGCTCAGGTGTGGGCCGGATATCCTAGCCGTTCCTTCCAGTAGGCGACATGCTGGTCCAGTGCGGCCGCTTCGTAGCGGTGCGCGGGACCGCTGCCCCAGACCGGGCCCGGCCAGGCCGGATCACCGTCATGGCGGCCGATCACGTGGAAGTGCAGCTGGCGCACGATGTTGCCCAACGCGCCGATGTTGATCTTCTCCACTCCGTCGGCGCCCTTAAGGGCCTTGCAGGCGCGGTTGAGCTCGGTGCGCAGCTTGTCCTGCTGCTCGCCGTCCAGCTCGATCCACTCGGTGACCCCGGCCAGGCGCGGTACCAGTACCAGCCACGGGAATCGTTCGTCGTTCATCAGCCGCACTTGCGACAACGGTCCTTCGGCCACCAGTACGCTATCGGTGGCCAGGCGTGAATCGAGTTCGAATTCGCTCATCCAAGATGCTCCGAGAAGAAGTCCAGGGTGCGTTGCAGCGCCAGGGCGGCGCTTTCTGGATCATACGCATGTCCGACCTCCCGGTTGAAGGCGTGGTCGGCCGGATAGACGAAGGTGGCCATCTGCGGCAGCTTCTCGCGATGGGCCTGGACCGCTTCCGGCGGGATGCTGCGGTCCTGGGCGCCGAAGTGGAAGATCACCGGCGCCTTCGGCGTCTCATCGAGGAACTGGACGTTGCGCGCGCCGTAGTAGCTGACAGAGGGCAGGCCCAGGCGCACTGCGGACAGCATCGCTACCGTACCGCCCCAGCAGTAGCCGACGGTGCCGACCTTGCCGTAGGGGGCCAGCCGGGTGGCTGCCGCGCGGACCACTTCCAGCGCCTTCTCCATGCCCAGCGCGCTGACCCGTTCCAGGCCCTGCTTCACGCCGTCGGCGTCGTAGGGCAGGGCATCCGGGTCGGCATCGGGGCCATCAATCAGGTCAAAGAACGACGGTGCCAGCACCGCATAGCCCTCGGCGGCGAAGCGTTCGGCCACGCCGCGGATGTGCGGGTTCGCGCCGAAGATTTCCTGCACCACCACCAGCCCGCCTCGCGCGGTGCCCTCGGGGAGTGCCTGCCAGGCCCGTACCGCGCCGTGGTGCGTATCCAGGGTGATCCACTCGGCCATCGTCATCTACTCTCGTTGCAGGGACAGGACTGCATTGTCGGTGCTGCGCGGGTTAGCGCGGTGTCAGCGGCTGTGCGTGATCGGGCGGCTGGCCATTCAGAGCCCGGCCGCCAACCCCGGTATACTGGCGCCCTTTCAGGCCCCGGCCCCCAGGAACCCCTGCCATGCCGGCAGGGGCCCAGGCCCCCAGAGTCCCGCGATTCCATGTCCCAGCTGAACCCCAAAGTCGGCTTCGTCAGCCTTGGCTGCCCGAAGGCCCTTGTTGATTCCGAGCGCATCCTCACCCAGCTCCGCTCGGAAGGTTACGACATCGTCCCGTCCTACGATTCGGCCGATGTGGTGGTGGTCAACACCTGCGGCTTCATCGATTCGGCGGTGACCGAGTCGCTGGACGCGATTGGCGAGGCGATGAACCAGAACGGCAAGGTCATCGTCACCGGCTGCCTGGGCAAGCGCCCGGAGCAGATCCGCGAGGCGTATCCGAACGTGCTGGCGGTGTCCGGCCCACAGGACTACCACAGCGTGATGGAAGCGGTGCATGAAGCACTGCCGCCCAAGCACGATCCGTTCGTGGACCTGGTGCCTGACTACGGCATCAAGCTGACCCCGCGCCACTATGCCTACCTGAAGATTTCCGAAGGCTGCAACCACAAGTGCAGCTTCTGCATCATCCCGTCGATGCGCGGCAAGCTGGTCTCGCGCCCGGTCGACGAGGTGCTGCGTGAGGCCGAGCGCCTGGTGCGTGGTGGCGTGCGCGAGCTGCTGGTGGTGTCGCAGGACACCTCGGCCTATGGCGTGGACGTGAAGTACGCCGAGAAGATGTGGCGCAACAAGGCCTACCAGACCCGCCTGAAGGCACTGTGCGAAGGTCTGTCCGAGCTGGATGCGTGGGTTCGCATGCACTACGTCTACCCGTACCCGCACGTGGACGAGGTGGTGCCGCTGATGGCCGAGAACCGCATCCTGCCGTACCTGGACATTCCGTTCCAGCATGCCAGCCCGCGCATCCTGCGCCTGATGAAGCGTCCGGGTGCGGTCGAGAAGACCCTGGAGCGTGTGCAGAACTGGCGCCGCATCGCGCCGGACATCACCGTGCGTTCGACTTTCATCGTCGGCTTCCCGGGCGAGACCGAGGCCGAGTTCGAAGAACTGCTGTCGTTCCTGGACGAGGCACAGCTGGATCGCGTCGGTGCGTTTGCCTACTCACCGGTCGAAGGTGCCACCGCCAACGACCTGCCCGATGCGGTGCCGGAAGAAGTGAAGCAGGAACGCCTGGCCCGTTTCATGGAGAAGCAGGCGCAGATTTCCGCCGCGCGCCTGGAAGCCAAGATCGGTACCGTGCAGCAGTGCCTGGTCGATGCCATCGAAGGTGATATCGCCGTGGCCCGTTCCAAGGCCGATGCGCCGGAGATCGACGGCCTGGTGCATATCCAGAACGCCGACCAGGTGCCGCTGCGCGTGGGTGAGTTCGTCGACGTGGAAATCACCGAGAGCGATGAGCACGACCTGTACGGTGATGCGCTGCCGGCCGCTACCCGCCCGGTATTCGATCTCAAGATGCTGTGACCGCGGCGACGACCGCCGCCGGTGACGGCAGCGGTGTCCGCCGCTTCGTGCCGCCGCCGCGTGCGGCGGTCGATCCGCAGGTGTTCGCGCACCCGGTGTTTGCCGGGTTGCGCGACGTCCATGACCTGCTGGTCAGCCCTGAGTGGCCGTCCATTGCAGCGCTCGAGGCACGCCTCACGCTGCCCGGCAAGCACCTGGTCGAGCAGGATGCCGCGCTGCTGGCCGACGGCCTGCACTACGAAGCCCGCATCGCACAGGGGCGCATCGCCACCCGCGCCGACAACTGGCATGACCTGTTCAATGCACTGGTGTGGGCCCGTTACCCGCAGCTCAAGCAGGTGCTCAATGTGCAGCAGTGCAGGCATATCGCATCCATGCCGCCGGGCCAGCGCAATCGCGCGCAGGCCGCGCTGACCCAGTTCGACGAAACCGGTGTGATCGTGCGTGTGCGCGATGAGGACGTGTTGGCCGCATGGGACGTGCATGATTGGCCGGCGTTGTTCGAGCCTGCGCGCTGGCAGAGTGGTGACATCGCTATCGCTGCGATATTCGGGCACGCGTTGATGGAGCAGGCGCTGCTACCGGGGCGCCTGCTGGTCGGCAAGTGCGTGGTGGTGCACGGTGAAGTCGATGATGCCTGCGTTGACGCAGTAACCGCGGCCATCGCCGAGGGCAGGGCAGTGACCGATCCCCTGCAGTTGCGTCCGCTGCCGCTGGCGGGAATCCCGGGCTGGCACCAGGGACAGGATGCCGCCTTCTATGCAGATGCCGCGTACTTCCGCCCGCTGCGTGCCGGCCGCCAGTACCCGCCGCCGTTGCACAGGGCTATGTAGAGTCGACTGTCAGTCGACTGCTCTTCGTTCCGAGGCCGTGAACGCCCGACAGATGGCTTCGACGAGTCATCAACCGCGATGAGGAGCGCGGTGCGTTCACCGTCCGGCTGCGGAGGTTTGTGCCGCGCTTGGCGCGGTAGTCGACTGACAGTCGACGCTACAGCGGTTCGTATTCCACGCTGATCACCGCGAAGTTGAACTGGCCGCCGGGCAGTTCCACCGAAAATTCATCATCCAGCCGCTTCTTCAGCAGCGCACGCGCCAGGGGGGAATCGATGCTGATCCAACCCAGCCCAGCATCGGTCTCATCCGGCCCGACAATGCGATAGCGGCTGGTCTCACCGCTGTCCACGTTCTCCAGTTCCACCCACGCACCGAAAAACACCGCCTGCGGATCGGTCGGCGTGGTATCGACCACGCGTAGCGATTCCAACCGCTTGGTCAGGTAGCGCACACGACGGTCGATCTCGCCCAGCTGCTTCTTGCGATAGGTGTACTCGGCGTTTTCCGAACGGTCGCCTTCCGCAGCGGCCGCGGCCAGTGCCTTCACCACCTCGGGGCGGCGCACACGCCATAGGTCATCCAGCTCGGCCTTCAGCCGGGCATGGCCGGAGGCGGTGATCAGGGCGGTACTCTTTTCTGCAGGGGGACGCCAACGCGACATGTGGTGCGATTTCTTTTCAGGGGGACGATGGGGTCGGATCCTTTCCGCAGGAAAGGGATCCGACCCCAGTAGTGGCGGATCAGCGCTTGCCGCCGAAGATGCCACCCAGGATGCCACGCACGATCTGGTTGCCCAGCTTGGTGCCGACGGTGCGCGTGGTCTGCTTGGCCATGGTTTCGATCATGCCCTGGCGGCGCTTGGTGCCGAAGATCGCGTCCTTGATCGCCTGGCCGAAACCGCCTTCCTGCGCTTCGTCCTGCTCGCGACTACGCGCGGCCGGTGCCTGCGCCTGTTCGACGGTCTTCTGCGCACGCTGGGCCAGCAGTTCGGCGGCCGATTCACGGTTGATCGCGGTGTCGTAGCGGCTGCCGACCGGGCTGCCGGCACGCACCTGGGCACGCTCGGCGTCGGTGATCGGCCCCATCCGGCAGCGCGGCGGCGCGATCATCGTCTGCTGCACCGGCATCGGCACACCCTTGTCCTGCAGCGTGGACACCAGCGCTTCGCCGGTACCGAGCTGGCTGAGCACCTTGGCCACGTCCAGCTTCGGGTTCGGCACGAAGGTCTCGGCAGCAGTCTTCACTGCCTTCTGGTCGCGCGGGGTGAATGCACGCAGCGCATGCTGCACGCGATTGCCGAGCTGGCCGAGGATGTTGCCCGGTACGTCATCAGGGAACTGCGAGCAGAAGTAAACGCCCACGCCCTTGGAGCGGATCAGTCGCACCACCTGCTCGATGCGCTGCACCAGCGACGGCGGTGCATCGTCGAACAGCAGGTGCGCTTCGTCGAAGATGAAGACCAGCTTCGGCTTGTCCAGGTCGCCCACCTCCGGCAGCTGCTCGAACAGCTCCGACAGCAGCCACAACAGGAAGGTGGAATACAGCTTCGGCTTGAGCACCAGCTGGTCGGCGGCAAGGATGCCGATCATGCCGCGGCCGTCGTGATTGACCCGCATGATGTCGGCCAGTTCCAGGGCCGGCTCACCGAAGAAGTTCTCGCCGCCATCCTGCGCCAGGCGCAGCACCGACCGCTGGATCGCAGCGATGGACTGCGCGCTGACCAGGCCGTACTCGGTGGAGATGTCCTTGCGCTCCTCGGCCACCAGGCCGAGCAGGGCGCGCAGGTCGTCCATGTCCAGCAGCAGCAGGCCACGGTCGTCGGCCAGCTTGAACACGATGTCGAGCACGCCGGACTGGGTGTCGTTCAACTCGAGGATGCGCGCCAGCAGGGTCGGGCCCATCTCGCTGACCGTGGTGCGCACCGGGTGACCCAGCTTGCCGTACAGGTCCCAGAAAATGGTCGGGCTGGCGGCCGGTGCGTAGTCGGCCACGCCGATCTCGGCGGCGCGCTTGAGCAGGTTCTCGGCGCCGGTGCCGGACACCGCCAGGCCGGACACATCGCCCTTCACATCGGCCAGGAACACCGGCACGCCCAGCCGCGAGAAGCCCTCGGCCAGGGTCATCAGGGTCACGGTCTTGCCGGTACCGGTGGCGCCGGCCACCAGGCCGTGGCGGTTGCCGAGTTTCGGCAGCAGGGTGACGGCCACATCGTCGGTGATGCCTTTGCCGAGCAGAATCGGATCCATGGTCCAGCCCTTGTGGTGAATAGCCCAATGTTAACCGCCGGCGGTGACGGTCCGAAGGTCGGCTTGCCCGGACCTTGGCGGCGCCGCTACTCTGCCTGCCTGTTTCGCACACAGTGCCATCAATGCCCGTTCCTGTCCTGATTTCCCGCGGTTGGCCGCTGCTGGCCCTGGCCGGCCTGGTTTCCCTGGCGCCCGACGCCCATGCGCAGCGGGTTTCGGCCCGGGACAAGGTGAAGGTGGATGCGCTGCAGCAGCGCATGACCGTCGCCGAGAAGCGTTACAGCGATGCGCTGCTGCTGGTCGCCAATGCCGACCCCAAGGGCAGCAACGAAGCCGACGCCGCGCTGGAGGACATGGAAGATGTCCTCAACGACTGCGTGAAGCAGAAGGGCTGCCAGATGGGCACCCTGCTGGCCAGCTACAAGCGCCTGCTCAAGCACGACGCCGACGCGGCCGCCAGCGATGACGTGGCCGACGAGGGCGGTGATCGCCTGGAAGCCGACCCCGACCACATCGGCCCGCTTACCGCCGACGTACCGGAGGCCGCGCGCGCTGCCGCGCTGCTGAACGACAAGCGGCACGCCTTCGACAGCATGGTCGAATACAACCCGGCGGTGCAGGCCGGCATCCGCCGCTGGCTGACCGACATGCGCCCGGCGTTGCTGACCAGCTACGAGAACTACCAGAACCTGCGTGCGGTGATGTGGCCGGAGTGGGAGAAGCGTGGCCTGCCCGAAGCGCTGCTGTTCGGCATCATGGCCAAGGAATCCAACGGCCGCGTGCATGCCTCCTCGCGCGCCGGCGCGGCGGGCCTGATGCAGTTCATGCCGGCCACCGGCCGCCGCTTCGGCCTCGGCCCGGACGGCACCGGCTTCGACACCCGCTTTGACGCGCGCAGCGCCGCCGAAGCCAGCGCCAGCTACCTCAACGAACGCCTGCGCGAACTGAACAACAACGTGGAAATGTCGGTGGCCGCCTACAATGGTGGCGAAGGCCGCGCCGCGCGCGTGTTCAAGCAGAGCGCCGGGCAGAGCTTCTGGACCGACAGCGTCTACAACCAGTTCCCCGGCGAGACCAAGGACTACGTGCCGATGGTGATCGCCGCGGCCTGGATCTTCCTGCACCCGCAGCAGTACGGGGTGGAGTTCCCGAAGATCAGCGCGCAGCCGGCCACGCTGCGCCTGGCCAAGTCGACCACCATCTACGAACTGACCATCTGCCTGGGCAGCCACGGCACCCGCGATGGCTACATGCGCGCGCTGCGCAACCTCAACCCGCGCTATGAGGCCGATGGCTGGATCCCGGCCGGCACGCTGATCAATGCCACCACCCGCATCGCCGGCCTGTACCAGCGCAACTGCGTCAGTGGCCCGCGTGCCGACCTGGCCCGCACGCTGATCACCGCCGATCTGAACGCAGCAATCAAGCGCCCGGCCGCGACCAGCTACACCGGAAGCGTGGCCGTGGGCGGCGTGGTGCCGGTGGCCGATGCGGCCGCGTCCACCAGCGTGCCGACCACGCCGGTTGCTCCGGTGGTCACGCCGCGCCCGGCGGCGCGCCCGAAGCCGGTGCGCAGCCACAAGGTGGGCCGGGGTGAAACCCTGGGCGCCATCGCGGCCAAGTTCCAGTGCGACGTGCCCACCCTGGCCCGCGCCAATGGCCTGAAGGCCCCGGCCTACAGCCTGCGCCACGGCCAGACGCTGAAGCTGCAGGGCTGCGACAAGTAATCCCCCCGACCCTGGAATCCGCATGGACCTCGAAGACACCCGCAACCTGTTCGCCAACCTCCGCGAAAACACCGACTGGGACATCACCGGCCCGTTGCTGTGGGGGTACTTCTTCGTGCACTCCACTGCCGAGCCGTTGCAGGCACTGGCGCAGCACCTGCAGGCGCAGGGTTACACCTTCGTGGAATTGTTCGAACAGGATCCGGAAGAGGGCGACGCGCCGTTCCACGTGCTGCATGTGGAGCGCGTGGAGATCCACGACGAAGCCTCGCTTGACCGCCGCAACCAGGAATTCGCAGCGCTGGCCGCGGAGAAGGGCGTGGAAGACTACGACGGCATGGACGTCGGTCCGGCCCCGTCCCTGCAGTAACGCGCGTACCGGTAGTGCCGGCCGCTGGCCGGCAATGCTCGACGCGTTGGATCAGCGGAGATGCCGGCCAGCGGCCGGCACTACCGAAGCCTCAGCGCAGCTTTGCCAGCGCCTGGCCCAGCTGCACCGGGCTTTCAGCGCCCAGCTGCGGGGCGAAGTCAGCCACGCCCGGCGGCAGCAGTACGATCACGGTGGAGCCGTAGTTGAAGCGCGCCATCTCGGCAAAGCGCTCCAGCCTGATGCCCTGGCCGCGGTAGTCCTTGCGGGTGATGCGGTCGCCATAGTGCGGAATCTCTTCGCCGCTCCACACGGTTTCCACCCCGGACACCAGCAGCGCACCGACCATCACGCTGACCATCGGGCCGAAGCTGGTGTCGAAGTGGCAGACCAGGCGCTCGTTGCGTGCGAACAGGCGCGGTACGCCGTTGACGGCCGCCGGGCCGACGCTGAACAGGCGCCCCGGCACGTGCACGGTCTCACGCAGGGTTCCGGTCCACGGCATGTGCACGCGGTGGTAATCGCGCGGCGACAGGTACACCGTGGCGTAGAGGCCATCGTTATATGGCTTGGCGTCCTCGTCACTGCCCAGCAGTTCGGCAGCGGTGAATGACTGGCCCTTGGCCTGGAAGATGCGGCCGGCCTCGATCTTCCCCAGCTGGCTGATGCGGCCGTCGGCCGGCATCACCAGGCTGCGCGGATCGGCGTCAGCCACGCGCGCACCCGGCTTCAGCGCACGGGTGAAGAACTGGTTGAAGGTCGCATAGCTGCGCGGGTCCGGGTTGGCCGCTTCGTCCAGGTTGACGTTGAACTTGCGGGTGACCGTGTCGATCAGCCAGCGCGATACGCGCGGATCGTCCGAGTACGCCAGCGAACGCGCCATCGAGGACAGCAGGCGGTGTGGCAGCGCGTACGTCAGGGCGGTGGTGAGGCTCATGGGGCGGTTTTCTCGGTCAGCTTCTGCAGGTCGCGGGCAATGGCCGGCGCGTTGAACGGGGGGCGTACCAGGCCGGCAAGGCGGCCCTGCGGGTCGAGCACGGCCAGGCTGGCCGAATGCTCGACGGTGTAATCCTCGGGGTTCTCGTCGAAATGCTTGCCCGGCACCTTCTGGAACACGAAGCCCAACGAGGTGGCGAAGCGCTCCAGCGAGGGAACGTCAGCGGTGGCGGCCAGGGTGTCCTTGTGGAAACCGTGCACGTACTCGCCGAGGCGGGTGGCGCTGTCGCGGTCGGGGTCGACCGAGATGAACAGCACGCGTGGGCGCAGGCTGTCGGGCAGGGCTTCCCACTGGTTCTGCGCGCCGGCCAGCTCGGCCAGGGTGGTCGGGCAGACGTCCGGGCAGAAGGTGAAGCCCAGGAATACCAGGGTCCAGTGGCCCTTCAGTTCGCCCGGGATCAGGCGGGTGCCGTCGGACTGGGCCAGGTTGAAGTCGGGCAGTTCGCGCGGCTGCGGGTACAGCGTGATCGCTTCGGTGGCCGGGGCATTGGCCGGCGGCTTCGGCGCGAACAGCTGCTGGGCGGCCAGCAGGCCGAGACCCGCCGCCAGGGCGATCAGCAGGATGATGCCGGCGTTGCGATTGAACATGGGGGCTCCCGCGCGAAGTGGGCCCCATCATACCGGCTGTGGCCCGAATCGTTTCCGCCGCAACGGATGCCGCCACGGGCGCCAGCCCCTATAATCGGGGGCCACTTTGCCCGCAGTACCGCCATGACCGCTGAAACGGCCGCCGAACTCCACACGATCATCGATCTGATCCGCTACGGCACCAGCCGTTTCAACGAAGCCGGACTGACCTTCGGGCACAGCTACGACAACGCGCTGGACGAGGCCACCCAGCTGGTGCTGCACAGCCTGCACCTGCCGCATGACCTCGGCCCGGCCTATGGCCAGGCGCGCCTGCTGCAGGCCGAGAAGCTGCGCGTGCTGGAGCTGTTCCAGCGTCGCATCGACGAACGCATCCCGGCCGCCTACCTGACCGGTGAGGCCTGGTTCGCTGGCCTGAGCTTCAAGAGCGACAAGCGCGCCCTGGTGCCGCGCTCGCCGATCGCCGAACTGATCGAATGCGGCTTCGAGCCGTGGCTGGCCGGCCGCGATGTCAGCCGTGCGTTGGACCTGTGCACCGGTTCGGGCTGCATCGCCATTGCCATGGGCCACTACTACCCGAACTGGGAAGTGGACGGCGTCGACCTGAGCGACGATGCACTGTCGCTGGCCGAAGAAAACAAGGAGCGCCTGCAGGCGCACAACGTCACCCTGCTCAAGTCGGACCTGTTCAACGGCCTGACCGGCCGCCACTACGACCTGATCGTCACCAATCCGCCGTACGTCACCAACGACGAAACCGATGCCCTGCCGCAGGAATACTCCTACGAGCCGGAAATGGGCCTGCGTGCCGGCGACGACGGCCTGGACCTGGTGCTGAAGATCCTGCGCGACGCCCCGCTGCACCTGAGCGAGGACGGCCTGCTGATCTGCGAAGTGGGCGAATCCGAGCAGCACCTGATCAAGCTGCTGCCGGAAGTCGACTTCGCCTGGATCGAGTTCAAGGTCGGCCAGATGGGCATCTTCGCGGTCGAGTGCCGCGAGCTGATCGCCCACAGCGCGCGCATCACCGAACTGGCGGCGCAGCGCCCGTGAGCTCCAATTCGTTCGGCAAGCTGTTCACCGTCACCACGTTCGGTGAGTCGCACGGGCCGGCCATCGGCTGCGTGATCGATGGCTGCCCTCCGGGGCTGGCGCTGGACGCGGCCGAATTCGCCCATGACCTGCAGCGTCGCGCGACCGGCAAGAGCCGGCACACCTCGGCCCGCCGCGAGGCCGATGAGGTCGAGATCCTGTCCGGCGTGTACGAGGGCCTGACCACCGGCACCCCGATCGCGCTGCTGATCCGCAACACCGACCAGCGCAGCAAGGATTACGCGAACATCGGCCAGCAGTTCCGGCCAGGTCATGCCGACTACAGCTACTGGCACAAGTACGGCATCCGTGACCCGCGCGGTGGCGGTCGTTCCTCGGCGCGCGAGACCACCATGCGCGTGGCCGCCGGCGTGGTCGCCAAGAAGTGGCTGGCCGAACGCTTCGGCGTCACCGTGCGCGGTTACCTGTCGCAGCTGGGCGACATCACTCCGGCTGGTTTCGACTGGTCGGCGGTGGAAGACAATCCGTTCTTCTGGCCGCATGCCGCGCAGGTGCCCGAGCTGGAGGCGTACATGGATGCGCTGCGCAAGTCCGGTGATTCGGTCGGCGCGCGCGTGGACGTGGTCGCCGACAACGTGCCGCCGGGCTGGGGCGAGCCGATCTACGGCAAGCTCGATGGCGAACTGGCCGCCGCGCTGATGAGCATCAACGCGGTGAAGGGCGTTGAGATCGGTGACGGTTTCGCCAGCGCCGCACAGAAGGGCACCGAACACCGTGACCTGCTGACCCCGCAGGGCTTCGCCAGCAATCACGCCGGCGGCATCCTCGGTGGCATCTCCACCGGCCAGCCGGTGGTCGCCTCGATCGCCCTGAAGCCGACCTCCAGCCTGCGCCTGCCGGGCCCGTCGCTGGACACCGCCGGCAACGTGGTCGAGGTGGTCACCACCGGTCGCCACGATCCCTGCGTCGGCATCCGCGCCACCCCGATCGCCGAGGCGATGGTGGCGATGGTGCTGATGGACCAGGCGCTGCGCCATCGCGCGCAGTGCGGCGATGTCGGCACGATCACCCCGCGCATTCCCGGGCAGATCGATGGCTGACACGCGGCCGACCGTGTGGGTGAGCCAGCCGCTGATCGACGCGGCCATCGCGCCGCTGCGCGATCGCGTGCAGCTGCGCAGCACCGATGCGGTCACCGCCTGGTCGCCCGAGCAGGTCGCCGAACAGCTGGCCGGCGTCGACGGCGCGATCATCACCCTCAACGAGCGCATCGGTGCGGCCCAGGTGGCCGACGCCGCGCAGCTGCAGGTGATCGCCAATGTCGGCGTCGGCTACAACAACCTGGATGTCGATGCGCTCAGCGCAGCCGGCATCCTCGCCAGCAACACGCCGGACGTCCTGACCGAAACCACCGCCGATCTCGGTTTCGCCCTGTTGATGGCGACCGCGCGCCGGATCACCGAATCCGAGCGCTGGCTGCGCGAAGGCCAGTGGCAGCAATGGTCGTTCCAGACCATGCTTGGCGCAGACATCCATGGCAGCACGCTGGGCATCCTCGGCATGGGCCGCATCGGCCAGGGCATCGCCCGCCGCGGCGCGCATGGTTTCGGCATGAAGGTGCTGTACCACAACCGTTCGCGCCTTCCGGCCGAGACCGAGGCTGCGCTCGGCGCGACCTACGTGGACCTGGACACGCTGCTGGCGCAGTCCGACCACCTGGTCACCGTGCTGCCCTACACGCCGGCCTCGCATCACATCATCGATGCGGCTGCGCTGGCGAAGATGAGGCCCTCAGCCACCCTGGTGAACATCGCCCGCGGCGGCATCGTCGACGAACTGGCGTTGGCCGACGCGCTTGCCCGAGGCCGTCTGGCCGCTGCCGGCCTGGATGTCTACGAGGGTGAGCCGGCGGTGCGCCCCGAACTGCTGGCGCTGCGCAATGTCGTGCTCACGCCGCACATCGGCAGCGCCTCGCTGGCCACGCGCACGGCGATGGTACAGCTGGCCGTGGATAATCTGGTTGCCGGGCTCGGCCTGGACGGCGGCCCGTCGCGCATGCCGAGCGCGATCAACGCTGATGCGGCGATGGCCGCGCGCGTGACGCTGGGCAAAAAAACCGGGAAACGATAGGGAACCTCCGCGCGCCCCGCTTGAGGAGGTTCCCCGAACCCAGCTGTCGTGCGTGTTTCTTCCCCATTCCCGTTTTCGTGAGAGTTCCCCCATGAGCAATGCACAGCGCAGTTTCCACGTTGCCGTCGTCGGTGCCACCGGTGCGGTCGGCGAGACCATGTTGTCGATCCTGGCCGAGCGTGGTTTCCCGGTCGGTACCCTGAGCGTCCTGGCTTCCGAGCGTTCGGCCGGCGGCGAGATCGAATTCAACGGCCAGAAGGTCAAGGTGCAGGACCTGGCCACCTTTGATCCGAGCGGTGTCGAGATCGCGCTGTTCTCGGCCGGTGGCAGCGTGTCCAAGGAATACGCACCGAAGTTCGCCGCTGCCGGTGCGGTGGTGATCGACAACTCTTCGGCCTTCCGTTACGACGATGACGTGCCGCTGGTGGTGTCCGAGGTCAATCCGGAACAGGTGGCCAACCGTCCGCGCGGCATCATCGCCAACCCGAACTGCTCGACCATGCAGATGCTGGTGGCGCTGGCGCCACTGCACCGCAAGTACGGCATCGAGCGTATCAACGTCTCCACCTACCAGTCGGTGTCCGGCGGCGGCCGTTCGGCTACCGAGGAACTGGGCAAGCAGACCGGCCAGCTGCTGAGCTTCCAGGAAATCGATCCGCAGCGCTTCCCGGTGCAGATCGCCTTCAACCTGATCCCGCACATCGACGACTTCCAGGACAATGGCTTCACCAAGGAAGAAATGAAGCTGATCTGGGAAACCCGCAAGATCCTCGGCGACGACAGCATCCTGGTGAACCCGACTGCGGTGCGCGTGCCGGTGTTCTACGGCCACTCCGAGTCGGTGGCGATCGAGACCCGCGACAAGGTCACCGTCGCCGAAGCGCGCGCGCTGCTGGAGCAGTCGCCGGGCATCGAAGTGGTGGATCGTCACGAAGCCGGTGGTTACCCAACCCCGGTCACCCACGCCTCGGGCACGGACGCGGTGTACGTCGGCCGCATCCGCGAGGACCTCTCGCACCCGCGCGGCCTGAACCTGTGGATCGTGTCGGACAACGTGCGCAAGGGCGCGGCGTTGAATGCCGTGCAGCTGGCCGAGCTGGTCGCCGCCGAGCAGCGCTGATCACAGCGGTTGCCTCACCGGTAGTGCCGGCCGCTGGCCGGCATTGCCGTGATCCTTGTGCCGGAGTGCATGCCGGCCAGCGGCCGGCACTACCTCAAGGGTCTTTCCGGTGGGTGCGGACCCCGGTCCGCACGCTTTATAGTGTCGCCCATGAATAAACGGGCCAGGGGCGCAAAGCGCCCGCTCCTCTATCTTTCCACCGCGCTGCTGGCCCTGGCCAGCAGTTCGGCACTCGCATTGGGCCTGGGAGACATCCGTGTCCTGTCCAAGCCGGGGCAGCCATTGCTGGCCGAAATCCCGGTGGTGTCGGCGGACCCGTCCGAACTGGAAAACCTGCGCGTGGCGCTGGCCTCGCCGGTCACCTTCGAACGCGTCGGCCTGCAACGGCCGACCGGGCTGGTCAGCGAGCTGCAGTTCGAGCTGACCCGCAATGCGCAGGGCAGGGCGGTGGTGCGCGTCACCTCGCAGGCCCCGGTGGAGACGCCATCGCTGAGCTTCCTGATCGAAGCTGACTGGGGCCAGGGCCGCCTGGTGCGCGAGTACTCCGCGCTGGTCGACGCGCCGTCCAGCGCGCTGGCCGTGGCCGAGCCGGAGATCGTCGCGCCGGCAGGCACGCTCTCCAATACCATCGTGCGCGAACCTGCACCGGCTTCGGCAACGGTGCCAGCGGCAGAGGCGCCCACTACGCCGCCACCTGTGGTGGCGCCTGCACCGGCACGCCCGCGTGCGGCCTCCGCGCCGGTCGCTGCACCGGCGGCCGATGGCAGCGTCACCGTGCAGCGCGGTCAGACCCTGTCGCAGATCGCCAGCGCGGTGGCGCGTGGCAACCAGGTCAGCCGCGACCGCGCGATGATCGCCCTGCTGCGCGCCAATCCCGAAGCCTTCATCCGTGGCAACGTCAATCTGCTCAAGCAGGGCGCGGTGCTGCGCATGCCGGGCAGCGATGCGCTTGCCGCTGTCGATGCCGCCGAGGCCGCCGCGCTGGTGCGCGAGCACGCCGCGCAATGGCGGCAGGCGCGCACCGTGCCGCAACCGGCGGGTGCGGTCGCGCCGGCCGCCAGGGCGGCAACCGCGAACGCTTCTTCCCCGGCTGCCGCCAACGGGGCACGACTTGAGATCGCTCCGGCGCTGGCGTCCGACGCCGCGCACGCGGGCACAACCACCGGCACCGCTGCCGGCAGCGAGGGTGACATGCTGGGCAACGAACAACTGCGACAGGCGCGTGAGGACATCGCCACCCGCGATGCCGAGATCGGTGAACTGAAGCAGCGCGTGGCTGATCTGGAGAAGCTGAAGGAGCAGCAGCAGTCGTTGATCGCGATGAAGGACAACGACCTGGCTGCCGCGCAGCAGCGCCTGGCACAGGCGCCGGGTTCCCGTGATGCGGCAACGCCGTGGTACTGGCTGGGGCTGCCGGTGCTGCTGTTGGCGGCGGGCGCGGCCTGGCTGCTGCGTCGTCGCAAGCCGTCGCCGCTGCCGCCGCTGCGTGAGGAAGACGATGCCGCCGGCCTGGCCGCAGCGGTGCCGGCAGGTGCGGCGCTGGATACGCTGGCCGAGCAGTCCTCGTGGTCGTCGGCTGTTGCCGACAATGGCCGCCAGGAACCGGCGATGCCTGCCTGGGCGACCGAAACCGAAGTGCACGACGTGGTGGTCGCCGAACCCGTTGCCGAGCACGCGGTGCGGGCCGAATGGCAGGCCGAGACACTGCGCGACGAGGACGCGGTGGCATTGCCCGAAGCGGTGACCGATCTGCCGCGCTGGGACGATTCCGCAACCACCGGCGACGAGGTTGTCGTCGCCGAGCCGCTGCAGGACGAACGCGTTGTACCGCAGGCGCCGGCCGAAGTGGCGGTGCCGGACTACGCACTGCATGCCGAACAGCAGCCGCAGTTCCGCGGAGTGTTCGATCTGCCGGCTGACGCGCATGAGAACGAGGCTCCGGCGGATACCGTACGTCCGGAAGCCATCGACAGCATCGACGATGGCAGCGTCGAGGCCTCTCATTCCGACGATATCGCGCCGAGCGCGGCCGCGCCCGCCGGCGACGCGGGCTGGTCGCCGCGTGCCGGCCAGGAGCGCCTGGAACTGGCCATTGCCTACCTCGATCTGGGCGACGCGCAGACCGCGCGCACCCTGTTGCTGGAAGTCGCCGAAGGCGGTGACCTGCACAGCCAGGCCCAGGCCCGCGAACTGCTGGCCCGCCTGCCGTGACCGAACCTGCCGACAAGGGCCCTGCCATGAGCCGCGAGCGTCGCATCGACTACGTTGAATTCGCTTCCAGCGACCCGGCCGCAAGCCGCGCCTTCTTCGAGAAGGTGTTCGGCTGGTCGTTCGTCGATTACGGCAGCGACTACACGGCGTTCGACGATGGCCGCCTGCAGGGCGGCTTCTTCCGCGGCCAGCCGCAGCGGGCCAGCGACAGCGGTGCACCGCTGCTGGTGCTGTATGCCGACGCACTGGCACCGGTCGAGGCCGCCGTGCGCGACGCCGGCGGCGAGATCGTGCGCCCGGTGTTTTCCTTCCCCGGTGGCAGCCGCTTCCAGTTCGTCGAGCCCGGTGGCAACGAACTGGCGGTCTGGTCCGAACGCGATCCGGCCTGAGAGCCGCCCCATACGCAATATCGAGGTAGCACATGCGTTACGCGCTTGGCGTCGAATACGACGGCAGCGATTTCAGGGGCTGGCAGAACCTGGGCGAGGGCGGTCCCAGCGTGCAGGCCAGCCTTGAGCAGGCCCTGTCGTCGGTGGCCGATACGCCGCTGCAGGTGGTCTGCGCCGGCCGCACCGATGCCGGCGTGCATGGCCAGTGCCAGGTCGTCCATTTCGATACCGACGTGGTGCGCGACCCGCGCGCCTGGATGCTGGGCACCACCACCCGCCTGCCGCGCTCGATCGCGGTGCGCTGGTGCGTGCCGGTGGCCGACGATTTCCACGCCCGCTTCTCGGCACGCGCGCGCCGCTACCGTTACCGCCTGCTCAACCGCGAGGTGCGGCCGGCGCTGGACCGGCAGACCCTCAGCTGGGAGCGCCGGGCGCTGGACGAGACGCTGATGCACGCCGCCGGCCAGGCCCTGATCGGCGAAAATGACTTCAGCGCGTTCCGCTCCGTGCAGTGCCAGGCGCTGCATGCGCGGCGTGAGCTGCAATCACTGCAGGTCAGCCGCCAGGGCGAAGTGATTGAAGTGGCCGTGCAGGGCAATGCATTCCTTCATCACATGGTCCGCAATATCGTCGGTTCGTTGATCCTGGTGGGCAGCGGTGAAAAACCGGTGGAATGGATCGCCGAACTGCTGGCCGGGCGCGATCGCACCGTAGCCGGTCCCACCGCACCGCCGCAGGGCCTGGTGTTCCTTGGGCCCCTGTACCCCGACAACTGGCATCTGCCCGCCGAGGTCACGCTATGAGCCGCTCCTACTACCGCACGCGCATCAAGTTCTGTGGCATGACCCGTGCCGGCGATGTCCGCCTGGCCGGTGAGCTGGGCGTGGACGCAGTGGGTTTCATCTTTGCCCGCGAGAGCAGCCGCAGGGTTGCTCCTGCCGAAGCACGCGCGATGCGCCAGGCGATCGCGCCGATGGTCGATGTGGTGGCCCTGTTCCGCAACAACAGCAAGGAAGAGGTGCGCGAGGTGCTGCGCACGGTGCGGCCAACCCTGCTGCAGTTCCACGGCGAGGAAGACGAGAGCTTCTGCCGCAGCTTCAACATGCCCTACCTGAAGGCGATTGCCATGGGGGGCCGGGAAGAGGTCAATGCGCGCACGTTGCAGCTGCGTTACCCGAGCGCGGCGGGGTTCCTGTTCGACAGCCACGCTCCCGGCGGCGGCGGCGGTACCGGCGTGGCCTTCGACTGGGGCCGTATCCCGACCGGCCTGCACCGGCCGTTCCTGCTGGCCGGTGGCCTGAACCCGGAAAACGTCTACGACGCTGTGCTGGCCACGCTTCCCTGGGGCGTGGACGTGTCCAGCGGCATCGAACTGGAGCCGGGCATCAAGGACGGCTACAGGATGCGCACCTTCGTCGAGGAAGTGCGCCGCGCGGACTGCACGGTCCTGGAGTGATCCGCGCCCCCTGAGGGCGCACCCGGAACGTCATCGCCGACGGTGCATTCCGCCGGGTCTGTGTTCTGCCTGTCGCGTGCCGTGCCATGAAGGCGGACGTCTACTGAATGCGGTGAGCATCCCACTTTCGGGTAATTCAGGATCCAGCGCCAGGAAGTCGACACTCCCGAGCATCTGATCGGACACAATGGGCCCGGCCTGACCTGGCTGGGTGCGATGCGGTGTGCGTGTCGCTGGCCGCACCCCTGAGATACGCCTTGGCTTTCGAACGAGGACGCAATGGATATGCGCCATCTCTCTTCCCACCGTATCCACCTGGCCCGCCTGACGATCATGCCCGGCCTGCTGCTTGCATTGGGCGCGTGTGCGGGCGGTGACTCGTCCGCCCCGACTGCATCGGCACCGGCCGCTGCCACACCGGCAGGCGCAGCCGCCACAGCACCGGCGACGGTTCCGGCGGCAGCACCGGCTGCCGACAGCCTGGCGGCGCTGATCCAGGCCAGTGGCGTGAAATGCAGCAACGCCAATACGGGCAGCGGCTGCACGGCCGGCGATGTGGACAGCGGTGATTTCTACGATGTCGAACTGTCGCCGGACTGTGGCGACCAGGGCTTCTTCGCGGGCGTAGCCGACGCCAAGGGCGTGGAGACGTTGAATGCGGTGCCATCCACCGGCAGCAAGGCCAGCGTGACCGCAAAGCTGTCGAAGGGGCAGCTGGTCTGCGTGCAGGGCATCGGGCGTACCGGACAGAATCCGCTGTTCTATTACGTCGTGGCGGTTCCCGCAGCAACGGTCGGCAAGTGCAAGGGCAACACGTTGTGTGACACCTATGGCGACAGGCCGATCACTGGCCTGGCGAACACGGGGGGCGAGGCCTGCCATGTGGCGGCGCCGGGACATTACGCCGGGAACTGCGCGCAGGGCTGGGTCAGTGCGGACGTGCTCGACGTGTTTTCCAACGGAATGTAATTACGGTATCGATGCGGCCGACAAGCTGCAGAGCATCACGGCGCAGGATGGCAAGGCGTTCGTGATGGGCACGACGCCGGGCTTCCGCACCGCCATCGATCTGGCTCAGGCGCCACCGCCGCTGGAGCAGACCAGTGCCAAGCTGCTGGCAGATCCGCCGCACCAGCAGCGGGTGCATGAGGAGCAGCAGCGGGTCGCGATGGGCGGTCGCTGAGGCTTGTGTTGCCGACTTCGGGGGCGAACGCCACCCGGAGCCTTGTCTCATCGCAGCTGTGCTGCTGCCCAGTCGGCCAGGGCGTCCACCCGTGCATCGGCCGGGCCATCCGGCCGCGCCAGCACCCAGAAGCCGCCGGTGGCGGTAAATCCCCACGGTGCGACCAGCCGGCCTGCGGCCAGGTCTTCGGCCACCAGCGGTTCCGGTGCGATCGCCGGGCCCAGCCCGGCTACTGCGGCTTCCAGCAGGTAGTACAGGTGCTCGAAGGCGGTGCCCAGCTGCAGCTTCGACACGTCCAGATCGTGCGCCTGTGCCCATGCCGGCCATGCCTGCGGCCGTGAGCTGGTGTGCAGCAGCGTCTCCTGCAGCAGCGCCGACGGCGGTGCATGCCGCAGGCGCTGCGCGGCCGGATGCGATGGCGCCACCACCACGCCGACCCGTTCCGACGCCAGCTCGCGTACCTGCCAGCCTCGTGGCCACGGGCCCTGCGCCAGCAGCAGCACCGCGTCCAGCGCCGCCTGCGCTTCGGTGAAACTGCCATCCAGTGCCGACCACTGCAGGCGCACGCCGGACAGGGCAGCCTGCAATGCTGGCAGTCGTGGAATCATCCAGCGCGCCAGCACGCTGCCACTGCAGCCCAGTACCAGCGCCGGGGCTGCTGTCGGCCGCCGCAGTTCGCGCACGCAGTCTTCGATGCCGCTGAAGGCCTCGCTGCATGCTGCCTGCAGCCGCGTGCCCGCAGCGGTCAGGCGCAGGCCACGGCCGGCCCGCTGGAACAACGCCAGGCCAAGGTGATCCTCCAGCAGCTTCAACTGCCGACTGACCGCGCCGTGGGTGACGTGCAGGTCCTGCGCGGCGCGCCCAACGCCGCCAAGGCGGGCCGTCGCTTCGAACGCGCGCAGCGCATTGAGGGGAGGCAGCAGGGAACGGCTCATGTGAGATTTCCTGACGATATGCGCCAGATAATATCCATTTTCCGGTCATGACCCGTGCGCTAGAGTATCCACCTGTCTGAACCACCGGTCGTATCCATGTCTGCCTCCCCCATTGCCGACTATCACGCCTTCCCGGATGCCCAGGGCCACTTCGGCCGCTATGGCGGCAGTTTCGTTGCCGAAACCCTGGTCGGCCCGCTGCAGGAACTGGCCCAGGCCTATGACCAGGCGCGCCAGGATCCCGCATTCCAGCTGGCCTATGACCGCGATCTGGCGCACTACGTGGGCCGGCCGAGCCCGATCTATCACGCCCAGCGCCTGAGCGATCACGTCGGTGGCGCGCAGATCCTGCTCAAGCGCGAGGACCTGAACCACACCGGCGCGCACAAGATCAACAACACCATCGGCCAGGCCTTGCTGGCCGCGCGGATGGGCAAGAAGCGCATCATTGCCGAGACCGGTGCCGGCCAGCATGGCGTGGCCAGTGCCACGGTTGCCGCGCGGCTGGGCCTGGAATGCGTGGTGTACATGGGCGCCACCGACATCGAGCGGCAGAAGATCAATGTTTACCGCATGAAGCTGCTGGGCGCGACGGTGGTGCCGGTCACTTCCGGCTCGGCCACCCTGAAGGACGCACTCAACGAAGCCATGCGCGACTGGGTGACCAACGTGCAGGACACCTTCTACATCATCGGCACCGTGGCCGGCCCGGATCCGTATCCGCGCATGGTCCGTGACTTCAATGCCATCGTCGGCCGCGAAGCGCGTGAGCAGATGCTGGCCGAATACGGCCGCCTGCCCGATGCGATTACTGCCTGTGTGGGCGGCGGCAGCAATGCGATCGGCCTGTTCCATGCCTTCCTCAACGACCGCCAGGTCGAGATCGTCGGCGCCGAAGCCGCCGGGGATGGCATCAACACCGGCCGTCACGCCGCGTCGATCGCTGCCGGTCGCCCGGGTGTGCTGCACGGCAACCGCACCTATGTGCTGTGCGACGACGACGGCCAGATCATCGAGACCCACTCGGTATCAGCCGGCCTGGACTATCCGGGCGTCGGCCCGGAGCACGCATTCCTGGCCGATACCCGTCGCGCACGCTACCTCGGCATCACCGACGAGGAAGCGCTGCAGGCCTTCCATCTGCTGGCGCATACCGAAGGCATCCTGCCGGCACTGGAGTCCAGCCATGCGTTGGCGCAGGCGATCAAGCTGGCGCGCGAGCGACCGCGTGACCAGATCGTGCTGTGCAATCTGTCCGGCCGTGGCGACAAGGACGTGCACACCATCGCTGCGCGCGAAGGGCTGGTGCTGTGAGCGCGCGGCTGCGGAACAGCGGCGTGCTGCTGCTGGCGCTTGGGCTGGCCGCGTGCCAGCCGCCGGAGCCACCGGTACTGGCGCCGGCCGCCAAGGCCACCACGCAGCCGGCGCAGCAGCCCGCCGCCAATGATGACCTCGACCCGATGGCGCGCACGCCGATCGACGATCCGCCGTCTGTGGACGATACCGACAGCGATGACGCACCAGCGGTGGCCTCGGTGGCGCTGGACCATGCCGGCGAGGTATTGATCGGGCAGCACATGACCGATCTGAAGGCCTTCGGGCCGTGGACGGCACAAGGGGCTGTCGAAGCCATCGGCGGTAGTTGCGAATACTACGACGGCAAGGGGCTGCCGCCCGGCGTGTCGATGATGACCGATGAAGATCGGGTGGTCCGTTTCGACCTCGGCCTGGATCCGGAAAGTGGGGCGCCGACCCAGCAGCCAGGTCCATTCGGCCTGCGCGTCGGCATGACCCGCGCCCAGGCGATTGCCCGGTTCCCGAAGCCGCCTGTGTCCAGCCCGCATGCCTACGATGGTGAGCAGGGCGAGTATCTCACCTGGCAGGACCCGGGCTCGGCCCTTGGCATCCGGGTGGAACTGTTTGAAGGGAAGGTCATCCAGATGTACTGGGGGACCAGTGATGCGATTGAACTGATTGAAGGATGTGCCTGAGATGCCTGTATCCCGACTCGATGCCTGTTTCCAGCGCCTGCGCGAGCAGCAGCGCAAGGCGCTGATTCCCTTCATCACTGCCGGTGATCCCTCGCTGGAGGCCACCGTGCCGGTCATGCACGCGCTGGTTGAGGCCGGTGCCGATGTGATCGAGCTGGGCGTGCCGTTCTCCGACCCGATGGCCGATGGCCCGACCATCCAGCGCAGCTCCGAGCGCGCGCTGGCACGGGGGGCTGGCAGCCGCTACGTCCTGCAGGCCGTGGCGCAGTTCCGCGAGCGCGACGCGCAGACCCCGGTGGTGCTGATGGGCTACCTCAACCCGGTGGAGATCCATGGCTACGCGGCCTTCGCCAAGGCCGCCGTCGACGCAGGCGTGGACGGCGTACTGCTGGTCGACCTGCCGCCGGAAGAAGCGGGTGAAGCGCAGCAGGCCTTCGATGCAGCCGGCTTGGCACTGGTCCTGCTGGCGTCGCCGACCACCAGCGAAGCGCGGGCCGACAAGCTGCTGGCGCTGGCCCGTGGCTATCTCTACTACGTCAGCTTTGCCGGTGTCACCGGCGCGTCCGAACGCCTGGACAGCGATGCCGCCAGTGCCCGCCTGCAGGCCCTGCGCGCGCGCGCTTCAGTGCCGGTGGTTGCTGGCTTCGGCATCAAGGACGCCGCCAGTGCTGCGGCGATGGCGCGCCAGGCCGATGGCGTGGTGGTTGGCAGTGCGCTGGTGGCGGTGCTGGCCGAAGCGGGCTCGGCTGAAGAGGCCGCGCAGCGCGCTGGAGCTTTCCTGGCCCCGCTGCGGCAGGCGCTGGACGCGTAACGGTCGTGCCGGCCGCCGGCCGGCATCTTCCTGACGGCCACATGCAAGTGCTGCCGGCCAGCGGCCGGCACTACCCATGGGTCTGCACGTAGGGGCTGCCGGCCAGCGGCCGGCACTACCCATGGGTCTGCACGTAAGGGGCTGCCGGCCAGCGGCCGGCAGTACCCATGGGTCTGCATGTACGAGCTGCCGGCCAGCGGCCGGCATGACCCAGCACCTAAACGTACGTCCCAGCATGGTTTTTTCCGGCGGCTCCGTGGCCGGCAAGGGGGTGCACGGGCAGGGAAAGCGGAGCTAGACTGTCCGCCTTTGCGGCCCTCGGGCCGCCCTGAACGGAAGTGTCCTCCCGCATGAGTTGGCTCAGCAAGTTGATGCCGTCCGGCATCCGCACCGACAACACCCCCAGCAAGAAGCGCAGTGTCCCCGAGGGCCTGTGGGAAAAGTGCAGCAACTGCGGCAGCGCGTTGTACCGTCCGGAACTGGAAGAGAACCTGGAGGTCTGCCCGAAGTGCGGCCACCACATGGCGATCCGCGCGCGTGCGCGCCTGGCCGCCCTGTTCGACGCCGACAGCACTACCGAGATCGGTGCGCGCCTGGGGCCGACCGACCTGCTCAAGTTCAAGGACCAGAAGAAGTACAGCGAGCGCATCAAGATCGCGCAGAAGAACACGGGTGAGTACGACGCGCTGATCGCCATGCGCGGTCTGCTCAAGGGCCGTGCACTGGTGGCCTCGTCGTTCGACTTCGCCTTCATGGGCGGCTCGATGGGCTCGGTGGTGGGTGAGCGTTTCGCGCTGGCCGCCGAAACCGCAGTCGAAATCGGTGCCCCCTACGTGTGCTTCTCGCAGAGTGGCGGCGCGCGCATGCAGGAAGGCCTGTTCTCGCTGATGCAGATGGCCAAGACCTCGGCCGCACTGGGCAAGCTGCGTGAAGCGGGCCTGCCGTACATCTCGGTGCTGACCCACCCGACCACCGGTGGCGTGTCGGCCTCGTTCGCGATGCTGGGCGACATCAACATCGCCGAGCCGCAGGCGCTGATCGGCTTCGCGGGTCCGCGCGTGATCGAGCAGACCGTGCGCGAGAAGCTGCCGGAAGGCTTCCAGCGTTCGGAGTTCCTGCTGGAACACGGTGCCATCGACCAGATCTGTGACCGTCGCGAGATGCGCGACCGCCTGTCCGATCTGCTGGCAATGCTGGGCCGTCAGCCGGCGCCGGAGGTGGCTTGATGGGAGGCCGCAAGTACTTCGGTACTGACGGCATCCGTGGGCGGGTCGGCCAGGGCGTGATCTCGGCCGACTTCGTGCTGCGCCTGGGCAACGCCCTGGGCCGTGTCCTGGTCGCCCAGCGCGGCCAGGACGGGCGCCGGCCGATCGTGGTGATCGGCAAGGACACCCGCATTTCCGGCTACATGTTCGAAGCGGCGCTGGAAGCCGGCCTGGTCGCTGCCGGCGCCGACGTGCAGCTGCTGGGGCCGATGCCGACCCCGGCGGTGGCGTTCCTGACCCGCACGCTGGGCGTGGACGCCGGCATCGTCATCAGCGCTTCGCACAACCCGCATTACGACAACGGCATCAAGTTCTTCTCCGCCCAGGGCGAGAAGCTCGACGACGCCACCGAACTGGCCCTGGAAGCGGCGCTGGACGTTCCGTTCACCACCGCCGAATCGGAGAAGCTGGGCAAGGCGTCGCGCGCGCGCGAAGCGGTCGGCCGCTACATCGAGTTCTGCAAGGCCAGCGTGCCGCGCGCGTTCGACCTGCGTGGCGTGCGCCTGGTGCTGGATTGCGCACACGGCGCCACCTACCAGATCGCACCGCTGCTGTTCCGCGAACTGGGCGCCGAGGTGATCGGCATCGGTGCCGAGCCCAACGGCGTCAACATCAACGCCGGTGTGGGTTCCACCCATATCGACAACCTAGCGGCCAAAGTCCGCGAGACCCGCGCCGATCTCGGCATCGCCTTCGATGGTGATGGCGACCGAGTGCTGATGGCCGACGACCAGGGCAACCCGGTCGACGGCGATGACCTGCTGTACATCCTGGCCCGCGCCTGGAAGGACGAAGGCCGCCTGCGCGGCCCGGTGGTCGGCACGCTGATGAGCAACTATGGCGTGGAGAAAGCTTTCGCCGATCTGCAGATCCCGTTCGTGCGCAGCAACGTTGGTGATCGATACGTGCACCAGGCGCTGGTCGAAGGCGGGGGCGTGCTTGGCGGTGAGGCCTCGGGCCACCTGCTGTGCCTGGACCGGGCGACCACCGGCGACGGTATTGTCAGTGCCCTGCAGGTACTGGTGGCACTGCGCAACGGCGGCCAGACCCTGCGCCAGGCGCTGAAGGGTTTGGAGCGGGTGCCGCAGAAAACGGTCAACGTGCGGTTGGGCAATGTCTCGGCCAAGGCCACGGTGCAGGCCGCCAGTGTGCAGGCCGCGCTGGCGGCCGCGCAGCAGTCGGTGGCCGGCCGCGGTCGCGCGTTCCTGCGCCCGTCGGGTACCGAGCCGGTGGTGCGGGTTACCGTCGAAGCCGATGACGCCACGCTGATGCAGGAGACACTCGATCGCTTGTCCGCTGCGGTGCGCGAAGCCGCTGCCTGAGCAGCGTGGCAATACCGCGTGTTGCACCCGACATGGCCGCGTTTGCGGCCATGTTTTTTTCTGGTAGGGGGGGGACTCAACCGTGCGCGACCCGCGATCGCGTTCAGCTGCGGCTGCGCACCTTGTGACGCGTCGTGTACGGGCGTTTCCGACCGCTGGGTCCTGCCCGCATCAGCGCGCGGGCAGGTGCTCTGGCATTGCACCTTGTGCGGTGCGTGACATCGCCCGCTGCCACTTCCAGGTGTCCCGGCACATGTCGGTGAGATCGTGACGCGCCTTCCAGCCCAGCTCGCGCAGCGCCAGCGAGGCATCGGCGAAGCTGACCGCGATGTCGCCATCGCGCCGCGGTACGATGCGGAACGGAACCCGCACGCCGGTGGTGAGTTCGAAGGCCTGGATCAGTTCCAGCACGCTGTGGCCCTGGCCGGTGCCAAGGTTGAGGGTGATGCTGCGCCGCTGGTCGCGAAGGAACTGCAGGGCCAGTACGTGGGCGCTGGCGACGTCCTGCACATGGATGTAGTCGCGCACGCCGGTACCATCATGGGTCGGATAGTCGTCCCCGAAGACCTGGACCTCCGGCAGCAGCCCGGCGGCGACCTGCGCGATGTAGGGCATCAGGTTGCTCGGCGTGCCATGCGGAAGCTCGCCGATCAGCGCGCTGGCGTGGGCGCCGACCGGGTTGAAGTAGCGCAGCGTCGCAATATGCAGGTCCTGGCCCGTTGCCGCCAGGTCGGCAAGCAGCTGCTCGACCACCAGCTTGGTGCGCCCATAGGGCGTCATCGCACAGGTTGAAGCGGTCTCGGCCACCGGGCAGTGGTCCTGGTTGCCGTACACCGTTGCCGAAGAGCTGAAGACCAGCAACTGCACGCCTGCATCCTGCATGGCACCGAGCAGGGCAATCGAACCGCTGATGTTGCTGTCGAAATACTGCAGTGGAATCTTCTGGGATTCGCCCACGGACTTGAGCGCTGCGAAGTGCAGTACGGCATCGATCGCGTGCTCCTGCATCAAGGCGGCCATGCGCGGCCGGTCCCGGATGTCAGCCTGCACGAACACCGGTGCCGTGCCGGTGATCCGTCCGATGCGCTCGACCACGCTGGCGTCGCTGTTGCACAGCGAGTCCACGATGACCACGCAGTGCCCCTGCTGCTGCAGCTCCACGCATGCATGCGAGCCGATGTAGCCAGCACCGCCGGTCACCAGTACGTTCATTGCCTTCACTGTTCCTTTGAGTCCATTCGAAAAACGGGTGCTGCCGCGATCAAGATGAACGTGGCCTCCTAAGGGCCAGGCACCATCTTCTTCTGCCGCGCCTTGAAGCCGTTGAAGATCGGCGCGATCAACGGGTTGTAGCTCCATGCGATGCGCTTGCGCAGCCAGCTGGCCGGCCGGTTGCGGATCGCGAAGCGATAGATCCGCTCCGGATCGCCGCCAATCACGTTGCGGCCGAAGGGATGGGTGGTGTGCAGGTAGCGGAAGCCCTGTTCGCGTGCCACTTCGATGTAGTCATCGTCGAAGTCACCATAGGGCCAGCACAGCGTATCGGAGACTTCGCCGAGCTTCTCCAGCAGCGTCTGCTTCGCCATGGCCAGGTCGCCGCTGATGCCTTCGCGGCGCTGCGCACGGTCCAGGTCATCGCGCTTGAGCCAACGGGTGTGGCTGTGGGTATGGCAGTGGACCTCGAACGTGCCGGCTTCGATTGCCGCACGCGCTTCGCTCCAGCGCATCATCACTTCGTCGCTGCGGCCCTGCTTGTAGATCAGGTCCTCGCAGGCGCGATGTTCCGGCGTGGCCGGCAGCTCGGCGCCTTCGATGCCTGCATGCGGGCGGATCGGACCTTCGTGCATCCAGCCGGTGACCACGAACACCACCGCATGCATGCCGTATTTCTGCAGGATCGGATGGGCGTAGACCCAGTTGTCCAGGTAGCCGTCGTCGAACGTGATCACGATCGATTTGCGCGGCACCGGCTTCCCGGCGAGAAAGCCGGCGTACTGGTCCAGCGTCAGCGAGGTCCAGCCGGTCCGTGCGAGCCAGGCGATCTGGCTCTCGAAGTTCTCCGGGGATACGGTGATCATTCCCGGCGAGTTGCTGACATGGTGGTGCATCAGCACCGGTACGGTTCTGGCGTTAGCCATGACCCAGCTCCTTCAACCATTGGAGGTAGTAGTTTTCAGTGGCCTCTCCGTGGCCGGCCGCGCTGAACTGCTTGGCGCTGCGGATCCAGTCCCAACCGGCGCGGCCCATCTGCCGGCGACGTTCCTGATCATCCACCAGCAGCCGCAACGCACCAGTGAGGGCGGCGTCATCACCCAGCCGGGTGAGGATGGCATTGCTGCCTTCCACCACCATTTCAGGCACGCCGCCAACGCGATGCGAGACGATCGGCAGTGCCGCCTGCGCCGCCTCGAGGAACACGGTCCCCGAGGCTTCCTTGTGGGTGGCCAGGGCGAAGATGTCGAAACCGGCCATCAGCCGGTGTGCGTCGCTGCGGAAGCCGAGCAGGTGCACCTGGCGCTCCAGCCCGAGTTCGCTGCGCAGGGCCTGCAGGCGGCCCATGACCGGCTCGCCGTCGCCGACCACGGCCAGGTGCAGGTCGGGATTGGTCTTGCATAGTGGCGCCATGGCGCGCAGCAGCTCGGCATGGCCCTTGGGCTCGCGCAGCACGGCCACGCAGCCGACCACGATGTCGCGCTCGGCGAAACCGAGTTCGGCGCGGACCTGTGCGCGGGTGGCCTGCAGGTTCTCCCAGGGATCGCCCTGCTCGGTCATGCCCCAGCGCGGCGGCGTCGCCATGGGGGGCACGATGCCGATGTGCTCGGCGGCAATGCCGCGGTCGACCAGCAGCCGCTTGACGAAATCGCTGACGGTGATGATCCGGTGCGGAAGACCGGTATAGGTCAGCAACGAATTGACCGGACTCATCAGGTGGCGCGAGCGCACCACCAGTGGCGTGCCGCCCAGGCGTGCGCCGGCCGCGGCGATCAGTGCGTCGCGGCGGCTGGTGGTGTTGACCACGTCGTAGCGTTCGCGGCGTACCAGGCGTGACACCGACCAGATGCCGCGCAGCAGCCGTGCCAGGCCGCCCATGCGCAGAGTATGCACAGTGAAGCCATCGTCGCGCGCGAGCTGGGCCAGGCGGGCATCGGGCTGGCACAGCAGCGACACCTGGTGCCCACGCGCACGCATCACCTGCATGTGGCGGAAGATGTAGATCTCCTGGCCGCCCATTCCCCGGGCAGCTTCGGTATGCAGGATCCGCAGCGAGCGTTTCATGGAATCCATCCTCTGTGGTCAGCGGTTGCGGAAGCGGGTCAGCGCTTCCCATGCGGTACGGACGGCGCCGGCATCCGGGGCCTGGCGCGGCAGCGGGCGGTAATGCAGGTCAAGCGCCGTCGCATTGCCGAACTTGTCGAACACGTAGATGCCATTGCCATGGCGGACGGCGCGTTGTGACCAGCTTTCCACCACCAGTGCGCGCTCGCCTGCGGGTTCGGCCAGCAGATCCTGGCCGGTGCTGAAGTCGCTCAGTGCGTTCTCGCAGCCCAGGGCGTGGCGCATCAACGTCGGCACCCAGTCCTCATGTGAACTGGTGCGTGTCTCATGGCCGCTGGCCTGGCCGGGCCAGTGCAGCACGAACGGTACCTGCAGCTGGTAGTCGGAGAAGTTGCCGTTGTGGCCCCAGTAGTTCAGCTTCAGGTCGTTGAACTCCTCGGCGTGGTCGCCGGTGACCAGAACGATGGTGTTCTGATCCAGGCCCTGCGCGCGCAGATCGTCCAGCAGGGTGCCGACGAGGCTGTCGGCGTAATGCACGGCGGTCCGGTAACGGTTCAGTTCCGGGGCCGGGTCGTGGTCCGGACCGAACCTGAGGAAGTCGATTTCCTGCGCCATCGGGGTCGCCAGCGGCGGGTAGCCTGCGGGCATGTGGTAGGGCGCATGGGTGGAATCGAGGAAGACGAAGCCGAACCACGGCGTGTGCGCTGCCTGGCTTGCACGGATGTCCTTCTGAAGCGAGGCTACGATGCTGCTGTCACGGCCTTCCGAACCCAGGCCGGGCGGGCCCTGGTGCAGCTGGTCGCGGACGTCCGCAAATGCAGTGCGGTCGAATTCCGGGCTGTACATCGGCGCGCTGCCGTACAGATGCAGGTCGTACCCCTGCTGGCCCAGCACCTTGAACAGCTGTGAGCCGCGCTGTTCGTCAAGCATGCTTTGCCAGTAGCCGCCCGGCAGGCCGTAGAGCAGGCCGAACAGGCCATAGCGGGTGGCGTTGCCCGTGCTGAAATGGCGGTCGTAGACACGAGCGGAGGCCGCCAGTGCCGAGGTGTTCGGCATGATCTGCGGAGTAAGCGCATCGTGGCGCAGCGATTCCAGCACGACCATCAGTACATTGGGCCGCTGTGGGCTCTGGCAGCGCAGTGGCTGCAGCGGATACAGCAGCTGCGCATGGCGAGGATCGGGCAGGCCGACCTGCTGTTCACTGACCACGCCCAGCCTGCGCATGAAGCTCTTGGCGGTGATCGGCTGGGCCCAGGGCAGGTAGTTCCACTGGGCAATCACGTCACGGTCGCCGCGTGCGTCGTAGTAGGCGGTGGCCACCTGGCCGCTCGCCATCAGCAGGGCGACCACCGCCCAGGCCTGCAGCACCCTGCGCCGGCGGGGCGCGGCCGGCAGCAGCTTCCAGCACGCCCAGGCCAGGATGCCCTCGGCGGTGAAAATGGCCGCCACCAGCAGGCCGACCTGCACCCAGGTCTTCCACGACAACGCAACCTGGTCCTGCAGGGCGCCGCCGAACACCATGTTCAGGACCATGGCATTGAGGTGGAAGCGGTACAGGGTGAACACCTTGGCGTCGACCAGCAGCAGGCACAACCACAAGCCCTGCAGCAGTACCGCACTGATGTTCAGCGTGCGCGCGCTGCGCGGCCACAGGCCCAGCAGCAGTGGCAGCGCGCCGGCCAGCGCGCCGAAGGCGAGCAGGTGCCCGGGCAGGGCAATCGCGAGATAGGCCAGGCCCTGGTGGCCGCCCGGGTTGTCGTACAGCGGCACGTTGCCGAGGGTGATCATCGTCGCCAGCAGCGCATTGCCCAGAACGAACAGGGACCACCACGCAAGCCGGCGCCAGCGAAGGGCAGGGCCCGCAGAGGGAAGAGCGATGGCGGCTGGGGCGTCGGGCATGGTGCGTCGGGTCGGGGAGGCGCGGTCGGGGCTTGCGCTGCCAACGTGATGGATTCGTTAAATTGTGCGCAGGTCGCGCATTGTATCGATTTGTTTCCGAGGATCGAGTAGCGTCCGCCGGGTGATCTGTCACAATGTTCAGGCGGGCCATGAATGCGCAGGCCCCCCAGACCCAATGACAAGCCAGGAATTGCTGTGAGCCAGATCCCCACCCTCGACATCACCCGTTTCGACAGCGACCGCGAGGCCTTCGTGGCCGAGCTGGGCGCGGCCTACCGCCAATGGGGATTCGCGGGCATCCGCAACCACGGCATTCCGCAGGCCGACATCGACGCGGCCTACGATGCCTTCAAGGCCTTCTTCGCGCTGCCGGAAGAGGTCAAGCGCAAGTACCACGTGGCCGGCAGCGGCGGCGCCCGCGGCTATACCCCGTTCGGCGTGGAAACCGCCAAGGGCTCCAAGCACTTCGACCTGAAGGAGTTCTGGCACATCGGTCGCGAGATCGCCGACGACTCCAAGTACCGTGACGTGATGGCGCCGAACCTGTGGCCGACCGAGGTCGAGGGCTTCCGTGAGCGCGGCTACGGCCTGTACCAGGCGCTGGACAACCTGGGTTCGCGCGTGCTGTCCGCGCTGGCCCTGCACATCGGCCTGCCGGAAGACTTCTTCGCCGACAAGACCAACTTCGGCAACTCGATCCTGCGCCCGATCCACTACCCGCCGATCACCACCGACGACATCCCGAACGTGCGTGCCGGCGCGCATGGCGACATCAACTTCATCACCCTGCTGGTCGGCGCCAGCGCCGCGGGCCTGGAGGTGCAGTCGCATGAGGGCGAGTGGGTGCCGTTCACCTCGGACGCGGACACCATCGTGGTCAACATCGGCGACATGCTGCAGCGCCTGACCAACCATGTGTACCCGTCGACGATCCATCGCGTGGTCAACCCCCCGGGCGAGCTGGCCCGCCAGCCGCGTTACTCGGTGCCGTTCTTCCTGCACCCGAACCCGGATTTCCTGATCGACGTGCTGCCCTCGTGCATCACCCCGGAGAACCCGAGCCGGTACCCGGAGCCGATCACCGCCCACGGCTTCCTCGAGGAGCGCCTGCGCGAGATCAAGCTGAAGTAAAGAAAAGTGAGGCCGCCGAAAGGCGGCCTTTGTCTTTGCAGGGTTGCACCCTGCACCCGCGGCAGTGCCGGCCGCTGGCCGGCAAGTCCAAAGCCAAAGCGGCTCTGGGTTTCTGCGTGTTGGGCGGGGCGGTGTGGGTTGGCAGGACACGCCGCGAACCCCCAGGCCGGCCCAGCCGCTGGCGGCTGGGCGTTCGGGCGCTTGCGAAGCGGTGCTTCGCAAGCAAAGCGCCCTCACCCCTGGGGGCTCGATGGCGCCATCCATGGCGCCAACGGTCCTGCCAACCCACACCTCCCCGCCTTCGACAGTTTCCCGGTGACGGTTGGTGGGTGTCGACCTTGGTCGACACGGTAGATCCACGCCTTGCGTGGATGAGATCTGTCGGATCGAAGTGGGGTAGGGGTTGGTCCAGCCGGCAGCAACCCGGAATGCAGCTTTTGCCTTTGCTCTTGCTCTTCTTTTTTCTTTCCGTGGCGGGCGGAACCGCCGGACTGTGTCAGAGGCCGGGCGGGTGGGGATGGCGGGGGTGTCCGCGGCATGGATGCCGCGGCCAAGCCCCCAGGGACGGGTTTACGGCGTCCCCCGGCATCCTCACCCGCCCGGCCAATCTCACCAATCCAACCGGTGATACGCGACCAACCCGCCCCCCGCCACGAGGGGCTGCGCCGTTGGCTGAAAATCCATGTAACCGCTTACAAGGAAACGGATTTTTGCCGCAGCGGGTATCATGACCGGCTGACTTCACACAGGAGCCACCCGCTCATGCGCCGCAAGATCGTCGCCGGAAACTGGAAGCTGCATGGCAGCCGTCAATTCGCCAATGAACTGCTGGGGCAGGTGGCTGCCGGGCTGCCGCTGGAGGGGGTGGACGTGGTGATCCTGCCGCCGCTGCCGTACCTGGGCGAGCTGGTCGAGGACTTCGGCGAGACCGGCCTGGCCTTTGGCGCGCAGGACGTGAGCAGCAACGAGAAGGGCGCCTACACCGGCGAGGTCTGCGCGGCCATGCTGGTCGAGGTCGGGGCCCGCTATGGCCTGGTCGGCCATTCCGAGCGCCGCCAGTACCACCACGAGAGCAGCGAGCTGGTCGCGCGCAAGTTCGCCGCCGCCCAGCACGCCGGCCTGGTGCCGGTGCTGTGCGTGGGCGAGACCCTGGAACAGCGCGAGGCCGGGCAGACCGAAGCGGTCATCGCCAGCCAGCTGGCACCGGTGCTGGAGCTGGTCGGCGCGGCCGGTTTCGCCCAGGCCGTGGTCGCCTATGAGCCGGTCTGGGCCATCGGTACCGGCCGTACCGCGACCAAGGAGCAGGCACAGCAGGTGCACGCGTTCATCCGTGGCGAAGTCGCGCGTATCGATGCTAGAATCGCTGATTCACTGCCCATTGTTTACGGCGGTAGCGTGAAGCCCGACAATGCCGGGGAACTGTTCGCGCAGCCGGATGTCGATGGTGGGCTGGTCGGCGGCGCCTCCCTGGTGGCCGCGGACTTCCTGGCCATCGCAAGGGCGGCGGCCGCGAACTAATCCTAGAAGTATTGTCCGAGGGCGGTTTCCAATGCTGATGTTGATCCTCAATGTCGTCTACGTGCTGGTCGCTGTGGCCATGATCGCGCTGATCCTGATGCAGCGTGGCTCGGGTGCGGCGGCGGGTTCGGGCTTTGGTGCCGGCGCCTCGGGTACGGTGTTCGGTGCGCGTGGCGCCTCGAACTTCCTGTCCAAGTCGACCAAGTGGCTGGCTGTCGTGTTCTTCGGCATCAGCCTCTTCATGGCCTGGTATGCCGGTCATGGCAGCCGTCCGGCGGCCGACCAGGATCTGGGCTTGATGTCCGCCCCGGCGGCGGTCGCTCCGGCGGCTCCGGCGGGCGAGCTGCCGGCCGTCCCGAAGGCTGATGCGGTCCCGGCCGCCCCGGTTCCGGCCGCGAATGTGCCGGCTCAGGCGGAATCTTCGGTTTCTGGTGAAGAAAAGCCTTCGGAAGGCTCCCAGAAACACTGAAGCCGGTTACAATACGCGGCGCATCGGGAAGATAGTCTGATGTGATCGTTTGCCCAGGTGGCGGAATTGGTAGACGCACTACCTTGAGGTGGTAGCGACTTAGGTCGTAGGGGTTCGAGTCCCCTCTTGGGCACCATTTGTAAGTAAAGCGGGTTCGCCTGGCGCGCAAGGCGCCAGGTAGATTCCCGTCCACTCCCCCATGCCAAAGCGCCTGCAGGCGCAGCGGCAGAGGCAAGAGAGAATCGCTGTGCTGGCCGAATATTTGCCGTCTCTGCTGTTTCTGATCGTTGCCACCGGTATCGGCATTACGCTGATGCTGGTTGGTCGATTCCTCGGTCCCCGCCGCCCCGATCTGGAAAAGCTGTCGCCGTACGAGTGCGGCTTCGAGGCCTTCGAAGACGCGCGCATGAAGTTCGACGTGCGCTACTACCTGATCGCGATCCAGTTCATCGTCTTCGACCTGGAAATCATCTTCATCGTGCCGTGGACCCAGGTCTTCATGGAGCTGGGCGCGCGTTCGCTCGTCACCATGGGCCTGTTCGTCGGCATGCTGTTCCTAGGTTTCATTTACGTCTGGAAGAAGGGAGCGCTGGAATGGGAGTGATTCAGACTCTCGATGGCCTCATGAACAACCCCACGCCGGAAGGCCGGGTTGATGACATCCTGCGGCCGGAAGGCGACAACCCGCTGCTGGAAAAGGGCTTCGTCACCACCAGCGTCGATGCACTGCTGAACTGGGCGCGCACCGGCTCGATGTGGCCGATGACCTTCGGTCTGGCCTGCTGCGCGGTCGAGATGATGCACGCCGGCGCCGCGCGCCTGGACCTTGACCGCTATGGCGTGGTGTTCCGCCCGTCGCCGCGCCAGTCCGACGTGATGATCGTGGCCGGTACCCTGGTCAACAAGATGGCCCCGGCGCTGCGCAAGGTCTACGACCAGATGCCGGACCCGAAGTGGGTCATCTCGATGGGTAGCTGCGCCAATGGTGGCGGCTATTACCACTACTCCTATTCTGTCGTGCGCGGCTGTGATCGCGTGGTGCCGGTGGACGTCTACGTCCCGGGTTGCCCGCCGACCGCCGAGGCGCTGGTGTACGGGATCCTGCAGCTGCAGAAGAAGATCTGGCGTACACAGACCATCGCCCGCTGACCCCTTCACCTGACAAGAGCGCGCCAAGCCCCCATGGCAGAGCAAGCATCCTTCATCGACCGACTCTCCGCACGTTTCGCTGGTGCGAAGGTCATCGTGGTCGAACCCCGCGGCGAAGTGACGCTGGAAGTGCCTGCCGCCGAGTGGCACGCCACCGCCCTGGCGCTGCGTGACGAGTTTGGTTTCGAGCAGGCCGTGGATCTCTGCGGCGTCGATTACCTGGGTTATGGCTCCGACGAATGGGACACCGCCGACGTGTCCTCGCAGGGCTTCAGCCGTGGCGTCGAAGGCAAGGCCCAGGGCCGTTTCGCGTGGGGTGAGTTCCCCACCGAGGAAAACGGTGCCGACGGTGCCCGCCCGCAGCACATGCCGACCCAGCGTTTCGCCGTGGTCGCCCAGCTGCGCTCGTACCAGCACAACCTGATGATGCACCTGCGCTGCTTCGCCCCTGACGAAGCACTGCCGGTGGTGTCCTCGCTGACCGGCATCTGGCCGGGCCTGAACTGGTTCGAGCGCGAAGCGTTCGACCTGTACGGCGTGATCTTCGAAGGCCACCCGGACCTGCGCCGGATCCTGACCGACTACGGTTTCGTCGGCCATCCGTTCCGCAAGGACTTCCCGCTGATCGGCAATGTCGAAGTCCGCTACGACGAAGAAAAGAAGCGCGTGATCTACGAACCGGTCACCTCGGTGGAGCCGCGTGTCGGCGTGCCGCGCGTGATCCGCGACGACGCCCGTCTGCAGACCGCAGAAGGTGAGCGCGCGCAGGAGGCAGTGAAGTGAGCCACGTACACCAGGCCGGCGAAGCATTCGCCAGCAACGCCGCCGAAAGTCGGCAGGAAATCCGCAACTACACCATGAACTTCGGCCCGCAGCATCCGGCCGCTCACGGTGTGCTGCGCCTGATCCTGGAAATGGACGGTGAAACCATCATGCGCGCCGACCCGCACGTGGGTCTGCTGCACCGTGGTACCGAAAAGCTGGCCGAGTCCAAGCCGTTCAACCAGTCGATCGGTTACATGGATCGACTGGATTACGTGTCGATGATGTGCAACGAGCACGCCTACGTGCGCGCGATCGAGACCCTGATGGGCATCGAGGCGCCGGAGCGTGCGCAGTACATCCGCACCATGTACGACGAGATCACCCGCATCCTCAACCACCTGATGTGGCTGGGCTCCAACGCGCTCGACCTGGGTGCGATGGCGGTGATGCTGTACGCCTTCCGCGAGCGCGAAGAGCTGATGGATTGCTATGAAGCAGTCTCCGGCGCACGCATGCACGCGGCGTACTACCGTCCGGGCGGTGTCTACCGCGACCTGCCGGACCACATGCCGAAGTACAAGGAGTCGCGCTGGCACAAGGGCAAGGCGCTGAAGCAGCTCAATGCTTCGCGCGAGGGCTCGCTGCTGGACTTCCTGGAGAACTTCACCGTCGAGTTCCCCAAGCGCATCGACGAATACGAAACCCTGCTGACCGACAACCGTATCTGGAAGCAGCGTACCGTCGGCATCGGCGTGGTGACGCCGGAACTGGCGCACCAGTGGGGCATGACCGGCGTGATGCTGCGTGGCTCGGGCGTGGCCTGGGACCTGCGCAAGAAGCGCCCGTACGCCAAGTACGATGCCGTCGATTTCGACATCCCGCTGGGCAAGGAAGGCGACTGCTACGACCGCTACCTGGTCCGCGTTGCCGAAATGCGCGAGTCCAACCGCATCATCAAGCAGTGCGTGGCGTGGCTGAAGGCCAACCCGGGCCCGGTGATGGTGAAGAACTTCAAGGTCGCTCCGCCCAAGCGCGAGGACATGAAGGACGACATGGAAGCGCTGATCCACCACTTCAAGCTGTTCAGCGAAGGCTACTGCGTGCCGGCCGGCGAGACCTACTCGGCGGTGGAAGCCCCGAAGGGCGAATTCGGCTGCTACCTGGTCTCCGATGGCGCCAACAAGCCGTTCCGCGTGCACCTGCGTGCGCCGGGCTTCGCCCACCTGTCCTCGATCGATTCGATCGTGCGCGGCCACATGCTGGCCGACGTGGTGGCGATGATCGGCACCTACGACCTGGTGTTCGGCGAGGTTGACCGGTAATGCCGTCCGCCACGCCAACGCCCGCTGCAGGCAGCCGGCGCAAGCCGGCGCCGCAGTTTCTGGAATTTCACGTTATGCATTTCGCTGAGGTCGGCCGATGAAGGCGACAGGTAATTTCGAGGCGGCGCGCGACGTCGACCCGATGGTGGTGCTGAGCGACAAGACCCGCGCTCACATCGATCACTGGCTGTCCAAGTTCCCGCCGGACCGCAAGCGCTCTGCCGTGCTGCAGGGCCTGCATGCGGCCCAGGAGCAGAACCAGGGCTGGCTGACCGACGAGCTGATCGCCGGCGTGGCCAAGTACCTTGATCTGCCGCCGGTGTGGGCCTACGAGGTCGCCAGCTTCTACTCGATGTTCGAGACCGAGAAGGTCGGCCGCAACAACGTGGCCATCTGCACCAACATCAGCTGCTGGCTCAATGGCGCCGAGGACATCGTGCGCCATTGCGAGAAGAAGCTGGGCATCAAGCACGGTGAATCGACCCCGGACGGCCGCGTCTACCTCAAGCGCGAGGAAGAGTGCCTGGCTGGCTGCGGTGGCGCGCCGATGATGGTCATCAACGGTCACTACCATGAGCGTCTGACCCTGGAAAAGGTCGACGAGCTGCTGGACGGGCTGGAGTAAGGGCATGGCACATCACCACGAATCCAAGGGTCCGGTCGGCCCCGCGCCGCTGCCGCACCAGGTGGTCTATACCACCCTGCATTACGACACCCCGTGGTCGTACGAAAGCTACCTGAAGACCGGTGGCTACGCCGCCCTGCGCAAGATCCTCGAAGAGAAGATCCCGCCGGAGCAGGTCATCGAGATGGTCAAGGCCTCGGGCCTGCGCGGCCGCGGTGGCGCAGGCTTCCCGACCGGCCTGAAGTGGTCCTTCATGCCCAAGGGCAACATGCAGAAGTACATCCTCTGCAACTCGGACGAATCCGAGCCGGGCACCTGCAAGGACCGCGACATCCTGCGCTACAACCCGCATTCGGTGGTGGAAGGCATGGCGATCGCCTGCTACGCCACCGGTTCGACCGTGGGTTACAACTACCTGCGCGGTGAGTTCCACCACGAGCCGTTCGAGCACTTCGAGCAGGCCCTGGCCGACGCCTATGCGAACGGCTGGCTGGGCAAGAACATCCTCGGCAGCGGCGTGGACATCGACATCTACGGCGCGCTGGGCGCCGGCGCGTACATCTGCGGCGAAGAAACCGCGCTGATGGAATCGCTGGAGGGCAAGAAGGGCCAGCCGCGCTACAAGCCGCCGTTCCCGGCCAATTTCGGCCTGTATGGCAAGCCGTCGACGATCAACAACACCGAAACCTATGGTTCGGTGCCGGCGATCATCCGCAACGGTCCGGAGTGGTTCAAGGGCCTGAGCCTGACCGCCAACGGCGGTCCGAAGTGCTTCTCGGTGTCCGGCTGCGTGCAGAATGGCGGCAACTTCGAAGTGCCGCTCGGCACCAAATTCCACGACCTGCTGGAAATGGCCGGTGGCCTGCGTCCGGGCCGCACGCTGAAGGGCGCGATCCCGGGCGGCGTGTCGATGCCGGTGCTGACCGCGGCCGAGCTGAAGGACCTGCCGATGGACTACGACACCATCCGCGCGCTGGGCTCCGGCCTGGGTTCGGGCGCGATCGTGGTGCTCGACGACAGCGTCTGCTGCGTCAAGTTCGCCTGCCGCATCAGCCAGTTCTTCCACAAGGAATCCTGTGGCCAGTGCACCCCGTGCCGTGAGGGCACCGGCTGGATGCACCGCGTGCTGGAGCGCATCGTCGCCGGCAAGGCCACGATGGAAGACCTGCACCAGCTGAAGGCGGTGGCCGGCCAGATCGAAGGCCACACCATCTGTGCGTTCGGTGAAGCGGCTGCATGGCCCATCCAGGGCTTCCTGCGCCAGTTCTGGGACGAATTCGAGTACTACATCGTCAACGGTCATTCGATGGTTGACGGCAAGAAGGTGGAGGCAGCCGCCGCATGAGCGCGCAACCCGTAAACCCGAACGTGCCACCGGATCACGTGACCATCGAAATCGATGGCAAGTCCCTGGTCGTGCCCAAGGGTTCGATGATCATCCAGGCGGCCGACAAGGCCGGCATTTCGATTCCGCGCTTCTGCTACCACGAGAAGCTGCCGATCGCCGCCAACTGCCGCATGTGCCTGGTGGACGTGGAAAAGTCGCCGAAGCCGGCGCCGGCCTGCGCCACTCCGGTGATGGATGGCATGAAGGTCGCCACCCGCAGCGAGAAGGCACTGAAGTTCCAGCGCTCGGTGATGGAGTTCCTGCTCATCAACCACCCCCTCGACTGCCCGATCTGCGATCAGGGCGGCGAGTGCGAGCTGCAGGACGTGTCGCTGGGCTATGGCCGTTCGGTCAGCCGCTTCAACGAGCGCAAGCGCGTGGTGCCGGATGAGGACATGGGCCCGCTGGTCGCCACCGAGATGACCCGCTGCATCCAGTGCACCCGCTGCGTCCGCTTCACCGCCGACGTCGCCGGTACCTACGAACTGGGTGGCATGTACCGCGGTGAGAACCTGCAGATCGGTACCTTCGACGGCAAGCCGCTGACCACCGAACTGTCCGGCAACGTCGTCGACGTCTGCCCGGTCGGCGCACTGACCAACAAGGTGTTCCAGTTCCGCGCCCGCCCGTGGGAACTGACCGCGCGCGAGTCGCTGGGTTACCACGACGCGATGGGTTCGAACCTGTTCCTGCACGTGCGTCGCGGCGAAGTGCTGCGCACCGTGCCGCGCGACAACGAAGCGGTGAACGAGTGCTGGCTGTCCGACCGTGACCGCTACTCGCACCAGGGCCTGTACAGCGAAGACCGTGCGGTCAAGCCGCTGCGCAAGGTCAATGGCGAGTGGAAGGAAGTGAGCTGGACCGAAGGCCTGGCTGCTGCCGCCGAGATCCTCAAGGCCAACCAGGGCGACAACCTGGGCGTGCTGGTGCACCCGTCCACCTCGAACGAGGAGGGCGCGCTGCTGGCCCGCCTGGCCAAGGGCCTGGGCTCGAGCAACATCGACCACCGCATCAACAACCGCGATTTCTCCGACGCCGCAACCGCCGAAGTGTTCGGCCTGCCGCTGGCCGAGATCGAAGGCGCCGACCGCATCGTCGTTCTGGGCAGCAACATCCGCCACGAACTGCCGCTGCTGCACGCCCGCCTGCGCAAGGCGCAGACCACCAAGGGCGCGAAGATCCACGTCGTCAATCCGGTGGACTTCGACTTCGCTTTCAGCATCGCCGGCAAGCAGATCGTCGCGCCGTCGAAGTTCGTCGACGCGCTGGCCAGCGCCGAGCTGCGTTCGGCCGTGCAGGGCGGCAACAACACCGTGCTGATCGTTGGTGGCATCGCCGAGAACCACCCGCAGGCTGCCGCCATCCGCGCCGCCGCGCGTGACTTCGCCGCCGCCACCGGTGCCAAGCTGTGCCGCATCCCGCAGGGCGCCAACGCCGTGGGCCTGACCCGCGCTGGCGTGCTGCCGGCCGGCAAGGACGTCGCCGCGATGCTGGCGCAGCCGCGCCAGGCCTACGTGGTGTACGGCCTGGAGCCGGGCCTGGATTTCGCCGATGCACCTGCCGCGCGCAAGGCGCTGGCCGGTGCCCAGGTGGTGGCCTTCAGCCAGTTCGCCTGTGCCTCGACCCGCGACGTCGCCGACGTGATCCTGCCGATCGGTGCGCTGCCGGAAATCGACGCCACCCTGACCAACCTCGATGGTCGCGAGCAGTCGGCCCGTGCCGGCGGCAAGCTGCCGGGCGAGGCCCGTGAAGGGTGGCGCGTGCTGCGCGCACTGGGCGGCGACATGGCGCTGGCCGGTTTCGACTTCACCGACCTGGCCGGCCTGCGTGCCAGCCTGGCCCCAGTGTCGGTCACCGTTGCCGCTTCGGCGCAGCCGGTGGTTGCCGGCGAAGGCCTGGAAGTGGCTTCGACCGCCGCGATCTACCGCACCGATGCGGTGGTCCGTCGCGCCCCGGCGCTGCAGTCGCATCCGCTCAACAACGCCCCGCGCATCGTGCTGAACGCTGAAGATGCCGCTCGCCTGCAGCTGCAGGAAGGGCAGATGGCCAAGGTCGGCACCGATGCCGGCAAGGCCACCCTGCCGGTGGTGGTCGACGCCCGCGTCGCTGCGGGTTCGGTCTGGATTGAATCGGGCCACGGCGCGACCGCGCCGCTGGGTGCCGCTCGCGTAACGGTGGTGGCTGCATGAACGAATTGCTGTTGAACGCGGTCGACCCGCTGCACCAGTGGCTGCTGGGCCTCGGTGACATCGGCGCGCTGATCTGGATCATCCTGAAGATCCTGGTGATCACCGTTCCGGTGATCATCTCGGTGGCCTTCTACGTGGTCTGGGAACGCAAGCTGATCGGCTGGATGCACGTCCGCCACGGCCCGATGTACGTGGGCATGGGCATCTTCCAGGCCTTCGCCGACGTCTTCAAGCTGCTGTTCAAGGAAGTGGTCCAGCCGAGCAGCGCCAACAAGGCGATCTACCTGCTGGCACCGCTGATCACCCTGGCCCCGGCCTTCGCGGCCTGGTCGGTGGTCCCCTTCGATTCGCAGATCGTGCTGTCCAATGCCAACGCCGGCCTGCTGTACCTGCTGGCGATGACCTCGCTGGGCATCTACGGCATCATCCTGGCCGGTTGGGCGTCCAACTCGAAGTACGCGTTCCTGGGTGCCATGCGCGCCTCGGCGCAGATGATCAGCTACGAAATCGCCATGGGCTTCGCCCTGGTCGGCGTGATGATCGCCGCTGGCAGCCTGAACCTGAGCAATATCGTGATGGCGCAGGCCGGCAGCTCCGGCTTCTTCGACTGGTTCCTGCTGCCGCTGTTCCCGCTGTTCGTCATCTACTGGGTGTCGGGCGTGGCTGAAACCAACCGCGCGCCGTTCGACGTGGTGGAAGGCGAATCGGAAATCGTCGCCGGCCACATGGTCGAATACTCCGGCGGTGCCTTCGCGCTGTTCTTCCTGGCCGAATACGCGAACATGATCCTGATCAGCTTCCTGATCTCGATCTTCTTCCTCGGCGGCTGGCTGAGCCCGGTCCAGGGCTGGGTCAACTTCGGCGATGTCTCGCCGCTGGTCGACTGGATCTGGAAGGGCGGTGCACCGTGGCTGTTCGTCAAGGTGTTCTTCTTCGCCAGTGCCTACATCTGGTTCCGTGCCAGCTTCCCGCGCTTCCGCTACGACCAGATCATGCGCCTGGGCTGGAAGGTCTTCATCCCGCTGGCCATTCTGTGGATCGCGGTTACCGCCGTCATGGTGTTCTTCGGCGTGATGCAAAAGGGCGTCTAAAGTGATGAACAGGATTACCCATTACTTCAAGAGCCTGCTGCTGCTCGAACTGCTGGCGGGCCTCTGGCTGACGCTGAAGTACAGCTTCAAGCCGAAGTACACGATGATGTACCCGATGGAGAAGTTCCCGCAGTCGCCGCGCTTCCGTGGCCTGCACGCGCTGCGCCGTTACCCCAACGGCGAAGAGCGCTGCATTGCCTGCAAGCTGTGCGAAGCGGTGTGCCCGGCCCTGGCCATCACCATCGACTCGGCCAAGCGCGAGGACGGCACCCGCCGCACCACCCGCTACGACATCGACCTGTTCAAGTGCATCTTCTGCGGCTTCTGCGAAGAAAGCTGCCCGGTGGACTCGATCGTCGAAACCCACATCCTCGAGTACCACTTCGAGAACCGTGGCGAAAACATCGTTACCAAGCCGCAGCTGCTGGCCCTTGGCGATCGTCTCGAAAACGAGATCGCCGAGCGTCGTGCCGCCGATGCCGCTTACCGCTGAGGTCGAGAGATGGATTGGGTAAATATCGCTTTCTGGGTGTTCGCCATCGCGGCAACGGTTTCGGCCGGTGCGGTGATCAGCGTGCGCAACCCGGTGCATGCAGTGCTGTGCCTGGTGCTGACCTTCTTCTCCATTGCCTGCGTGTGGCTGCTGGTGGGCGCCGAGTTCCTCGGCGTGGCGCTGGTGCTGGTCTACGTCGGCGCGGTGATGGTGCTGTTCCTGTTCGTGGTGATGATGCTGGACATCGATCCCACCAAGATGCGTGAGGGCTGGGTGCGCTACCTGCCGGTCGGCCTGATCGTGGCAGTGGCGATGCTGGTGCAGATGCTGATCCTGATCGGCGTGAAGGGCAGGGCGGTCACTCCGTTCCCGGCCGACAACGCCGCTGCGGTCGCTGCCGACAGCTCCAACGTCACCTGGCTGGCGCGCACGCTGTTCACCGAATACCTGCTGCCGTTCGAGTTCGCCGCCGTCATCCTGACCGTGGCCGTGGTCGCCGCCGTGATGCTGACCCTGCGTCGCCGTACCGGCGTGAAGAGCCAGAACCCGGGTGAGCAGACCATGGTCAAGGCCGGCCAGCGCCTGCGCATGGTCAAGATGGGCGCCGAAGCACCGGTCGTGCACAGCAACAGCAAGCCGGCCACCGGCGAGGAGACCCAGCCGTGATTACCCTTGGCCACATGCTTGCGCTTGGCGCGGTGCTGTTCGCCATCAGCCTGGCCGGCATCTTCCTCAACCGGAAGAACGTCATCGTCCTGCTGATGTCGATCGAGCTGATGCTGCTGTCGGTGAACATCAATTTCGTCGGCTTCTCGCGTCAGCTGGGCGATCCGTCCGGCCAGCTGTTCGTGTTCTTCATCCTGACCGTCGCCGCCGCGGAAGCCGCCATCGGCCTGGCGATCCTGGTGACCCTGTTCCGTACCCGCCGCACGATCAATGTCGGCGAAGTCGATTCGTTGAAGGGCTGATCCACAGATGGAAATCACTCTCTCCAAGAGTCTGTTGATCGCAGTGGTGCTTGCGCCGCTGTTCGGCAGCATCATCGCCGGCCTGTTCGGTCGCCAGGTCAAGCGCTTCGGCGCGCAGACCATCACCATCCTCGGCGTCGCGGTAGCCTGCGGCCTGTCGATGTACACGTTCTACCAGCTGATGTGGGGCGGCGCGCAGCCGTTCAACCAGAACATCTACACGTTCTTCGAAGTCGGCCAGTATTCGGCGCACGTCGGCTTCATGGTCGACAAGCTGACCGCGATGATGATGGTGGTGGTGACCTTCGTGTCGCTGCTGGTCCACATCTACACGATCGGCTACATGCAGGACGACCCGGGCTACCAGCGGTTCTTCAGCTACATCTCGCTGTTCACCTTCTCGATGCTCACCCTGGTGATGAGCAACAACTTCCTGCAGCTGTTCTTCGGCTGGGAAGCGGTGGGCCTGGTGTCGTACCTGCTGATCGGCTTCTGGTTCAAGCGTCCGACCGCGATCTTCGCCAACATGAAGGCGTTCCTGGTCAACCGCGTCGGTGACTTCGGCTTCCTGCTGGGTATCGCCGGCGTGCTGTGGGTGTTCGGCACCCTGGACTACTCGCAGGTGTTCTCGCAGGCCGGCATGCTGGCTGACCCGCGCGCCCAGCTGCAGATCTGGGACGGCACGCTCCTGGGCATGCAGCTGCTGAACGAGCCGGTGATCTGGTCGATCGCCACCGTCATCTGCATCTGCCTGTTCATCGGCGCCATGGGCAAGTCGGCCCAGGTCCCGCTGCACGTGTGGCTGCCGGACTCGATGGAAGGCCCGACCCCGATCTCGGCACTGATCCACGCCGCGACGATGGTGACCGCCGGTATCTTCATGGTCACCCGCATGTCGCCGCTGTTCGAGCTGTCGCAGACGGCGCTGAACTTCGTGCTGTTCATCGGTGCCACCACCGCGTTCTTCACCGGCCTGATCGGCATCGTGCAGAACGACATCAAGCGCGTCGTCGCGTACTCCACGCTGTCGCAGCTGGGCTACATGACCGTCGCCCTGGGCGTGTCGGCCTACTCGGCCGCCGTGTTCCACCTGATGACCCACGCCTTCTTCAAGGCCCTGCTGTTCCTGGGCGCCGGCTCGGTCATCATCGCGATGCACCACGAGCAGGACATGCGCAAGATGGGCGGCCTGCGCAAGTACATGCCGATCACCTTCATCACCATGTGGATCGGTACGCTGGCCCTGGTTGGTACGCCGTTCTTCTCCGGCTTCTACTCGAAGGACACCATCATCGAGGCGGCCGAGATCCACGCCCACATGCAGAACAGCTGGGTGGCCACCTATGGCTACTGGGCGGTGCTGGGTGGCGTGCTGGTGACCAGCTTCTACAGCTTCCGCCTGCTGTTCATGACCTTCCACGGCAAGGAGCGTTTCCGCGACGCGCACGACGATCATGGCCACGGCCATGACGATCACCACGCCGCCGAAGCCCACCATGGCGATGCCCATGACGACCACGGCCATGGCCACGGTCCGCATGAACCGCATGAAACCCCGTGGGTGGTGACCCTGCCGCTGATCCTGCTGGCCATCCCGTCGATCGCCATCGGTTTCTTCAGCATCGGTCCGATGCTGCACGGCACCGACTGGGCCGGCAACCATGCGCACGAGGCGATCAAGGGCCAGGCGCAGACGTTCTTCACCGGCATCGTCGACTTCTACGATCCGGCCAAGAACACCGTCGCGTTCCTGGGTGAAGAGTTCCATGGCCCGGTGGCGTTCGCGCTGCACGGCATGATGCTGCCGCCGTTCTGGCTGACCCTGGCGGGCTTCCTGCTGGCTGCGCTGTTCTACCTGTGGAAGCCGGACCTCTCGGGCAAGGCACGCAAGACCTTCGCCCCGATCGTTTCGGTGCTGGAAAACAAGTACGGCTTCGACAAGCTGTGGATCGATGGCTTTGCCGGTGGCAGCGTCAAGCTGGGCAAGGTCTCGCGCTGGATCGACAGCAACATCGTCGACGGCGTGGTCAATCTCTCGGCACGTGTTGTGGACGTTGCAGCCGGCGTGCTGCGTCGTACCCAATCCGGTTTCCTCTATCACTACGCCTTCGCGATGATCATCGGCCTGATTGCCCTGCTGGGCGTGCTGATGCATTACCTGCGTTGATGACCTGTACGGAATAAGAAGACGTGTCGAACTGGCCTCTACTCAGTGTCCTCATCTGGCTGCCGATCATCGGTGGCGCCCTGATCCTTGCGATCCGTGATGCACAGACTGCCCGCTGGGCGTCGCTGGGCGTCGCGGTGCTCACCTTCGTTGCAAGCCTCTCGCTGCTGAGCGGCTACAACGCGGGCATCGACGGCCTGCAGTTCGTCGAGACCCATGCCTGGATCCCGGCGTACAAGATCGGCTACAACCTGGGCGTGGACGGCATTGCCGTGGCGCTGATCCTGCTGACCACCCTGGTCAGCGTGCTTGCCCTGATCGGCGCCTGGAGCGCCATCGACAAGCGCGTCAACCAGTACGTGGCGGCCTTCCTGATCCTGGAAGGCGTCACCGTCGGCATCTTCGCCGCGACGGACGCGATGCTGTTCTACGTGTTCTTCGAGGCCATGCTGATCCCGATGTTCCTGATCATCGGTGTCTGGGGTGGCCCGCGCCGCATCTACGCAGCACTGAAGTTCTTCCTGTACACCTTCCTCGGCTCGGTGCTGATGCTGGTGGCGCTGATCTACCTGTACATGAAGGGCGGCAGCTTCCAGCTGGCCGACCTGTACGCGCTGCCGCTGTCGGCCAAGGAACAGACCTGGATCTTCTTCGCCTTCCTGATCGCCTTCGCGGTCAAGGTGCCGATGTTCCCGGTCCACACCTGGCTGCCGGACGCCCACGTGGAAGCGCCGACCGCCGGTTCGGTGATCCTGGCCGCCATCGCCCTGAAGATCGGTGGCTACGGCTTCCTGCGCTTCAACCTGCCGATCGTCCCGGACGCGTCGCAGGAATGGGCCTGGCTGGTGATCGCGCTGTCGCTGATCGCGGTGATCTACGTCGGCCTGGTCGCCCTGGTGCAGGACGACATGAAGAAGCTGATCGCCTATTCGTCGATCGCGCACATGGGCTTCGTCACCCTGGGCACCTTCATCGCCCTGTGGCTGGTGCGTGAAGCCGGCAACGCCGATGCTGCCCGCCTGGGCCTGCAGGGCGCCATGGTGCAGATGATCTCGCACGGCTTCGTGTCCGGTGCGATGTTCTCCTGTGTCGGCGTGCTGTACGACCGCATGCACAGCCGCCGCATCGCCGATTACGGCGGCGTGGTCAACGTGATGCCGTGGTTCGCCACCTTCGCCATGCTGTTCTTCATGGCCAATGCGGGCCTGCCGGGCACCAGCGGTTTCGTCGGCGAGTTCATGGTCATCCTGTCGGCCTTCCAGCGTAATCCGTGGATCGCACTGGGCGCGGCCACCACCCTGATCATCGGCGCCGCCTACACCCTGTGGCTGTACAAGCGCATCTTCTTCGGCGAAGTGGCCAACAGCCACGTGGCCGAACTGAAGGACATCAACGGCCGCGAATGGCTGGTGCTGGGCGTGTTCGCCATCGGCGTGCTGGCCCTGGGCATCTACCCCAAGCCGCTGACCGACCTGATGGAGCCCTCGATCGCGAAGCTGGCGATGCAGATCGCATCCAGCAAGCTGCTGTAATTCCAGGATTTGATGATGACCACCTCGCCGCTGCTGCCATTGACCGCCGCTGACCTGCCACCGCTCGCTCCCGAGCTGGTGCTGATCGGCAGCGCCTTCGCCCTGATGATCCTCGACCTGTTCGTCAGCAACCGGAACAAGATCGTCACCCACCTGTTCTCGCTCGCTGCGCTGGCCGTGGTGCTGTTCATGCTGGCCACCGGCGTGGGCGGGCAGGGCGAGGTCTTCCATGGCATGTTCGTGCGCGATACCGCCGCGGACGTGATGAAGACCGGGATCGTGCTGCTCAGCGGCCTGACCCTGGTCTACGGCTGGCGCTACCTGCGTGACCGCAACCTGTTCCAGGGCGAGATCCCGGTGCTGATCCTGTTCGGCACCGCCGGCATGATGATCCTGGTCTCGGCCGGCAGCCTGCTGATGGTCTACCTGGGCCTGGAACTGCTGGCGCTGTGCTCCTACGCACTGGTTGCCAGCAACCGTGAGAACGGTCTGGCCTCGGAAGCGGCGATGAAGTACATCGTGCTGGGTTCGCTGGCCTCGGGCCTGCTGCTGTACGGCATGTCGCTGATCTACGGCGCCACCGGCAGCCTGCACCTGGACGTCATCCGTGACGCCATCCCGCACTCGGAAGAGCGCGTGCTGCTGATCACCGGTGCGGTGTTCATGATCGCCGGCGTCGCCTTCAAGCTGGGCGCCGCACCGTTCCACATGTGGCTGCCGGACGTGTACCAGGGTGCCCCGGCACCGATCGCACTGTTCATCAGCTCGGCGCCGAAGCTGGCCGCCTTCGGCATGGCCTACCGCCTGCTGGAAATGGGCGTGGGTCCGCTGTCGACCGAACTGCAGCTGCTGATCGCCGGCCTGGCCGCGGTCTCGCTGGTCATCGGCAACCTGATGGCCATCGCGCAGAGCAACCTCAAGCGCATGCTGGCGTTCTCCACCGTCTCGCACATCGGCTTCCTGCTGATGGGCATCGCCGGTGGTGGCGCGCAGGGCTATGCCGCCGCGCTGTTCTACGCACTGGCCTACGCCATCATGTCCACCGCCGCCTTCGGCGCGATCATCGCGCTGTCGCGTGCCGGTTTCGAAGCCGAGAACATCGAGGACTTCAAGGGCCTCAATGCCCGCAACCCGTGGATGGCCGGCCTGGTGCTGTGCATCATGGCGTCGCTGGCCGGCATTCCGCCGTTCCTGGGCTTCTGGACCAAGCTGGCGGTGCTGGGCGCGGCCGTCAACGGTGGCCTGCTGTGGCTGGCCATCCTCGGCGTGCTGTGTGCCGTGGTCGGCTGCTTCTACTACCTGCGCGTCATCAAGGTCATGTACTTCGATGAGCCGGTGGGCGAGGCCATGCCGCGCAGCAACGACCGCGTGCTGGGCCTGGTGCTGGGCGTGAACGCGCTGGCGCTGCTGGCGCTGGGCCTGGCCTGGAACCCGATCATGGTCTGGTGCCAGCAGGCATTTGCGCATCTTGCATAAAAGTTGACACAAAGCTGCGCGATTCGTGTAATATGCGCAGCCTGAGTTGTCACTGCAGCGGTTCAGCCAGAACATCGTTGCGGTAGCCCTCCTCGAAAGCGAGCAGGGCAGCAGTTCAAACACTTCCGGTGCGGGGTGGAGCAGTCTGGCAGCTCGTCGGGCTCATAACCCGAAGGTCGCAGGTTCAAATCCTGCCCCCGCTACCAACTTCAGATCGGCGCCAACCGGTTTGATGAATGAGGGAAAGCTTGCATTTTTTGGAGCCAAAGCTCATAATTCCGCTTCTGATGCGGGGTGGAGCAGTCTGGCAGCTCGTCGGGCTCATAACCCGAAGGTCGCAGGTTCAAATCCTGCCCCCGCTACCAAGTAAAGAGATCGCCTTCGAAGTCCTGCTTCGAAGGCGTTTTTCTTTGGGTGGCTGCGTCGTTTCTGCGTGATCGGGGTCAGATCCCTTTTCCGCGGGAAAGGGATCTGACCCCAGGTCCGCACCTTGCACCAGCGCGGTGCAGCCGCTATCATCAGCGGCCTAGCAGTACCCCTGAAGGCGGCCTCCCGGCGGGAGTCCGGACCCGGAAGGAGGGCCGCAACCGGCAGGCACTGCAGGTTGCAACCGGAATCCAGTCACCGGAGTCTTTCCGGAAAAGGGGCCCAGCGGGCCCTTTGTCGTTTCCGGGGCGTCATGTTTTCACGCCGGCCAAGGCCGGCACCCAACCAAGAGATCAAGGCAGGCTGTGAGCGACAAGGCAACCGACATCGCGAATCTGCTCGCCCCGACCGTTGTGTCGCTGGGCCTGGAGCTGCTGGGCGTTGAGTATCTGCCGGCCCCCGGCGGTGCGACCCTGCGCCTTTACATCGACGTGCCGCTGGCTGAACAGCCCGAGCGCATCATCAATGTCGACGACTGTGAGCGGGTCAGCCGCGAAGTGTCGGCGCAGCTGGACGTCGAAGACCCCATCAGCGGCAATTACACGCTGGAAGTGTCCTCGCCGGGCGTGGATCGCCCGCTGTTCAACCTGGAGCAGTTCGCTCGCCACCAGGGCGAATCGGCCAAGGTCACGCTGAAGCTGCCGCAGGACAACCGTCGTCGCCTGCAGGGCCGTATCGAGGCAACCGACGAGGCCGCAGGCACCATCACCTTCATCGTCGACAAGACCGAAGTGGTGGTGTCGGCCGACAACATCGACAAGGCACGGATCATGCCCGACTGGGTGGCGCTGGGGCTGGCCCCGAGCAAGCCGACCGGTCCGGCGCCGAAGCGTCCGAAGCCGAACACGAATTCTTCTTCCAACGAGCCGGCGGCAAAGAAGCCGCGCGCGGAGTGAGCCAATGAGCAAGGAACTGTTGCTGGTAGTCGACGCGGTCGCCAACGAGAAGGGCGTGCCGCGTGAAGTGATCTTCGATGCCATCGAGGCCGCCCTGGCCTCGGCAGCGAAGAAGCGCTATCCCGACGAGGAAGTGCTGACCCGCGTGGTCATCGACCACAAGGATGGCAGCTACGAAACCTTCCGCCGCTGGGAAGTGGTGGCCGACGACGTGGTCATGGAATCGCCGGACCGCCAGATCCGCCTGATGGACGCCGTCGACGAAGCCGAAGGCGTGGACGTCGGCGACTACATCGAAGAGCAGATCGAGAACCCGGACTTCGGCCGCATCGCCGCCCAGGCCGCCAAGCAGGTCATCGTCCAGCGCGTGCGCGAAGCCGAGCGCCAGCAGGTCGTGGATGCGTGGAAGGATCGCGTCGGCGAACTGATCACCGGTGTGGTCAAGCGCGCCGAGCGCGGCAACATCTATGTCGACCTCGGTGGGAATGCCGAAGGCTTCATTCCGAAGGACAAGGGCATTCCGCGCGACGTGCTGCGCGCTGGTGACCGCGTGCGCGGCTACCTGGCCGAAGTCCGTTCGGAACCCCGTGGCCCGCAGCTGTTCATCAGCCGCGCCGCCCCGGAATTCATGATCGAGCTGTTCAAGCTGGAAGTGCCGGAAGTCGGCCAGGGCCTGGTGGAAATCAAGGCCTGCGCCCGTGATCCGGGCGACCGCGCCAAGATCGCCGTGCTCGCCCACGACCAGCGCACCGATCCGATCGGTGCCTGCATCGGCATGCGCGGTTCGCGCGTGCAGGCCGTGTCCAACGAGCTCAATGGCGAGCGCGTGGACATCGTGCTGTGGAACGACAACCCGGCCAACTTCGTCATCAACGCGATGGCGCCGGCCGAAGTGCAGTCGATCATCGTCGATGAAGACAAGCACTCGATGGACCTGGCCGTTGCCGAAGACCGCCTGGCCCAGGCGATCGGCAAGGGCGGCCAGAACGTGCGCCTGGCCAGCCGCCTGACCGGCTGGCAGCTCAACGTGATGACCCAGGACCAGGTCACCGCCAAGTCGGAGGCCGAGCAGGCTTCGGCCCGCCAGCTGTTCATGGACAAGCTGGAAGTGGACGAGGAAATCGCCGGCATCCTGGTCAGCGAAGGCTTCGGCACCGTCGAGGAAATCGCATATGTCCCGGTCGGCGAACTGCTGGCCGTGGAAGGTTTCGACGAAGACATCGTCGAAGAGCTGCGCGCTCGTGCCCGCGATGCGCTGCTCAATGAGGCCCTGGCAGTCGAAGAAGGCCTTGAAGACGGCCAGCCGGCGCAGGACCTGCTGTCCCTGAAGGGCATGGACGAAGCCACCGCATATGCGCTGGCCGGCCACGGCGTGCGTACCAGCGAGGACCTGTCCGACCTGGCCGCCGACGAGGTCATGGACTTTGGCATCGAAGGACTGGATCAGGCGCGCGCCGCTGCGCTGATCCTGGCCGCCCGTGCCGAAGAGATCGCCCGACTGGAACGCGGCGAATGAGCCGGCAATGAACAGGGCCCTGAGCCGCTCAGGGCGTAGAATCCGCGCCACCTCCAGATGCGGGGGGGCGCCCACAAGATCATAGGATCCGAATGTCGCAGCAAACCACCATCCGCAAGCTTGCCGAACTGGTCAACACGCCGGTCGAAAAACTGCTGGAACAGCTGGCCGGTGCCGGCATGAAGTTCAGCGGTCCCGACCAGGTCGTGACCAGCTCCGAGAAGGTGAAGCTCCTGGGCTTCCTTCGTCGTTCGCACGGCAAGCCCGAGCAGGCCCCGGAAGAGAGCGATCAGTCTGCAAAGAAGATCACGCTCAACCGCCGGAAGCAGCAGGAAGTGACGGTCAATTCCGGTCGCAGCAAGACGACCGTGAATGTCGAGGTGCGCCAGAAGCGCACCTACGTCAAGGATGGTGCGCGCGCCATGACGCCGGACGAAGAGCGCGCCGACATCCTGCGCAAGCTGGAAGAGTCGCGCGCCCGCAACCTCGCCGAACAGCAGGCCCTGGCCGAGAAGGATCGTCTGCGCGACGAAGCCATCGTCCGTGCCCGTGAGGAAGAGATTGCGGCCAAGGAACGCGCAGAGGCCGAGAAGAAGGCTGCCGAGGAAGCTGCGGCCGCCGCCAAGGCTGCCGAGGCACTGGCGGCCGCCAAGCCCAAGCGCGCTCCGATCGATGAAACCGCGCCGCGTCCGCCGCGCACGCCGGCCGCCGCTCCGGCTGCGCCGCGCAGTGCGCCGCCGCCGCCGCGCAACGACGACCGCAACAACCGCAGCGCGCCGCGCAACGAGCGTGGCCCGGGCGACCGTTTCGCCGGCCAGATGCACCTGTCGGCTGCCGACCGTGCGCGTCGTGGCAACAGCAACAACAGCAACACCCGTGGTCGGCCGGGCGGCCGTAACCAGGCCGGTGGCCGTCGCGACATGTCGCGCGGTGGCAACAATGCCGGCCCGCACGCCTTCGAGCGTCCGACCGCACCGGTGGTGCGTGAAGTGGCGATCGGCGACACGATCACCGTGGCCGACCTGGCGCAGAAGCTCGCGCTGAAGGGCGGCGAGGTGGTCAAGGCGCTGTTCAAGATGGGCGTGATGGCCACCATCACCCAGTCCATCGACCACGACACCGCCGCGCTGGTGACCGAAGAACTCGGCCACAAGGCGATCCGTGCCAACGACAACGACGCCGAGGACGCACTGCTGGCCTCGACCGGTGAAAACCAGGGCGAAGCCACCCAGCGTCCGCCGGTGGTCACCATCATGGGCCACGTCGACCACGGCAAGACCTCGCTGCTGGATTACATCCGCCGCACCAAGGTCGCCACCGGCGAAGCCGGCGGCATCACCCAGCACATCGGTGCCTACCACGTGGATACGCCGAAGGGCGTGATCAGCTTCCTGGATACCCCGGGCCATGCTGCCTTCACCTCGATGCGTGCCCGCGGCGCCAAGCTGACCGATATCGTGGTGCTGGTCGTGGCCGCCGATGACGGCGTCATGCCGCAGACCAAGGAAGCGATCCAGCACGCCCGTTCGGCGGGTGTGCCGCTGATCGTGGCGATCAACAAGATCGACAAGTCCGACGCCGACCCGATGCGGGTCAAGAACGAACTGCTGTCCGAGCAGGTCGTGGCCGAAGATTTCGGTGGTGACACCCAGATGGTGGAGATCTCGGCCAAGACCGGCCTGGGCATCGACGACCTGCTGGACGCCATCTCGATCCAGGCCGAACTGCTGGAACTGAAGGCCGTCGACGAAGGCCGCGCCTCGGGCGTGGTGATCGAATCGTCGCTGGACAAGGGCCGCGGCCCGGTCGCTACCGTGCTGGTGCAGCAGGGCCGCCTGAAGAAGGGCGACTACCTGGTGTGCGGCATCCAGTACGGCCGCGTGCGTGCGCTGTTCGACGAAACCGGCAAGCAGCCGGAATTCGCCGGCCCGTCCATCCCGGTGCAGGTCCTGGGCCTGTCCGGCGTGCCGGAAGCCGGTGACGACTTCGTGGTGGTCGAGGACGAGCGCCTGGCCAAGGACGTTGCCCAGCAGCGTGAGACCAAGCGCCGTGAATCGCGCCTGGTCGCCACCGCCGGCAGCCGCATGGAAGACATCATGGCGACCCTGGGCAAGGGCGAGGGCCAGCAGGTCCTCAACCTGGTCATCAAGGCCGACGTGCAGGGTTCGGTGCAGGCCCTCAGCCAGGCGCTGGTGGCACTGTCCAACGAAGACATCCGCATCAACGTGATCCACTCCGGCGTGGGCGGCATCACCGAATCGGACGCCAACTCGGCGGCCGCTTCGAAGGCCACCGTCATCGGCTTCAACGTGCGTGCGGATGCTTCGGCCCGTCGCATCATCGAATCCAACGGCGTGGACCTGCGCTACTTCTCGATCATCTATGACGTGATCGATCAGGTGAAGCAGGTGGCCTCCGGTCTGCTGGGCGTGGAGATCCGCGAAGAGATCATCGGTATCGCCGAGGTCCGCGACGTGTTCCGCAGCTCCAAGCTGGGCGCCGTTGCCGGCTCGATGGTCATCGAGGGCGTGGTCAGGCGCAACAAGCCGATCCGCGTGCTGCGCGACAGCGTGGTGATCTTCGAGGGCGAGCTGGAATCGCTGCGTCGCTTCAAGGAGAACGTCGAGGAAGTCCGCAACGGTACCGAGTGCGGTATCGCGGTGAAGGCCTACAACGACGTCAAGCCGGGTGACCAGATCGAGTGCTTCGAGCGTATCGAAGTGCCGCGCACCCTGTAATGCTGCAAGGTGGCCCGACCAACGGTCGGGCCCCACCATGGACCTGTAGCGCCCGACCGTTGGTCGGGCGACAATCGAATCAAAGGTAGCGCCCGACCGTTGGTCGGGCGACAACTGAACCAAGAGCTCCTCGTGCCCAAGACTTTCCATCGAACCGACCGTGTCTCCGCCCAGCTGCGCCGTGAACTCGGCACCCTGGTGCACAACGCCGTGCGCGAGCATGGGTTGCCCTCGGTGAGCGTGTCCGACGTGGAAATCACCCGCGACATGGCCCATGCCAAGGTGTTCGTCACCGCGCTGATGCCGGAACGTTCGGCCGAAGCCGTGGCCGGCCTGAAGGAGCTGGGCTACCGCCTGCGCATGGACCTGGCGCGCGCGATGAAGCTGCGCCACGTGCCGGAGCTGCATTTCCACTACGACGACTCGGTCGACCGTGGTGAGCACATCGACAACATCCTGCGCGACCTGCCCGATACGCTGGCCGCGGAGAAGCGTCGCGAGAGCGACGAAGAATAACCGCGTGGCGCCGGGCATGCCCGGCGTTGTTGCATTCCGGCTGCGCGATGTCTGATGCAGACCGCGCTGCGGCAGTCGAGCATGGCTCGACCCTACAAAATTCTGCCATGACCCGAATTCAGTTCCGCCGCCTGGATGGCATCCTGCTGCTCGACAAGTCGACCGGCATGAGTTCCAACGCCGCCCTGCAGGTAGCCCGCCGCCTGTTCCGCGCCGAGAAAGGGGGGCACACCGGCAGCCTTGACCCGCTGGCCACCGGCCTGCTGCCGCTGTGCTTCGGCGAGGCAACCAAGATCGCCGGCCTGCTGCTCGGCTCGGCCAAGGCCTACGACGCCGAGATCGTGCTGGGCCAGACCACCGATACCGACGATGCCGAAGGCCAGGTGCTGCTGCAGCGCCCGGTGCCGGCCATCAGTGCCGAAGCGCTGCAGGCCGCACTGGCGGCGCTGACCGGCAACATCCGCCAGCGTGCCCCGATCTATTCGGCGCTGAAGCAGGGCGGTGAGCCGCTGTATGTGAAGGCCCGCCGCGGCGATGTCATCGAAGCGCCCGAACGCGAGGTGCAGGTACATGCCATCGAGGTGCTGGAGCAGCAGCCGGAACGGTTGCGGCTGCGCGTGACCTGCGGCTCCGGCACCTACATCCGCAGCCTGGCCCGCGACCTGGGCGAGGCGCTGGGCTGTGGTGCCCACATCAGCGCACTGCGTCGGCTCTGGGTCGAGCCGTTCCGTGAGCCGGTGATGGTCACCCTGGACCAGCTGCGGGCGATGGTCGAGGCGGGGGACGAGGCGGGCATGGACGCGCTGCTGCTGCCGCTGGCGGCCGGCCTGGCCGAGTACCCGCGGGTCGACCTGGATGCCGACCAGGCCCACCGCTTCTGCGTCGGCCAGCGCCAGCGCGATCTGTCCTGGCCGCGTGGCCTGGTGGCGGTGTTTGGTCCGGACGACGCTGTCCAGGGCCTGGGCCAGGTCGACGAAAGCGGCCTGCTGGCCCCGCAGCGTCGTTTCAACCTCTGACCGGGCCCGGGCGGTTCAGCCCCGGTCCTTGTCCCGGAAGCCCCCGACCGTTACAATTTCGCGGCCGTTTTCCGGCAGCCTGCTTGGCAGGTTTCATCCTCGTAGTCCACGGCGAGCCTGGCGGTGCGCGAAGCGCGTTCCTGCCGGCCACGCATCACAGAGAAAAAGAAATGTCGATCGACACCCAGAAGGTCATTGAAGACAACAAGCGCAGCTCGGCTGACACCGGCTCCCCGGAAGTCCAGGTTGCGCTGCTGACCGCCCGCATCGAACTGCTGACCGGCCACTTCAAGACCCACAAGAAGGACCACCACAGCCGCCGCGGCCTGCTGCAGATGGTCAACCGCCGTCGCAGCCTGCTCGACTACCTGAAGAAGAAGGACGTCGAGCGCTACAAGGCCCTGATCGAGAAGCTTGGCCTGCGTCGCTAAGCAACGAATCCCCCGCGGCGCAGCGATGCGCCGCGGTTTTGTTTTGTAGTACCGCAATCCCCGATTCAGGCCGGAACGATCCGGCCACCCGCTGGCGGCAAGGGTCGCCGACGGTCCAAATTCGCAGACAGCATCCCCAAGGACACCCTCCGTGGCAAAAATCACCAAAACCTTCCAGTACGGCAAGCACACCGTCACGCTTGAGACCGGCGAAGTCGCCCGTCAGGCCAGCGGCGCCGTCATCGTCAAGATGGACGACACCGTACTGCTGGTCACCGCCGTCGCCGCCAAGAGCGCGCGCGAAGGCCAGGACTTCTTCCCGCTGACCGTCGATTATCAGGAAAAGTTCTACGCCGGCGGCCGTATCCCGGGTGGTTTCTTCAAGCGTGAAGGCCGTGCGACCGAGAAGGAAACCCTGATCTCGCGTCTGATCGACCGTCCGATCCGTCCGCTGTTCCCGGAAGACTACAAGAACGAAGTGCAGATCATCGCCACGGTCATGTCGTTGAACCCGGACGTGGACGGCGACATCCCGGCCCTGATCGGTGCCTCCGCTGCCCTGGCCTTGGCCGGCACCCCGTTCATGGGTCCGATCGGCGCTGCCAAGGTCGGTTACAAGAACGGCGAGTACATCCTGAACCCGACCGTCAGCGAACTGGCTGACTCGCAGCTGGAACTGGTCGTCGCCGGTACCTCCAACGCCGTGCTGATGGTTGAATCCGAAGCCGCGCTGCTGTCCGAAGAAGTGATGCTGGGCGCCGTGACCTTCGGTCACCGCGAAATGCAGAAGGTCATCAACGCGATCAACGAGCTGACCGTCGAAGCCGGCACCAAGCCGTCGACCTGGGAAGCCCCGGCCAAGAACGACGCGCTGATCTCCGCCCTGAAGGAAGCCATCGGCCCGCGCCTGGGCGAAGCCTTCCAGGTGCGTGACAAGCTGCAGCGCCGTGACGCCATCTCGGCAATCAAGAAGGACGTGTTCGAAACCCTGGCTGGCCGCGTGGCCGCCGAAGGCTGGAACCCGGCCGAGCTGTCGAAGGAATTCGGCGAGCTGGAATACCGCACCATGCGTGACTCGGTGCTGGACACCAAGGTCCGTATCGACGGCCGTGCGCTGGACACCGTCCGCCCGATCGCCGTGAAGACCGGCGTGCTGCCGCGTACCCACGGTTCCTCGCTGTTCACCCGTGGCGAAACCCAGGCCATCGTGACCATCACCCTGGGCACCGCCCGTGACGGTCAGGTCATCGACGCCGTTGCCGGTGAGTACAAGGAAAACTTCCTGTTCCACTACAACTTCCCCCCGTTCTCGGTGGGTGAGTGCGGCCGCATGATGGGCCCGAAGCGCCGCGAAATCGGCCACGGTCGCCTGGCCAAGCGCGGCGTGCTGGCTGTCATGCCGTCGCTGGAAGCCTTCCCGTACACCATCCGCGTCGTCTCGGAAATCACCGAGTCGAACGGTTCCTCGTCGATGGCCTCGGTCTGCGGCTCGTCGCTGGCCCTGATGGACGCCGGCGTGCCGGTGAAGGCTCCGGTGGCCGGTATCGCCATGGGCCTGGTCAAGGAAGGCGAGCGCTTCGTCGTCCTGTCCGACATCCTGGGTGACGAAGATCACCTGGGCGACATGGACTTCAAGGTCGCCGGTACCGCTGAGGGCATTTCCGCCCTGCAGATGGACATCAAGATCGAAGGCATCACCGAAGAGATCATGAAGCAGGCCCTGCAGCAGGCGAAGGCTGGCCGTCTGCACATCCTGGGCGAAATGGCCCACGGCCTGACCGCTCCGCGTGAAGAGCTGTCGGACTACGCGCCGCGCCTGCTGACCATCAAGATCCACCCGGACAAGATCCGCGAAGTGATCGGCAAGGGTGGTTCGACCATCCAGGCCATCACCAAGGAAACCGGCACCCAGATCGACATCCAGGACGACGGCACCATCGTCATCGCTTCGGTCAACGCCATCGCTGCGCAGGCCGCCAAGGCCCGCATCGAGCAGATCACCTCGGACGTCGAACCGGGCCGCATCTATGAAGGCAAGGTCGCCAAGATCATGGACTTCGGTGCGTTCGTCACCATCCTGCCGGGCAAGGACGGTCTGGTCCACGTGTCGCAGATCTCCAGCGATCGCGTCGAGAAGGTCGGCGACGTGCTGAAGGAAGGCGATGTGGTCAAGGTCAAGGTGCTGGAAGTCGACAAGCAGGGCCGTATCCGCCTGTCGATGAAGGCCGTGGAAGAAGGCGACGCCGCCAGCGCCGAGTAATCGGTATTGCTGATTGTGCGGTGGGTGAGGACCGTTGGTCCTCACGCTTTCGCAAATGAAAAAGCGGGCTTCGGCCCGCTTTTTCTTTGCCTGGAATCCTGTGGATGAGGACCGTTGGTCCTTGCACTTACGCGCCTTCTTCGTCCTCCCCCAGCCACCAGACCTGGCCTGGCTCCGGGGCGCTCATCGGGTGCTCGCGCTGTTCGATGGCCTCCAGCACCCGGCTGGGGGCTGCAGCGACCCACACCGCCATGAGCTTTTCCACCGCAGCCCGGCCCTGTGCGGCCACGCCGAGGTCACGTTCGCGTCTCCATTGGTCTTCATCTAGCGCCTCATCACCATGCTGGTGCGGCGTGCCGTAGCTGCAGCGGCGGCACAGCCGGCGCACGGTGGCCGTCCAGTCCTCGACCATGCCGATGCCTGGCAGCGTGATGGCCTCCAGGGCAGCGATGTCATCGGCCGAATCACACTGCACGAACACGGTGAAGGTCGTCATGTCCGATGCCTGCAGGCGCTGCATCGCGTTGAACACCGGCACCTGGCGCTCGCCGTAGGTGCGATGGCCGGTTGATGCGCCGTCGTGCAGCACGGTGTCGCCGAAGCGGAAGCCGCTTTCGGGCAGCGGTACGTTGTCGATGCGTGCACGCACCGGATCAATGCGGCTCATATACACCACTTCGGCATCGGACCACGGTGCCAAGCGCACACAGGCCACGCCGAAGTTGCCCTCGATCGGACCTTCGCCCTCGGGCAGGGTGATGCCACAGCGGGCCCATTGGCGGCGCGCTTCGGCCCAGTCACCGGCGCCGGTGGCGGCGATACCGGCATTCCACGCGGTGGCTTCATCGAACTCGCCGCGCAGCTGTTCTGATTGCCGGTTGTCCTGCAGCGAGGCAGCCCAGTCGCGCAGGTATTTGTGCGCCAATCCGCGCATGTAATGCAGATACGGCACTTCGGGAGCGAGTGCGATCAGCTCGCCGAACAGAGCCACTGCCTGCTGCAGGTCGCCCTCGCGGAAAACGGCGTAGGCGCGTGCCTCCAGTGCCTGGTGTTCGTCGAGGATTTCGTCGTCCAGCAGGTCGCCGTCGTCAATGTCGTTGTGGTCGGTGCTCATGTCCATGCACGGTTGGAGGTCCGCGGCTACCTTAGCCGATGCATGGGAGACCGGCGTCGGTGTGTGTCCTGCTGCAGTGCATGACGGCAATCGCATGTCTGCCCCGATGTCGTCAAGGGATGCGGCGTGCCTGTCCACTGGACGACATGCCGCGACAACCGTCCCACAGCCCCATCCGTTTGCTAACGTGGCTGCGCCTTCGAACCGGGAGATCCCATGTTCCGCCAGACCGTGGCTGTCCTTGCCGTGCTGATTGCCGGTGCCTTGCCCATTGCCGTGCATGCGGCGCCCGCGCAGCCACCGATCTTCGGTGCCTACTACCCCGGTGGTTCGGCCGAGCGCTACCCGGTGTCGAGCATTCCGGCCGAGCGCCTCACCCATCTGTTCTACGCGTTCTCCACCATCGAGGACGGGCGCTGCACGATCGGTGCCGAAGCGCCGAAGAATTTCGCGGCGCTGGCCGAGCTGAAGAAGGCGCACCCGCATCTGCGCACGCTGATCTCAATTGGCGGATGGGGCGCAGGTGGATTCTCCGATGCAGCGCTGACCGAGGCCAGCCGCAAGCGCCTGGTCGACTCGTGCATGGCGCTGTTCTTCGACCGCCATGCCGGCAGCTTCGATGGCGTGGACATCGACTGGGAGTTCCCGGTCAGTGGCGGACCGAAGGAGCTGGCGCACCGCCCGCAGGATCGCGCCAACCTGACCCGGCTCGCGCAGGCGTTCCGCGTCGCACTCGACGCGCACGGGCGCAAGGAGCGACAGCCGATGCTGCTGACCGCCGCGCTGGCCGCCGGTCGCCTGCAGACCGATGGCCCCTACGATCCAGCAGCGAGCTACGACCTGCCGGCGTTGGCCAAGGTGTTCGATTTCATCAACCTGATGAGCTACGACATGGGCACCGGTTTCTCGGCGGTGTCGACCTTCAATGCGCCGCTGCATGAAGTGCCGGCCGATCCGCTGGCCCCGGAGCTGCGGCGCTGGAACAACGTGGCCGGCGCGGTGCAGTACTACCGCGAGCACGGCGTGCCGGCCGATAAACTGGTGCTGGGCGTACCGTTCTACGGGCGCGGCTTCAAGGTCACCGGCGATGCAGCGGATGGTCTGTACCAGTCCTACAGTGCGCCGGCCGATGCCGGCGACTGGCGGGTGATCAAGGCGCGCTATCTCGATCAGCCGGGTTGGACGAAACACTGGCAGCCGCAGGCGCAGAGCCCGTGGCTGTACAACGCCGGGCAGAAGATCTTCATCAGCTATGAAGACCCGCGCTCGATCGGCCTGCGTGCGCAGTTCGCCCGCGAGCAGGGCCTGGCCGGGGTGTTCATGTGGGAGCTGACCGGCGACGACGAACAGGCCAGCCTGCTCAACGCCATGCTGGGCCCGTGGCAGAAGGCGCGCATCGGCGATTGAGCTGCATCAGGCGATGCCCGGCGCAATGCCGCAACGCCATTGGCCCAACCCCGCACAGCATGGCCACGCCCGCAGCGTTACGCTGCGGGCATGATCCATCTTGAACGCCTGGACCACCTGGTCCTCACCGTCGCCGACATCGACCGCAGCTGTGATTTCTACCAGCGCGTGCTCGGCATGCAGGTCGTGCGCTTCGGCGCGGGTCGTACCGCGTTGCAGTTCGGCCAGCAGAAGATCAATCTGCATGCGGCCAGTGCCCCGCTGCAGCCGCATGCGCTGCGGCCCACGCCGGGCAGTGCCGACCTGTGCCTGGTCACGCGCATGGCGACAGTCGATGTGCTGTCCCACCTGCAGGCGCAGTCCGTTGCAGTGGAGGAGGGGCCGGTTGCGCGCACCGGTGCGCTGGGGCCGATCGAATCGGTGTATTTCCGCGACCCGGATGGCAACCTGATCGAAGTGAGTCGTTACCCCGGCGAGGCATGATCCTGCTCGGGTAGCGTCGAGCTTGCTCGACGGTGCTTGGCGCGAAATCAACAGCTGTCGAGCAAGCTCGACGCTACAGGGAGCGTTGCGCGCAATGGCAGGTAGCGCCGGGGCATGCCCGGCGAAGGTTCAGTTGGCCCAGACGCTGTTGGGATCGCCGTTGCGGGCGCGGCGCTGGCTGGCCACTGCCAGGCGGGCAAAGCCGAAGGCCATGGCCAGCGCGATGGCGTCGACCCAGAACAGCGGCCAGTGGCCACGCGCGGCGGCGCGCCACAGCCAGTCACCATTGAGTGCGCCGTGCAGCACCGGTACCAGCGCGGTACTGATCGCCGCCGCCCACAGCAACTCGCGTGCGGCCTGCGCCGGGCGTCGCAGCGCGGCCCACAGCGCACAGGCCGCCCAACTGCCGAAGCAGGCCCAGCGGATGCCGCGATCGACCGCTGTCGGCGCCAGCCGCTCCAGCACCAGCGCGGTGACGAACGCGACCGAGATCGCCACGCACAGGCCGATGCACACGCCGACCGTCGCCCGCGCCATGTTCACCCCGGCGCGCGGCTGCTGCGGCTGGCGACGCTTGCGCCGCGACTCGATCCACAGCAGGTTGCCCGAATAGAACAGGAACGCACCGCCAAGGCCGAGCAGGAAGTACAGCCAGACCACCACGCCGTTGCCGAGTTCGCCGAAGTGCAGCGCGTAGGCGGCGCTGAGCGTGGCGTGGTTGGCGTCGCGCTGGCCCGGCAGCTGCGAGGCCAGAACGTCGCCGGTGGCCACGTCCAGCGCCACCGCGCCAAGCGGGCCGAGCGTACCGGTGGATTCGCCGGTGATCTCGATGGTGGCATTGGCATCGCCGGCATTGGCCAGCTTCAGGTAGGCCGGCTCGAAGTTGGCCACGCCCTGTGCGCGGGCGACTTCAAGCGCGCGCGCATGCAGCACGCGCAGGCTGCCCGGCGGTGCCGGAATGCCACTGGCATCGCGCACGGGCGCGGTGTCCATCGCCGTCGGCACCGCCTGCAGCGCCTTGCCGTCGTAGATCAACGGGTTGAGCAGGGCCATCTGCACGAACACCAGGCAGAGCAGGGCACCAGTGACCGCGAACATCAGGTGGAAAGGCAGGCTGAGCACGCCGATCACGTTGTGCGCGTCCTGCCACAGCTGCTTCAGGTTGCGGCCAGGACGCAGCGCGAACAGGTCGCCGAGCAGCTTCGGCAGATGGATCACCAGGCCGCTGAGCAGTGCCATGCCGTACAGCAGGCTGACAATGCCCATCACGTAGATCCCGGCTACGGGCAGGCCGAGGCTGTAATGGAGCTCGTTGACCAGTTCGGCCAGTCCGGTCTGCGGTGGTGTGGGGCTGCCGGCGATCTGGCCGGGCCAGGCATAGCGCCAGCTGCCGTCATCGGCCTGCCAGTACGCAAGCGGCTGCGGGTGTTCGGCGCCGGGGAAAGTCATGCCGACGTGGCGGCGTGCCTCCGGATGCGCAGTCAGCACGTCTTCCAGCAGGTACTGCGCATCGTCCAGCCCGGCGGGCAGTGCGGTGGCGGCTCCCGGCGTCTGCCACAGTGGCAGGTCGTGATGGAACAGGGTCAGCGCTCCTGCGTAGAAGGCCACGAACAGGCCGAAGCCGGCCACCAGGCCGACCCAGGTATGCAGGGTGGTGAACGTGCGCAGGGTCTGCGAACTGAACTTCATGGGAGAGGTCTCATTGCACTGCGCCGGTCAGGCGCAGCAGCCCGAGCATGGCGAAGCCGGCGGCGGCGCTGCCACCCAGCACCAGCCAGGCGCGCAGCGCGCTGCGGAAACTGAACGCCCACAGGGCGGCCAGCATCCACAGCGGGATGAAAGCGATCAGGGTCGGCACCAGCGCCCGCTGCCAGGGGCCGGGCGGTACCCATGCCAGCAGGCCGGTCGCGGCCGCGGCCAGGAGGAAGCCGGCCACGGTGCCAGCGAAGGCGCGCGGCCACATCAGGGCGACTCCGTGCCGGGACGGTGCCAGGCGGCCAGCGCCGGCAACAGCATCGCGGCCAGCATCCAGGTGCACAACATCGCCACCAGGCCGGCGGCAAAGCCGAGCTCGGCCATCCACAGCCACAGCGCGGCGGCAGCGGCGACCAGGCCGATCTGGCGGCCCAGGCGGCCGGCGCGGCGCAGGCGCGGCCAGCGGCAATGCGGCGAAGCGGCATAGAAGGCCAGCGCCGAGAACATCGCTGCCAGCATGCCCAGGCTGCAGAAGCCGAGCGTGGAAAGGCCGACGGTGATCATTGCGGGCGGCCGGCGCGGCAGCGGGCCGGCGAACGCGGGGCACGGGCGGGGCCGGCGGAAGCCGGTCGGAGCGGGTGGCGCATCACGGGGTCCTGGGGGAAAGCGGGCAGGCTGGCACGGAGCGGCCTGCGCCGACATGGTAATCATTGCAATTTCACGCCGCCAGCGAGGCACATTCAGCCGACCGTACGGTAGCCCTTGGGCTTTCCTGTGCGCTGGTTTAAGATCATCGTAGAACCCTGACTGGAACAAGGTGGCCCGCGCCCAGCGCCGGCCGAGCGTGCGACATGAGCACTACCACCGCCCACTGTTGACCTGCCCCCGAAGGCCCTGTGTTCCAGGCGCCCTCGCGGCGCTTTTTTATTGCCCGGGCGCCGCCCCGGGAACGCTTTCCAGCCCGCCCAGCGGGCCCCGCACGAAGCCACTGCGATGATCAACATTACTCTTCCCGACGGCAGCCGCCGCGAATTTGAAAACCCCGTCAGCGTCATGGAGGTCGCCCAGTCGATCGGCGCCGGCCTGGCCAAGGCCACCATCGCCGGTGCCGTGGATGGCGTGCTGGTCGATGCCAGCGACGTCATCGACCACGATGCCAGCCTGCGCATCATCACCGCCAAGGACGAGGAGGGCGTGGAGATCATCCGCCACTCCTGCGCCCACCTGGTCGGCCACGCCGTCAAGCAGCTCTACCCGGACGTGAAGATGGTGATCGGCCCGGTGATCGCCGAAGGCTTCTATTACGACATCTACTCCGAGCGCCCGTTCACCCCGGACGACATGGCCGCGATCGAGAAGCGCATGGGCGAGCTGATCGCCCAGGACTACGACGTCATCAAGAAGATGACCCCGCGCGCCGAAGTGATCGAGATCTTCAAGGCCCGTGGCGAGGACTACAAGCTGCGCCTGATCGAGGACATGTCCGACGACATCCAGGCGATGGGCATGTACTACCACCAGGAATACGTGGACATGTGCCGTGGCCCGCACGTGCCGAACACGCGCTTCCTGAAGGCCTTCAAGCTGACCCGCATCTCCGGCGCCTACTGGCGCGGCGACGCGCAGAACGAGCAGCTGCAGCGCATCTACGGCACCGCCTGGGCCGACAAGAAGCAGCTCGAGGCGTACATCAAGCGCATCGAAGAAGCTGAAATGCGCGACCACCGCCGCATCGGCAAGCAGCAGGACCTGTTCCACCTGCAGGAAGAAGCACCGGGCCTGGTGTTCTGGCACCCGAAGGGCTGGGCGCTGTGGCAGGTGGTCGAGCAGTACATGCGCAAGGTCTACCGCAACAGCGGCTATGGCGAAGTGCGCTGCCCGCAGATCCTGGACGTGAGCCTGTGGAAGAAGTCCGGTCACTGGGACAACTACCAGGACAACATGTTCTTCACCGAATCGGAGAAGCGCACGTACGCGGTCAAGCCGATGAACTGCCCGGGCCACATCCAGGTGTTCAACCAGGGCCTGCACAGCTACCGCGACCTGCCGATCCGCTATGGTGAGTTCGGTTCCTGCCATCGCAACGAGCCGTCCGGCGCGCTGCACGGCATCCTGCGCGTGCGTGGCTTCACCCAGGACGACGGCCACGTGTTCTGCACGGAAAACCAGATCGAGTCGGAAGTGACGGCCTTCCACCAGCAGGCGCTGGCGGTCTACCAGCACTTCGGTTTCGACGAGATCCAGATCAAGATCGCACTGCGCCCGGAATCGCGCCTGGGTGACGACGCCACCTGGGACAAGGCCGAAGGCGCGCTGCGCTCGGCGCTGACCGCCTGTGGCGTGGAATGGCAGGAGCTGCCGGGCGAGGGCGCCTTCTACGGCCCGAAGATCGAGTACCACCTGAAGGATGCCATCGGCCGTACCTGGCAGCTGGGCACCATGCAGGTGGACTTCATGATGCCGGGCCGCCTGGGTGCCGAGTACGTGGACGAGAACAGCCAGAAGAAGCACCCGGTCATGCTGCACCGCGCCATCGTCGGCTCGATGGAGCGCTTCCTGGGCATCCTGATCGAGCACCATGCCGGCCAGTTCCCGGCCTGGCTGGCGCCGACCCAGGTGGTGGTGGCCAACATCACCGACGCCCAGGCCGACTACGTCTCGGGCGTGACCAAAACCCTTGCGGAGCAAGGCTTCCGCGTCAGCTCGGATTTGCGTAACGAGAAGATCGGCTATAAAATCCGCGAGCATACGTTGCAGCGCGTGCCCTACCTGCTGGTCATCGGTGACCGCGAGAAGGAAAATGGGGCTGTGGCGGTGCGTACGCGTTCTGGCGAAGACCTGGGCAGCATGAGCCTGCAGGCCTTCATCGAGCGGCTCCACGCCGAGGGCGCGTAAGCAAAGGTCCGGTCCGGGCGCACAGGCACCCGGACCGGTTCGATACCCTTGGGAGAACGTAATATCAGCACCCCTGACAACAAACAGAACCGCAAGAATCAGGAAATCCGTGTGCCGCGCGTCCGCGTGATCGGCAGTGACGGAGAAATGATCGGCGTGTTGTCGCGCGACGAAGCGCTGTCCATGGCCGAAGATGAAGGCCTGGACCTGGTCGAGATCCAGCCGCAGGCCGATCCGCCGGTCTGCAAGATCATGGACTTCGGCAAGTTCAAGTTCGAAGCGCAGAAGAAGGCCAGCGAGGCCAAGAAGAAGACCAAGCAGGTCGAGATCAAGGAAGTGAAGTTCCGTCCGGTCACGGACGAGGGCGACTACCAGATCAAGCTGCGCAAGATGCGCGGGTTCCTCGAAGATGGTGACAAGATCAAGGTCAACATCCGTTTCCGTGGCCGTGAAATGAGCCACCAGGAACTGGGCCGCGAAATGGCCAACCGGATCGAGACCGATCTGGGCGAGGACATCGTCATTGAATCCCGTCCGCGCCTGGAAGGGCGTCAGATGGTCATGATGATCGCGCCGAAGAAGAAGACCTGAGGCCTGACGGGCCGCCTTCCGGGGCGCCTGGCTGAAGGGTTCAGGGTAAGGGGGCGCCGCTGGCGTCCCTTTGCTTTTGCAGGACGCCGGTGAATCGCCGGTAAAGGGTTGCAGGGGCTGGTGGCAGGGCGGTTTTGCCTGTATCATGCCCGGCTCGACCCACCCAGGACGGGTCGTACGCCGATCATGGCAGGACGGAAAGAGCGGCCCAGGCCGCCGCCAGATCAGTCAGAAACCAGGGTCATATCCCATCAAGGACATTGCAATGCCCAAGATCAAGACCAACCGGGCAGCGGCCAAGCGTTTCCGCAAGACCGCCTCGGGCAAGTACAAGTGCGGCCACGCCAACCGTAGCCACATCCTCACGAAGAAAGCGACCAAGCGTAAGCGTAATCTGCGTCAGACGGGCCATGTCCGTGCAGAAGACGCAGGCCGTCTGGACCGCATGCTCCCTTACCTCTGAGGAACTGAAAAATGGCACGAGTTAAGCGTGGCGTACAGGCGCGTCGCCGCCACAAGAAAATCCTGGATCTCGCCAAGGGCTATTACAACGCCCGCCGCAAGGTCTTCCGCGTCGCCAAGCAGGCGGTCATCAAGGCACAGCAGTACGCCTACATCGGCCGTAAGCAGAAGAAGCGCAACTTCCGTTCGCTGTGGATCACCCGTATCAATGCGGCTGCCCGCATCAACGGCCTGAGCTACAGCCGCTTCATGAACGGTCTGCTGAAGGCCGGCATCACCCTGGATCGCAAGGTCCTGGCTGACATCGCCGTGCACGACGCAGCCGGTTTTGCTGCGCTGGCCGAAAAGGCCAAGGGCGCGCTGGCGGCATAAGTCCTTCCCGATGCCGTAACCGTTCACTCGGACGGTGTCAGGTCAAGGCAATGCATGGGGAAGGGCGCAAGTCCTTCCCCATTCTTTTTTGGGTCCCGGCGAGGCCACGACGGCAGCGCGGGGACGGCGGTGGCGACAGGGGTCGGCCCTTCGCGCATCGCGATGGCAGATCGACTGGAGTTCCAGCCCCCCATGAGCGACATCCAATCCCTCACCACCCAGGCGCTGGCCGATGTGGCCGCCGCACAGAGCCCCGACGTGCTGGAGCAGCTGCGCGTGGCCCTGCTTGGCAAGAGCGGCAGCATCACCTCGCAGCTCAAGCAGCTCGGTGCCCTGCCGGCCGACGAGCGCAAGGCCGCCGGTGAAGCGATCAACCAGGCCCGCGACGTGCTGACCCGCGCGCTGGGCGAGCGCAAGGCGCTGCTGGAAGACGCGGCACTGGATGCGCGCCTGGCCGCCGAAGCCATCGACATCACCCTGCCGGGCCGCAATGGCGACCGTGCCGGCCTGCACCCGATCACCCGCACACTGGAGCGCATCACCGGCATCTTCGGCCGGCTGGGCTACGAGCTGTCGGAAGGGCCGGAGATCGAGGACGACTGGCACAACTTCGAGGCGCTGAACTTCCCGCCGCACCACCCGGCGCGCGCCATGCACGACACCTTCTACTTCGGCGACGGCCGCCTCCTGCGTACGCATACCTCCGGTGTGCAGGTGCGCTACATGGGCGACCACGCGCCGCCGCTGCGCATGATCGCCGCCGGCAAGGTGTACCGCAGCGACAGCGACCAGACCCACTCGCCGATGTTCCACCAGGTGGAAGGCCTGCTGGTCGACGAGCATTCGACCTTCGCCGACCTGAAGGGCACGCTGGCCGAGTTCGTGCGTGCGTTCTTCGAGCGCGATTTCGAGATGCGTTTCCGTCCCAGCTACTTCCCGTTCGTTGAACCGGGCGCGGAAGTGGACATCGCCTGGCAGCAGCCCGATGGCAGCACCCGCTGGCTGGAAGTGCTCGGCTGCGGCATGGTCCATCCGAACGTGCTGCGCAATGTCGGCATCGATCCGGAGCGCTACACCGGCTTCGCCTTCGGCATGGGCGTGGAGCGTTTCGCGATGCTGCGCTACGGCGTCAACGACCTGCGCGCGTTCTTCGAGAACGATGTGCGGTTCCTGAAGCAGTTCGCGTAAGCCGCAACCGTGTAGAGCCGAGCCCTGCTCGGCTGCTTTCTGGATGGACGCCTGCTTGCGCATGCGCTGGGCGACCCCAAAAACCGCAACGGGAGGCACGCCTCCCACCAGGGTGACACCATGAAATTCTCCGAAAACTGGCTGCGCAGCCACGTCCCGACCTCCGCCTCGCGCGATGAGCTGAGCGCGGTGCTGACCGCCATCGGCCTGGAAGTGGAAGAAGTAACCGCGCTTGGCGAAGGCCTCGATCACGTGGTCGTGGCACGCATCGTTGAAGCCGTGCGCCATCCGGAAGCCGACCGCCTGCAGGTGTGCAGGGTCGATGCCGGGCAGGGCGAACTGCTGCAGATCGTGTGCGGCGCACCGAACGCACGCCCGGGCCTGGTCGCGCCGCTGGCGATGGTTGGCGCGCAGATCGGCGAGCTGAAGATCAAGCCGGCCAAGCTGCGTGGCGTCGAGTCCAACGGCATGCTGTGCTCGGCCAAGGAGCTGGGCCTGGACAGCGATGCGTCCGGCCTGCTGGAACTGCCGGACGATGCCCCGATCGGCCAGACCCTGGTCGAGTACCTGGGCCTGCCGGACGCAAGCATCGAGATCAAGCTGACCCCGAACCGCGCCGACTGCTTCAGCCTGCGCGGCATCGCCTACGACGTCGCCGCCGCCACCCGCAGTGAAGTGCTGGACTTCGCGGCCGACGCCATTGCGGCTGTCGGCAGCCGTGAGCTGGCCATCCAGCTCGACGCCGGCGCCGAAGCGCCGCGTTACCTGGGCCGTGTCATCGAAGGCGTCAATGCTGCCGCCAGGACCCCGCTGTGGATGGCCGAGCGCCTGCGCCGCAGCGGCGTGCGTCCGGTCTCGCTGCTGGTCGACATCACCCAGTACGTGATGCTGGAGCTGGGCCAGCCGATGCACGCGTACGACCTGGGCACCCTGCAGGGCAGCATCGCCGTGCGCCGTTCGCGCGCGGGCGAGACGCTGAAGCTGCTGGACGGCCGCGATGCTGCGCTGGACGACAGCTTCCTGGTGGTCACCGATGCTGACCGTGCGGTCGGCCTGGCCGGCCTGATGGGCGGCTTCGACACCCGCGTCACCGACGCGACCACCGCCGTGTTCCTGGAAGCGGCGCACTTCGCGCCGGCCGCGATCATGGGCCGTGGCCGCAAGCTGGGCCTGCACACCGATGCCGGCCATCGCTTCGAGCGTGGCGTCGATCCGGCGCTGCCGCGCACCGCGATCGAGTACGCCACCCGCCTGGTGCTGGACCTGGCCGGCGGTACCCCGGCACCGGTCACCGAGGCCGTGCGTGAAGCCGATCTGCCGCAGCCGGCGACCATCGTGCTGCGCCGCGCCCGCATCACCCGCGTGCTCGGCATCAGCATCGACGATGCCGAAGTCGAGCGCATCCTGCGCGCGCTTGGCATGGACGTGGTTGCTACCGCCGAGGGCTGGCAGGTCACGGCGCCGAGCCGCCGCTTCGACATCGCCATCGAAGAAGACCTGATCGAAGAGCTGGCCCGCATCCACGGTTACGAGCAGATCCCGACCACGCTGCCGGGCGGTGCCTCGCGCGTGGCGATGCCGAGCGAGACCCAGCTGGACGCGCTGAGCGTGCGCCGCCAGCTGATCGCCCGTGACCAGCAGGAAACCGTCAACTTCGCCTTCGTCGACGACGCGCTGCTGACCCAGTGGCAGCTGCGCGACGGTCTGGTGCCGCTGGCCAACCCGCTGTCGGCGGAACTGGCGGTGATGCGTCCGTCGCTGCTGCCGGGCCTGGTCGCCACGCTTGGCCGCAATGCCGCGCGCCAGCTGGGCCGCGTGCGCCTGTTCGAGATCGGCCGTGTGTTTGCCCAGCAGGGCGGAGACGGCCAACCGGCGCCGCTGGAAACCCCGCGCGTGGCCGCTGCGGTCTGCGGTGAGGCGCAGGCGGTGCAGTGGGGTCTGCCGACCCGCAAGGTCGATTTCCATGACCTGAAGGGCGACCTGGAATCGCTGGCGGCTGCCAGTGGCGCGCAGCTGGAGTTCCGTCCGTCGGCCCGCGCCTACGGCCACCCGGCGCGTTCGGCCGAGGTGTTCCGCGATGGCGTGGCCATCGGCTGGATCGGCCAGATCCATCCGCGCCTGGCGCGGGCGATGGAGATCGAGGCCGACGTGTATGCCTTCGAGCTGGACCTGGAGCCGCTGACCGCCCGTCGCCTGCCGCGTGCCGGCGAGCTGTCGCGCTTCCCGGCGGTGCGCCGCGACCTGGCGTTCCTGGTGCCTGAGCAGGTGGCCTGGGCCGACCTGGCGGCCACCGTCCGACAGGCCGCAGGCCCGCTGCTGCGCGACCTGAACCTGTTCGACCGCTATGTTGGCCAGGGCGTCGAGCCGGGCTTCAAGAGTCTCGCTATGGGCTTGATTTTGCAGGACAAGTCGCGCACTCTGACGGACCGCGACGTGGATGCGGTGGTGGCCGAGGCGGTCACTGCCATCGAGCGTGAACACCACGCCCGGATCCGCGGCTGAGCGGGCAGCACTCGGGGGTAGCAGGCAATGGCATTGACCAAGGCGGAGATGGCGGAAAAGCTGTTCGACGAAGTCGGTCTGAACAAGCGTGAAGCCAAGGAATTCGTCGACGCGTTTTTCGATGTGCTGCGTGAAGCATTGGAACAGGGACGTCAGGTGAAGCTGTCGGGCTTCGGTAATTTCGATCTGCGGCGCAAGAACCAGCGCCCGGGTCGCAACCCCAAGACCGGCGAGGAAATTCCGATTTCCGCCCGTACGGTGGTCACCTTCCGTCCGGGCCAGAAGCTCAAGGAGAGGGTGGAGGCTTATGCTGGATCCGGGCAGTAACCGCGAACTACCGCCGATCCCGGCCAAGCGCTACTTCACCATTGGTGAGGTCAGCGAGCTGTGCGACGTCAAGCCGCACGTCCTGCGCTACTGGGAAACCGAGTTTCCCAGCCTTGAGCCGGCCAAGCGCCGAGGCAACCGCCGCTACTACCAGCGCCATGACGTGCTGATGGTGCGGCAGATCCGCAGCCTGCTGTACGAACAGGGCTACACCATCGGTGGTGCCCGCCTGCGCCTGGATGGCCCCGATGCCCGCGAGGAATCGGCGCTGAGCAACCAGATCATCAAGCAGGTGCGCATGGAGCTGGAAGAAGTGCTGCAGTTGTTGCGCCGCTGATCCCATTTCCATCGTAATCCGCTATACTTCACGGCCCGCCGCACTGGCGGGCACATCGCAGCATCAGTCGGGGCGTAGCGCAGCCTGGTAGCGCATCTGCCTGGGGGGCAGAGGGTCGTCGGTTCGAATCCGGCCGTCCCGACCACTGTGATGAATCAAGGAGCCTGCGCAGCAATGCGTGGGCTTTTTTGTGCGTTCTGCAGATGCTGATCAGTCTTCCGCGAAGCGGTAGATGAGTTCCGGATCGCCTTCATCCAGGCCATGCACGATGCCGCTGCCCACGAAGCCGGCGGCAGCGAGCAGGCGTTGCATGCCCGTGTTGGAGGCATTGGTCGAGGTGAACAGCTTGCCGCCACCGCGCCACGTGATCGCGTGCCGCAGCAGGATGGCGCCGATGCCCTGGCTGCGCTGTTCGCGCGCCACCATCAACATTTCAATGAAGGCTTCGCCAAAGAAGTGGTGATGGATGACCAGGTAGCCGACGATCTTGCCGTCCTGCTCGGCGACCTGCACGACGCCGTGCGCCAGCCAGTCGGCAATCTGCATGATCCGCCGTGGATCAGTGGCTGCCACGCTGTCGAGCGCGATCAAGGCATCTGCGTCCTGCGGAATGCCGTCGCGCAGATGCGGAGAAGAGGACGTCCGGTTCATCGCGGGCGCAGCTTCAGCAACAGGCCGCCACCCGACACAAAGCAGGCGAGCAGGACGGCAATCGACAGCGGCAGGTGGAATTCACTGCGACCGAACAGGGCAAAGGCCAGATGGATCAGTGCCGTGCCAATGCCGAGCCCCCCGCACGCCAGTGCATAGCTGCGCGCCGTGGATGTGCCCAGCACGATCTGGCGATAACCCCAAAGCACGGCGCCGACTGCGAACAGGTTGAACAGCAGGAAGCCCTGGATGCCACCGGGGACATGGAACATGGCCCATTCCTGCCAGAACGCAGCGTCGATCTGATGCAGGATCAACGCCAGCAGCGTCGCCAGATACCATCGTTCCATGTCGTGCTCCCTGCCGTGCAGGCCATAGTCTATCGACTCCGCCTGGCACGCACGCCTGCTCGATGCAGCCAGCGCGCGGCCGGCAGTCAATACACACGGAACTCGGCACGGCAGCCGTCGCTGACCCACACCCCGCGGCGGTCCCAGCCCCAGTTGCGGTCCTCGATGCAGGCTGTCACCGATTTCTGCCTGACCAGCCGTACCTCATGGCGCACGCGAATCCGGCACTCCTTGTCCTTGTTCTCGTAGGACTCGCAGACCAGGCGTTCGCCCTCGTTGTCGCGATCACGGCTGCGGCCACGTCCCGGCCAGCGGCCGTGTTCGTCGGCGACGAACTCGGCGCGGCAGCCGTCGGTCACCCACAGCATGCGCCGGCTCTGGCCCCAGTTCTGGTCTTCCACGCAACGGGTCACCGACAGCTGCCTGGCCAGGCGCATCGGTCCCTCGATGGGGCATTGCTCGGTCTTGTTGAACTGGGATTCGCAGCGCGGCGCTGGAATGTGATCAGTGTCGTAGTCCTGGGCGGCCACGGCGGTGGCGGCCAGCAGCAGGGCAAGGGCGGCGCCGGTGATCGGCAGCAGCGGGCGAAGGGTCATGGGGGAGCCTCGGGCGGGGATTCGGGCGGCAAGAATGACCCAGCACGGGGCCGTCGGAACGCATCGTTCCGGAAGCGGCTCAGGAGGGATTTAGTAGTGCGCACCAGCCCATGCAGAGGCTTACATCCCGTATCATCGCTGCACATCCGATCGCATCGGTTTACACCTTCTTACATGTCTTCCACGCCTGTCGGCGCAGCCTGTGGCTGCCGTCACTGGTGTGCGGGCGGCCTGCGGGGGAGGATGCGCGGACCACGACGACCACAGGGGGTTGCGTTGATCAGCAGTACCGTCATTCATCGCTCGGCCGACGCAGGTGGCGCCGAGGTGCGGGTCCTGGACACTACGTTCAAGGGCAAGCATGTGTTCGTTGCCTGGGGGCTGCGCGGGCCGGAACTGACCCGCAGCGCGGACCCGGCTGCCACTGTGGCTGCGCGCAAGGCATTGCATGCCGTTGCCGGGCATAGTGAAGGGCCGCGCAGCCCGGAAGTGTTCATCGCCAACCAGTCGGCGGTGGCGATCACGGTCTATCGGCTGCTTACCGAAGCACGCTCCGGTGACGCCATCTTCTTCCTGTGCGATTCACCGGCGGTGGTCGAGTGGCTGATCACCGCGCTGGAAGTGCAGGGCGCGGACTGATTCCGCGCTCCGGCGCGCATTGATTCAAGCCAGGGCCGTGTCCACGGCGGCCCGCGCATGCAGGGCGGTGGTATCGAACAGCGGCACTGCACTGTCCTCCGGGCGTACCAGCAGCATGATCTCGGTGCAGCCAAGAATGATTGCTTCGGCACCGCGCGCCACCAGTCGCGCGATCACGCCGGCATAGACCTGCCGTGAGTGCTCGCTGACCACACCAGCGATCAACTCCTGGTAGATGATGTCGTGCACGCTGCGACGATCATCGGCTTCGGGTACCAGCACCTCCAGTCCGAAGCGATCCTGCAGCCGGCCGCGGTAGAAGTCCTGTTCCATGGTGAAGGCGGTGCCGAGCAGGCCCACCTTGCGTGCGCCTGCCTGCACGATGGCCTGGGCGGTGGGGTCGGCGATATGCAGCAGCGGCAGCGTGCAGGCCGCCTCGATGCGGTCGGCCAGCGTGTGCATGGTGTTGGTGCAGACCAGCAGCAGATCGGCACCACCGGCCTGCAGGCGTCGTGCGGCCTCAACCATGTGGTCGCCCAGTGCATCCCAGTCGCCGTCGTGCTGCAGCTGCTTGATCGGGGCGAAATCCACCGACCACAGCAGCAGCTGTGCCGAGTGCGCACCGCCGAGCCGCCGCCGTACCTCCTCGTTGATGAGCCGGTAGTACTGGGCCGAGCTTTCCCAGCTCATGCCACCAATCAGGCCAAGGGTCTTCATGCGCCGCTCCGTGCCAGGAGCCCTCATTGCAGCACAGATGGTGCCCGGTTGCCGATGGCGGCGATCTGTAACCACCACATCCATGCTGCGCTGTGTGTGCCGCGGCAGGCCCGGCGCACTCTATGCTGGTTGGATCTTCTGAAGTGGATGTGCGCTATGGCCCTGCATACCTGGTGGTGGTTCCTCGCCACGGTGTTCGTTCTGTGTGGTACGCCGGGGCCGAACATGCTGCATATCCTCGGTCGCAGCGTCGGGCTGGGGTTCCGTGGCAGTGTGCCGGCGATGGCCGGCTGCCTGCTGGCGATGCTGCTGGTGCTGGCGGCCTCCGCAGCAGGCCTGAGTGCGCTGCTGCATTCCTCGCCGATGCTGTTCGAGGTGCTGCGTTATCTGGGCGTGGCCTATCTGGCTTGGCTGGGCCTGAAGGCATGGCGTGACAGTTGCCGGCCGGCACCGCCGGTGACGGTCGATGCTACGCCGCCGGTTGCGGCCTCGCTGGGCGCGTGGAAGGTGTTCCGTGGTGGCCTTCTGGTGGGCCTGAGCAATCCCAAGCTGCTGCTGTTCGCGGCGGCGTTCCTGCCGCAGTTCGTCGACCCGTCACGCGGCCAGGCGCTGCAGTACAGCGTGCTAGTGGCCACCTTTGCCGCGTGCGAACTGTTCTGGTACGTGATGTATGCGGCCGGTGGCCATGGCCTTCGCCGCTGGTTGGCCAAGCCGTTTGCGCGACGCTGGTTCGAGCGCCTGGTGGGCAGCGTGTTCCTGGCGTTTGCCGTCGCGCTGCTGCGCTTCCGTCCGCGCTGATTCACGCCGCGCACGCGGCCTGTTCACGATTGCCGCATCGGCCACGGCCTAGCCTGATCATCCAGTACGCAGTCCCCGCAGGGAAAGGTTTGACATGATCAAGTGGGCCATCATCTTCGCCGTCATCGGTGTGATCGCAGGCGTGCTCGGCTTCGGTGGCATTGCCGGTGCCGCGGTCGGTATCGCCAAGTTCCTGTTCTGGGCCGGCATCATCATCGCCGTGGTGCTGTTCCTGCTCGGCATGACCGTAGCGAAGAAGGTCAGCTAGCGTTGATCGCGCAGCAGCGTGCTCAGTGCGCGCTGCTGCGCGAGAACAGGTTGATCACCAGTACGCCGGCGCAGATCAGGCCGATGCCGGTCAACGCCGGTGCATCCAGGCGCTGCTTGAACACCACCAGCCCGATCAGTGAGATCAGCACGATGCCGACGCCGGACCAGATTGCGTAGGCGATGCCGGTCGGGATCGACTTCATGGTCATTGACAGCAGGTAGAAGCACAGCCCGTAGCCGACCAGTGCGCCCAGTGTCGGCGCCAGCCGGCTCATGCCGTCGGATGCCTTCAGCAGTGATGTGGCAATCACTTCCAGCACGATGGCAGCGGCAAGGTAGAGGTAGGGATTCATCGAGCGCTCCAGCTCACTGCGGGTCGCACAGTTTCAGGGCCTGCTCGGCCATGGCCAATGCATTGGCACGTTCTTCCTCGTCCAGCGGACGCCCATAGGCCGTGGCCCAGTAGCCATCGGCAGCGCAGCGCGCCGCGTACAGCCGTGGGTCGCCGGCTTCGCCAGGGAACTCGGCCAGCATCGCGCGCTTCCAGTTGCGCCAGTGCGCAAGCAGGCCCGGTTCCATCAGGTTGCCCAAGGTCAGGCCGATGTCGTTGTCCTGCTCCTGCTGCAGCAGATGCTCGAAGTTGGCCTGCACATAGGCGCGGCTGAAACGGCCATGGCCTTCGGGGTTTTCCTGCAGCAGGGCGCGCACGCGCGCTTCGAATTCTCCAATCAGCGCTCCGATGGCTTCATCCACCAGCACCTGCTTGCTGCTGAAATGATGGAACAACGCACCCTTGCTGACACCGGCGGCCTGCGCGACGTCCTGCACGGTCAGCGCGGCCAGGCCGTTACGGCCGATCACTTCAATGGTGGCCTGCAGCAGTGACTGGCGCACGCTGTCGGGCGCCTTGCGGCGCGAACGGGAGGGGGATGCGGACATGGCGGGAAGAAACCGACTGGACGGTACGATTGTAACGCAGGCCCGCCGCGTTACCGCGCGCTGCCGGCCATGGCCGGCAGCGGAACCCTCATGCGTCGACGCGGGCGAAACGCGGTTGCGGTCCGTGCTCGCCGGGCACCTGCTCGACGAACATGGCGTACGGGCGTACCCACAGGCCACCTTCGCCATACAGCGCGCGGTACAGCACCATCGGCTGCAGGGTCTCGCTGCTGCGGACGATGTCGAGCACTTCGTACTCGCCGCCCTTGAAGTGGCGGTAGCGGCCTGGGGCCAGGGTGGGGAGCGGACTCAGCTCAGCCATGGGCGGCGCGACTCACTTGCGCGCCGGGCTGGCCGGCTTCGCGCAGTAGGCATCGATGGCTTCGGCGGTGTTGGCCAGGCCCTGTGCCTGCGCCAGTTCCCACGGACGTTCGCAACGCTGGCTGTGCTCGCACCACTGGTAGCCGGCCGAACCGATGCAACCGTGGGCATCGCGGTCGCCACCGACCTTCGGCGTGGCGGGCGAAGTGGCCGCCGTATCGGCACGCGCAGCGGCCTGATGCTGGTTGGCACAGGCGGACAGCACCAGCAGGGCTGGAATCAGAAGAAGCGCTTTCATCGGGCGGGCTCCGTGCCTAAAGCGACAGTGTCTGTCGCAAATAGCCCTGCAGCAAGCGCTCAGTGCATGGCGGCGCGGATCAGTTCCTCGATCAGCACGAGGTAGCTGGCCACGAAATAGAACTTCAGCAGCGTCCAACGCTGCTGCGAGAAGAAGGTGCGCATGTGGAAGGGGCCCCTGTTGATGACGGTAGTGTGAAGCCCGGCTGACTCCGTGACAAGAATCACGGAATGAACAGGCTAAATGGACTCAGGGATGTGAGGGCAGGCAAGGGCTGACCGGAGGGCGCGGCATTTTCGTACAAATCTGATGGGCCACCCCTGAGGTGATCGCTAGCCTGAAGGTGTACCGGCACGTGGACCGTCCGCCTGCCGTCGCATCCTTCCATCCGCAGGAGCCCCTCATGGTCATTACCGTTCAACGCAACGCCCGGCACTGGTCCGTGCTGGATCCGCAGGTGCATGACGCAACCCGATATGCGCGGGGCGCCGAGGCTTTCGATGTCGCCGCGGCGCGGGCCCTCGAGCACCACCGTCGCACCGGCCAGCGCAGCACGGTGCGGGTCGAGGCGCTCGGCAGCGCGGTGGATGCCCTGCACGTAGGAGACTGATGCCGGTCGTTGCGTGCAGTCAGCTACGGTTGCGTTGTTTGAATGGGGAAAAACCGGCGTCACGCGCCCCCCTGTGCGCCGTGCCGGGAATCCCGGATGCTTGCGCCATCGTATTCATCTGGAGATCTCGATGGGCAAGGCACTCACCTGGCGTACCCTGGCCTGCACCCTGCTGCCGATGCTGGCGGCGGCGGGTGGCGCCCAGGCGCAGAGCTATGGCTACGGCTATGACGATGACCGCTACGGTGGCCGCGAAGGCAGCGGCATCGTGCGCTGCGAGTCGATCAAGAACCGTAGCAACGAGTGCCGTCTGGAGGGCCGCGCGCGGATGATCCGCCAGTTGTCCGGCTCGCCGTGCGTGGAAGGTGAGACCTGGGGCCAGTCGCGCTATGGCGTCTGGGTGACCCAGGGCTGCCGCGCCGAGTTCGTCGGCGAGTACCGTCGTGGCGGTGGCTGGGGCAATGGGGGTGGCTGGGGCAACGGCAACGGTTGGGGCGGCGGCGAGGTGATCACCTGTCATTCCAATGGGCATCGCCAGGAGTACTGCGACGCCCGCATCCGCCGCGGCGTGCGCCTGGTTCGCCAGGATTCGCGCAGTGCCTGCATCGAGGGCCAGACCTGGGGCTGGGATCGTCGTGGCATCTGGGTCAGCGACGGCTGCCGGGCACAGTTCCAGGTGAACTGAGCGTGCCCCTCTAAAATCAGAAAAATCTGATACAGCTCACATTTTGAATTGCCGTATCTTCTGCGATCAGGGCATCTCTGTGTGTCCCTGATCTGTTGCGACGATGCCTGCCGTGATCGGCAGGAATGTCCCGCTACCGTCGATACGCTGCCTCAAGGAGTGAGCCGCATGTTGATCCGCCTGCAATGCGAACAGCGCCAATGGCGCGTGCTGCATCCGGACCGGCCGGAGCCGATCGATTTCCGCGACGGTGCCCGCGCGTTCGACTTCGCTGAAACCCTGGCGCGCCTGCACTTTGTCGATACCGGGCAGCGCGCCGCGGTGCGCGTGGAAGCCAGCGGCGCCTTCGTGGAAGCGGTCAGCTACGGCTGAGGGCGGGGGTGTCAGGCCAGATCCTGTTTCCGGGTCCCGCTATCCACGCATGGCGTGGATCTACTGCGGAACCGGGGTCGACCCACGCCATGCGTGGATGCAGACGCAAGGTAGATCCACGCCATGCGCGGATCCACTGGGTGGCAATTGGCCTCAGCCCGCCGCGCTCAGCGGCGGGGTACCTGTGACCAGCTGCGGCCAACGCTTGAGCACGGCCGCACGGATGCCCGCGGCGTCGATGCCTGCTTCGGCCAGCAGGTCCTCGCGGCTGGCATGGTGCTGGTAGCTGTCGGGCAGGCCCAGGTGCAGGATCGGGCGCAGCACGCCTTCGGCATTGAGCAGCTCGCCGACGCCTGAACCGGCGCCACCGGCCACCACGTTGTCTTCGATCGTCACCAGGCCCTCGTGCTGGGCGGCGACAGCCAGCACCAGCTCGCGGTCCAGCGGCTTGATGAAACGCATGTTGACCACGCTCAGGCCGAGTTCGCGGCCGACCTGCTCGGCGGCGGCCACGGTGCTGCCGAAGGCGAGCAGGGCAATGCGGCTGCCCTGCAGGCGCAGTTCGCCCTTGCCGATCGGCAGGGTGGACAGGTCGGTGCCGGCTGCAACGCCGGTGCCGGTGCCGCGCGGGTAGCGCACGGCGGCCGGGCCCGGGTGCTGCAGGCCGGTGCTGAGCATCTGCCGGCACTCGGCTTCGTTGGACGGTGCCATCACCACCAGGTTGGGCACGCAGCGCAGGAAGCTCAGGTCGAGGTTGCCGGCATGGGTCGCACCGTCCGGGCCGACCACGCCGGCGCGATCGATCGCGAACAGCACGTCCAGGTCCTGGATCGCCACGTCATGTACCAGCTGGTCGTACGCGCGCTGCAGGAAGGTCGAGTAGATCGCCACCACCGGCTTGCCACCCTGGGTGGCCATGCCGGCGGCGAGGGTGACCGCATGCTGTTCGGCAATCGCCACGTCGAAATAGCGCTGCGGGTATTCCTTGCTGAAACGCACCAGGCCGGAGCCTTCGCGCATCGCCGGGGTGATGCCGTACAGGCGGGGCTCGGCGGCGGCGGCATCGCACAGCCAGTCGCTGAACACATCGGTATAGGTCGGCTTCTTGGCACCGGCCTTGGCCACCAGGCCCTTGTCCGGATCGAACGGGCCCACGGCGTGGTAACCGATCTGGTCGCCTTCGGCCGGCTCGTAGCCCTTGCCCTTGGTGGTCATCACGTGCAGCAGCTTCGGGCCCTTGGAGGCGCGCAGCGTCTTCAGCGTGGACAGCAGGGCGGGCATGTCGTGGCCGTCGATCGGGCCGGTGTAGTGGAAGCCCATCTCCTCGAACATCGTGGACGGCACGAACATGCCCTTCCAGTGTTCTTCCCAGCGCTTCACGAAACGCGCCGGGTTGTTCTTCTTGTCACCGAGGATCTTCTTGCCGCCTTCGCGCAGCGCATTGAGCGTGCGGCTGCCGGTGGCACGGCCGAGCATCTTGGTCAGGCCGCCGACCGCCTCGGAGATCGACATGTTGTTGTCGTTGAGGATCACCAGCAGGTTCGGTTCCGGGTCCATGCCGCCGGCGTGCATCAGCGCTTCGAAGGCCATGCCGGCGGTCATCGCACCGTCACCGATCACTGCCACGATCTTGCGGTCGTCGCCTTCGGACTGGCGGGCAATGGCCATGCCGAGTGCCGCCGAGATCGAGGTGGAGGAGTGGCCGACGCCAAAGGTGTCGTATTCGCTCTCCTCGCGCTTCGGGAATGGCGCGACGCCGTCCTTCTGCTTGACGGTGTGGATCTGGTCGCGGCGCCCGGTCAGGATCTTGTGCGGGTAGGTCTGGTGACCGACGTCCCAGACCAGCTGGTCGACCGGAGTCTGGTACAGGTAGTGCAGGGCTACGGTGAGTTCGATCACGCCCAGGCCGGCGGCGAAGTGGCCACCGCTCTTGCCCACCGATTCGATGAGGTAGGCGCGCAGTTCGTCGGCAACCGCCCTCAGTTCGGATTCGTCGAACGTGCGCAGGTCATCCGGCGTCTGGATGCGCGCGAGGCGGGGATAGCGGGCAGAGTCGATCATCATGTTCGCACTTTTTCTGAATGCCCATTTTCGCCCTCAAACGGGGGTGGGGCAAGCAAACGCCGCCGTCCGTGACAGGACGGTGAGGGTTGCATTTTCAGGCGTTCAGGTGCTCAGTTTCGACCGCTTGGGCAATTGCGCCTTCAGGAAGGCCATCTGGTCGGCCAGGATGTTGCGGTTGGACAGGATCAGGTGCTCGATCCAGCTGGGCCGGTAGGGCACGGCCAGCAGCGGCATTCCGGCCTGCTGCGGGGTGCGGTCGCTCTTGCGCGAGTTGCAGTGGAAACAGGCGGTGACCACGTTTTCCCAGCAGTCCAGGCCGCCCTTGGACAGTGGCACGACGTGGTCGCGGGTGAGCGTGGGGCGGTTGAACTGCTGGCCGCAGTACATGCACAGGTGGGCGTCGCGGGCGAACAGGGCCGGGTTGGTCAGGTTCGGCGTGGGGTCGATCGCGCGGGAGCGGGCATGGCCGCGCGCGGCGATGATCGGGTGCAGGTCCATGCCGCTCTGCAGGCCGCTGAAGCGATTGGTGCCGCCGTGGATGTGCAGGCAGGGATCACCCAGCGTCCAGGCCACCGCTTCGCGGGCGTAGAGGCACGCCGCATCCTGCCAGGTGATCCAGTCCAGTACGCGTCCGTGGGCATCAAGCGAGAGCAGCCGGACCGAACCGGGGCGATGCAGCGTCGTGGCGTTGGGCGATGCTTCGGCGCCCGGAGCAGAAAACGGAGCTCCGGCTTCGATCAGACCCAAGCGTGTAGTGTCTGTCTCCATCGGGAGAACAGCTTATACCTGAATTGTTGCGTTTTGGGTATCGCCACTTGGGCGATACCCAAAACGCAACAATTCAGGTCCGCGCATTCCGCATCCCAGCCCGCCGATGGCGGGTTGGGATGCCCACGCATTCCTCCTATCCCCTGCGCCGTCGGCGCGCCCCCCTTAACAAAGGGGGGCTTTTCCCCAGATGGATTTCGGTGGTTTTCATCCACGCATGGCATGGATCCACTGGCCACCGGAGATCTGTCGAAGGCGGGGTGGGTCCGGTTGCGGGGGCGTGAGCCGCATGGATGCGGCGATCGAGGCTACAGGGACGTACTTGCGCCGTCCCCCGCAATCGGACCCACCCTGCCATCCCGCAGGAAGCCAGCTGTTGCTGTTGCTTTGGCTCCAGCCTTGGCTTCTGCGGGTGCCGGGCGCAGCCCGGCTCAGGCGCCGAAGCGCTCGTCGTCCATCGCCATCAGCGGGGCGGCGCCGGCCTGGATGGCGGCGGCGTGGCTGAGGGTGCGCGGCAGCACGCGGGCGAAGTAGAAACGCGCGGTCTCGCGCTTGCCCTGGGCGAAGGCGGCGCCGTGCGCGCTGGCATCGGCGGCGGCCACGCTGCGGGCCCACCAGTAGGCCAGCACCACGTAACCCGAATAGAACAGGTAGTCGTAGCTGGCCGCGCCCAGTTCGTCCGGATTGGCGGCCGCGCGCTGCAGCACGTCCAGGGTCAGCTTGCCCCATTCGGCGGCCTTGGCGCGCAGTGGGCCGATGAACTCGGCCAGCGCTTCGTTGCCCTCGTGTTCCTTGGCGAAGGCTTCGATCTCGGCCAGCATCAGCTTCAGGCCAGCGCCCTGGCTGGACGCGGTCTTGCGGCCGATCAGGTCCAGCGCCTGGATGCCGGTGGTGCCTTCATACAGCGTGGTGATGCGGGCATCGCGGGCCAGCTGCTCCATGCCGTGTTCGCGGATATAGCCGTGGCCACCGAAGCACTGCAGCGCGTTGTAGGTGTTCTCGATGCCCCATTCGGTCTGGCAGGCCTTGGAAATCGGGGTGAGGAAGCTGACCAGGGTGTCGGCGCGCTCGCGCTCGGCGGCGTCCTCGGCGTGGTGGGCGACGTCGATCAGGGTGGCGGCGTGCAGGGCCAGCAGGCGGCTGCCCTCGACCAGTGACTTCACCGTCAGCAGCATGCGGCGCACATCCGGGTGGACCAGGATCGGGTCGGCCGGCTTGTCCGGGAACTTGGCGCCGCTGAGGGCGCGCGACTGCAGGCGCTCACGGCTGTACTTCAGCGCGTTCTGGTAGGCACGCTCGGACAGGCCGATGCCCTGCAGGCCGACACCCAGGCGCGCGGTGTTCATCATGGTGAACATCGCCTGCAGGCCCTTGTGCGGCTGGCCCACCAGGTAGCCCTGCGCACCATCGAAGTTCATCACGCAGGTGACCGAGCCCTTGATGCCCATCTTGTGCTCGATCGAACCGCAGCGCAGCGCGTTGCGCTCGCCGACATTGCCCTCGCGGTCGACCTTGAACTTGGGCGTGACGAACAGCGAGATGCCCTTGGCGCCCGGAGGGGCGTCGGGCAGCTTGGCCAGCACCAGGTGCACGATGTTTTCGGTCAGGTCGTGCTCGCCGGCGGTGATGAAGATCTTGGTGCCGGTGATCGAGTAGCTGCCGTCGGCGTTCGGCTCGGCCTTGGTCTTCAGCAGGCCCAGGTCGGTACCGCAGTGCGGCTCGGTCAGGCACATGGTGCCGGTCCAGCGGCCCTCGATCAGCGGCTTGAGGAAGGCCTCGTGCTGCCAGGCCTCGCCGTGCTGCTTCAGCGCTTCGATGGCGCCGTGCGAGAGCAGCGGGAAGTTGCCCCACGCCAGGTTGGCGGCGTTGATCATTTCGTTGAGCGGCACGCCAAGGGTGTGCGGCAGGCCCTGGCCACCCAGTTCCGGCGAGGCGGTCAGGCCGGTCCAGCCGCCATCGACGAACTGGTCGTAGGCCTGCTTGAAGCCGGGCGGGGTGGTCACTTCACCGGTGGCCTGGTCGAGCACGCAGCCGATCTCATCGCCAACGCTGTTGAGCGGGGCCAGCACGGTGGCGCTGAAACGGCCAGCTTCTTCCAGCACGGCATCGACCACGTCGGCGGTGGCGTCGGTGAAGCCCAGGCGGGCGAACAGGGGTTCGACCTTGAGCACGTCGTGCAGGGCGAAACGGAGGTCGGAAAGCGGGGCGGTGTAGCTGCTCATCGGTACGTCTCGATTTGATCAGGGCAGGGGAGAGCGGCGCCAGGCGCCGCGACGGAAGGTGGAAATCAGCGCAGCACGCCCGGCAGGCCCGGGGCCTGGTTGAGGGTGCTGCGGCTGCTGATGTCGAAGCTGCGCTGCTTCTTTTCCTGCGGCGTGGCCGCGACCGTTCCCTTCAGGCCATAGGCCAGGGTGCGGTTGCCGGCCAGTGCATCGGCCACCACCAGGCGTGCGGCCGAACTGGGCACCAGGTCGACATTGATGACATCCGCGGAGGTGCCGCCGATGGAGATACCGGGCTTGGCCTGCAGGGTGCCGGCGTCGCTGTCGCCGACGGTCAGTGCCAGCGAGACGTCATCGAAGGTCATCGGCATGGAGCTGTAGTTCTGCAGGCGCAGGGCCACGGTCCAGTTGCCGTCGGCGCGCACGGTCAGCTGCTGCAGGCTGGCCGCCGGTTCCGAAACACGCTTGACGATGCCGTTGCCACAGGCGGCAAGGGCGAGGGTGCTCAGGACGATCAAGGCGATACGGAAACGGTGGAGCATGGGCGCAGGTCCTCTGGAGGCGGTGCGTTGGAATAAGCATACTACGGCGTATGGTCGTTTGGATCGCCTGTGGCGAGCCGTCGCAGAGGGTAGCGCGTGAAGATGGCGGCGGGGCGTGCGCAGCGCTGGATGGCGCGCGCGTGGTGCGCCGGATGCGGGGCGGTTCAGTCGGCGGGTGTATCGCGAATCGGGGCCATCAGGCGCAACGGGCCGAGGTCGTAGCCCATCGTCTCGGCCTTGGCTTTCAGCTGTTCGAATCGGGCGCGATCCATTTCCGGCAGGCGCGAGAGGATCCACAGGTATTTCCGGTCCGGTTCACCAACCAGGGCCCACTGGTAGTCCGGGTCCAGCGCCAGCACCCAGTAGTCGGCCCAGACCAGTGGCACCCAGCTCAGCCAGTCCGGAACGAAGCGCACCTGCAGTTGGCCGGGATGGCCAGCCACCGGGCGTGCAACGCCTTCGGCGATCACGCGTTCTCCGTCGGCGTTGCGGCAGGCATTGGTGACACTGATGCGGCCATCGCGGCGCAGCCCGTAGTTGGCGGTGATCTCGCCGACGCACTGCTTCTGGAATGACACCGGCAGGTGAGCGATCTCGTGCCATTGGCCTGCATAGCGGTCGATGTCCAGCGTGTCGACTGCACGCACCGATTCGGCGGCGATCACCGGGGTGGCGGCCAGCAGCAGGCAGGCGAGCAGGGTGGGGCGCAATTGCATCGGCAGGCTCCGGCAGGAATCTGCAGCGTAGGTGCCGCGGCGGGTACTGGTGTAAATGTTTCGTCAACCAGACGGCGGTGGCCCGGCATGGATCGAGGCAATGGAAGGAGCCAGCGCCAGGTAGACCCACGCCATGCGTGGATGGCAGGCCGCACGCAAAAAAAAGACCTGCATTTCTGCAGGTCTCTGAAGATGGTGGCCGAAGACGGAATCGAACCGCCGACACGGGGATTTTCAATCCCCTGCTCTACCAACTGAGCTACTCGGCCAAGTTGTGTGGCAACCGTGATCAAACCCGGTTTCCGGAAAAAAAAGACCCGCATTTCTGCAGGCCTTCGAAAGTGGTGGCCGAAGACGGAATCGAACCGCCGACACGGGGATTTTCAATCCCCTGCTCTACCAACTGAGCTACTCGGCCACATGTTTCGTTGCAGCGAGGTCGCTGCCAAGGACGCGTATATTACGGAGGTCGGCTGCCTTCGGCAAGCGTTTTGCCAAGATTTCTTCACATTGCCGTCTGCGGGCTCGCAAGTGCTTGATCCTCCGTTGTGGGACGGGGGCGTGGTCAGTCGATCATCGTCTGCGGTGGAAATCAGCAGATCGCCGCGATCGCCAAAGCTGCAAGGGCAAGGGCTGCGCCGGACCCGCGCCGCGCCGGTCCATGGAACGCTGTTTTCGTGGCCGTTGCCGGCGATCGTTGCGGCGTAGTGTCGGCATTCCTTTCCTGATGCTGGCAACAGCAGAGCCGGTCACCATGTCCGATTCCCTCGCTACCTCCCGTATCGTGCTGGCCTCGCGTCCGCAGGGCGCACCAAGCGCGGCCAACTTCCGCCTGGAACAGGCTGCGCTGCCGGCATTGGGGGATGGCGAAGTGCTGCTGCGCAACCGCTACCTGTCGCTGGACCCGTACATGCGTGGACGCATGGACGAGGGCCCGTCGTACGCCGCGCCGGTGGCGGTGGGCGCCGTGATGGAAGGGCAGACCGTGGCCGAAGTGCTGCGATCCAACGCCGAAGGTGTGGCGGTCGGAGATCTGCTGCTGGCGCCGGGCGGCTGGCAGACCCATGCGGTGCTGCCGGCCAAGGCATTGGGGCGCCGCCTGGACCCGGCCGGACTGCCGCTGAGTACGGCGCTGGGGGTATATGGCATGCCCGGCTTCACCGCCTATTCCAGCCTGCACGAAATCGCCCGTTTGAAGCCGGGTGAGACGCTGGTGGTGGCTGCCGCGACCGGGCCGGTGGGCGCGACCGTCGCCCAGCTGGCCAAGCTGCAGGGCGCGCGCGTGGTCGCCATCGCCGGTGGCGAAGCCAAGCGTGCCTACCTGCAGACGCTGGGCGTGGACGTGGCGCTGGATCATCGCGCGGCTGATTTTGCCGATCAACTGCGCGCGGCAGTGCCTGCCGGCATCGACGTGTACTTCGAGAATGTCGGTGGCCATGTGCTGGATGCAGTGCTGCCGCTGCTCAACGACTTCGCCCGCATTCCGGTGTGCGGCACCATCGCCACCTACAACGAGCAGGGCATCGAGCAGCCCGGCCCGGACCGGTTGCCCGCACTGTTCAGCCAGATCCTGCGCCAGCGCCTGACCGTGCGTGGTTTCATCGTGCACGACTTCAACCACCTGTGGCCGGACTTCGAATGCGAGATGCGGCAGTGGCTGCGCGAAGGTCGCATCCAGTACCGCGAGGATGTGGTGGAAGGGCTGGAGAATGCGCCGGAGGCGTTCTTCGGGCTGCTGAAGGGGCAGAACTTCGGCAAGCTGGTGGTGAAGCTGGATTGAGTGTCCGCCGGGCGTGCCGACCAAGGTCGGCACCCACGTCAGGCAGTCGAGGCCTTTTCCCGGCGCAGCAGTTCGCGCTTGCGCGCCACGCCCCAGGCGTAGCCGGACAGGTCGCCGTCGCGGCGTACAACGCGATGGCAAGGGACGGCCACCGCCAGTGGATTGCTGGCGCAGGCGCGAGCCACCGCACGGCTTGATCGCGGGGCGCCGATGCGCGTGGCGATGTCGGCATACGAGGCGGTCTGGCCACGTGGGATCTGCTGCAACGCCTGCCACACGCGCTGCTGGAAGGCGGTGCCGCGGATATCCAGCGGCAACGTGGCGCCCCGCGTCGGGTCCTCGACCAGACCTACCACCTGTGCCACCAGTTGTTCATAACCGCTGTCGGCACCGACCAGCTTGGCCTGGCGGAAGCGGTGCTGCAGCGATTGCAGCAGCGCTTCCGGATCGTCGCCGAGCAGGATCGCGACCACGCCGGTGGCACTGCTGGCCACCAGCACGCTGCCCAGTGAGCTTTCGGCAAGCGCGAAGTGGATGACTTCGCCGCGCCCCCCTGCGCGCCATTGCTTCGGGGTCATGCCCAGCAATTTCGGTGCGTTCTCGTAGAAGCGCCCACTGGAACCGAAGCCGGCATCGTGGAAGGCATCGGTGATGCGTTCCTGCTGTTGCAGCCCGGCGCGCAGGCGGTCGGCGCGCAGTGCCGCAGCGTACTGCTTCGGGGTCAGCCCGGTTGCCTGCTTGAACAGGCGATGCAGGCGGGTCGGGCTGCAGCCGGCGATGTCGGCCAGTTCCTGCAGCGAGGGTTCGTCGAGGCTGGTCTGCAGGTGGCGGCAGACCCGTTCAACGCGGGCATCGAGGGCGGTGGTGGCGGTACTGTCCATGGGCGGATTCTGGCACGTGCCGCAGCCACGAAAACTCCGTTTCCTGCACTTGCCAGCGAGGCCCGGAAACGGAGTGTTGGCCGTCCAGAGGCAGGGCATCGTTGCGGCCACTTCACAACGGATGCCACGACCATGCGCCTGAACAACAGGATCGCTCTCATCACCGGTGCCAGCGCCGGCATCGGCCGCGCCAGCGCCCTGCGCTTCGCTGCCGAAGGGGCAAAGCTGGTGCTCAACGCACGGCGGCCGGAACCGCTGCAGGCGCTGGCCGAGCAGATTCGCGCCGCCGGTGGCGACGCCGTGGTGCATGCCGCCGACGTCGCCGACCCGGGCACGGCGCAGGCGCTGGTCGATCTGGCCCAGCAGTCATTCGGCGGCCTGGACATCGCCCTCAACAATGCCGGCATGCTCGGCCCCGGTGTGCCGGCAGCGGAGTTCCCGGTGGACGCCTGGCGCGAGGTGATGGCCACCAATCTGGATGCCGCCTTCCATGCCGCGCGCGCACAGTTGCCGGCACTGCTGGCACGCGGCGGCGGTTCGCTGGTGTTCGTCGGCACGTTCGTCGGCCATACCGTGGGCTTCCCTGGCATGGCGGCCTATGCGTCGAGCAAGGCCGGGCTGATCGGCCTGAGCCAGGTGATCGCGGCGGAGTATGGCGCGCGCGGTGTGCGCAGCAATGTACTGCTGCCCGGTGGCACCGATACCGAGATGGGGCGGCAGGCCGCGCCTACCGGGGATGCGCGTGATTTCGTGCGTTCGCTGCACGCGCTGAAGCGGATGGCCGAGCCGGAGGAGATCGCCAACGCGGCGCTGTTCCTGGCCAGCGATGAAAGCAGTTTCGTTACCGGTACCGCGATGCGCGTGGAGGGTGGAGTGTCGATCACCCGCACCTGAGTGGGGTCATGAGCGCGGAACGTAGCGGATACCGCTGCTGGCCATGAACCCCTTCGGATCGAAGCGGGCCCAGGCTTCGCCCCAGTCGAACCGGGCGTGGCCACCCGCCAGCTTGCGGCCGATCGCCGCGCCCAGCGTGCGGCAGATGAAGGCGGCTCAGAGTGCGGTCGGTGTGATCTGGTACGTCCCATCACGGGTGAAGCCGAGCCGCAGCTTGAGACGGTCTCCAGCGACAACGTCGAAAGCCGCTTCGCGCATATGCGCGGTACGGCTCACGATGCCGCACACACCGGTGCCCGCTGGGCCGGCACCCAGGATGTGCTTGCCCGAAGGGATGTACACCGTCATGGTCTGCCCATTGTCTACGTGTGCTGCCACTTTGCCGTCGACGTAGAAGGCGACAGGACACTTTGATCCGGCCAAGCCAACATCCCGGGTCACGATGACCGTCCCGGTGTCAGCGGCGGGCTGGGCGTAGGCGAAGATCTGACTGGCCGGGACGGGCTTTGCCACCTCTGTCGCGATGGGGCGGGTGGCCGAACAACCAGCGAGCAGAGCGACGACGGCGGCAGCTGCAAAAAATCCCTTCATGAGTGCTCCTACGGTAGCGATGAGACGTCGTGGTGGCATTTCACGACATTATCACGAGCCCGACGCCAAACAAAAAGCCCCGAGGAGACCCTCGGGGCTTTTTGATTTGCTTATGAAGTGGTGGAGCCAAGGAGGATCGAACTCCTGACCTCGTCATTGCGAACGACGCGCTCTCCCAGCTGAGCTATGGCCCCACGGCAGGGTTTCAGTGTAGCGCTGCCTGCCGGGCTTGCCAAGCGCCGGGCCGGGACGGTGGTCGCGTCGCTTCGGCTACCGCCCCTGACCGGTTCAGGACAGGGCCCAGCGCAGCAGGGTGCCGGCACGACTTGCTGCCACGTCGGTGCTGGCACTGACCGCGTGCAGATGGATGCAGGCGTGGATCATCCCGGGCAACCGCTCGAGCGTGCAGTCGACACCTGCCGCCTGCAGCCGCCGTGCGTACTGTTCGGCCTCATCCCGCAGCGGGTCGTGCTCGCAGCTGAGCACGGAGGCCGGCGCCAGCCCATGCAGATCCGTTGCATGGGCCGGCGAGGCCAGTGCCAGCGGCGGGTGCAGATCGCCAAGATAGGCCTGCCAGCAACGCTGCATCAGTTCGGCGCTGAGGTAGTAGCCACTGGCGTACTCGCGATAGGAGTCGCTGCCCATGCCGGCATCCAGTGCCGGGTACAGCAGCAACTGGTGGCGTGGCTGCGGCAGGCCGAGATCGCGCAGCCGCAGGCAGCAGGCGGCTGCCAGATTGCCGCCGGCACTGTCGCCACCGATTGCCAGCCGTTGCGGGTCCAGTCCGAGGCTGACCGCGTTGGCCAGCAGCCACGACCAGGCGTCGGCAACGTCGTGCAGCGGCAGCGGGAACGGATGCTCCGGCGCCAGCCGGTAGCCCACGGCGACAATCACGCAGCCGCTGGCATTGGCCAGCGCGCGGCAGGGGCCGTCATAGACCGCCAGCGAACACTGGAACCATCCGCCGCCATGCGCGAACAATAACGCCGGTGCCGGTCCATCGGGCAGCCCTTCCGGTGTGTAAAGGCGGACTTCCAATGCATGCCCGTCGCGTGCGATCACCGCATGTTCGATCACATGCGCAACCGGCTGCGGCGCGCCCTGCAGCTGGGGCAGCGCGCTCTCGCTGATCGCACGCAGTTCCCGCAGGTCGTCGGGCAATGGCTGCGACGCCACGGCGTCGACGAACTGCCGCAGCGCCGGTTCAAGCTGCATGGTGTGCCTCCTGCAGGAACGGCAGCAGCTGTGCAAGGAATGCCTGCGGCGCTTCTTCCATGATGAAATGGCCGCAGCCCGGCACGATGCTGCCGCGCACGTCATCGGCATGTGGCTGCAGGGTGAGCATCGGCGCATCGGCGGTGGCGTGCTCGGCGCCGATGGCCAGCACCGGCATCGCCAGCCGGCGCTGCGCACGTTCCTTGTTCTGGCGGATGGTTTCCGGAATCGCGCGGTACCAGGCGAAGCCGGCCCGCAGTGCGCCGGGGCGGCTGTAGGCGGCGATGTAGGTATCGGCAGCCACCGCGTCGCGGCGGTACGACCAGCGGTCGAACATGAATTCCAGGTAGGCGCGCTCGCGACCGCTGATGAGCGCCTCGGGCAGGTCGGCCACCTGGTTGAACATGAAATGCCAGAGGAAGATGTTGTCGGCCGGTGCGGCGAAGATGCCCGGTTCCGGCGCCAGGCCGGGAATCACCGCTTCGGTGACCGCCAGTTGGCGCACCGCCTGCGGCTGGTCGCTGGCCAGTGCATAGGCGATCCACATGCCGATGTCATGGCCGACCACCTGGTAGCGCTCGTGGCCCAGCGCCCGCATGGTCTGGTGCAGGACGGCGGCGGCACTGCCGGTGTCGTAGCCGTGGGCAGGGCGGTCAGATTCGCCGATGCCCGGCGGATCAACCGCGATGGCTTCGAAACCGGCCTGGGCCAGGGCGTGCAGCACATGGCGCCAGGCATACCAGGTCTGCGGCCAGCCGGGAATCAACAGCACCGGTTCGCCGTGGCCGGCGGAGACGCAATGCACGCGCTGGCCATCGATGCGCAGGTAGTGGTGGCGCAGGGCGTCGTCGCCGGCAGCGCCAGCGGGAAGGGAAGGGGTCATGGGGGAGTGCTCCGTGGGGGCTCAGGCGATGCCGAGCATGTGCTGCATCTGCGCGGTGCTGATCGGAGCACCGGCGAAGTCGTCGAAGATCTTGTCGGTGACCGGAATGATGTGGTCGCGGATGAATGCAGCGCCTTCGCGTGCACCGGCTTCCTGGTCCTTCAGGCAGCACTCCCACTCCAGCGTCGCCCACCCCTGGTAGTCGTACTGGGCCAGCTTGGAGAAGATCGACTTGAAGTCGACCTGGCCATCGCCCAGCGAGCGGAAGCGACCTGCACGTTCGGTCCAGTCGGCATACCCGCCATAGATGCCTTGGCGGCCGCTGGGGCGGAACTCCGCATCCTTGACGTGGAACATGCGGATCAGCGGGTAGTAGATGTCCAGGTACTCCAGGTAGTCCAGCTGCTGCAGCACGAAGTGGCTGGGATCGAACAGGATGCGGCAGCGCTGGTGCTGACCGACGCGCTCGAAGAAGCGCTCGAAGCTGGTGCCGTCATGCAGGTCTTCGCTGGGATGGATCTCGTAGCAGAGGTTGATGCCGTTGTCCTCGCAGGTATCGAGGATCGGCCGCCAGCGTCGTGCCAGCTCATCGAAGGCCGCGTCGATCAGGCCCGGCGGGCGCTGCGGGAACGGGAACAGGTAGGGCCAGGCGAATGAGCCGGAGAAGGTGCCCATGTCCTGCAGGCCCAGCCGGCGGGAGGCACGGGCGGCCAGGTGCAGTTGCTGCTGCGCCCATTCGCTGCGCGCCTTCGGGTTGCCGCGCAGTGCTTCCGGCGCGAAGCCATCGCAGAGTTCATCGTAGGCCGGATGCACGGCCACCAGCTGGCCGAGGATGTGGGTGGTGAGCTCGCTGACCTGCAGGCCGTGCTCAGCCAGGGTGCCGCGGATGTCGTCGCAGTAGTCCTGGCTGTCGGCGGCGGTGGCCAGGTCGAACAGGCGTGCATCCCAGGCCGGGATCTGCAGTGCCTTGAAACCGTGGCCAGCGGCCCACTCGGCAATGCTGGCAAGTGAGTTGAACGGGGCCTGGTCGCCGGCGAACTGCGCCAGGTGCAGGCTGGGGCCCTTGAGGGTCTGCATGTGTTGCTCCAATTATTTGTCGGGCGACAAAGAATAGGCGCGACCCTCGCGATGGTCAACACCCGCGTTACACTGCGCGTCTCACTGGAGCAGGCAGGCAGATGGCAGGGCGACCGCGCGAATTCGACAGGGACCAGGCGTTGCGCAAGGCGATGCTGCTGTTCTGGCAGCACGGCTACGAAGGCACGTCGATGTCGGCACTGGTCGAAACGCTGGGCATTGCCTCTGCACGCATCTACGCCGCGTTCGGCAGCAAGGAGCAGCTGTTCCGCGAAGCCGTTGCGCTGTACGAAGAGGGCGAGGGTGGTTTCGCGCCGCGCGCGCTGGAGCAGGCCACGCTGCGCGAGGCGATCGGGTCCATGCTGCGCGAGGCGGTGCTGACCTACACCCGCCGTGGGCGTCCGCACGGCTGCCTGGTGGTGTCCTCGGCCAGCAGCGTTTCGCCTGATGGCGAGGGCGTGCGGGACTGGCTGGCCAGCCATCGTCGCCAGCGCACGGCGGCGATCATCGCGCGGCTGCAGCAGGCGCAGGCCGAGGGTGAGCTGGCCGACGACGCGGCGGTGCAGGCGCTGGGTGACCACTTCGCCACGGTGCTGCATGGCATCTCGGTGCAGGCGCGTGACGGCATCAGCCGCGAGCGCCTGCTGGCGATGGTCGATGTCGCGTTGACCCCGTTGCCCTGAGATCCGGGGTCAGATCCGTTCTCCCTTGGGAAACGGATCTGACCCCAAACGGTGCTGGCTGACTGTGCCGAAACCGCTGGTTTCGCCGGGCTTGGAGGTCGCGCAACGAAATCGTAACAATTTGGGGGATAATGGCGGCTTGCGCAGTTCTCCTCCCTTTTGCCGCCCGGCTCGCGCAGGCCGCACGGACGCCTCCTCAGAGCATTTCATGCCCTCCCATTCCGATTCCCGCCGCCTGTCGGGTATGTCGTCTTCCTTCGTTTCCTTCCGCCGCCATCCGCTGGCCCTGGCCTGTGCCGGCCTGGCCCTGGTCGGCAGCTTCGGTGCCGCCGCGCAGGACAGCGCGCCGACCCCGACCGGGCTGGACACGATCACCGTGACCGCCGAACACCGCGAGCAGAACCTGCAGGAAGTGCCGGTCTCGGTGGGCGTGGTGCAGGGCGAGCGCATGCGCGACTTCACCGCCGGCGGCGATGACACCCTGCTGGCGCTGTCCGGCCGCGTGCCGAGCCTGTATGCGGAAACCACCACCGGCCGCATCTTCCCGCGCTTCTACATCCGTGGCCTGGGCAACATCGACTTCTACCTGGGTGCCTCGCAGCCGGTGTCGATCATCCAGGACGACGTGGTGCTGGAGCACGTGGTGCTGAAGTCCAACCCGGTCTATGACGTCGACCAGGTGGAAGTGCTGCGCGGCCCGCAGGGTTCGCTGTTCGGCCGCAACACCACCGCCGGCATCGTCAAGTTCGACACCCTGAAGCCGACCCAGGATTACACCGGCCGCGTCAGTGCCAGCTATGCGACCTATAACAGCGTGTCGATCGACGGCGGCTTCGGCGGCCCGATCAACGACATCGCCTCGTTCCGCGTGTCGGCCCTGTACCAGCACCGCGACGACTACGTCGACAACACCTACCGCGGCCCGAGCGCCGACGGCACGGTCAGCCCAAAGAAGAACGCCATGGGCGGCTTCGATGACCGCAACGTACGCGCGCAGCTGCTGCTGACCCCGAGCGACCAGTTCTCGATCCTGGCCTCGGCCCACGCCCGTGATTACGAGGGCACCTCGACCCTGTTCCTGCGCGGTGCGCTGACCAAGGGCTCGAACAAGACCGACGTGCCGCGTGACAAGGTCGCCTACGACGAAGCCGACAACAACCCGCAGGCCTACAAGACCTACGGCGGTTCGGTGAAGGCGCGTTATGACTTCGGCGCGATCGACTTCACCTCGATCACCGCCTACGAAACCACCTCCGGCTACAGCCGCGGCGACACCGACGGCGGCGCCGCGGTGAACTTCCCGGTGAACGGCGTGCCGAACGGTTACGGCCAGTCGATGGGCCGCATCCGTGACCTGGACCAGTGGACCCAGGAATTCCGCCTGGCCAGCCATGATGACAGCGCCCTGCAGTGGCAGGCCGGTGCGTTCTACTTCAACGGCAGCGACACCACCGACTTCTACCAGCGCGCGTGGTTCCTGCAGGGCGCGGCCCGCAACCCGAACAATTGGGTGCGCCTGCGCAACAAGAACACCTCGTGGGCCGGTTTCGGCCAGATCAGCTACGCCTTCACCGACAAGTTCACCGTCACCGCCGGCCTGCGCCAGACCAAGGACGAGAAGCACACCCGCCTGCTGAAGACCGCTGACACTGCCGCCGGCGTGGTCACCTACAAGGGCCGCACCGACGTCAGGATGTCCGACACCACCCCGAGCTGGGATCTGAGCGCGATGTATCAGATCACGCCGGACGTGAGCGTCTACGCCAAGGTCGCGCGTGGCTTCCGCGGCCCGACCATCCAGGGGCGTTCGGCGGTGTTCAACGCCGATTTCACCACCGCCGATTCCGAGACCATCCTGTCCTGGGAAGCGGGCGTGAAGAGCAGCCTGTGGGACAACCGCCTGCGCCTGAACGCCACCGCGTTCACCTACACCGTCAACGACATCCAGCTCAACGGCAACGATTCGGACGGCAACGGCGTGCTGTTCAACGCCGACAAGGCCAAGGCCTACGGCTTCGAAGCGGACATGGAACTGCGCCCGATCCCGAACCTGACCCTGAGCGCCGGCCTGAGCCTGCTGCACAGCGAGATCAAGGACAAGCGCGTGTACGCGCAGGTCTGCGGCCTCAACGGCCAGGTGGTCTGCACGGTGAATGATCCGACCATCAAGGTCGGCGCCAACACCTTCGCGCAGATCGACGGCAACCCGCTGCCGAACGCGCCGAAGTACAACGTGAACCTGGCCGCCCGTTACGACTTCCCGGTCAGCGACGCGGGCACCATGTTCGTCTCCACCGACTGGAACAAGCAGGGTTACACCAGCTTCGTGCTGTACGACAGCAAGGAGTTCAATTCCAAGGGTGACTTCGAAGGCGGCCTGAAGATCGGCTACTCGGGCAACTACGGTGCCTACGAAGTGGCGCTGTTCGCGCGCAACATCACCAACGAGAAGAACCTCAAGGGCGTGATCGAGAACTACATGGCCGCGGTCTACAACGAACCGCGTACCGTCGGTGTCTCGCTGAACATGAACTGGTAATGCGCTGTCGCGATGGCGGGGCATCCCGCCATCGCACTGTTGGAATGCAAAGGGCGGCCCGGTGATCCGGGCCGCCCTTTTCGTTGCTTCAGACTGCAGTGAGGTTGCTGTCCTGGCTGCGCTGGCCGAAGGTCAGGGCCCAAGTGGCGCTGTCCACCTGGTGCCGGTCCTGTTCCTGCTGCTTGCGTGCGCGGCTGGCACCGAACCAGCGGCCTTCGCCGTTGATCAGCGGTGCCATGCGTACCACGTCCACATACTCCGGATCGATCTCGCTGGCACGCTGCAGCCAGCTCAGGGCGAGGAATGCATTGGCCGGGACGCCGTTACCGAAGTGGTAGATGTCGGCCAGATAGCCGGCAGCCCACAGCTTGTCGTCGTCGTCGCCGCGCCACCACAGCGGAATCAAGGCGCGTTCGACCGCTTCGCGCTTGTGCGCGTCGTTCCGGCCATCGAATGCCAGGCAGGCCAGGTTGCGGCAGGTTGGGCCCCACACGCGCTCGCCGGCCTCGGCCTCATCCAGGCAGCGCAGGTACAGCTCGCGCGCACGCGCTTCGTTCTCCGCGCCGCCTGCGGCGACGAGACGGACGGCCAGGTTGTAGGTGGCGATCAGGTCGCCGCCTTCCACCGCACGCTCCTGCCAGTAGGCGGCCTTTTCCGCATCGGCGAACTGTGGTTGGTCACGGCCACCGAGGCGGCCCTTGTACAGGTCGCACAGCGCCGACATCGCGCCGGCGTCGCCATCGTCCGCCATGCGCTGCAGCAGCGACAGGCCGGCGGCCTGTGAGACATCGCAGAACAGATTGGCGGCGAACGTCACCGCCGAGGTGTCGTCCTGCTGCGCAAGCTTCAACGCGCGCTGCAGCAGGACACTGGCGCGTGTCGGGTCGCTGGCCTGGCCGAGCAGGCCATGCTCGATGGCGGTGGCGGCCCAGAGCAGGCCGATCGCCGAATCGCCTTCGCGCGCGGCATAGTCCACCACCTGTGCGAACAGTGCTTCGGCACCGTCGACATGGGCGAACCAGGTGCAGGCCTCGAGGTTGCTGAGCCCCTCATGCAGGACCACATCGCGGTCCAATGTCCATGCCTGCTGCAGATCTTCAAGCACCGCCTGCATGTGGTCCGGATCCCACTGCACGACGCCTTCGCTGTCTTCAACGCGGCCAAGCCGGTAGCGCAGCCCGGCGCGCTGGGCCAGCACCTGCGCGCGCAGGTGGCGGTCCAGGTGCCAGTCGAGGATCTGCGTGTAGGCGCGCTCGTGCGCGGCCACGGCCTCGGCATCCTCACGGTGGGGCAGATCGCCCATCCAGTCCTGCTCCTTGTGCCACCGCAGCGCGTTGCTCTGCGCCAGTTCCAGGCCACGGCACCAGCTACCCTCGATGAAGTTCTCCATCGCCTCATGGCTGCCGCCCCAGCGCGGGTACAGGAAGTACAGGGTGTCTTCCAGCGTGGCCAGATCGTCCGGGCGCTGCTCCAGCACCAGGCGCATCCAGTACGCCAGTGGTGCGTCGAAATCGTCCTGGCTGCGCTCGCGCAGCAATGGGGGCAGCGTATCCGGCAGCGTCTGCAACGGCGTACCGAAGCGCGACAGCAGCTGCAATGCCTTTGGCCAGGCTTGAGGGTAGTGCTCGGCCAGCGCGGCGTCATCGGATGCGGCGGGCTGCCCGGCCTGCAGCGCACGCAGCCAGTTCGGTTCGCGCAGGTAGCTGGTGATGCGCTTGATGCCATCCAGCGCCAACGCAGGTCGTGGCGACAGCGGTATCGCCTGCAGGTAGGCGTGCACGGCATGATCGCGGGCCAGCTGTGCCGCCAGCCACTGGCTGTCTTCGACCAGTGCGGCAACGTCGGCGCTGCGCAGTTCGCCGGCAGCGTCCTGCCAGCAGGCGCCCAGGCAAAGCCAGGCGTAGTAGCTGCCGGGGGCGGCCGAAGCCCACTGCTGGGCCAGTTGCAGGCGGGCTTCCAACGTCAGCGTGGCGTCGTGCAGGTTGCGCAGCCGCCAGCGGATGCCGGGCAGCGCATTCTCTCCCTGCAGCCAGGCCAGCTCATGTGGAGCAAGCAACGCATCCAGTTCGGCATAGCGCCGTTCCTGCAGCGCAGTGCGCGCCTGCACGCGCCAGGCAAGGTCTTCGGGGGAAAGCCCGTCTTTTGCAAATCCGTTTGTCATTGCTGCAATCCAGCGAGTACGAGGCTGGACATTAGAAGCGCGGTCGTTAGCGGCGGCAAGCAGGACATGCGGCTGCCGTGTCGATGGCATTCAGCAGGAGGCTTGAAGGTGAATCCCGTCACCCGGAACAGGCGTTCGCGTTGCGGATCGTCCATGTGCAGCGGAAAGGCAAGCAGCAGCTCGGGCCGGTAGGCGAGTGTGCCCTGGCCCTGTCTCTACGCCTCGATTCCGGGAAATAGCCGTGCATCAGGCGTGCGGATGCAGCCAGGGTTCGAGCTTGTCCTGCTCGCTGGCAACGGGGGCCTGTTCGATCAGGCGTGCCGAAAGCGCGAGGTAGTGAACCGAACGGGCCAGGTCCAGCCCGCCCGTCAGTGCCGCGTAGGCGTTGAGCTGGCTGCTGCGATCCATGCAGGAGTGTCGCCGGCCAGCAGCGTGACGATCGTCCATCGCAATACGCCGGAAGAGGGCCATGCAGGCACGCAGCAATGTCCTTGTCGAGCATTGGCAGGGCCGCCCCGCGAGGCGGCCGATGCGGGTTGCTAGTTTCCCGGCAGCAGCGCCTGCAGGCGCGACTCCAGTTCCTGCTGGCGCCAGCCGGCCAGTGCGGCGGGCCATTGGCGACGTTCCAGATAGCTTTCCAGGTGCTTGCGCGAGGCAAGGATGCCATCTGGCAGTCCCAGCTCGCGGCTGCGTTCGGCCACGGCATCCTGCAGCTTCTTCAGCGCCTGCTTGTTGCTGTCGTTGGCCGGCAGCGCCAGCGGCGCGTCGGCTTCGTCGGCCAGCGGCGTGGACAGCGCCTGCCACACGGCGCCGGCCAGTTTGCGCGGTGCCTTTGGGAACTGCTCGAACAGCTTGCCCAGCGCTGCCTCGTCGGCCGGAGGTGTGCGCGCCAGAGTGGCGGCCAGTTCGTTGTCCAGGATCCAGCTTCGCGGGCGGTCGCTGCTGCGTGCCTGCACATCACGCCAGCGCAGCAGGCGCAATAGGCGGTGCTGCGCGGCGTCATCAAGGAACTGTGCCGAGCGCATCGCCAGGTGCGGCCAGCGATCTTCATCGTTGGCGACGCTGGCCAGCAGGCGCTCGCCATCGTCGTGCAACCACTGCTGGCGGCCGAGCGCCTGCAACCTGGCATCAATGGCGTCGTGCAGTGCGAACAGGTGCTCGACATCGTCGGCGGCGTACTGCAGCTGCGACTCGGACAGCGGGCGGCGCATCCAGTCCGAGCGGGTCTCGCCCTTGGCCAGCGCCACTCCGGTGATCTCCGCCACCAGCTTCTGGTAGCCCATGCCGCCGCCGATGCCGGCCAGTGATGCCCCGATCTGGGTGTCGAACAGCGGTCGCGGTAGCACGCCGCAGGCCCACTTGAAGGCAACCAGGTCTTCGCTGGCGCTGTGCATTACCTTGGTGATGGATTCATCGGCCAGCCAATGCGCAAGCGCCTCGGTCATGCCGGGAATCAGCGGGTCGATGAGCAGGATGTCCTGCCCGACCGCCATCTGCACCAGGGCCAGCTGCGGCCAGAAGGTGCGTTCACGGATGAATTCGGTGTCCAGGCCGATGCGGGTCGGGCGCTGCTGGAAGTACGCATCCAGCTCGGCGGGGGTGGTGATCCAGGTTGCCACGGGTCAGGGCCTACTACTCGGGTTTGCTCAGGCAGGGGAGAATAGCCTAACGTCGGTCCGCGTCTGTGCCGAAGGAGGCTCTGCTTGCGTTTTCCGTTGTCGCCCGTGCTGTGCACCGCCCTGGCCGTGGCCCTGGCCGGCTGCACGCCGTCGCCGTCCGCGCCGGCGGAACGGGCCGCCAGCGAAGAGGCGCGCGCGGCCGAGGGCGCCGACACCGGCGCCAATGCCAGTTCGCAGGCCGGGCAGGGCAGCGTGACCATCGCCGGTGAAGATGCCGCCGAGGACGTACAGCAGTGGACGCCGCCACGGGTGGACCGCCAGGGCCGCAGCCTGGCCCAGTTGCGGCGCGCCGCCGAGCAGGCGTTCGCTGAAGGCCGGCTCTATGAAGATGCGGATGCCGCCATTCCGCTGTGGCTGGCGGTGCAGGAAGAAGACCCGGATGACCGCCAGGCCCGGCTGGGCCTGCAGCGTGCCCGCCAGCGCCTGCAGCAGCAGGCCGACGCCCTGCTGGTGCGGCCGCTGAAGCAGCGTGAGGCGCTGGCCGAGGCCCGCCGCCAGGCGCTGGTGTTGCTGACGCTGGCGCCAAAGGACGAAAAGGTGCGTGCGCTGCAGGGACGGGTGGAGCTTGCCCAGCGTGTGGTGGCTTACAACCGCGCCGGCGAAGAGGACCTGCGCTCGGACCGGATCGGTGAAGACGGGGATGGGGCCATCAGCAACTTCCGTGAGGCGCTGGCACTGGATGAGGACAACAGTCGTGCACGGCAGGGACTGGCCGCAGCCGAAAGCGGGCTGATCCGCCGTGCCGAGGACGCTGCACGCACGCGCGATTTCGCGAGCGCCGGCACCTGGCTGGCCGAAGCCAGCAAAGTGCGCGATTCGTCACCGACGATCGCCGACGCCTTCGAACGCATCGAGCAGATCCGCGCCGCCACGCTGCTGCAGCTGCGTGATGACGGTCTGCGTGACCTTGCCACGCCACAAGGCCTGAAGCCGGCGCGCGAGAAGCTGGCCGAGGCGCTTCGCATCGCTCTGCCGGGTGATGCAGTGGTGGGCCAGCTTCGCGAGCGCATCGACCTGGCCACCCATTACGGGAGCTTCCGGCCGGGACAGGTGTTCAGTGATGCGATGCGCGATGGGGGGCGCGGACCGCAGATGGTGGTGGTGCCCCACGGTGGCTTCCAGATGGGTGCAGGCGATGCCGAGCCGGGCTCGAGTGATGCCGAGCGTCCGTCGCACTACGTGCGCTTCGATCGCGGCTTTGCCATGGCGATCACCGAGATCACCGTCAGCGATTTCGAGCGCTACGTGAAAGCCTCCAATGCGCGCCCGCGCGCGACCCGGCGTGGCCATTCGGTGGTCTACGACGAACGCAGCGGCAATTTCATCCGCCGCAGCGGCGTGGACTGGCGTTCCGACTACGACGGCGGTCGCGCGCTGGGCAACTCGCCGGTGATGCACGTCAGTGTGCGTGATGCCGAGAATTATGCGGCGTGGCTGTCCGAGCAGACTGGCCGCAGCTACCGGCTGCCCAGCGAAGCCGAGTTCGAGTACGCGCTGCGCGCTGGCAGCAGTGGCCGCTATCCGTGGGGCGATGCCGGCGTGCCGCCGCCAGGCAGCGGCAACTTCACCGGCAGCAAGGACGTTTCGCCTTCGGGACGGCACTGGCACAACGCGTTTATCGGGTACGGCGATGGCTGGTGGGGGCCGGCGCCGGTGGCCAGCTTCCAGGCCAATGCCTTCGGTCTGCACGATATGGGCGGCAACCTCAGCGAATGGGTGGCCGACTGCTGGCATGCCAGCTACCGCCGCGCACCGTCCGATGGCGTCGCCTGGTTCAATCCGGGCTGCCGGTCGCGGGTGATCCGCGGTGGCAACTGGGCCAATGCCCCCGAGCAGACCCGCGCGGCCTGGCGGCAATCCCAGGATTCGGATACCACCAACGCCCGCATCGGCTTCCGCCTGGTGCGCGGCATCTGAGCGGCACCCGGCTTCACCCGCTGCGGGCAGCGGCGCACTAAGATTGCGCCGTGCCCGCCAGCCGGCGGGGCCAGCAGGAAGTCCCCCGATGCGCAACGATCCCTTCTCCCGCTCGTCGCAAGGCCCACAGCGGCGTGGCCTGTTCGGCAACATCCGCTGGTGGGTGCTGCTGCTGGCCGCCGCCTATGCGCTGTTCTACTGGTTCTCCAACCGCACGGTCGATCCGTACACCGGCGAGAAGGTGATGATCGACAGCAGCCTGGACGCGCGCCAGGAAACCGCGCTGGGGCTGCAGGCCTACCAGCAGATCCTGTCGCAGGAACGGCCGATGGACCCCAATGCACCGATCGCGCGCGATGTGCGTGACATCGCCCAGCGCCTGATTGCCAAGGTCGATGTGGTGGAGACCGCGCTGGCCCAGGAGCACGGCGTGCAGCCGGCGCATTTCGCGCGGGATTTCCAGTGGGAAGTGAATGTGATCCCGTCCGACCAGGCCAATGCGTTCTGCCTGCCGGGCGGCAAGATGGCGGTCTATACCGGGCTGGTGCCGGTAGCACGCACCCGCGATGCGATGGCGGTGGTGATGGGGCATGAGATCGCCCATGCGCTGCTGCGCCATGGTGCACAGCGCATGGCCCAGCAGAAGCTGACTCAGATCGGGCAGGTGGCCGGCGCCGCCAGCGGCATGGATGCGCAGCAGCAACAGATGATGATGTCGGCGATGGGCTATGGCTACCTGCTGCCGTATGCGCGCAGCCACGAGACACAGGCGGATGAAGTGGGGCTGATGCTGGCCGCAGCGGCGTGCTTCGATCCCCGCGAGGCGGTGCCGCTGTGGCAGCGCATGGGCCAGGCCAGCGGCGGCCAGTCGCCACCGGAGTTCGCCTCGACCCATCCGAATCCGGGCACCCGCATCCAGAACCTGCAGGCGCTGATGCCGAAGGCGCTCGAGTACCGGCAGAAGTTCTGCGAGCAGGCAAAGTAGGGGGGGGGCGGGAGGGCTTGCAGCCCTGCACCTGCCGAAGCCAGAGCAACAGCAACAGCAACAGCAACAGCCGAAGCAAAAGCTGGCTATCCGTGGGATGGCGGGGTGGGTTCGGTTGCGGGAGACGCCGTAAACCCGTCCATGGGGGCTTGGCCGCGGCATCCATGCCGCGGACACTCCCGCAACCGGATCCACCCCGCCTTCGACAGATGTCCGCGATCTGCCGGAATGGCGCTTGGGGTCAGATCCGTTTTCCGCAGGAAAACGGATCTGACCCCGAATTGATTCGATATCTGAAAGAGATTCATCCACGCATGGCGTGGATCTACCGACCGTCATCGGGACATTGTCGAGGGTGGGGCGGTGTGGCTGTGCAGGACCGTTGGCGCCATGGATGGCGCCATCGAGCCCCCAGGGATGGGTTTACGGCGTGTCCTGCACAGCCACACCGCCCCGCCAAACCATCAGCAATCCAGAGCCGCTTTGGCTGTTGCTTCGGCCGTTGCTTGAAGCCTCTGCAGGTGCAGGGCGCAGCCCTGCCGAGCAACCCTCTACTTGACCTGCACGTCGATCACGCCGTCGCCAACGCGGGCCTGCAGCGCGTCACCGGGCTGCACCTGGTTGACCTTCCGTACCAGCGTGCCATCGTCAGTGCGGGTCAGGATGCTGTAGCCACGGGCCACGGTGGCCAACGGGCTGACCGCTTCCAGTGAACGCGCCAGTCCGCGCAGTCGCAGTGCATCGCGCTCCAGCAGGCGCTGCATCGCTGCCTGCGGCCGCCCGCGCAGGGCGGTCAGGCGGCGCTGCATCGCGTCGAGCTGGCGTTGCGGATGGTGCCCGCGCAGTACCGCGGCCGCATGGCGCAGGCGTGCGGCACGGCGCTCCTGCTGCTGGTTGAAGACCGCATGCAGGCGCCGGCCCAGATCGAGCTGACGGCGGCGCAACAGGTCCAGCCGCGCCTGCGGGCTCTGTGCGTTCAGGCGCAGCAGGGCGCGGTCGGCACGCTGCATCGCCTGCTGCATCGCATGCCGTTGCAGCTGCACCATGCGCGCGGCCGTACGGCGCAGGCGCAGGGCCAGTTCGCGCTGGTCCGGTACCAGCAGCTCGGCTGCCACCGACGGCGTTGGTGCGCGCAGGTCGGCGGCAAAATCGCTGAGGCTGAAGTCGGTTTCATGGCCCACCGCCGACACTACCGGGGTGCGGCTGGCGGCGATCGCGCGGGCCAGTGCTTCATCGTTGAAGGCCCACAGGTCTTCCAGTGAACCGCCGCCACGGGTCAGCAGGATCACGTCGTAGCGGCCACTGGCATCGGCGGCCTGCAGCAGGCGGGTGATCTGTGCAGCGGCGCTGCTGCCCTGCACCAAGGTCGGCAGCAGGTCCACTTCCAGCAGCGGGAAGCGGCGGCCGAGCACGCTCAGCACGTCGCGCACGGCGGCGCCGGTGGGCGAGGTGATCACCGCCAGGCGCTGCACGTGCGCCGGCAACGGCCGCTTGCGTGCCGGGTCGAACAGGCCTTCGGCTTCCAGGCGTGCCTTCAGCTCTTCGAACGCGCGGCGCAGCGCGCCTTCGCCGGCTTCCTCCATATGGTCCAGCACCATCTGGTACTCGCCACGGGCGTCGTACAGGGTCACCTTGCCGCGCACCAGCACGCGCATGCCTTCGCGCGGCACGAACTTCAGGTACTGCGCCTTCATCCGGAACATTGCCGCGCGCAGCTGCGCACGTGCATCCTTCAGGGTCAAATACAGATGCCCGGAGGCGGGACGCGCCACGCTGCCCAGTTCGGCCTCGACCCAGATCGCCGGGAAGCTGCCTTCCAGCAGGTCGCGGGCCAGGGTGTTGAGCTGGCTGGGGGTGAGGATGTCGTTGTTGCGTGGCTGCATGGGAACGGCGTGCTGCGGGCGGAACGGGGGCTCAGGATCGCACGTCAGCGCACCCTGTGCTGGTCCAGCGCCCATTGCACGTGTTCGCGCACCAGCGGCGAGGGATCATCGACGCGGGTATGCAACGCGGCCAACGCTTCGGCCGAGGACGGTGCATTGCCCAGTGCCACGGCGATGTTGCGCAGCCAGCGTTCATGGCCGCTGCGCCGGATCGGGCTGCCTTCGGTACGGCGCAGGAATTCAGCTTCGTCCCAGGCAAACAGCTGGTCCAGACGGGCAGTGTCGAGGTTGTTGCGCGCGCGGAAATCGGCTTCGTCGGTACGCTTGGCGAACTTGTTCCAGGGGCAGACCAACTGGCAGTCGTCACAGCCGTAGATGCGGTTGCCGATCAACGGCCGCATGTCTTCGGGGATGGCACCGTCGTGCTCGATGGTCAGGTAGGAAATACAGCGCCGCGCGTCCAGCCGCTGCGGGCCGGTGATGGCCTGGGTCGGGCAGACATCGATGCAGCGCGTGCAGGTGCCGCAGTGTGCCGTGGCCGGTGCATCGATCGGCAGCGGGATATCGATGTAGATCTCGCCGATGAAGAACCAGGAGCCGCCATGGCGGTCGATCAGGCAGGTGTGCTTGCCGATCCAGCCCAGGCCGGCATTGCGCGCCAGTGCGCGTTCCAGCACGGGCGCCGAATCGACGAACACGCGGTAGCCCAGCGGTGCCACTTCATCGTTGATCTGCGTGGCCAGCTTCTGCAGGCGGTTGCGCATCAGCTTGTGGTAGTCGCGGCCCAAGGCGTAACGGGCCACGTAGGCGCGGCCCGGGTCGGCCAGGGTTGCCCAGGCTTCGGTGTCGTCCTTGTGGCTGTAGTCCATGCCTACCGAGATCACCCGTACGGTGCCGGGCAGCAGCTCGGCCGGGCGCGCGCGCAGGGTGCCGTGGCGCGCCATCCAGTCCATCGTGCCGTACAGGCCCTGGCCCAGCCAGTCGGCCAGGTGCGCCTCATCCTCGCCCAGCTCGATGCCGGCGATACCGCAGCGCTGGAAGCCATGCGCACGCGCCAGTTCGCGGATGCGCTGCACGGCCTGGGCCGGATCGACAGGGATGGGGGCGGGGGACATGTGCACCAGTATAAAATCCCTGCATGGCCAACCTTGCCGATCTTTTCGATTCCGCTGCCGCGCGTGCGCTTGATGCGCAGGCTTCGGCGCTGGCCGCCGAGGGTGGTTGGGGCCTGATGGCGCAGGCCGGCCAGGCCGCCTGGCAGTGCCTGCTGCAGCATTGGCCGCAGGCGCAGCGGATCGGCGTGGTGGTCGGAGCAGGCAACAACGGCGGCGACGGCCTGGTGCTGGCCCGCCATGCACGGAAGGCCGGGCGCGCGGTGACGGTGATCGCCTTGCCGGGCAAGCCACCGGCGACGTCGCTGGCACAGCGTGCAGCATCGGAATTCACGTCCCACGGCGGCACCATCACCGATTTCGACGGCGGGCTGCCCGAGGCCGATATCTGGGTTGATGCCCTGTTCGGTCTGGGCTTCGACCGTGCGCCGGAAGGTGTGGCGCAGGCGCTGATCGCCGCCCTCAACGCGCAGACGGCACCGGTTCTGGCGCTGGACGTCCCCAGTGGCGTCGATGCCGACCGGGGCGCCGTACCGGGCGAGGCGGTGAAGGCTGCTTTGACCCTGCAGTTCATCGTGCCGCATCGCGGGCTGTATACCGGCGATGCGCTGGATCATTGCGGGCGGAAGGCGTTGGCGCCGCTGCAGCTACCCACGGCCGCATGGCAGGGCGTGTCACCCGCCGCAGAGCACTGGACCCAGGCTCGCTTGCCGGCACTGCTGCCGCCGCGTCGTGCCAATACCCACAAGGGCGAATCCGGGCACGTGCTGTGCGTCGGCGGCAACCATGGCAGCGGTGGGGCCATCGCGATGGCGGCCGAAGCGGCACTGCGTGCCGGCGCGGGACTGTTGAGCCTGGCCACCCGGCGCGATCACGTCGGCCCGTTGCTGGCTCGGCTTCCCGAGGCGATGACCCATGCGCTTGAAGATGGCGATGTGCTGCCGGCGCTGCTGGAGAAGGCCAGGGTGGTGGCGATCGGCCCCGGCCTGGGCCAGGACGAATGGGCACGCGCAATGTTTGCGCAGGTGCTGGACAGCGACAAACCGCTGGTGGTTGATGCCGATGCGCTGAATCTGCTGGCGCAGGATCCGCGCGCGCTGCCGGAGGCGATCCTTACGCCACATCCGGGCGAGGCCGCGCGCCTGCTCGACTGCAGTACCGCTGACATCCAGGCCGATCGCTACCGCTGTGCGCAGGCGTTGGCCGAGCGCTTCCACGCCGTGGTGGTGCTGAAGGGCGCGGGCAGCATCGTGACGGCGCCCGGGCAGGTGCCACGGCTGATTGCTGCAGGCAACCCCGGCATGGCCGTGGGGGGCATGGGCGACCTGCTCACCGGCATCATTGCCAGCCTGCGCGCGCAGGGCCTGGCCGCCTTCGACGCTGCCGCCACTGGCGCACTGCTGCACGCGCTCGCCGGCGACGCTGCGGCCGCCGACGGCGCGCGCGGCATGCTTCCCACTGATCTGCTGGTGCCGCTGCGGCAACTGGCCAACCCGGAACGCTCTTCATGACTGAATTCTTCCTTGCCGACAGCGATGCCACCGAACTGCTCGGGCAGTGGCTGGCGGCGACCCGACCGCCGCAGGCGCTGATCGAACTGCGCGGCGACCTGGGCGCCGGCAAATCCACCACCGCACGCGCACTGCTGCGCGCGCTGGGCGTGCAGGGCGCGATCCGCAGCCCCACTTACACCCTGGTCGAGCGCTATCCGCTGGCCAGCGGTGGCGAGGCCTGGCACCTGGACCTGTACCGGATCGGCCAAGCCGGCGAACTCGATTTCCTGGGCCTGGACGAGGGCAGCGCGGTGTTGTGGCTGGTGGAATGGCCGGAACGCGGCGCTGGCGCGCTGCCGCCGACCGACCTGGTGGTGGCGTTGGAGATCGAGGGGCAGGGGCGTCGCGCCCGTCTCACCGGAGCCAGCGACGTCGGACATGAGTGGCTGAAGCGGCTTCCCCAAGAGGGCGACTTGCAGGCCATTTCTGTCGGCTGACGAGAACAAAGACCGGCAGGTTACGGATTATTAAGGAAAAAGGTGTTGCATTCCGTTCAGCGCGGTGATTGAATCCTGAGCCATGCGCCCGGGGAACCGTCTCATCGCTATCTGTGCCGCCGTCGGACTGGGTCTGGCGAGCGTCAGTGCGTGGGCCGGTGAAGTCCGCCAGGTCCTGCTGAATACCGGCGCCACCGGCACCCGTGCCGAGATCTCGCTGGTCGGCAGTGGCGGCTACAAGACGCTTTCTCTGGCCAGTCCGAACCGTCTGGTGGTCGACTTCCCTGACTCCAGCGCCATACGCAACCTGAAGATGCCGGCTGCGCAGGGCGTGGTCACGGCGGTGCGTACCGGACAGCCGGTGCCGGGGACCTTCCGTGTCGTTTTCGACCTCGCTGAATCGGTGGCGCCGTTCCGCCCGCAGATGCAGCGGGAGGGCAATGAATCCAAGCTGGTGATCGAATGGCCGGGCGATGGCCCGGCCATGGCCGCCAGCCGTCCGGCAGCGACACCGGCGGTGCAGCCGCAGGCACCGGTGGCGACGCCCGCGCCGACCCCGGCTGAAAGCGCACAGTCGCGTTCCGATGCCGCACGTGCGACCGCACTGCTGACCGCGCAGGTGCGGCAGCAGGCCAGTGCCACTGCCGCCGCACCGGCCACGCCGACCCCGGCGCCGTCCACCGCGCCGGCCCAGGTTGCGGCGGCCGGTACCGTGGCCAGCAGCTCACCTTCTTCCTCGCCGGCCGCGATCCTGGCCGGCCAGCGCACCGCCGCCGTGGTGACCACGCCGCCGGCTACCGTGCCTGCACCGGCGCCGACGCCGGTGGAACCGCCGCGCCCGGCCATGCCCAGCGATGCCTCGCGCATCCGCATGCAGGCCGGCATGCGTCATCTGGTGGTCGCCATCGATCCCGGCCATGGTGGCCAGGATCCCGGCGCGATCGGCCCGACCGGCAAGCGCGAAAAGGATGTCACCCTGGCGGTGGCGCGTGAGCTGGCCCGCCAGGTCAATGCGACGCCGGGCCTGAAGGCCTATCTGACCCGCGACAGCGACGTGTTCATCCCGCTGCCGATGCGTGCGCAGAAGGCACGTGCAAACAAGGCCGACATCTTCATTTCGATCCATGCCGACGCGGCCGAAAACCGTTCGGCCACTGGTTCGTCGGTATACGTGCTGTCGACCAAGGGCGCCTCTTCGCAGCGCGCCCGCTGGCTGGCGGACAAGGAAAACGCGGCCGACCTGGTGGGTGGCGTGCGCCTGCAGCAGACCGAAGGCACGCTTGCCAACGTGCTGCTGGACCTTGCCCAGAGCGGTTACATGAAGGCATCTGAAGATGCCGCCGGCCACGTGCTGGGCGGCCTGAAGCGGATCGGCAACAACCACAAGCCGAACATCGAACGTGCGAACTTCGCCGTGCTGCGCACCTCGGACATGCCGGCGATGCTGGTGGAAACCGCGTTCATCTCCAACCCGGACGAAGAGCGCCGCCTGATCGACCCGGCCTACCAGCGCAAGATCGCCGGCGCCGTGCTCGATGGCGTGCACACCTTCTTCAGCCGCCAGCCACCGCCGGGCACGCTGTACGCAGCCCGTGCCCAGGCCGAGATCGACGCTGCCGGGACCATGGCCGGCGGCAGCAAGTAACCCGCCGAAGGCAGGTTACTGCTTTCTGTAGCGTCGACTGTCAGTCGACTACGCGCGCAGCGCGGGGTTTTCGCCGCCCGGCGGAGGGCAGTCGACTGACAGTCGACTCTACACGGGGCGGCTCCGCTATCATCAACCCATGAAGTCTGCTGCCCATCCTCTCCCATGAGCGCGCCCGGACCGCGCCCGATCCGGCCGTTGCCGGAAATCCTGATCAACCAGATCGCCGCCGGCGAAGTGGTCGAACGTCCTGCGTCAGTGGTCAAGGAGCTGGTCGAGAACGCGATCGATGCCGGTGCCAGCCGCGTTGATATCGATCTTGAAGAGGGTGGTGTCCGCCTGATCCGCATCCGCGACAATGGCAGTGGCATCGCGCCGGAACAGCTGCCGCTGGCGGTCTCGCGCCACGCCACCAGCAAGATCGCCGATCTGGACGACCTCGAATCGGTGGCCACGCTCGGGTTCCGTGGCGAAGCGCTGCCGTCGATCGCCTCGGTCAGCCGCTTTACCCTGTCCTCGCGTCGCGCGCATGACGAACACGGTTCGGCACTGCAGATCGAAGGCGGCAAGATCGGCGAAGTGACGCCACGTGCGCATGCACCGGGCACCACGGTGGAAGTGCGCGAGCTGTTCTACAACGTACCGGCGCGGCGCAAGTTCCTGCGCGCCGAGCGTACCGAACTGGGCCATATCGAAGAGTGGTTGCGTTCGCTGGCGCTTGCGCGACCGGATGTCGAGCTGCGCGTGTCGCACAACGGCAAGGCCTCGCGCCGCTACAAGCCGGGCGATCTGTATTCCGATGCGCGCCTGGCCGAAACGCTGGGCGAGGATTTCGCCAACCAGGCCGTGCGCGTCGACCACAGTGGTGCCGGCCTGCGCCTGCACGGCTGGATCGCGCAGCCGCATTATTCGCGCGCCAGCGCCGACCAGCAGTACCTGTACGTCAACGGCCGTTCGGTGCGCGACCGCAGCGTCGCCCATGCGGTGAAGATGGCTTACGGCGATGTGCTGTACCACGGCCGCCAGCCAGCCTATGTGCTGTTCCTCGAGCTCGACCCGACCCGCGTTGACGTCAACGTGCACCCGGCCAAGCACGAGGTTCGCTTCCGTGATTCGCGGCTGGTGCACGATTTCGTCTACCGCACGCTGAAGGACGCGCTGGCTGATACCCGCGCCGGCATGTCGGCGCAGGAGATCGGTGCGGGTCCGGTGCATCCGGTGGACGCCGCTGCTGCACCGATGACATCGAGCGCGGGCGCATCGGGTTTCGGGCTGGCGCGTGGACCTGCGCCCGGTGCCGGCTCGGGTGGCGGTGGTGGTGGTTTTTCCGGCTGGCGCCCGCAGCAGCCCCTTGGACTGCAGGTGGCCGATGCACCGGCGGCCTATGCCGCGCTGTATGCCGCACCGGCCGGTGCCGAACGCGGTGCTGCGCTGCCGCCGATGCCGGCCGAGAACGGACTGCCGGTGACCAGTGCCGACGCCGGCGTACCGCCGCTGGGCTACGCGATCGCGCAGCTGCACGGCATCTACATCCTGGCCGAGAACGCAGAAGGCCTGATCGTGGTCGACATGCATGCCGCGCACGAGCGCATCGGCTACGAGCGCCTGAAGAACGCGCACGATGGTATCGGCCTGCAGTCGCAGCCGCTGCTGGTGCCGATCACACTCGCCGTGGGCGAGCGCGAAGCCGACACCGCCGAAAGTGAAGCCGAAACGTTGGCGGCGCTCGGCTTCGAGGTGACCCGTGCCGGTCCCGGATCGCTGCACGTGCGCAGTATTCCAGCGCTGTTGGCGCATGCCGAACCGGAGGGGCTGCTGCGCGATGTGCTGACCGACCTGCGCGAGCACGGCCAGAGCCGCCGCGTGGCCAGCGCACGTGACGAACTGCTGTCGACAATGGCCTGTCACGGTGCGGTGCGTGCCAACCGGCGCCTGACCGTGCCGGAAATGAACGCGCTGCTGCGCGACATGGAAATCACCGAACGGTCTGGCCAGTGCAACCACGGCAGGCCGACCTGGGCCCGTTTTTCGCTGGCGGAGATCGACCGCTGGTTCCTGCGCGGACGTTGAGGGGAGCATCGATGCGTTATCGGGGAATGGGCGGCCTGCTGGCCGCCTTGCTGTTGGCCGCGTGCAGTCCGGCAACACCGCCGGCGCCGAAGGTTACCGAAGATCCGGCCTATGCGGCCGCGCAGCAGCAATGGCGGGTGGCCCGCTACCAGGACCTGACCCGGCCCGATGGCTGGACGGCCCTGGTCGGCCTGCACTGGCTGCAGAACAAATCACACTTCGTCGGCAGTGGTGCCACCAACGGCATCCGCCTGACGGTTGGCCCGGACAAGCTGGGCCTGCTGCGTCGCGAGGGCAGCCAGTGGTGGTTCACGCCCGAAGCCGGTGTGGATGTCAGCCATGATGGCCAGCCGGTGCGCGGCCGTATCCGCATCGACACCGACAAGGATCCGCAGCCAACCCTGTTGGCCTTCGACGGTGGCAAGGGCCAGCTCAGCATCATCCGGCGCGGGCCGCGCGATGCGCTGCGGGTCAAGCATGCCGATGCGCCGGCGCGCCGTGATTTCGCCGGGCTGGAGTACTGGCCGGGTGGCCCGGACTGGCAGGTGCAGGCACGCTTCATCCCGCATCCGGCGGGCAAGACCCTGCCCATTGTCGACATCACCGGCCTGACCACCGAGATGCCCAATGCGGGTGCGGTCGAATTCGAACGCGACGGCCGCACATGGCGGCTGGAGGCGATCGGAGCCACCGGGCAGCCGCTGTTCCTGATCTTTGCCGACCGCACCAGTGGCCGCGGCAGTTATCCGGCCGGGCGCTACCTGGATACCGATGCGCCGGCAGCCGACGGCACGCTACGCATCGATTTCAATCATGCCTACAACCCGCCGTGTGCATTCACCGCCTATGCCACGTGCCCGCTGGCGCCGCCGGAAAACCGGCTGGACCTGCGCATGGAAGCGGGCGAGAAGGCCTACCACCTGTCTGAAGGAGAGGGCTGAGATGCCGTTGAAGGGACTGTTCCGTGCAACGCTGCTGATGGCAGCGTTTGCAATCGCACCGCTGGCACCGGCGCGCAATGCACCGGCCACCGACGCCGCGGCCACGGCGGCGGCCAAGCCGCCGGTGCCGCTGCTGTGGAAGGTGACCGGCCCGGGTGATTCACGCGTATACCTGCTTGGATCATTCCACCTGTTGAAACCGCAGGACTACCCGCTGTCGCCCGATGTCGAGCAGGCCTTCGAGGCCTCGCAGCGGGTCGTGTTCGAACTGTCGCCGGAGGACATGCAGTCGCCGCAGCTGGCCAGCCGCATGGTGCAGGCTGCAGTGCGCACCGATGGCAGCGAGCTCAAGCGCGATCTCGACGCGGCCACCTGGCAGAAGCTGCAGGCGTTCGCATCCGAGAACAAGCTTCCGTTGGCACAGATGCAGGGCATGAAGCCCTGGTTCGTCGGCCTGAGCATTTCGGTTGGGCAGATGCAGAAGATGGGCCTGGACCCGGCGCTGGGCCTGGACCGTCATTTCATGGAGCGCGCGCAGAAGACCGGCCGCAGGACCGCTGGGTTGGAAGACATCGATACCCAGATCGGCATGCTCGACGGCATGACCGTGCAGGAGCAGCGACAGATGCTGTCCGAGGCGCTGGATCAGGCGGGCAAGGGCGATGAGCAGGCGCGCCAGCTGCATGATGCCTGGCGGCGAGGCGATGAGCGCGTGTTGTGGACGAAGATGGCCGCGGAAATGCGCCAGCAGTACCCGCAGCTTTACCAGCGCATCAACACCGGGCGCAACGATGCGTGGGTACCGAAGCTGCTGCCGTACCTGCAGGCCGGGCAGGGTGGCACGCTGGTGGTGGTCGGTACGCTGCACCTTCTGGGCGGTGACGGCGTGGTCGAGAAGCTGAAGGCGAAGGGCTACAAGGTCGAACGCGTATGCACGGGGTGCAAATCGAAACGTTGATGCTCCCCCGGGGCACAAAACAAAGCGGCGCGCCATTGGGCGCGCCGTTTTCGTATCTGCCGATACATCGGCTCAGCGGCGGGTCTTGCCGCCGGTGCCGGTACCGGGTTCGTTGGGCTTGTTGCCGGTACCGGTGCCGGTACCCGTGCCACCCGGTCGCGGACCACCGAAACCGGTGCCCATGCTGCGCTGGAATTCCTGCCACAGCTCCAGGTTGCGCTCGGTCAACTGGTTCATCATCGCCCACGGGGTCTGGCCCAGCAGGTTGCCCATCTGCTGGCGGAACTGCTGCTGCTGGTCGAGGAAGACCTGCATGCTGCGCTCCAGGTAGTTGCCCATGAAGCCCTGCAGGGAATCGCCGTAGAAGCGGATCAGCTGGCTCAGCAGCTGGGTGGACAGCATCGGTTCGCCGTCCTGTTCCTGGTCGGCGATGATCTGCAGCAGGACCGAACGGGTGAGGTCGTCGCCGCTCTTGGCGTCACGGACTTCGAAGTCTTCACCGTCCAGGATCAGCTGGCGCACGTCCTCGATGGTGATGTAGCTGGAGATCTCGGTGTCGTAGAGACGGCGGTTCGGATACTTCTTGATGATGCGGGTCGCAGCCATTGAAGCGGTCACTCGTCACAGTAGATGCGAAGCATGGCGCAGTGCAGCAGCCGTTGCAACCGCCTCAGCCCCCGCCAGGCTTGGCTTTCACAGGGGATCATGTTGCGCAACAAGGGTTTGCGTGCTGCGCAGCATGACCATCGGCAGGGGCGGCGGGTGTGCGCCGCCGAGGCCGGCGCGGCTTACCAACCCATATGGTGGCCGCCATTGATGTCCAGGTTGCTTCCGGTGATCCACGAGGCTTCCTCCGCCACCAGGAAGGACACCCCGTAAGCGATTTCCTCCGGCTTGCCGAGGCGCCCGGTGGGAATGTCGGCGACGATCTTGGCGCGCACTTCTTCCGGCACCGCCATCACCATGTCGGTCGCGACGTAGCCGGGCGAAATGGTGTTGACGGTAATGCCGAAGCCGGCGTTCTCGCGTGCCAGCGAGATGGTGAAGCCGTGCATGCCGGCCTTGGCCGCCGCGTAGTTGGCCTGGCCGTACTGGCCCTTCAGGCCGTTGATCGAACTGATCTGGATGACCCGGCCCCAGCCGCGGCGGCGCATGCCCTCGATGACCGGGCGGGTGACGTTGAACACCGAATTGAGGTTGGTGTTGATCACATCGTGCCACTGGTCCGCGCGCATGCGATGGAACGTGGTGTCGCGGGTGATGCCCGCGTTGTTGACCAGGATCTCGACCGGGCCCAGCTCGGCCTCGACGGCGCGCACCAGCGCTTCGGCGCTGCCTGGATCGGAGACATCGCCCGGGAAGATCGACACGCTGGAGCCGCGTTCGGTCATTGCCTGCTGCCAGGCGCGGGCCTTGGCCTCGTCGCGGTAGTTGGTGGCGACCCGGTGGCCCTGGTCGGCCAGGCGTTGGCAGATGGCGGTGCCGATGCCGCCGGTTCCGCCGGTGACCAGTGCGACGCGAGATGTCATGGAGTGTTGTCCGGGTGTCGGGTGGGGGAAGGGGGATTCTGCAACATCGGCGCGGAAAGTGCGCCGGCTGGCAACAGGATGTCGGTCCGCGGCAGTCGTGCCGGGTCGAAGGCCTGCCGAGCGGTGGCCAGCAGCGTATCCAGGTCGTGCGCAGGTTCCAGCGCCCCAGGTGCCTGGCCGAGCAGCTTCCAGAGCTGGCGCAGCACGGGCAGCGGGTGCGAACTGTCCACCGGCAGCGCCGCCAGCGACTTGGACAGTTTGTGGCCCGGCGCATCCAGCAGCAGCGGCAGGTGCCAGTAGCGCGGCACCGCCAGCCCCAATGCCTGCTGCAGCAGGATCTGCCGCGCGGTGGAGTCGAGCAGGTCGGCGCCGCGCACCACTTCGGTCACTCCTTGTACGGCGTCATCGACCACCACCGCCAACTGGTAGGCCCAGCAGCCATCGGCGCGGCGCAGCACGAAGTCGCCGACTTCGGCGTGCACGTCCTGCTGCTGCGGGCCGCGCAGGCCATCGTCGAAGTGCACGATGCTGCCCGGTGGCACGCGGAAGCGGACGGCAGGGTCCGGTCGAGGTTGCCGGGCGATGCAACGATGGTGGATGCCGCCGTTGGCGGCCAGGTCGCTGCGGCTGCAGTGGCAGACAAAGGCCTGGTCGCTGGCCAGCAGCACGTCCAGCGCGGCCTGGTAGGCCTCGCCGCGGGTGCTCTGCCAGAGGATCGGGCCATCGTGGACCAGGCCGAACGCTGCCAGCGCCTGCAGCTGTGACTCGGCGGCGCCGGGCACGGTGCGTGGTGGATCGACGTCTTCGATGCGCAGCCGCCACAGGCCGCCGTTATGTCGCGCGAGCAGCCAGCTGCCGAAGGCGGCGAGCAGGGATCCGGGATGGAGCAGGCCGGTCGGCGAGGGCGCGAAACGACCGCAGGGAATGGGGGAGGTCATGCTGGCTGAATCGTCGGTCAGGTTGGCGCTTGAATTCAAGCTGACCACACCGCAAATTGACCGGTATCGACCCCTTCCGAGCCGGATTTTCCCATGTTTACCCGCATTGCCCTGTTCCTGGCGACCAACTTCGCGGTCCTGATTCTCGCCAGCATCGTGATGTCGTTGCTCGGGGTCAATCCAAGCCAGATGAGCGGCCTGCTTGTCATGGCCGCGATCTTCGGCTTCGGTGGCTCCTTCATCTCGCTGCTGCTCTCCAAGTGGATGGCCAAGCGCTCCACCGGTGCGGTGGTGATCACCGAGCCGCGCAACCAGACCGAGCGCTGGCTGCTGGCCACCGTCGAGCGCCAGGCCAAGGCGGCCGGTATCGGCATGCCCGAAGTAGCGGTGTACGAAGGCCCGGAGATCAACGCCTTCGCCACTGGCGCCAACCGCAACAACGCGCTGGTGGCGGTGTCCACCGGCCTGCTGCACAACATGAGCGAAGACGAGGCCGAAGCGGTGCTGGGCCACGAGATCGCCCACGTCGCCAACGGTGACATGATCACCATGGCGCTGCTGCAGGGCGTGCTGAACACCTTCGTGATCGTGCTGGCCCGCGTGGTCGGCGGCATTATCGACAGCGCGCTGTCGGGCAACCGCGAAGGCGGCGGCCGTGGCTTCGCCTATTACATCATCGTGTTCGTGCTGGAGATGGTGTTCGGCCTGTTCGCCACCATGATCTCGATGTGGTTCTCGCGCCACCGCGAGTTCCGCGCCGACGCCGGCGGTGCCTCGCTGGCCGGCCGCCAGAAGATGATCGCCGCGCTGGAGCGCCTGCAGCTCAACCACGGCCAGAGCACGCTGCCGACCCAGATTGCCGCTTTCGGTATTGCCGGTTCGACGGCGAAGAAGCTGTTCATGAGCCATCCGCCGCTGGAAGAGCGCATCGCCGCGCTGCGGGCGTCGACGGTGGCGTAAGTCTCCGTACTTCTACGGTAGTGCAGGAACGCCTGGCCCCGCGCCGGGCGTTTTTGTTTGCGCGGTGCATTGCTGATGCCGGATCGTGCCCGGGGGATCGTTTCCGCGCCTGCGGGGAGGTGTCACTTTCTTTGCTCGTGCAAAGAAAGTAACCAAAGAAACACGCCGCCGGGGCGCGAGCCGATGCTGCGCATCGGTACCCTGCGCTCCTCGGCCCGTCGAGGGACGGTGCGGGAACTCGCTGCGCTCAGACACCCGCACCTCTTCGCCCTCGCCGGACCTGCGGTGCTCGGCTCGCTCAAGGCGGACCCAACGTCAAATGCCACAGCTGCACCCAGTAGATCCACGCCACGTGTGGATGCTGTCGATCTTGATCTTGATCTTGATCTTCCAGTCCGCCTTGAGCGAGCCGAGCATCGCAGGGGAATCAGGGGCGAAGAGGCGCCGGTGTCTGAGCGCAGCGAGTTCGGCGCCGTCCCCTGATTCACCGAGAAGCGCAGGGTACCGGCGCGTAGCGACGGCTCGCGGCTGGCGGAGCGTTTCTTTGGTTACTTTCTTTGCGCGCAAAGAAAGTGACACCCCTCCGCGGTCGCGGAAACGACTCTCCGTGCGCGCAAACGAAAACGGCACCCTCGCAGGTGCCGTCTCCATGAACCGCTTTACGCGAAACCTCAGAACTTCGCGTCGAATTCTGCCGCGTAGCCAGTGTTCACCAGCACCTTCTGCAGCGACTCGGCCACCTTCAGGTTGCCGGCAACGATCTGGTGGGTCTCCGGGCCACGGTTGTCCATCCGGCCCAGGGTCGCGCCCTTGAAGTCGCAGACCTTGCCACCCGCCTCGCGGACCAGCAACAGCCCGGCAGCGATGTCCCACGCCTTCACGCCGGCTTCGAAATAGGCGTCGGCGCGGCCGCAGGCCACGTAGGCCAGGTCCAGCGCGGCCGAACCGGTGCGGCGGATGTCCTCAGCCTGGACCAGCAGGGTGTCGACCGACTTCAGCTGCGCGCTGGCGCGGCTGCGTTCGCGCGGGGCGAAGCCGGTGTGGATCATGGTGCCTTCAAGATCCTTGCGGTCGGCCACGCGGATGCGGCGGTCGTTCAGCACGGCGCCGGCGCCACGGCTGGCGGTGAACAGTTCATTGCGCAGCGGATCGAAGATGACGGCATCGGTCGGCTCGCCGTTCTCGACCAGGGCGATCGACACGCAGTAGTGCGGCACGCCGCGCAGGTAGTTGCTGGTGCCATCCAGCGGGTCGATGACCCACATCTGGCGGCGCTCGCCCTGCACGCCACCTTCTTCACCGAAGATGCCGTAATCCGGGTAGGCGCGCTTGAGTTCCTTGACGATGACCTTTTCCGCGTCCGCATCCACTTCGCTGGCGTAGTCCATCCGGCCCTTCTGCACCACGTTCAGTGCCTCGAGCTTGTTGATGTTGCGCAACAGGACGTTGCCGGCGAGGCGGGCGGCCTTGACCATGACGGTGACGGCGGGTTTCTGCATGGCGTGGGCTCCCGGAAAGGCAGAAGAGATGGACTGGCGGGGGAAAAGAGCGGGTCCGGCGCAGTGGCCGGCCGCACAGTTTACCATTGGTCATCGTCCAGCTCGACCTTTTCCCTGTTCATGTCCCAGTTTCCCGCCGCCACCCGCCTCCGATTCGTCCTGGTCGGTACCCAGCACCCCGGCAACATGGGGGCTGCCGCCCGCGCCCTGAAGACCATGGGCCTGGCCCGCCTGGTGCTGGTCGCCCCCGAAAAGCCGCTGGACGAGGAGGCCTTCCGCCGCTCGGCCGGTGCCGAAGACGTGCTGGGGGACGCTCCGGTGGTGGCCACCCTGGCCGAGGCCGTGGCGGATTGCCGCCTGGTACTGGGTTGCACGGCCCGTGCCCGCCGCGTCCAGCTGGAGGAATACCTGCCGGCCGACGCTGCCGCCCGTGCGGTGGCCAAGGCGGGCGAAGGTGCCGAGGTCGCACTGGTATTCGGCCGCGAGCGTACCGGCCTGACCAACGAGGAGCTGCAGCTCTGCCACGCCGCAGTGCACATCCCGTCAGACCCGGAGTTCAGCTCGCTCAACCTGGCCGCCGCCGTGCAGGTGCTGGCGTACGAAACGCGCATGCAGCTGCTGGGCGCGCAGCCGGCCGCCGACGCCGAGCCGGGCTTCCGCGAACAGGCCGCCAGCCATGAGCAGATGGAGAGCTTCTTCGCCCAGCTCGGCGACACCCTGGACGAGATCGATTTCCACAAGGGCCGCGCGCCGGAATCGGCGATGCGCAAGCTGCGCCGCCTGTTCCTGCGCAGCGAGCCGAGCGAGCAGGAAGTGCGCCTGTTGCGCGGCATCCTCGCCGATACCCAGCGCATGGCGCGTCTGGCCCAGGCCGGCAGCAAGGACAGCTGACGACGTTCTCATTTTTTCGGGTAGTCTGTCTGGATACCCAGGGGGGATGACGTCTGTGTCGGGTCTGCGAAAGGCAATGCAGGGGGGGACTGCTGAGCCTGGCCATGGTCCTGCTGGCCGGAGCCGTGCATGCAGCACCGGATCCGGTGCTGGTGCTGGGCCGGATCAGCGATGACCCCCAGGCTCACTACGAGCAGCTGCAACCCCTGCTGGACTACGTGGTGGCGCGCATGCATGACGTCGGCATCCAGGAGGGGCGGGTACTGATGGCCCGCGACCCGCAGCAGATGGCCAGCTATCTGCGGCGGGGACGGGTCGACTGGGTCACGGAAACCTCCGGTACGGCGGTGGCACTGGGCCAGCGCAGTGGTGCGCGGCCGCTGCTGTTGACCGAGCGCAACGGGGTGCGCGAATACCAGACGGTGTTCTTCGTGCGCAGCGACAGTCCCATCCAGCGGGTGCAGGATCTGCGCGGCCATCGCCTGGCCCTGCAGAACACGGCATCCACCAGCGCCTACCTGGTGCCGGTGATGACCCTGCTGAACCATGGCCTGTCGCCGCAGATCCTGGCCGGGGTCTGGGACGTGCCAGGGCGTGACAGCGTGGGGTATGTGTTCGCGCGCAGCGAGTTGAACATCGCGACGTACGTGCACAAGGGGATGGCGGATGTGGGGGCGGTGAGCAGCGTGGACTGGAACGACGAGCGGCGGGTGCCGGCTGCATTCCGGCGCGATTTCCGCGAACTGCTGCGTACCGAACCCTATCCGCGTGCGGTGGAGATGGTCCGCGCCGACCTCGATGCCCGGGTGCGCGACCGCCTGCAGGAAGTCCTGCTGCAGGCAGCCAGCGACCCGCAGGCACAGGGCGCGTTGCATCGGTTTTTTGGCACTTCCGGTTTCCACCGTGTCGATGCGCATGCGCAGCAGCGGTTGGATGAATTGAAACAAGGATTGACGCGCGTGCGGATGGAAGTGGAATGAAGTGGCTCGGCTCGGGGATGCAGGCCCGGTTCCTGCTGGCGATGGGCGGAGCGATGGTCGTGGTGGTCGCCATTCTGGCGGTGCTGCTGGGGCGCCAGACGGCGATGCAGAGCGAGGTGCGCACCCTCAGCGGTGGCGTCATCCATGAATTGTTCGACCGCAGCGTGCGCAGCCGCGGCGAGGCGATGGCGCGCGAGTTGTCCGATGCGCTGGCCAACCCGCTGTATTACCGCGACCTGGACCAGGTCGGCGTGCTGGTGCGCAGCACGGCGCGACAGCCGGTGGTGCGCTATGTACTGGTGTTCGACGAGCGCGGCCGGCTGGTGCACGACGGCTCGGTCGAGGTCCCGGGATTCGGCCAGCCGATGGGCGATCCCCTGGCACCCAAGGCTGCGGCGGCGCAGGCCTTGCTGGTGCAGGAATCGCCGAAGGTGCTGGACAACACGATGCCGATCATGGTCGGCAACCAGCGCATCGGCGGCGTCCGCGTCGGCATGGCGCTGGACGAAGTACAGCAACGCGAGCAGGCGGCCAACGCCACCCTTGGCGAGCGCCTGCAACTGGTCGGCAGCCGCCACCTGGGTTGGTTGCTGCTGATGCTGGGGTTGCTGGTGGTGATCGGCGTGGTGGTGATCCTGTACGTGCAGCGCACGCTGGTCGCGCCGATCCGCGATCTGGCCGCGGCCGCGCGCCGCATCGAGGCCGGTGACTACCAGACGCCCCTGGCCGAGAACACCCGTGACGACGAAGTGGGTGAGCTGGTGCGCGGCTTCGCCCGCATGCGCGATGCGATCGCCCGCCATGACCGTGAAGTGCGGCGCATGGCCTATACCGACGCGCTGACCGGGCTGACCAACCGGCTGGCATTCCGCGAAGCGCTGGACCATCGGCTGATGGCCGCGCGTGCCGCCAATCACCGGTTGGGCCTGCTGTTCGCCGACATCGACGATTTCAAGCGGGTCAACGACACGCTTGGCCATGAGGCCGGTGACGAGGCGTTGCTGCAGTTCGCACAGCGCATCGGCCGCGCCGTTGCGGAGGCAGGCGGCGACGAGGCCCTGCTGGCCCGCTTCGGCGGTGACGAGTTCGTGATCCTGGTGGGCGACGGTGATGTGGCCGCCAACGCGCGGCTGCTGGCCGAAGTGCTGGTGCGCGAGCTGGGCAGGCCGCTGGTGGTGCAGGGCAGGGAGCTGTTCCTGGGCACCTCGATCGGCGTGACCCTGTTTCCCGACGATGCGGCCGATGCGACCACCCTGTTGAAAAACGGCGACATCGCCATGTACCAGGCGAAGATGGCCGGCAAGAACTGCTATCGCTACTACAGCCGGGCGATGGACCACGCGGTCGAACGTCGCGTGCATATGGAACAGGAGCTGCGCGGGGCCTGGGAGCGCGGCGAACTGCGCCTGGCCTACCAGCCGATCTTCCGCATGCGCGACCGCCGCATGGTCGGCGTCGAAGTGCTGCTGCGCTGGCAGCATCCGACCCTGGGCACGATTCCGCCATCGGTGTTCATCGAGGTGGCCGAGCAGAGTGGTCTGATCGAGATCATCGGCCCGAAAGTACTGCGTGCGGCCTGCATGGAGGCCTCGCAGTGGCCGCGCGGGGCGGCCGGCGACGACCTGTTCGTGTCGGTGAACGTGTCACCGCGGCAGCTGCGCGGCGGCGAACTGCCGGCGCTGGTCGCGCAATGCCTGCATGAGTCCGGGCTGCCAGCGTCGCGCCTGCATCTGGAGCTGACCGAGACCGCGGTGATCGGTGACGAGATGGTCGCCGCGCAGCTGCTGGACAAGCTGCACCGCACCGGCGTGAAGGTATGGCTGGACGACTTCGGCACCGGCTTCTCCGGGCTCAGTCATCTGCGCCAGGTGCCGGTGGACGGCGTGAAGATCGACAAGAGCTTCGTGGCCGACATGCAGCGTGATCCCGACGACCTCGCATTGACCACGGCGATCATCGCCATGGCCCACGCGCTGGGCATCACGGTGGTGGCCGAGGGCATCGAGCAGCAGGCGCAGTTCGAACTGCTGGCGCAGCGCGGCTGCGATCTGGGGCAGGGCTACTGGCTGAGCCACCCGGTCACCGCCACCGAAGTGGTGCGGATGATCGAATCGGGCGTTTGACCGATTGACGTTGTGCCGTGGGTCATCCCTTTTCCGCAGTAAAAGGGATGACCCACGCTACGGAATTACACCGGGCGCTTGCTCGGGTCGCCGGGCAGTTCGCGCACCAGCTTCGGGACCAGATAGCCGGACAGGCGCGCGGTCAACCCGGCAATCAATGCCTTGGCCCGGGTGTCGTCCACTTCGAAGTGGGCCACGCCCTCGACCCGGTCCAGCTGGTGCAGGTAATAGGGCAGCACGCCGGCGGCGAAGCTGCGCTCGCTCAGGTCCTGCAGGGCCTGCACGCTGTCGTTGACCCCGCGCAGCAATACCGCCTGGTTCAGCAGCTGGGCGCCGATGCCGCGCAGGCGCGCCATCGCCGCGTCCACGCTGGCATCGAATTCATTGGCATGGTTGGCGTGGACCACGATGGCCAGCGGCCACGGCAGGCTGCCCAGCCAAGAGACCAGTTCATCGTCCACGCGCTCGGGCAGCACGATCGGCAGCCGGGTATGGATGCGCAGGCGGCGGATATGCGGGATCGCGCGCAGGGCGTCGGTCAGCTCGGCCAGCTTGTGCGTGGCCAGCGACAGCGGGTCACCGCCGGACAGGATCACCTCGTCGATGTCCGGGTCGGCGGCGATGGCGGCTACGGCTTCCTGCCAGCCACCCTTGGCGGCGTTCTCCGCGCCATAGTCGAAGTGGCGGCGGAAGCAGTAGCGGCAGTTGATCGCACAGCTGCCCGTCGCCACCAGCAGGGCGCGGCCACGGTACTTCTGGATGACGCCGGTGGCCTTCTTGGCGGCACCATCACCCACCGCATCGAAGCTGAACCCGGGCGCCGGGCGCATTTCCTCGTCGATCGGCAGCACCTGCCGCAGCAGCGGATCGGCCGGATCGCCCTTGCGCATGCGGGCCACGAACCCCTCCGGCACGCGCAGCGCGAACTGGGCCATGGCCGCTTCGGAGACGCCCAGTGCCGCCGGGTCCAGCTGCAGCCGGGCCAGCAGCGCCTGCGGGTCGCGCAGTGCCTGGCGCCAGAGCTGCTGCCAGCGCGCGGGCGCGCCTGGCGACTGGGGCCGGGGGAAGGCGGAAAGCTGCATGGAGAGGGGGCCTGCGGTTATCATGGGGGCAGAAAAACAGTCGCCCACCGGCATCCGGTGGGCTTTCCATTCTAACGGCTCGCCGCACCCGCGGCGTTTTTGCCACTCAGGAGTTTACGCATGGCCAGCTACGGCATGAACGACGTCAAGAACGGGATGAAGATCCTGGTCAACAACCAACCGGCCGTCATCATCGACACCGAATACGTCAAGCCGGGCAAGGGCCAGGCCTTCACCCGCGTGAAGTACCGCCTGATCAAGGACGGCCGTACCCAGGAAGTGACCATGAAGTCGACCGACTCGCTGGATGCAGCCGACGTCGTCGATACCGACATGAACTTCATGTACAGCGACGGCGAGTACTGGCACTTCATGGACCCGGAATCCTTCGAGCAGGTCCAGGCCACCAAGGCCGGCATGGGCGGCGCCGAGAAGTGGCTGAAGGGCGAGGAGTCCTGCGTGGTCACCCTGTGGAACGGTGAGCCGATCTTCGTGCAGCCGCCGAACTTCGTCGAGCTGAAGATCACCGAAACCGATCCGGGCGTCCGTGGCGACACCTCGGGCGGCGGCGGCAAGCCGGCCACCCTGGAAACCGGCGCCGTGGTCCGCGTGCCGCTGTTCGTGAACCAGGACGAAGTGATCCGCGTCGACACCCGTTCGGGCGAATACTCCGCACGCGTCAAGTAATCCGGCGCAGCCGGATTACGGTAGTGACGGCCGCTGGCCGGATACGCGCCATCGCATTCGCGCTGGCGCTCCCATGATCTGCTTCGGCAGATCATGGGCCCCCGCTTCACGGGTCTCCAGACCCCGCCGCTTCGCGGCAGCCCCTGACTCAGGGGCGTGTCCCCCAGAAGTATCTCGCCGCCCCCCAGCCAGTGAGTCCGCATGAGCGATAGCCCGCACCTCCCCGAAGCCTGCGACCTGCTCATCGAAGCCGGTTACGTCGTTCCGATCGAGCCGCATGCGGTGGTGCTGGAAGACCATGCCGTTGCCGTGCGTGGCAGCGAGATCGTGGCCATCCTGCCGCGTGCCGAGGCGCGCGCGCGCTTCCGTGCCACCCAGGTGGTCAGCCGCCCTGAGGCCGCGCTGATGCCGGGCCTGGTCAACGCGCACACGCACAACCCGATGACCCTGCTGCGCGGCGTCGCCGACGACCTGCCGCTGATGACCTGGCTGCAGCAGCACATCTGGCCGGTGGAAGCGGCGGTGATCGGCCCCGAATTCGTCGCCGACGGCACCACCCTGGCCATCGCCGAGATGCTGCGCGGCGGCACCACCTGCGCCAACGAGAACTACTTCTTCGGCGATGTGCAGGCCGCCGTCTACAAGAAGCATGGTTTCCGCGCGCTGGTCGGCGCGGTCATCATCGATTTCCCCACCGCCTGGGCCAAGACCGACGACGAGTACTTCGCCAAGGCCGGTGAACTGCATGACCAGTGGCGCACCGATCCGCTGATCGGCACCGCGTTCGCGCCGCATGCGCCGTATACGGTCAACGATGCCAACTTCGAGCGGGTGCGGATGCTGTCCGACCAGCTCGACATGCAGGTGCACCTGCACACCCACGAGACCGCGCAGGAGATCAACGATTCAATCAAGCTGCACGGCCAGCGCCCGCTGGCGCGGCTGGATCGCCTCGGCCTGGTCAACGACCGCCTGATCGCGGTGCACATGACCCAGCTGACCGATGCGGAAATCCACCTGTGCGCCGAGCGTGGCGTCAGCGTGGTGCACTGCCCGGAATCGAACCTGAAGCTCGCCTCCGGTTTCTGCCCGGCCTGCGCCCTGCAGCGTGCCGGCGTGAACCTGGCGATCGGCACCGACGGCTGCGCCAGCAACAACGACCTGGACATGTTCAGCGAGAACCGCACCGCGGCGATCCTGGCCAAGGCCGTGGCCGATGACGCCACCGCGCTGGACGCGGCGACCACGCTGCGCGCGTCCACCCTGGGCGGTGCCCGCGCGCTGGGCTTCGGCGAGCGCATCGGTTCGATCGAAGTCGGCAAGCAGGCCGACCTGGTCTGCGTCGACCTGTCCGCACTGGAAACCCAGCCGCTGCACAACGTGCTGTCGCAACTGGTGTACGCCACCGGCCGCCAGCAGGTCAGCGACGTCTGGATCGCCGGCAAGCCGAAGCTGGTGCAGCGCGAGCTGGTCGGCATGGACCTGCCGGGCATCATCGCCAACGCGCGCCAGTGGCGCGAGCGCATCCGTCATATCCGCGCCTGAACCCCGGCGCCGCAAGGACTCCCTCATGACTGCCCCCCACGCTTCCTCCAATTTCGATCAGGCCGAGCTGGACAAGTTCGCCGCGCTGGCCAACCGCTGGTGGGACGCTGACGGCCCGCAGAAGCCGCTGCATGCGCTGAACCCGGTGCGCCTGAAATACGTGACCGACCGCGTTCCGCTGCGCGGCGCACGCGTACTCGACATCGGTTGCGGTGGCGGCCTGTTGAGCGAAGCGCTGGCCCAGGCCGGCGCCGACGTCACCGCCATCGACCTGGCCCCGGAGCTGGTCAAGGTCGCGCGCCTGCATGCGCTGGAAAGCGGCGCCAAGGTCGATTACCGGGTGCAGGCCGCCGAGGACCTGGCCGCCGAGCAGCCGGGCAGCTTCGATGTGGTGACCTGCATGGAAATGCTGGAGCACGTGCCAGACCCGGGCGCGATCATCGAGGCCTGCAAGCGCCTGCTGAAGCCGGGCGGCCACCTGTTCCTGTCGACCATCAACCGCACCGCTGCCGCCTTCGCAGTGGCGATTGTCGGTGCCGAGTACGTGGCGCGGCTGCTGCCGAAGGGCACGCACCACTACCAGGAATTCATCAAGCCGGCCGAGCTGGCGCGCTGGCTGCGCGAGGCCGACATGCAGCTGGTGGACGTCAGCGGCATGGCCTACGAGCCGTGGCGCAACCACGCCCGCCTGAGCAGCCGCACCGACATCAACTACCTGGCCTACGCGGTCAAGCCGGCATGACCTCCGCCCGCTTCCCGCGTGCGGTGCTGTTCGACCTGGATGGCACGTTGCTGGACAGCGCGCCGGACTTCGTCGCCACCTGCAACGCGATGCTGGCCGAACGTGGTCGTGCACCCATCGATCCGGCCGCACTGCGCCCGGTGGTGTCGAAGGGCTCGCGGGCGATGGTCTCGGCCGCGTTCCCGGACCTGGATGCCGCTGCGCGCGATGCACTGATCCCGGAATTCCTGCAGCGCTATGAAGCGTTGATCGGCCAGCACGCAGTGCTGTTCGACGGCGTGGCCGGCATGCTCGCCGCGCTGGATGAGGCCGGTACGGTGTGGGGCATCGTCACCAACAAACCCGAGTACCTGGCGCGCCTGATCCTGCCGCAGCATGGCTGGCAGCAGCGCTGCGCGGTGCTGGTCGGCGGTGACAGCCTGGCCGAACGCAAGCCGCACCCGCTGCCGCTGCTGCACGCTGCGCAGGCCATTGGCAATGCCGCCGAAGACTGCGTGTACGTGGGTGACGACGAGCGCGACATCATTGCCGCACGCGCTGCCGCCATGCCGTCGGTGGCGGCGCTGTGGGGCTACCGCCTGCACAGCGACGACCCGCTGGCCTGGCAGGCCGACGTGCTGGTCGAGAACGCCGAACTTCTGCAACTGGCCAGTCTCTGGCCGACCCGGCCGGCAGCCCCGGCCCAGCCGTAAGGAATCACGTAGTGAGCAGTACCGCGCTGGACAGTTTCCTCGACAAGTGGCGCAGCCGTTGGCCGGAATGGTCGGTGGCCGCCCCGTTCGTGGCCGAATCGCAACGCGAGCTTGCCGTGGCGTGGTTCGCGCTGCTGCAGGAGTTCGACGACATGCTCAATACCAGCGGCGATCCGCTGCCGGCCGATGCCAAGCTGGCATGGTGGGGCGAGGAACTGCGCAGCTGGGCCGGGCATCGTTCGCGCCATCCACTGGGCCGTCTGCTGGAGCCGGTGCGTGCGCCGTGGGCGCAGTTGGCCGAAGCGCTGCCGGATCTGGTTGAAGCACGCACCGTCGCGCTGGACGCTGTCAGTGCGGAGCGTGCGCTGGCCAACTACGCTGAAGCCGTGGCTGCGGTCGAGGCGGCCTTGTTCGCGGACAAGCCGCGCACCGGTGCCGGTCGCGCGGTGCAGTTGCAGACCCTGGCCCAGCGCCTGCAGGATGCCGGCGTGGCCGGTGTACCGCGCAGCCTGCTGGATGGTGATGCCAGCACGGCTGCACAGCGCTGGGCGCAGCATCTGTTGAAGGGCTGGGGCACGCGCGTGCCCGGCCCGCGCCCGCGCCGTGTGTGGTCCAGCCTGGCGCGCGCCCGCGTTGCCGCGCAGGCCGCAGGCAAGCCGATTGAAGCGACCCCGGTGCGCACCTTGTTGCGCGTGTGGTGGGCTGCGCGCGGTTGATCGATCGGCGCTGTTGACTGCTTCTGGTGGGTGCGGACCTTGGTCCGCACGCTCTGTGAGGTTGTGCCGACCAAGGTTGGCACCCACCAAAGCGCATTGCGCGCGTTACTTGCGTTCCAGTACCAGTAGTGGATCGATACGGGTATCGAACCAGTTCATGCCCCAGTGCAGGTGCGGGCCGGTGGCGCGGCCGGTGGCACCGACGGCGGCGATCACCTGGCCCTGCTCGACGCGGTCACCGACCTTCACGTCAATGCGCGACAGGTGCAGGAAGTTGGAGCTGACCCCGAAACCGTGGTCGAGCAGCAGCGTACCGCCGGTCAGGTACAGGTCCGGCCCGGCGAAGGTGACGATGCCGGCGGCCGGTGCCTTCACCGGGGTGCCGGTCGGTACCGCGATGTCCATGCCGGAATGACCGGCACCGGGCTGCCCGTTGTACACGCGCGCATTGCCGAAGCGACCGCTGATGCGGCCCTGCACCGGCCAGATGAAGGTCTGGGTGAAGTCGGTGCGGTCGTCATCGCGGGCACGCGCGGCGGTCACCTGCGCCTGTTCGCGCTTGATCCGCTCGGCAATCGCCGGCGGCGGATTGACCGTCTTCGGCGGCACGCCGTTGACCCGCTCGGTGGGCCAGTCGCGCGGCGTCACCGCAATGGTCGCGGTCTCGCTGCCACCATCGGGGCGCTGCACCTGCACGCGCAATGGTCCCTTCTCGTCGCGGCCGATGCCGAACACCACGCTGCCGTAGCCGCTCACCCGCAGCTGGCGACCGGCGTACTGCACGCGGCTGCCGGCGGGAACCTTGCCGATCACCAGTGCGCCCTGCGACGCACTGGCCGGGAACACCACGCGGCTGTCGATCAGGCTGCCGATGGCATCCTGCGCGTGAGCCGACGGTACGCTGAGCAGGGGTGCCGCCAGCAGCAGCGCCCCGGTAAATAGAGCCGCGCGCATCAGCGGTCGTAGGTCATGCGCTGGCCGGCGGGCTCGCCCACCAGTTTGCTGCCGTCCCACACCAGCTGGCCGTTCACCCAGGTGGAGGCCACGCGCGAACGGAAGGTCGTGCCTTCGAACGGCGACCAGCCGCACTTGGACAGCACGTCCTCGCGCTTGACGGTGAACGGCACGTCTTCCACAAGCACCAGGTCGGCGAAGTAGCCTTCGCGCAGGAAGCCGCGTTCTTCCACGTCGAACAACTGTGCCGGCGCGTGGGCGAATTTCTGCACCACCTGTTCGCGGGTCAGCTTGCCTTCGTGCACGCGCTCCAGCGCGGCCACCAGCGCGTACTGCACCAGCGGCAGGCCCGACGGTGCCTGCGCGTACGGCTTCTGCTTCTCTTCCCAGGTGTGCGGCGCGTGGTCGGTGGCCAGCACGTCCAGCACGTCGTCGGCCAGCGCAGCGGTGATCGCCTCGCGGTCGGACACTTCCTTGATGGCCGGGTTGCACTTGATCAGGTTGCCCTTGGTCGCATAGTCCGGGCGCGCAAAGTGCAGGAAGTGCACGCAGGTCTCGGCGGTGATCTGCTTGCGGCTGCCGTCGGCGCGGATCAGCGGGCCCTTCTCGAACAGCGCCAGCTCGTCGGCGGTGGAGATGTGCAGCACATGCAGGCGGGTGCCGTGCTTGCGCGCCAGCGACATCGCCAGCCGGGTCGACTTGATGCAGGCCTCGCGCGAACGGATGTCCGGATGCATGTCAGGGGTCAGCGCATCGCCGTACTTTTCCTGGAAGGCCTTCAGGTTGGCATCGATCATCGGCGTGTCTTCGCAGTGCGTGATGATCGGGGTCGGGCATTCGCGGAAGATCGCATCCAGCGTTTCCGGGTTGTCCACCAGCATGTTGCCGGTCGAAGCACCCATGAACACCTTCACGCCCGGGGCCTTCTTCGGATCCAGGGCACGGATCGCGTCGAGGTTGTCATTGCTGGCGCCGTGGTAGAAGCCATAGTTGGCCCAGGCGCGGCCGCGCGCGAGCTCGTACTTGGCTTCCAGGATGGTCGAATCCAGCGTCGGCGGGTTGGTGTTGGGCATGTCCATGAAGCTGGTCAGGCCACCGGCCACGGCCGCGGCCGATTCGCTGGCGATGTCGCCCTTGTGGGTCAGGCCCGGTTCGCGGAAGTGCACCTGGTCATCGATCATGCCGGGCAGCAGCCAGCGTCCGGCCGCATCCACCACCTGTTCGCCGTCGCGCGGCGCCAGCCCGCTGCCGATCTGCGCGATGCGGCCGTTCTCGATGCGCAGGTCGCCGTCGAAGGTGCGGCCTTCGTTGACCATCCGGGCGTTGGTGATGAGGGTGGAGGACATGTCAGTGTTTTCCTGTGCAACGGCAAGAGGGGGCGTTGGGAGACTCGGGCACGGGGTCGAAGCCGCCGGGATGGAACGGGTGGCAGCGACCGAGCCGGCGTGCAGCCAGCCAGCTGCCGCGCAGCGGGCCGTGCCGCGAGATGGCTTCCATCGCGTATTCAGAACAGCTCGGCACGAAACGGCAGCGTGGCCCCAGCAAGGGGCTGATGAAGCGCTTGTAGAAGCGCAGCAGGGCAATGAGCAGGCGCGAGATCACCCAGTCATCTTATGCCAGTTGGCATGAAGGCCGCATTTGTGCAGGATGGGCCGTTGGTCGCATGTCGCCGATGGCCTGCGACCGGTACCAGCACCTGCGGGTGCTGGCCAGGTTCCGTACCGCGCAAGGCGGTCCGTGTTCGTCGGACTGCCTCCAAGGGCGCCTTGACTCCAGGACTGAATGGAGCAGGGTGCCGAGGTTGCTGCTGCCGGTCGGGTAGGCTATAAAGGCCCGCTTTCCCGGGCCCCGGGGAATCCAAGGAAGAGCGTTTCGTGGCTGCTAAAAAAACTGCAAAGAAGGCCGCAACGGCCGCCAAGAAAACCGCCAAGCCTGTTGTGAAGAAGTTGGCGGCAAAGCCCGTTGCCAGGAAACCGGCCAGCAAGCCGGCGACCAAGGCAGCGTCCTCGCAACCGGCGGCCAGGAAGGCCACCGCAAAGAAAACGCCGGTCAAGGCAACCAAGCCGGTGGCGAAGAAGGCTGCTGCGCCCGCCAAGGCCAAGCCTGCCGCTGCCAGCAAGAAGGCGCCGGTGGTGAAGAAGGCCGCCAGCAAGGCCGCGCCGGTGAAGAAGGCTGCCGCCAAGCCAGTGGCGAAGAAGGCAGCAACCAAGCCGGCGCCGAAGGCGGTGGTGAAGAAGGCTGCAGCCAAGCCGGTCGCCAAGCCCGCAGCAAAGAAGGTCGCTGCGGCCAAGCCGGTCGCCACGCCTGCCGCTGTAAAGAAGGTTGCCAAGAATGTTGCCGCGCCGGCCGTAAAGCCGACCCCGGCCCCAGTAGTGAAGTCCGCACCGAAGCCTGCTGCCAAGCCGGCTCCGGCCAAGCCTGTCCCGGCCAAGACCGTGGCAGTGGCAGCAGCCCAACCGGCCTCCAAGCCGGCCCCGGCCGCCGCTCCTGCCGCCTCGAAGGCCCCGCAATCCAAGAATCCCGTGCCCGTTTCGAAATCGCCTGCCAAAACCGCCGTGAAATCCGATTCCGCCCCGAAGACCGTGTCGCGCCCTGTCGGCAAGGTTGCCGTGGCCGTCGCCGCCCGCTCGGCGGCACCGGCCCCGCGCAGCAAGTACAAGGTGGTCGAGTACAAGACCGACGAGGCCACCGGCCGCCCGATCCTGCCGGCTGGCTACAAGCCGTCCTCGGAAGAGGAATACATGAGCCCGCTGCAGCAGGAGTACTTCCGCCAGCGCCTGCAGAACTGGCGCGCGGACCTGGTGGAAGAGTCCAAGCAGACCATCGAGAACCTGCGCGAGGAAGTGCGTGACATCGGCGACGAAGCCGAGCGTGCGACCCGCGAGACCGAGAACTCGCTGGAACTGCGTACCCGCGACCGCTATCGCAAGCTGATCGGCAAGATCGACAGCACCCTGAAGCGCCTGGAAGCGGGCGACTACGGTTACTGTGTCGACACCGGCGAGGAAATCGGCCTGGAGCGCCTGGAAGCGCGCCTCACCGCCGAACGCACCATCGATGCCCAGGAGCGTTGGGAGCACCTGCAGAAGCAGCAGGGCGACTGATTCCCGCTCGTTGTATGGTCATGCAGAAAACCCGGCTTCGGCCGGGTTTTTTGTTGGGGGATCGTCGGTAAGCGACCGTGGCTGGCACGGGCAGTTGTGGCCGTTGACTTGGGTCCGCCTTGTAGCGAGCCGAGCACCGCAGGGGAATCGGGGGAGAAGAGGCGCCGCTGTTTGAGCGCAGCGAGTTCGGCGCCGTCCCCTGATTCACCGAGGAGCGCAGGGCACCGGTGCGCAGCACCGGCTCGCGGATGGCGGCGCGTTTCTTTGGTTACTTTCTTTGCGCGCGCAAAGAAAGTGACAAACCCATTCATCGAGGGAAAGTGACGTGGCCAGCCAAACGCCCGGCGCCGCCGAATCCGCTGTTCGCAGGCTCACTGCAGGTCGCGAAGATTCAACTTCCGCAGCGTCGGGTTCTTCCACGCGGTGATCCCGGCCACGCTCAGCACCGCAAACCCACCCAGCACCACTGCAGGCACCAGCCCCAGCAGACGGGCCATCGTGCCGGCATAGAACGCGCCCAGCTCGTTGGACGAACTGATGAAGATGCCGTTGATCGACGACACCCGTCCGCGCATTTCTTCCGGCGTGGCCAGCTGCAGGATGGTCGAGCGGATCACCACCGAGACGCCATCGAAGGCCCCATAGAACAGCAGGATCAGCGCCGACAGCCAGAAGTGCTGCGACAGCCCGAAGCCGATCACGCACAGGCCGAACCCCGCCACCGCGAACAGCAACACGCGGCCGGCATTGCGGTGCAGTGGGTGGCGGGCCAGCCAAAGGCCCACGCACACCGAACCGAGCGCCGGCATCGCGCGCAGGATGCCCAGGCCTTCCGGGCCGTGGTGCAGGATTTCGTGCAGGAAGGCCGGCAGCATCGCCACCACGCCGCCCAGCAGCACCGAGAACATGTCCAGCGCCATCGCGCCGACCATGATCCGGTTGCCGACCACGAATCGCGCGCCTTCGGCGATGCTCTTGAAGATCGGCGCGGCCGGATCGGTGTGCACCGGCTCCTCCACTTTCAGCGTGGCCAGGCAGGCCATCGCCACCAGTGCAAAGGCCGTAGCCACCGCGTAGGACAGGCCCTTGCCGCCGAAGCCAACCAGCACGCCGCCCAGCGCCGGGCCGGCCACCATGCCGGCCTGGAACACCACCGCGCCGAGGCCGGCGCCGCGCGCGAACTGATCGCGGGCCAGCACGCGGGCGAACAGTGCGTTGTAGATGGGCGAAAGAAACGCACGGACCATGCCGGTCAGGGCGATGGCCGCATAGATGGGCCACACGCCCTCGAACGGCAGCCAACCCGTCGCAACGCCGGTCAGCACCAGCGCCGTGGCGATCAGCCCGGAACAGGCGACCATGCCCAGCCGACGGCGCGGCAGGTGGTCGACCAGATAGCCGGCGAACGGCGCCACGCAGAAGAACGGCAGCACCTCGGCCAGGCCGACCAGGCCCAGCGAGAACGGATTGCGGGTGACTTCGTAGATGTGCCAGCCGACGGTGACCGCCACCACCTGGTAGGACAGCATCGCGAAGATGCGGTAGGCCAGCAGCTTGGCGAAACCGGGCCGGGACAGCAGGCCCAGCGCGGTGTCTTCGGCTGTGGCAGGCTCGCTCACGACGGGTCGCGCTGCAGCTGGGCCTGCGCGGTCTCGCGGATGAAGGCCAGCATCGCCGCCACGCCGTTGCTGCGGGTGGGGGAGAGGTGACGGGCCAGGCCGATGTCCTGGATGTAGCTGGGCTCGGTGTCCAGGATTTCCTGTGCCGAGCGCCCGGAGTACACGCGCAGGGCCAGGAAGATCAGTCCGGAAACGATGGCCGAATCACTGATGGCATGGAAGCGCAGCGACTGCGCGTTGCCTTCCGGCACGATCCAGACCATCGACTGGCAGCCGAGCAGGCGGTGCTCTTCGGTCTTCCATTCGTCCGGGAAGGCGGGCAGCTTGCGGCCGAGGTCGATCAGGTACTGGTAGCGCTCGGACCAGTCGCCGAAGAAGCCGAATTCCTCGGCGATGGCGGTCTGGGCCTCGGCGGCGGTAGGTTCAAGCGGGAACGGGGAGTCGGTCACAACAGTCTCTACAGTGGGGGCGTGGCCGGCGGGCCGGCCACGGGGCAGGGCAGGTCAGCCGCGCTTGCGCGACCAGCGCACGCCCTGCGGGGTGTCTTCCAGCACGATGCCTTCGGCGGCCAGCTGGTCGCGGATGGCATCGGAACGGGCGAAATCACGCGCTTTCTTGGCCGCAGCACGCTCGTCGATCAGGCCCTGGATGCGGGCATCGTCGCCGCCGTCGCCCGCAGCGGTACCGAACCACTGCGCCGGATCGGCCTGCAGCAGGCCCAGCGCCAGGCCGGCGCCGAGCAGCTCGCCCTTCAGCCGTGCCTGTTCGGCCGGGTCGGTGGCGCGGCGTGCATCGGCGGCGATGCGGGCCACTTCGGCCAGCGCCTGCGGGGTGTTCAGGTCGTCATCCAGGGTCGCCTCGACGCTGGCCGGGATCACCGCGCTGGCTTCGATCGACGCCAGCTCGCGCAGCGTGCCGTACAGGCGGTCCAGGGTGCGCACCGACTGCTCGATCAGGCCATCGGACCAGTCCAGCGGCTGCCGGTAATGGGCCGACAGCAGGGCCAGGCGCAGCGCTTCCGGCGGATGCTGGCGCACCAGGTCGTGTACGCGCTCGATGTTGCCCAGCGACTTGCTCATCTTGGCGCCGCCGAAGTTGAGCATGCCGTTGTGCAGCCAGTAGCGGGCAAAGATCCTGCCGCCATGCGCGCATTCGCTCTGCGCGATCTCGTTCTCGTGGTGCGGGAACTGCAGGTCGACACCGCCGGCATGGATGTCGATGGTCTCGCCCAGATGGGCGGCCGCCATCGCCGAGCATTCGATGTGCCAGCCCGGGCGGCCGCGGCCCCAGGGCGATTCCCAGCCGGGCAGGTCGTCGCTGGACGGCTTCCACAGCACGAAATCGCCCGGATCACGCTTGTAGGGGGCGACATCGACGCGGGCGCCGGCCAGCATCTCTTCCGGATCGCGTCGCGAGAGCTTGCCGTAGCCGTCGAAGCTGGCCACCGCGAACAGCACGTGGCCTTCGGCGGCATAGGCATGACCATTGGCGATCAGCTGCTCGATCATGGTGATGATCTGCGGCATGTGCGCAGTCACTTCCGGCTCGATGTCCGGCGGCACCACGCCCAGCGCGGCCATGTCTTCACGGTAGGCGGCGGCGAACCTGTCGGTGATGGTGCTGATCGGCACCCCCTGCTCGCGTGCAGCGGTGTTGATCTTGTCGTCCACGTCGGTGATGTTGCGCGCGTAGCGCAGGCCACCGAAACGCCGCCGCAGCAGATCGGCCAGCACCCCGAACACCACCGGGCCACGGGCGTTGCCGATGTGCACGTAGTTGTAGACCGTGGGGCCGCACACATACAGGGTCGGACAGGCCGGATCGAGCGGGGTGAACGGTTCGAGCTGGCGAGTCAGGTTGTTGTGCAGGCGCAGGGTCATGGGGCTGTGGCTGGGGGACAAGCCCGTGATTTTAGAACGTGTCGGCCCGCTTTGGGGCGCCGATTGCCACCGGTGGACGCCGGCTCCACCCAAGGTGGGGTGGGCAGGAGCGGCGTGGACGGGTAATGTTCAGCCCCTTGCGCTCGTCACTGCCTACACTATTGCCGTGTCCTTGCTCCCGTCGCCACTGAAATCCACCGCGTTGCTGACCCTGGCCTGCCTGTCGGCGACGGCCGCCGTGGCCCAGGCGCAGGAGGCCGAGCCGCGCAACCGGGTGGTGATCGTCGAGAACGTGAAGTTCGACTATGCGCAGGTGCTGAACGTCGAGCCGGTGTTCCAGACCCTGCGCGCGACCCGCACCGAGGAGCATTGCGAGCCGATCTCGACCCGCACCCTGGCCCCGGTCAACGTCACCGGTGAAGAGCCGGTCGAGGACAAGGGCCGGATCAGCCGCTTCTGGGACTCGGTGCGCTCGATGTTCAAGCGCAGCGATGAAGAGGTCTCCGAGGAGACCGCCGCCGAGACGCCTGCCCCGGCACCGGCCAACAACGGCCCGATGCTGACCCGCGACTGCCGCATCGTGCCGGTCGGGCGTGAATTCCGCCGGCCGATCGCCTATGACGTGGATTACGTCTACAAGGGCACCAAGTACCGGTCGCGCCTGCCGGAAGACCCCGGCAACCGGCTGAAGATCCGGGTTTCGATCACCCCCTGGGTCGGCCCCGAGCAGGGCGCCGCCGGTAATCCCTGATTCTGCGACCCCGGCCCCTTGCGTCGGCCCCGGCCGCATGCAAAGATTGGCGGCCATGAAGCTCACCGACTTCCAGCACGACAGCAGCGCAGCCCGACAGGCGTCGGGCATGACCTCGCGTGCGCGTCGACCGGAACCCCACATCCTCGCTGGGTAACCGGAGCTTTCTGCTGTTCGTCCGAAAAAAACCCAGCCCGCCGGCTGGGTTTTTTCGTTTCCGCGCTTCAAAAATGCATGTGCTGAAAGCTGCAACTGCAACCTTTTCGATCCACCTTTGCTTCCTGCTTTTCCCTTCCACCGCGTCGAACCCGGCGCCGCCACGCAAGGAAAGATGATGTCCCCCAAGCACTTCCTGAACACCCAGGACTGGAGCCGCAGCGATCTTGACGCGCTGCTGACCCAGGCCGCGCTGTTCAAGCGCAACAAGCTCGGCGACCAGCTCAAGGGCAAGTCGATCGCGCTGGTGTTCTTCAACCCCTCCATGCGCACCCGCACCAGCTTCGAACTGGGCGCGTTCCAGCTCGGCGCCCACGCGGTGGTGCTGCAGCCGGGCAAGGATGCGTGGCCGATCGAGTTCAACCTCGGCACGGTGATGGACGGCGATACCGAGGAGCACATTGCGGAAGTGGCCAAGGTGCTGGGGCGTTACTGCGACATCATCGCCGTGCGTGCGTTCCCCAAGTTCATCGACTGGGCCTACGATCGCCAGGACATCGTCCTCAACAGCTTCGCCAAGTATTCGCCGGTGCCGGTCATCAACATGGAGACCATCACCCACCCGTGCCAGGAGCTGGCCCACGTCATGGCCCTGCAGGAGCACTTCGGCACCCAGGACCTGCGTGGCAAGAAGTATGTGCTGACCTGGACCTACCACCCCAAGCCGCTGAACACCGCCGTGGCCAACTCGGCACTGACCATCGCCACCCGCATGGGCATGGACGTGACCCTGCTGTGCCCGACCGCCGACTACATCCTCGACGATCGCTACATGGGCTGGGCCGAGCAGAACGTGGCCGAGAGCGGCGGTTCGCTGAAGATCAGCCATGACATCGACAGCGCCTACGCCGGCGCCGACGTGGTCTACGCCAAGAGCTGGGGCGCGCTGCCGTTCTTCGGCAACTGGGAGCCGGAGAAGCCGATCCGCGACCAGTTCAAGCACTTCATCGTGGACGAGCGGAAGATGGCACTGACCAACAACGGTGTGTTCAGCCACTGCCTGCCGCTGCGCCGGAACGTGAAGGCCACCGACGCGGTGATGAATTCGCCGCAGTGCATCGCCATCAACGAAGCCGAGAACCGCCTGCACGTGCAGAAGGCGATCATGGCGGCGGTTGCCGGGCGCTAGATCGAACAAGGGGTAGCGCCGACCGTTGGTCGGCTGCTCCCGCAGCGGCGCATCCAACATTCCAGCCGACCAACGGTCGGCTCTACCGAATTCCCATCCCCCAAGTGGACCTGACTCCCATGAGCAACAAAGACGTCGTTCTCGCCTTCTCCGGCGGCCTGGATACCAGCTTCTGCGTGCCGTACCTGCAGGAGCGCGGCTACAACGTGCACACCGTGTTCGCCGACACCGGCGGCGTGGATGATGAAGAGCGCGATTTCATCGAAAAGCGCGCCGCCGAACTGGGCGTGACCAGCCACGTCACCGTCAACGGTGGCCCGGCCATCTGGGAGGGCTTCGTCAAGCCGTTCGTGTGGGCCGGCGAAGGCTACCAGGGCCAGTACCCGCTGCTGGTCTCGGACCGCTACCTGATCGTCGATGCCGCGCTGAAGCGTGCCGCCGAACTGGGCACCAACATCATCGCCCACGGCTGCACCGGCATGGGCAACGACCAGGTCCGCTTCGACCTGGCCGTGAAGGCGCTGGGTGACTACCAGATCATCGCGCCGATCCGCGAGATCCAGAAGGAACACACCCAGACCCGCGCCTACGAGCAGAAGTACCTGGAAGAGCGCGGCTTCGGCGTGCGCGCCAAGCAGCAGGCCTACACCATCAACGAGAACCTGCTGGGCCTGACCATGTCCGGCGGCGAGATCGACCGTTGGGAAGCCCCGGGCGAGGGCGCTCGTGGCTGGTGCGCACCGCGCAGCGAGTGGCCGGAGCAGGCGCTGACCGTCACCCTGAAGTTCGTTGAAGGCGAAGCCGTTGAACTGAACGGCAAGGCGCTGCCGGGCGACCAGATCCTGGCCCAGCTCAACAAGCTGTTCGCCCCGTACGGCGTCGGTCGCGGCGTGTACACCGGCGACACCGTGATCGGCCTGAAGGGCCGCATCGTGTTCGAGGCCCCGGGCCTGGTCTCGCTGCTGGCCGCACACCGCGCGCTGGAAGATGCGGTGCTGACCAAGCAGCAGAACCGCTTCAAGCCGGACGTTGCACGCAAGTGGGTGGAGCTGGTGTACGAAGGTTTCTACCACGACCCGCTGAAGACCGACATCGAAGCCTTCCTGAAGTCCTCGCAGGCCAAGGTGAACGGTGAAGTGGTGCTGGAAACCCGCGGTGGCCGCGTCGATGCAGTGGCGGTGAAGTCGCCGCACCTGCTCAACACCAAGGGTGCCACCTACGCGCAGTCGGCCGACTGGGGCGTGGAAGAGGCCGAAGGCTTCATCAAGCTGTTCGGGATGAGCTCCACTGTCTATGCGCAGGTCAATCGTGGTTGACCTGTGACGGGGTGCCGGCCGCTGGCCGGCGCCTCGCAACGTCGATGGAGGGTAGTGCCGGCCGCTGGCCGGCTCGTGGCACGGCTGGATCATTGCGGAGCCGGCCAGCGGCCGGCACTACCGATTTCGAACCCTACGGATATTCAGACACATGCTTGAACAGACGCTCGATCACCTGCAGGCCCTGGTGTCTTTCGACACCCGCAACCCGCCGCGTGCGATCACCACCGGTGGCATCTTCGATTACCTGCGCGCGAACCTGCCCGGATTCAATGTCGAGGTGATCGACCATGGCGCGGGCGCGGTCAGCCTGTACGCCGTGCGTGGTACGCCGAAGTACCTGTTCAACGTGCACCTGGATACGGTGCCGGACTCGCCGCACTGGAGTGCCGACCCGCATGTGATGCGGCGCCTGGACGACCGCGTGGTCGGCCTGGGCGTGTGTGACATCAAGGGCGCGGCCGCTGCACTGGTGGCTGCGGCCAATGCCAGCGATGGTGATGCCGCGTTCCTGTTCTCCAGCGATGAAGAAGCCAACGATCCGCGCTGCATCGCCGCGTTCCTGGCCCGCGGCATTCCGTACGAAGCGGTGCTGGTGGCCGAGCCGACCATGAGCGAAGCGGTGCTGGCGCATCGCGGCATCAGCTCGGTGCTGATGCAGTTCGCCGGTCGTGCAGGGCACGCCTCGGGCAAGCAGGATGCGGCTGCCAGCGCGCTGCACCAGGCGATGCGCTGGGGCAATCGCGCGCTGGACCATGTGGAATCGCTGGCTTCGGCGCGCTTCGGTGGGCTGACGGGCTTGCGCTTCAACATCGGCCGCGTCGAAGGCGGGATCAAGGCCAACATGATCGCGCCCGCTGCCGAAGTGCGCTTCGGCTTCCGGCCGCTGCCGTCGATGAACATCGACGCGTTGCTGGCCACCTTCGCCGGTTTCGCCGAGCCGGAAGCGGCGGTATTCACCGAAACCTTCCGTGGCCCCAGCCTGCCGGCCGGCGACATCGCCGAAGCCGAGAACCGCCGCCTGCTGGCACGTGACGTGGCCGATGCGCTGGAACTGCCGATCGGCAACGCGGTGGACTTCTGGACCGAGGCCTCGCTGTTCTCGGCCGGTGGTTACACCACGCTGGTGTTCGGCCCGGGTGACATCGCCCAGGCCCACACCGCCGATGAGTTCGTGACGCTGGAACAGCTGCAGCGCTACACCGACGCCGTGCACCGCATCATCGCCGCCGGCGCCTGATTCTTCCCTTTCCGACGAAACCGAAATGTCTCCTGCCCTCCAGCCCCATCGCCAGACCCGCCAGACCATCGTGCGCCTGCTTTCCAGCATGGCCAGCGCGAAGGAGATCAGCCAGTACCTCAAGCGCTTCTCGCAGCTGGATGCCAAGCGCTTCGCCGTGGTCAAGGTCGGCGGCGCGGTGCTGCGCGACGACCTCGACGCGCTGACCTCTTCGCTGTCGTTCCTGCAGGAAGTCGGGCTGACCCCGATCGTGCTGCACGGCGCCGGCCCGCAGCTGGATGCCGAACTGTCGGCCGCCGGCATCGAGAAGCAGACCGTGAACGGCCTGCGCGTGACCTCGCCGGAAGCGCTGGCGATCGTGCGCCGGGTGTTCCAGCAGTCCAACCTGAGGCTGGTCGAGGCGCTGCAGCAGAACGGCGCGCGCGCCACCTCGATCACCGGCGGCGTGTTCGAAGCCGAGTACCTGGATGTGGATACCTACGGCCTGGTGGGCGAGGTGAAGAAGGTCAACCTGGCACCGATCGAGGCCAGCCTGCGCGCTGGCTCGATCCCGGTCATCACCAGCCTGGGCGAGACCGCCGGCGGCCAGATCCTCAACGTCAACGCCGACTTCGCCGCCAACGAGCTGGTGCAGGAACTGCAGCCGTACAAGATCATCTTCCTGACCGGCACGGGCGGCCTGCTGGACGAGGCGGGCAACGTGATCGATTCGATCAACCTGTCCACCGAGTACGACCACCTGATCGCGCAGCCGTGGATCCACGGCGGCATGAAGGTGAAGATCGAACAGATCAAGGATCTGCTCGACCGCCTGCCGCTGGAATCGTCGGTGTCGATCACGCGCCCGGCCGACCTGGCCAAGGAACTGTTCACCCACAAGGGTTCGGGCACGCTGGTGCGCAAGGGTGAAAAGGTGCTGCGCGCCACCGCCTGGAACGAACTGGACCTGCCGCGCCTGAAGGGCCTGATCGAATCCAGCTTCGGCCGCGCGCTGGTGCCGGACTATTTCGAGAAGACCAAGCTGTTGCGTGCCTACGTCAGCGAGAACTACCGCACCGCGGTCATCCTCACCGACGAGGCAGAGGGCGTGTACCTGGACAAGTTCGCCGTGCTCGACGACGCGCAGGGCGAGGGTCTGGGCCGTGCGGTCTGGAACGTGATGCTGGAAGAGACGCCGCAGCTGTTCTGGCGCTCGCGCCATGGCAACCCGATCAATCACTTCTACTACGCCGAGTCCGACGGCTGCTACAAGCAGGACCACTGGAAGGTATTCTGGTTCGGTGCCGATGGCATCGACCGGATCAAGACCTATGTCGATCATTGCGCGCAGCGCACCCCGAGCCTGCAGGGCTGAGCAATGAGCAACCTCGATGCCTGGAACACGGTTCCTACCCTGCGCGGCCAGCACGTAACCCTGCAGCCGCTGCAGATGGAACACGTGCCCGGCCTGCGCGATGCGCTTGAAGGCAGCGGCCTGGACCAGCTCTGGTACACCCAGGTGCCGTCGCCGGAACAGGCCGAGACCTATGTGCGGGCCGCGCTGCAGGCGCAGAGCGAAGGCAAGGTGCTGCCGTTTGTGATCCGTGATGCGGCGGGTGACATCGTCGGCAGTACCCGTTTCTATGACATGGATGCCGGTGTGCCGAAACTCAGCCTCGGCTACACCTGGTATGCGCCGCGCGTGCAGCGTACCGGCGCCAACACCGAAGCCAAGCTGTTGCTGCTGCAGCACGCCTTCGAAACGCTGGGCTGCATCAGCGTGGTGCTGGAAACCAGCTGGTTCAACGCCACCTCGCGCACTGCCATCGCCCGCCTCGGCGCCAAGCAGGACGGCGTGCTGCGCAATCACAAGCGGCATGCCGACGGCACGCCGCGCGACACCGTCATCTTCTCCATCATCGATGCGGAATGGCAGGGCGTGAAGCGCCACCTGCAGTACCGCCTGGACAGCCACGCATGAACGATTCGACCTTTACCCTTGGCATCGTCGGTGCCCGCGGCCATACCGGTGCCGAGCTGATCAAGCTGGTGGCCGCCCATCCGCGGCTGGAACTGGCTTTCGTCTCCTCGCGCGAGCGCGCCGGGCAGCGCCTGTCCGACCATCACCCGGAATTCCAGGGCGATCTGCAGTACGAGAACCTGGACGCCGACGCGGTGGCGGCCAAGGGTGTGGACGCAGTGATCCTGGCCCTGCCCAATGGCCTGGCCGCACCGTTCGTGGCTGCGCTGGAAGCGGCGAAGCCGGACACCGTCATCGTCGATCTCTCGGCCGACTATCGCTTCGACAACGGCTGGTACTACGGCCTGCCGGAGCTGACCCGCGGCCGCTACAACGGCCAGAAGCACATCAGCAACCCGGGCTGCTATGCCACGGCGATGCAGCTGGCGGTGCATCCGCTGCTGGACCTGCTGGCCGGTCCGCCGCAGTGCTTCGGTGTCTCCGGCTACTCCGGCGCCGGTACCACGCCGTCGGACAAGAACAACGTCGAACTGCTGGCCGACAACCTGATGCCCTACGCGCTGACCAACCACGTGCACGAGCGCGAGGTGTCGGTGCAGCTGGGCGTGGCTGTTGAATTCATGCCACATGTCGCGCCGCATTTCCGGGGCATCACGCTTACCGCCAACCTGTGGCTGAACCGCGTGCAGACCCGCGAACAGATCGTCGAGCGCTTCCAGCAGGCCTATGCCGGCGAACCCCTGATCGACGTGGTGGATGACGCGCCGTGGGTCAGTCGCATCGCCGGCCGACACGGTGCCCAGGTCGGTGGCTTCACGCTCGCGCCGGGCGGCAAGCGGGTCGTCGTGGTGGCGACCCTGGACAACCTGCTCAAGGGCGCGGCCACCCAGGCCATGCAGAACCTCAACCTCGCGCTGGGCATCGATGAACTGACGTCCATCCCGCACTGAACACGCCTTCCGGAGCCCCCATGGCAAACCTTCTTTGGCAGAAGCCCGGCGTCGCTGTCGACGCCCAGATCCAGACCTTCCTCGCCGGCGACGACGTGATCCTCGACCGCGAGTTCTTCCTGCATGACATCGCCGCCAGCGCCGCACATGCACAAGGCCTGCAGCACATCGGCATCCTCAGTGCCGACGAGCTGGACGGCCTGCTGCGCGAACTGGAGGTGCTGGCGCAGGACTTCCGCGAAGGCCGCTTCGTGCTCGATACCCAGTATGAGGATGGCCACTCGGCGATCGAAGCGCGCCTGACCGAACGCCTCGGCGATGCCGGCCGCAAGATCCACACCGGCCGCAGCCGCAACGACCAGATCCTGGTCGCCACCCGCCTGTGGCTGAAGGAGAAGCTGCAGCGCGTGGCACAGCTCAGCGCCGAAGTGGCCAAGGTCGCGCTGGACCGCGCACAGGCCGAGAAGGACCTGCCGATTCCCGGCTACACCCACATCCAGCGCGCCGTAGTGTCCTCGGCCGGCATGTGGTGGGCGGGCTGGGCCGAGGCCTTCATCGACAATGCCATCCGCGCGCGTGACACCCATGCGCTGGTCGATGCCAATCCGCTCGGCACGGCTGCCGGCTACGGCGTGAACCTGCCGCTGGACCGCGAACACACCACGGCCGCGCTCGGTTTCGCGCGCATGCAGATCTCGCCGATCTACGCACAGCTGTCGCGCGGCAAGTTCGAGCTGGCCGCGCTGGAAGCGCTCGGTGGTGCCACGCTGGACCTGCGCCGCATCGCCTGGGACCTGTCGCTGTTCACCAGCGCCGAGTTCGGCTTCGTCGCGCTGCCGGCGCAGTACACCACCGGCAGTTCGATCATGCCCAACAAGCGCAACCCGGACGTGATCGAGCTGATGCGTGCGACCCACGCCAGCGTCGCCGCAGCGCGCACCGAGATCGAGCAGCTGCTGTCGCTGCCGTCGGGCTACCACCGCGACCTGCAGTCGTCCAAGGGTGCCATCTTCCACGGCTTCGGCCGTGGCCTGGCCGCGCTGGAGCTGCTGCCGGCGCTGCTGGCCAACCTGGAATGGCGTGACGACAAGCTGCGTGCGGCCATCGATTCGGGCATGTATGCCACCGACGTGGCGGTGGAAGCGGCCGTGGCCGGCGTGCCGTTCCGTGAGGCCTACAAGGCCGCTGCGGCCGGTGCCGACAGTGCAGGGCAGGGGCGTACCCCGGAAGGCAGCCTCGCCGCGCGCGTGTCGCCGGGTTCGGCCGCCGACCTGCGCCTGGACGAACTGCGCGCGCGCTGGCAGGCGCTGTCCTGATGGCGGGCACTGTCTACCTGGTGATGGCGATGCGCCGGCCGGACTTCAACGATGCAGCGGTGCAGCTGCACCGCGATTTCCTCGATGCGTTGCAGGCGCAGGGCAAGCTGCAGCTGACTGGTGGTTTCGCCGACGGCAGTGGTGGCGCTTATGTGCTGTGCAACGTGGACAGCCTGGCGCAGGCGCAGGCCATCGTCGCCACCGATCCGCTGGTGACGATGCAGGCCTCCGAGCTGACCGTGCACGAATGGAACACCCGCTGAGACACTGACCGATGATCCCGCACGCTGCCAACGTCGCCTCGCCGTTCCCCGAACAAGCGCTGCCGCCATGGCGGCGTGCGGTGCTGAAGGTCGGCAGCAGCCTGCTGGCAGCCGATGGCGGCGGCCTGTCACCACGCCACGCGCTGGGCCTGGCGCAGTTCGTCTCGGCCAATGTCCTGGCCGGGCGCGAGGTGGTGATCGTGTCTTCCGGCGCGGTCGCTGCCGGGCGCGCGATCCTGCCGCGGGCCGATGAACCTGGCGCGGCGATGGCGGCGCGGCAGGCGCTGGCTGCGCTCGGCCAGGCCCAGCTGATCGGGCTCTGGCAGCGCTTCTTCGAGCGCCCGGTGGCGCAGGTGCTGCTGACCCATGACGACCTGCGCAACCGCCGCCGCTACCTCAACGCCCGCGCCACGCTCAACGAACTGCTGCGGCTGGGCGCGTTGCCGGTGGTCAACGAGAACGACACCGTGTCGGTGGACGAGCTCAAGCTTGGCGACAACGACAACCTGGCGGCGACGGTGGCGGCGCTGGTCGATGCCGATGCGCTGTTCATCGCCACCGATATCGATGGCCTGTACAGCGCCGACCCGCGCACCGTGGCCGACGCGCGGCCGCTGCACGACGTGCCGGAACTGAGTGACGAGGTGCTGGCGATGGCCGGCGGCGCCGGCTCGCGCGCCGGTACCGGCGGCATGCGGACCAAGCTGGAAGCGGCAGCGAAGGCGGGTCGTCTCGGCATCGAAACCTATCTGTTCAATGGCCGTAGCGGTGACGTGGTACGCGCGCTGGCCCAGGACCGCCTGTTCGGTACCCGTATCCACGCCGCGCGCAGCCGTGAGGCGGCCCGCAAGCACTGGCTGCGGCACGCGCCGCTGGTCGAGGGAGCGATCGTGATCGATGCCGGCGCGGCGCAGGCGATGCGCGAGAAGGGCGCCTCGCTGCTGCCCGGCGGCATCACCGGCGCGGAGGGCATGTTCCGCCGTGGCGACATGGTGCAGGTGTGCTGGAACGCGCCACAGGGCCGCGTCTGCGTGGCGCGCGGCGTCAGCCAGTACGCGGCCGATGATGTGCGCTGGATCGCCGGCCGCCATTCGCGCGACATCGAGGCCGTGCTGGGCTACAACTACGGTGGCAGTGTCGTCCATCGCGACGATCTGGTGCTGCCATGACCGATTTGAAGGACTCCCCGATGAGCGAAATCGAAGCGCAGGCGCGTGCCTGCCGTGACGCGGCCCAGATCGTTGCCGGCCTCGACAGTGCGGCGCGCCGCACGCTGCTGCTGGCAATGGCCCAGGCACTGGAAGTGAATGCCGGGCTGATCCTGGCCGGTAATGCGCGCGACCTTGCCGCTGCGCGCGAGAAAGGCATTGGCAGTGCCATGCTCGACCGCCTGGCGCTGGACCCGGCACGCCTGTTCGCGATGGCCGAAGCCGTGCGTGAGGTCGCCGCGCTGCCCGATCCCGTCGGCCAGATCACCCGCGACGATGTGCGTCCAAACGGCATCCGCGTGCAGAAGGTGCGCGTGCCGCTGGGCGTGATCGCGATGATCTACGAGGCGCGCCCGAACGTGACCGCCGAAGCGGCTGCGCTGTGCCTGAAGGCCGGCAATGGCGTGATCCTGCGCGGTGGTTCCGAAGCGGTCCACTCCAACACCGCCATCGCCCAGGCGCTGGCCGTCGCCCTGCAGGCCAATGGCGTACCGGCGGCGGCAGTGACCGTGCTGACCGACCTGCGCCGCGAAGCAATGCTGGAGCTGCTGCAGCTGCATGAACTGATCGATCTGGCGATTCCGCGCGGCGGCGAAGGCCTGATCCGCTTCGTTTCCGAGCATGCGCGGGTGCCGGTGATCAAGCACTACAAGGGTGTCTGCCACCTGTTCGTGGATGCCAGCGCCGACCTCGGCAAAGCCATCGACCTTCTGGTGGACGGCAAGTGCAGCCGTCCGTCGGCCTGCAACTCGCTGGAAACCCTGCTGGTGCATCGTGATGTGGCCGAAGCCTTCCTGCCGCGCGTGGCGCAGGCGCTCGGTGAGCGTGGCGTGGAGCTGCGCGCCGACACGAACGCGCAGCCGCTGCTGCCGGGCAGCACCGCCGCCAGCGAAGACGACTACGCTGCCGAGTTCCTCGACCTGGTGCTGGCCGTGCGGGTGGTCGACGACCTCGATGCGGCCATCGCGCATATCCGTGCCTATACCTCCGACCATACCGAAGTGATCGTCACCGAAGACGCCGGCCATGCCGAGCGCTTCGTCAACGCACTGCGCTCGGCGGTGGTGATGGTCAATGCCTCGTCGCGCTTCTCCGACGGTGGACAGCTGGGCCTGGGCAGCGAGATCGGCATTTCCACCACGCGCCTGCATGCGTACGGCCCAATGGGCCTGGAAGCACTCACCGTCGAACGATTCGTCGTGCGCGGTGAAGGGCAGACGCGCAAGTAGATCCACGCGATGCGCGGATGCCCTTCGCGGTAGACCCCGGTGCCGACCAAGGTCGGCGCCCACCAGGCCCAAGCGCCGACCAGGGTCGGCAGCTACCCAAGCAAGCGCCGACCCGGGTCGGCGACTACCGGGGCGTCACACCACCTCGCGGCGGATACCGATCGGCCGCGCGTGATCGTCCATGTGCAGCGTGGCGGCCTTGCAGCCCAGCAGGCGCTCGGCAAGGCCGGTGCTGGCACCCAGATCGGCCGCGACTTCATTGAGGCTGGCCAGCGGTCGCGGCAGGCGTCGCTCGTGGCCACGGAAGCGCGCGCGGTTGTACTCGGCCCAGCCGATCAGCAGCACGCTGGCACACAGCAGCATCAGCGGCAGTGCCACCAGCACATAGGGGTCGAACTGGCTTTGCCGTTCGTACAGCTGCTGCCAGGCCAGCTGGCCGCCGATCAGCCACGAGAACAGGGTCACCAACGGTGCCCACAGGTAGAAGTAGAACCCCCAGAACGCGAGGGTGACGAAGCCCCAGGCGGTGCGCTGGAAGCGTGGTTGGCGATGCGGCTTGCGAATCATCCGCGAGTCGAAGCGGTTGGACGGGCGTTGTGCGTTCATCGGATCCCCCGATCGGGACTGGTCCAGGTGGCGCGCTTGCTGCGACGGCGCAGCAGGGTCTTCGGCAACGCCACCAGGGTGGTGGAAAGACTGATCAGCCAGTACGCCATCGGGTACCAGATGACCCAGAAGTAGTTGCGTCCAATCTGTGTTTCGTAACGACGGTCGATGATCAGGCTGCTTGCGAACTGCATCAGGCAGACCAGGGCCAGGATCACGCCATGCCATTGCGGCAGCAGGCTGGCGATGTACAGCTGCGGCGGTACGTCGATGAGCTTGCCCAGCACCCACAGCACCACGATGAACAACATGGTGTAGGCCCAGATCACGCTCAGCACGTACTCCAGCAGTACGCCCCACATGCGCCGTTCCTTCCAGTGCAGCAGTGAACGCGCATGCCGCAGCATCACTTCCACGCCACCCTGCGCCCAGCGCAGCCGTTGCCGCCACAGACCCTTCAGCGTTTCCGGCATCAGGATGAAGCACAGCGCGTTGGGTTCGTAGCGGATGTCCCAATGCGCACGCTGCAGGCGCCAGCTGATGTCGATGTCCTCGGTCACCATGTCGTCCGACCACCAGCCGACCTGGTGCAGGGCGGTGCGGCGAAAGCCTGCGATCACTCCGGAGATGGTGAAGATGCGCCCGTACACGCGCTGCGCGCGCTTGATCATGCCGATGATCGAGGAGAATTCGGCCACCTGCAGGCGTCCAAGCAGGGTGGAACGGTTGCGGATGCGCGGGTTGCCGGTGACCGCACCGACGCGGTTGCCGCTGACCAGGTGCCAGACCATCCAGTGCAGGGCGTGTTCCTCCAGCATGGCATCGCCATCGATGCACACCAGGTACTCCGAGCGGGCCGCCAGCGCACCCATGCGAAGCGCGTTGGCCTTGCCGAGGTTGCGGTCCAGGTGCAGCACGCGCAGCCGCGGATGCTTCGCCGCCAGCACGTCGAGCCGGGCGCCGGTGTCATCACTGCTGCCATCGTCGATGGCGATCACCTCGTAGTCGGCCGGATAGCGCTGTGCCAGTGCCGCGCCGAGTGTGTCGTCGAGGTTCGCGGACTCGTTGTGGCAGGGAATCAACAGGCTCGCGAACGGTGGATCGACCATCAGCGGCGGGTCGTTGCGTGGGCGCGAATGGCGTTCGCGCCGGAAGTAGTAATACAGGCCGCCCGACATCCAGAAGAACGCCATCACCATCGGGTAGTAGAAGGCGAACTGGAACAGGACCTGCAGCAGCGGGTGCATGTCCATGTCACTTCTCCGGGTACGGGAAGTTGCCGGCGGACATCGCCGCGCGGGCATCATGGGTGGAAGGCTGGCCGGCGATGAAGTCGTCCGGGTACCAGGCGAAGTGGTGCACGCCCTGCGCCTGCAGCTGGCGGATCTGCGCGCGCAGGCGCTCGGCGGGAATCGGTTGCCCGCTGCGCCAATCGACGGTCTGCAGTTCGAACAGGGTGTGCTGCAACTGGGGATCGTGCGCACGCACCGCGGCCAGCAGCTGGTCGAGCCAGCGTTCCGGATGCCTGCTGCCTTCCATCCACGGCATCGCCATCAGTGCGGTCTGGTCGTAGGCCTTGTTGAACAGGTCCAGGCGCTGCGCGAACCAGGCTTCGCTCTGCGGACGCAGTACCGGCTCCGCGTACAGGTTGCGCACCGTGGCCAGCTTCGGCCGCCAACGCTGCGCACTGCCGCGCAGGGCCAGGGTGAAGTCGATCAGCGCCCGGGTGCGAGCGCTGCCATCGTCGCCGGCCGCCAGCGTGGGCAGTTCTGTGTCGCGCAGGTAGCCATCATCATGGAAGAGCAGGCCTTCGAAGTACGAATTGACGGCCAGATCCTCGTAGATGTCGAGCATGATCTGGCGTGCCTTCGGTTTGGTGAAGTCCAGCCGGTACATGCCGTCGGCATCGCCGTTGTGGATCGCCAGTGCCTTGCGCTGCACGGGGTCGGGCAGCTCGAAGCCGAGCACCGGCAGCCATGCGTAGACCTTCACCCCCGCGCGCGACTTCAGCTGCCAGGCGACCCGGCTGAACAGGTCCGCGCGCATCGGCATGTGCCGGTTGGGGAAGTACAGTGCATCGGCGGTGTTGTTGCCGTCCGGATCGGCGAACGCCTGCAGGTAGACGTGGGTGGGCGAGATGCGTTTGACCCGCTCGATCAGCGCATCGAGGTTGCGCCCTTGCTGCGCCGGGTCCGGGTCGTACACATCATCCAGGTCGACCTGCAACGCGCGGATGCCGTCGAGCGCAACGTCGCGCCGCAGCTCGTAGGCCAGGCCCTCCACGGTCGGGTTGTCGCTGACCAGGAAGCGCGCCAGCCCATGCAGGTCGCTGGCCACTGGCGTGCTGCGGCCTTCCAGATCGAAGGACACCGGCATGCCCAGCTGTTCGGCGATGTCGTTGCTCAACTGGTTGTAGGCGGCGTACGGCCAGACGATGGCGCGCGGGCGCACGCCCAGATGCTGCTGGATGCGCTGCACGCTGCGGCCGAGATCGGCGCGCAGGCGCTGCTCGTACTGCGCCTCGCTCTCGTAGCTGCGCGTGGCCGGCCGGTAGATGCGGGTGACCACCGCTGGCGTCGAATTGCCCTGCGGATTGGCAAGCACTCCGTGGTGCAGGTCGTCGGTATGGCTGGCCACTTCGATCAGGCCGCTGTCGTGCATCTGCTTCAGCTGCGCCCAGGTAACGAAGTCATCGTGGCCGAACGGCCGGTAGCCATAGTCGATCGTGCGCCCGGGCGCCATGTCCACGTAATCGGTGATCACTGCCACCAGCGCCGGGTAGCGGTACGCCTGCAGCAGCGGGAATGCCTTGTCGTAGACGCTGCGCAGGCCATCATCGAAGGTCAGCAGTACCGGTTTCGGTGGCAGCGTGGCGCGTCCCTGGGAGGCGTCGATCACCTGCGACAGCGACACCGGGTGGTAGCCGTGTGCCCCCAGCCAATCCAGGTGCGCGGCGAAGTTCTGCGTGCTCACCGCGTAGGTATCGGCGTCGCCCTTGGCCGCGACCCGGTCGCGGATGTCGTGGTAGCTGAGGATCAGCAGGCCGTTGTCAGTGGCATCGAGATGCAGGGCCTGCTGCGCGAACGCCGGCGGCGTGGCGGCCAGCAGCAGGAGCACGATCAGTCGCAGGATGCGGGCCATGTCACTCTCCCCAGCGCAGTGCGGCTTCGAAGCCGATATGACGCTCGCGGTGGCCGTCGTAGACCGGCCGCGACCAGCGCACGCCGTACTCGAACACGCGGCCCTGGCCCAGCTGCCATTCGTGCATGTAGGACACCGAAGGGACCAGAGCGCTGCCGAAGCCGTCCTGCCAGTAGTCACCCAGCGAGACCGTCAGGCGGTGCCGGAAGTGGCGCTCGTAGTGCCGCCACAGCTGCTGGTCGATGCGCAGCCCGATCTCGACCATGCGGTCGCGCTTCGGGTTGAAGTAGGGCGCGTCGTCGCGGCTGCCCCGGCTGGTGTAGGCACTGGCCAGGCCGTCGATCAACCAGCGCGGGCAGGTCAGCAGGCGCTGTTCGATGCTGGTGCTGAACAGCTCGCGGTGGTTGCCGTCGTCGTAGCGGAAGCGGCTGGCGCCGAACATCCAGTGGGTCAGCTCGCTGCGCCGGTAGTCGACCTGCGCGCTCACGCTGTCAGCACTGATGCCCGCCACGCGCGCCTGCATCGAGGCTTCCGGGTCATTGCGTGCGGCCACCAGCCCGGCATGCCAGTAATCGTTGAACTGCCAACCCACGCCGATGCGCAGGCCGGTATCGCCAATGTGGTCGTTGGCGCGCAGTACCGCCGCTTCCGCATCCAGCTGGCCAAAGCGGTAGCGTACGCCCGCGCCCAGCCACAGCGGGTCGATGCGCTGGTCCTGGAAGTCGACCGAGCGCCTGTCGGCGAAGGCGAACAACCGCCAGCGGTCGTCGAGCACCGGTGTCTGCACTTCCATGCCGTAGTGACGGTCGTTGTTGCCCAGCGGCGAGGTGCCGCCACCGCCGGAGCTGCGACCAATGTCGGTCCATGCCTTCAGCTGCCAACCGCGATGCGCCCGCCAGGCCTGGTCCATGCGTTCGACGGCGGGTTGGGTCGGGTAGCGTGCGACAAGATCGTCGTGCAGTGGCCTTGCCAGGTCATCGCGCTGCAGGGCGACGTAGGCCTCCTCCATGCCCAGCCGCGGCTCGATGTCGCGAGGGTCCAGCGCATGTGCCATCTGCTGGCGCTGCAGTGCCATGCGTGGCCATCCGCGCATCATGTACACGCTGCCCAGCGCGCTCTGCAGGCCGCCGTTGCCCGGTGCGATGTCGACCATCGATTCCAGGTCGTGCTGTGCGGTGCGCAGGTCGCCGCTATAGGCGCGTACCATCGCCAGATTCAGGTCGGCCTCGTAACGTGACCAGTTCGCGTACGGTGACTTGCCGTTGCTCCAGCGCCACGCCGGCTCCTTGTCACGCCAGGCCTGCAGCAGGTCGATCGCCTTTTCCTGCTGCTCGCTCTCCAGGTAGGCATAGGCCAGTTCCGAATGCGAGGCATCGCGTGTCGGGTCGCCGGCCACTGCCGCCTGCAGCACCGGTATGGCTTCTTCCGGATGCAGGGTGCCCATCAGCGAATCGCCGACCGCAGGCAGCACATAGTCGGGCAGGGCATGGCCTTCGGCCTGCAGTGCGCGGGCTTCCTCGCGCACCTGCGCATGGCGGCCCAGCCGGTTGAGCAGGATCAGCCGGTCCATGCGGACGCGAAGCGGCGCCTGCGCGGGCGGGGTGCCTTCGCTGCCCAGGTAGCGCTGCATGCGCGCCAGGGTCGATTCGGCTTCTTCCAGGCGGCTGTCTTCGCTGCTGCTGTAGGCCAGGCTCCAGACCACCAGCTTGGCCAGGTAGTCGCCTTCGATGCGTTGCTTCTGTGCAGCGTCGAACAGCTGCGGGCGCTGCTGGTACAGCTCCCAGGCGCGCCAGGCGTTGCCGATGTCGCCCAGGGTCAGTACGCGCAGCTTGAACAGCAGGTCGTCGTTGGGTTGCTCTTGGCTGGCGCGCTCGATCGCGCCGAGGGCATCCAGCCAGCGGGCCTGGTCGCGGTAGCGGCCGATCTCGGCCAGGGCCGCCTCGCGGTCAGGCGGGGCAGCGCTGCTGGCCCAGGCCAGGGCGGTACAGGCAAGGCCGACGCAGAGCGCCAGCCGGCGGTGGACAACCATTGGGGACCCCCTTGGCTTCCGAACCAGACAACTTGAGAAATGTGACGCACATCACATGCCAGCTTTTGGCGTGGCCGTGGCCCGCGTCACTCCCTTCGTGCATTCCCGTCCAGCAAGGACGGATACAAACCCGGACAGCGACCTGCAATGTCTTGTCTGAAACGAGAGTCCCCCGCACACCGAATGGCGGCCTGGGCGGCGCTGCCGCCCCCATGCCCGATGCCGGCACGCGGCAAGGATGGGCATTCGTGGGCACTATCCGCCCGGAATTGTCAGCCCGGTGTCAAAATGCGCAGGCGGGCTGACGAGCGGTAGGTAGGGCCGGTTGCGAGGCCCTGCGCGGCTTACCAGAGGTCTTCCAGCTTGCGCGGCTTGCAGGCCACCCAGGAGGCGCACAGCATCAGGGTGGCGCAGCCGAACAGGAAGCTGAACGGGAGCGTCCAGCCGTTGCTGACCGTATGCAGCCAGCCGACCAGGAACGGCCCCAGACAGCTGAAGCTGTAACCCACGCCCTGCATGAAGCCGGACAGTGCCGCCGAGCCGGTGGGGGTGCGCGTGCGCAGGTTGATCAGGGTCAGCGCCAGCGGGAAGGTGGATGGACCGACGCCGAGCAGGCACGCCCATAGCAGGGGGGCCTTCATCGGTGCCAGCAGCAGGCCGGTGAAGGCGATCACGAACGAGAAGAAGCCGATCAGCACCAGCGGGAACGGGTTCTGCATGCGAACTGCCATGGATGGAATGACCAGCGACGGCAGCAGCCCCAGCGCCGAGAACACCGCCACCATCACGCCACCGAAGGCCGGTGTGCCGCCGGCCTCGACCACGATGCGTGGCAGCCAGGTGAACATCGAATAGGTCATCAGCGAAGTCATGCCGAACATCAGCGTCATGCTCCAGCCCAGTGAGGTGCGCCAGACTTTCCCATGCGGCTGTGCGGCCGGGTCGGTGGCATCTGCCTGCGGCTTCGGTGCGCGCCTGGCCAGAACCAGCCACGGCAATGCTGCGGCCAGTGCCAGCAGTGCCCACATGCCCAGCGACACGCGCCAGCCAGCGGCGTTGGCCATCGGCACCGCGAGCAATGCGGGCAGCATGGTGCCCAACTGCAGCACGCTGATGTAGAGCGTGCTCATGGTGCCGACCTTGTTGGCGAAGTAGCGCTTCACCAGCGGCGGCACCACCACGTTGCCGATGCCCATGCCGGCCAGTGCCAGCACCGAACCGAGCAGCAGCGTGCCGACGTTGCCGGCACTGGAGCGCAGCAGCAGGCCGGCCATCGCCATCACCATCGCCAGCAGCGTGGTGCGCTCCAGGCCCAGGCGCCGCGCCAGCGCCGGCGTGGCCACGCCGAACAGCGCGAACGAGGCGGTCGGCAGCATGCCCAGCACGCCGGTCATGGTGGTGCCGAAGCCGAACTGCTGGCCGAGTACGTCCAGCAGCGGGGTGATCGAGGTGACCGCAGTGCGCAGGTTGACCGCTGCCAGCAGGATCGCGGCAAACGCGAGGACACGACCGTGCAGCAGCGACGGCGAATCGGAAGTGGAGGAACTCATCGGTGGTCCTTGCAGGTGTCGCATGCCGGGGCAATGGCATGCAGCGCCGGCATCGATCTACGCCGAAGCGGCAGGTGGGGGGTGGGGGCTGCTGGCGGGCCGGCAGCGCGGCCATTGTACGTGCGGGCTCCTGCAAGGTCCCGTCATGCGGGCGGCCAGGTGCCCTGATACAAAAAAACCCGGAGGACAGTGATGTCTTCCAGGCTTCTTGGTGACCACCGAAGTGGTCGGGGAGACAGGATTCGAACCTGCGACCTCTACGTCCCGAACGTAGCGCTCTACCAGACTGAGCTACACCCCGAAGGGAGCCGCCTATTCTAGCGATTCACCCCGATGGCGGCAAGGGGTGAATGCTGTTTTCTTCACACTGCCGAAGCAGTGCCACTTCAGGGAACAAAAAAGCCTGGACGACTTCACCAGGCTTCAATGCGACCACCGAAGTGGTCGGGGAGACAGGATTCGAACCTGCGACCTCTACGTCCCGAACGTAGCGCTCTACCAGACTGAGCTACACCCCGAAGGAGCCGCCTAAGATACCGTGTGAAGGCCAAGGCGGCAAGGCTTTTTTACAGCTCAGCGACGATTTTCCTTCTCGATGCGGTTCTGCTCGCGGGCTTCGAACCACATGCCGTTGAGGATGGCCACCGTCGAGGCGAGGCCGGCACCGAGAATCCAGGCGAAATACCACATGATCAGTCTCCTTCATTCCGGGTAGGTGCCGACCGTTGGTCGGCACACGTGCAAGCAATCAATACGCGTTCGGGTTGTTGCCCATCTCTTCGGTGGTGGTCTTGCCCTTCAGCACGCGGTACACCCAGGTGGTGTAGGCGAGGATGATCGGCAGGAACACCGCCGTGGCCAGCAGCATGATCCACAGGGTCAGGTGGCTGGACGAGGCGTCCCACACGGTCAGGCTGGAGGTGGGCTGGCTCGAGGACGGCAGCAGGAACGGGAAGATCGCAAAGCCGACGGTCAGGATGATGCCGGCGATGGCTGCCCCGGAGGCGATGAAGGCCAGGCCGCCGCGACGGGCCCGCAGCAGTACCGCACTGGCCAGCAGGCCGGCCAGGCCCAGCAGCGGCGCCAGGATCGTGGCCGGCATGGCGCTGTAGTTGCGCATCCAGCCACCGGCGGCGCCGAGTTCGGCGGTCTTCAGCAGCGGATTGGTGGCGCCGTCGGTGACCACCTGCGAGGTGATCTGGTAACCCGGCAGGCCGAAGGCCACCCAGGCACCGCCCACCGCGAACAGCACGAAGGCGATGATCGCGGCGATGCTGCCGAAACGGGCCGCACGTTCGGCCACCGGGCCGTCGGTCTTCAGCACCAGCATGGCGGCACCGTGGGCGACCAGCATCGACACGCTGAGCAGGCCGGCCAGCAGCGCGAAGGGCATCAGCAGGCCGAAGAACGAGCCGGTGTAGAAGATGCGCATGCTGTCATCGAAGTGGAACGGCACGCCCAGCACCACGTTGCCCACCGCCACGCCCATGATCAGCGCCGGGATGAAGCCACCGATGAACAGCGCCCAGTCCCAGGTGTTGCGCCAGCGCTCGCTGGGCATCTTGCTGCGGAACTTGAAGCCGACCGGTCGCAGGATCAGCGCGAACAGGATCACGAACATCGCCAGGTAGAACCCGGAGAAGCTGACCGCGTAGAGCGGCGGCCATGCGGCGAAGATCGCGCCGCCGCCCAGGATCAGCCACACCTGGTTGCCTTCCCATACCGGACCGATGGTATTGATCACCAGCCGGCGCTCAGCGTCGTTGCGGGCGACGAAGGGCAGCAGGGTGCCCACGCCCAGGTCGAAACCATCCATCACGGCGAAACCGATCAGCAGGATGCCGAGCAGCAGCCACCAGATCACGCGCAGCGTGGTGTAGTCCAGAAGAATGAAATCCATCTTGGTTCTCCTGCCTCAGGCCTGGCCGGCGGCCGGCGCCGAGGCATTGTGGGAAGCATGCGGCTGGGGCGACTGCAGTGACGGCAGCACCTCGTCCGGACCCTTGCGGATCGCCTTGAGCATCAGCTTGATCTCGACCACGATCAGCGCGGTGTAGATGGCAGTGAAGCCGGCCAGGGTCAGCACGATTTCATGCAGGGCCAGCCCCGATGCTGCATAGAAGGTCGGCAGCACGCCATCGACCGCCCACGGCTGGCGACCATACTCGGCCACGAACCAGCCGCACTCGATCGCGATCCACGGTGCCGGCAGCGTCCACAGGGCCAGCTTGAGGAACCAGCGCTTGTCCTGGAAATTGTTGCGGCAGGAGTAGTAGAAGGCCAGGGCGAAGAAAGCGATGAGGTAGAAGCCGAGGCCGGCCATCACGCGGAAGGTCCAGAACAACGGCATCACGCGCGGCACCGTGTCCATCGCCGCCTGCGAGATTTCCTGCGGGGTGGCGTTGAGGATGTCATCACGATAGCGCTTGAGCAGCAGGCCGTGGCCCAGGTCCTGCCAGTGACGGTCGAACATCTCGCGCGCTTCAACGTCGTTCTTGTTGGCGCGCAGGCGTTCCAATGCACCGTAGGCCAGCTGGCCGCCACGCACGCGGTGTTCGGCGCGCTCGACCAGTTCCAGGATGCCGGGAATCGGCTGGTTCAACGAGCGGGTGGCGATCAGGCCCATCAGGTAGGGGATCTTCACCGCGTAGTCGTTCTGGTGGGTCTCCTGGTTGGGGATGCCGAAGGCGGTGAAGTCGGCCGGCGCACGCTCGGTCTCCCACATCGCTTCGATCGCGGCCAGCTTCATCTTCTGGTGTTCGCTGGCGGCGTAACCGCTCTCGTCACCCAGCACGACCACCGACAGCGATGACAGCAGGCCGAACGCCGCGGCCACCGCAAACGAACGGCGGGCCAGGTCCTTGTGCTTGTTGCGCAGCAGGAACAACGCGCTGATCGCCATCACGAACACCGCACCGGTCACGTAGCCGGCGCTGACGGTGTGCACGAACTTGGCCTGCGCCACCGGGTTGAACACCACCGCCATGAAGTCGACCACTTCCATGCGCATGGTTTCCGGGTTGAACACCGCACCGGTCGGGTTCTGCATCCAGCCATTGGCCACCAGGATCCAGATCGCCGACAGGTTGGTCCCCAGCGCCATCAGCCAGGTCACCATCAGGTGCTTGACCTTGCTGAGGCGGTTCCAGCCGAAGAAGAACAGGCCGACGAAGGTGGCTTCCAGGAAGAACGCCATCAGGCCTTCGATGGCCAGTGGCGCACCGAAGATGTCACCCACGTAGTGGCTGTAGTAGGACCAGTTCATGCCGAACTGGAATTCCATGACGATGCCGGTGGCAACGCCCATGGCGAAGTTGATGCCGAACAGGACGCCCCAGAACAGGGTCATCCTGCGCCAGATCTCCTTGCCGGTCATCACATACACGCTCTCCATGATGGCCACCATGAAGGACAGGCCGAGGGTGAGCGGTACGAATAGGAAGTGGTACATCGCGGTCAGCGCGAATTGCAGCCGCGACAGTTCTACGACTGTCTGATCAATCATGGCCTGGCTACCTCGTTGGATAGTGCCGTTGCAGGTGGCGGGAAGGGTGGTCTACGACGTGAATGATGTGACCGACTACTTCAAACAGCCTTGATCCAGATCAATGTATGAACAGGTGCCCCGGTTGATCGTATGCCAACCTGATGAAGACTGCGACCGCCGGCCGCAGGGGCGGGCTATTGCCTGCGCCTACAATGCCGTGTCTCCCTCGTTGCCCGTGAAGACCTCTTGAGCGCTGCCGAAACGACCCCTGACGGCCTGTCCCCGGAAGCTGAAACCGCCCGCCAGCGGCGTGTGCGCACGGCCTGGCTGGCCGACCTGGCACGCTCCGCCCGGGGCCGCCAGCGCCTGGCCGCGCTGTGCATCAGCCTGTCCGGCGCACTGTTGATCGGCCAGGCTGCCGCCATCGCCTGGCTGGTGCAGCGGGTGCTGGTGGAGCGCGTGCCGCTGGCCTCTGGCCTGCCGGTGCTGGCGGGATTGGCGGTGATCCTGGTGCTGCGCACCCTGCTGGGCAGCGCCACCCAGGCCGCCGCCGGTGACGTGGCCGACGCCGCACGCCTGGCATTGCGCGAACGCGTGTTCGCACGCCTGCTGGGCCACGGCCCACTGTGGCTGCGGCAGCGCCGCACCGGCGAACTGGGCGAACTGATGCTGCATCACGGTGATGCGATCGAGAGCTATTACAGCGGCTTCCTGCCGGTGCGCACTGAAGTGGTGGTGGTGCCGCTGCTGATCCTGGCCGCTGCCGCCTGGGTCGACTGGGTGGTGGCGCTGATCCTGCTGTTCACTGCGCCGCTGGTGCCATTTTTCATGATGCTGGTGGGCTGGGGCGCCGAAGCGGCCGGCCGTGCGCAGCTGGGTGAGCTGGCACGCATGAGCGGCCATTTCGCCGACCGCATCAAGGGCCTGGGCCTGCTACGCCTGTATGGCCGCGGTGACGCCGAGCTGGAGGGTATCGAGGCCGCCGCTGAAGGCGTGCGCGTGCGCACGCTGAAGGTGCTGCGGATTGCCTTCCTGTCGTCCACGGTGCTGGAATTCTTCGCCTCGGTGAGCGTGGCGATGGTGGCGCTGTACCTGGGCCTGAGCTATCTGGGCATGATGTCGCTGCATGCAGCGGTGCCGACGCTGGGTGCGGGGCTGTTCTGCCTGCTGCTGGCACCGGAATTCTATGCGCCGCTGCGACGGCTGGCCGCGCACTACCATGATCGCGCCAATGCACTGGCCGCCGCCGCCGAAGTGGAGCGCCTGCTGCAGTCGCTGCCCGATGAGCAGGGCCTGATCGAGAACGAGGTTGCACCGCTGGCGGTGGAGCCGGCCGAGGCCGCCTTGCCGCCGCTGCAGGCACAAGGGCTGGTGCTGCGTCCGCTGGGCGCGCCGCAGGATGTGCTGCAGGATCTGGACCTGCGGCTGGAGCCGGGCCAGCGCCTGGCCCTGGTTGGTCCCAGCGGCTCCGGTAAAAGCACCCTGCTGGAAGCGCTGGCCGGCTGGCTACCGCCGCGCGCCGGCAAGCTGCAGCTGCGGCCTGGCGTGCAGGTGGCTTATGCCAGCCAGCGTCCGTACCTGTTCCACGGCAGCATCGCCGACAACCTGCGCCTGGCTGATCCCGGTGCCAGCGATGCGCGGCTGCGCGCGGTGGCCGAGGCCGCGCAGGTGCTGCAGTTCGCACAGCGCCTGCCACTGGGCCTGGACACGGTGATCGGCGAACGTGGCTTCGGCCTCTCCGGCGGCGAAGCCCGTCGTATCGGCCTGGCCCGGTTGTTGCTGCGCGACCCGCAGGTCCTGTTGCTGGACGAACCCACCGCGTTTCTCGACGCCGATACCGAGGCCGCACTGCTGCGCAGCCTGGCTGCCTATGCGCGGGGCCGCAGTGTGGTGGTCGCCACCCACAGCCCGGCGGTGATCGCCTGGGCCGACCGCTGCCTGCTGCTGCCGGAAGGGCGCCTGGTCGAACCGGCACAGGCGGTGCGCGCATGAGCCGTTCGCCTGATTCGCTGCGCGCGGTGTTCCTGCGCCATCGGCCGCGCCTGCTGCTGACCGTGCTGCTGCTGTGGACCACCATGCTGGCCGGCACCGCCTTGCTTGGCCTGTCCGGTGGCTTCCTCACCGCCGCCGCGTTGGCTGGCGCGGCCGGCCTCGGCCAAGGCTTCAACTTCTTCTCACCGTCCGCGGGTATACGCGGGCTGACGATGGCGCGCATCGTGTCGCGCTATTTCGAGAAGCTGGTCGGCCACGACGCCACGCTGCGCATCGCCCGCGACCTGCGCGTGTGGTTCTTCCGCCGCGCGTTGCCGCTGGCACCTGCACGGTTGGGGGCTACGCGCACGGGCGACCTTCTGGCGCGCCTGCTCGGCGACATCGGTGAAGTGGACGGCCTGCTGGTGCGTGCGATCGGGCCGCTGGTGGCGTTGGGCGGATTGTCGCTGGTCGCGATCGTTTCGGCGGCACTGATCCTGCCGTCGGCTGCGGTGCTGCTGGCGGTGCTGGCGCTGCTGATCGCCTTCGGCGTGCCGTGGCTGGGCGTGCGTGGCCATGACGACGAAGAGGCCGACCGTGCCGCGCATCGTGCCGCATTGCGTACCGCTGCATTCGAAGGGCTGGAAGGTGCGGGTGACCTGGCCGCGCTGCACGCCGATGCGGCCTGGCAGCTGAAGGTACGCGTAGCTGCCAAGCAGCTGGCCTCGCGGGATCGCCGCCGCCGCTGGCGCCTGATCGCGGCCTCGACCCTGCACGGCCTGGTGGCGGGGCTGGGCCTGGTGGCGATGCTGGCGTTGGCCCTGCACGCGGCCGAGCAGCAGCGCATCGCACCGGAAATGGCCGCAGGTTTGGTGTTCCTCACCGTGGCGTTGATCGAGCTGTGGGCCGGCATGGGCCTGGCCTGGCAGTCGCTGCAGTCCGGGCGCATTGCCGCCGATCGCCTGCAGGCGATCGTCGAGCAACCGCCGACGGTGGACGATCCCCAGGCGCCACAGGTGGTGCCGCCGGCTGCGCGCGTGCATTGGGATGACGTGCATTTCCAGTGGCCAGGCGGCGCGCGGCCGGTGTTGTCCGGCCTGCAGCTGACCCTGGCGCCAGGCGAACGCATCGCGATTCGCGGCGACAGCGGCAGCGGCAAGACCACGCTGTCGAGCCTGCTGCTGCGGTTGTGGGATCCGCAGCAGGGACGGCTGACCTACGGTGGCCGCGACCTGCGTGATTTCGCCCAGGCCGACTGGCACCGGCAACTGGCGTGGCTGCCGCAGAACGCGCCGGTGTTCGCCGGCAGCGTGGCCGAGAACCTGCGATTGGGTGATCCCGATGCCAGCGACGCCGCCTTGTGGGCGGTGCTGCGCCGCGTGCGCCTGGGCGAATGGGCCGAGCGCAACGGCGGCCTGCAGGCCTGGGTCGGCGAGAACGGTGCGACGATGTCGGCGGGCCAGGCACGACGCCTGGCGCTGGCGCGCGCGCTGCTGCGCAATGCGCCGATCCTGCTGCTCGACGAACCCACCGAAGGGCTGGACGTGGATACCGCACGTGCGCTGTTGCAGGACCTTTCCGGATTGCTGGACGGGCGCAGCCTGCTGATGATCACCCACGACGACCTGCCCGAAGGCGTGGTCGATGCGCAGTACCGGTTGCGCGACGGGACTCTGGTCCGCGAAGCGTGAACCGGTAGTGCCGGCCGCTGGCCGGCAACCTCATGGCGCCTGATACGGACACGGAATTGCCGGCCAGCGGCCGGCACCACCGATTGCGAGGGTTACCGCGAGAACTCGCACAGCATCACCGCGATCGAGGCCACGTTGGCCAGCACGCACAGCCAGAACACCCACTGGAATGCGGCCTTGCGGTGCTTGTGGCGGAACAGCGCCTGGCCCAGCAGCGCGCCGGGCCAGCCTCCGGCGAAGGCCAGCAGCTGCAGGGTGCGCTCGGGAATGCGCCATCGCTTTCGCTGCGCCGCGCGCTTGTCATGGCCATAGAGGCCGAACGACACCGCACTGGCCAGCAGGCACCAGCCACCCAGCCACAGCGGCAGCACACCGCTGATCATCAAGGCGGTCAGCGCGCCGAAGGCGGCCAGCGCGAGGTTACGCCGCCACGCCACTTACAGCGCGTCGAGGAAGCCGCGCACGGCCGGGCCGAAACGCTCGAAATCGACGAGGAAGGCATCATGGCCCTGTGGCGATTCCAGGCCGATGAAGCGCGCATCGGCACCGCCGGCACGCAGGCCGTCGGCGACCTGTTGCTGCTGCTGCACCGGGAACAGGATGTCGGTGTTGGCGCCGATCGCCAGTGCCTTCTCCACCCGGATCTTCGCCAGCCCGGCCAGCACGTCGCCGTCGGCGTACTCGGCCATGTCGAACCAGTCCATCGAACGGCTGAGGTACAGATAGCAGTTGGGGTCGAAGAAACGCACGAAGCGCCGTGCGTGGCCTTCCAGGTAGCTTTCCACCTGGAATTCGAGGCCGAACGGATCGTCGTCGGTCTGGTCCGAATCCAGCCGCACGCGGCCAAAGCGGCCATCCCATTCCAGTGCCGAACGGTAGGTGATCACGCCCAGCTTGCGCGCCATGCGCATGCCGGACTCGGGATACGCGTCGTCGTCGTAGTGGCCACCATTCCAGCGTGGATCAAGGCGGATCGCTTCGCGCTGCAGCGAGCGGATCGCGATGGAGAACGGCAGCGCCTGCGCGCTGCCGGAAATGTTGACGTGGCTGCGCGCAATGCCCGGGTGCAGCATCAGCACGGCCAACGCGGTCATGCCGCCCATCGAATTGCCGACCACGCAGGCAAGCTGTTCGATGCCCAGGGCGCGCACGACTTCGATCGCGGCGCGCGCGCCGTCTTCGATCGACAGCTCGGGGAAGTCGAGACGATACGGTTGGCTGGTGGCCGGGTTGAGCGAGGCCGGACCGGTCGAGCCCTTGCAGCTGCCCAGCGAGTTCACGCAGACCACGAACCAGCGGTCGGTATCGATCGCCTTGCCGGGTCCGACCATGCCTTCCCACCAGCCCGCTGCCGGGTTGGCGTCGTTGGCTGCCGCATGTGCATCCGGCGAGAGGCCGGTCACGATCAGGATCGCGTTGCTGGCGTCGGCCGCCAGTGTTCCCCAGGTTTCATAGGCGACGCGCGCGCCGTGCAGGGCGCCGCCGCGCTTGAACGGGAAGGGCGAGGGCAGGGCGTGGAAGCGGGTGCCGGGCGGGATGAATTCGGTCATGCAGGCATTCTAGCGGGGCCGCATGTGGAGCTGGCGACACGCTGGTTTCCATCGGCGATGCAGGTAGTGCCGGCCGCTGGCCGGCAACCTCGCAGGCGCATCACGATTCATGAGGTTGCCGGCCAGCGCCCGGCACTACCGCGGCGCGTTACGGGAAGCGCAGATCCACAACACCGTCGTGGGGCAGGCTCACCTTCACCGGCACGCTCTGCAGGTCATCCTCGCTGCGGTTGGCGCTGCCGGTGCGCGAGATGCGTGCCAGCACTTCCACTTCGCGATGGGCCGACAGCGGTGCGGTTGGCATCGGGCTGTCAGCGTCACCCAGCCCGACCGTGGCCGGGAATCCGGCCAAGGGCAGCTTGCGTGCGGCCACCGGCATCGGCGGTCCACCCACGGCGCGGGCCAGCACGAATACCTGGGTGCTGGCCGGCCACTCGGTGCCCTTCAACGCAGGCAACTGCACGCGCACCTGCAACAGCGCCGGTGGCGCCGCAACGGCTGCATCGGACGGCTGACCGGCGGCTTCACGGGCGATGGCGATCTGCGCCTGCAGCGCCTGCGCGGCGCCGGGCTCAAGCCGTGGCAGCAGGCCGCTCCACACATCTGCGGCCTCGGCATTCTTTCCGCGCTGGCGCAGGGCGATCCCCAGCAGCCAGCTGGCACGCTCGGCATCGGGTGCCTGTGCACGCGCCTGCTGCAACCAGGCCATTGCGGTGTCATCGAACTGCTTGCCGGCATCGGCCTGCGCACGTGCCTGCGCCGCTTCCACCAGCACGCCGGGGTCTTCGGGGGCGAGAGCGGCGGCACGTGCGAAGGCGTCCGCCGCGGCCGCGGCGTTGCCCAGTTCGGCTTGCGACCGGCCCAGCAGCGCCCAGCCATCGGCCCGCTGTGGGTCACGCTTCAGTGCATCCTGCAGGGCCTGCACGCCATCGCGCAGGGTGGCTACCGAAGGCGTCGGTTGCATCTGTGCGGCACGTGGATCACCGACCAGCAGGTACAGGCAGGCACCGGCCACGCCCAGTGCGAATACGCCGACCACGAAACCGCGGCGGCCAGAGTGGCGCAGCGGCCACAGCACCAGCGCTGCCATCAACGCCGCAACCAGACCGGCCAGCATCGGCAGCCAATGGCTCACCATCCGTCTCCTTCATCGGCCTTGCCGGCCGCTGCGGCGCCAACCGTAAGGCCACGGCGGCGGACGATGCCCAGCACCACCAGAGCACCCGCACCGAGCATCAGCAGGGGACCGCCCCACAGCAGCCAGGTGCCCGGCTGCAACGGTGGCTGATAGAGCACGAACTCACCGTAGCGCGCGACCAGGAACTGCTTGATCTGCGCGTCGTCGTGGCCCTGCTGCATCAGCTGCAGTACCTCGCGGCGCAGGTCCTGCGCGATCTGCGCGTTGGAATCGGCCAGCGACTGGTTCTGGCACTGCACGCAGCGCAGCTGCGCGGCCAGGTCGTGGAAGCGACGTTCTTCGGCGCCATCGCGGAACTGCAGCGGCTGCGGATCATGCAGCGGCTGCTGTGCCAGCGCGGCCAGCGGCAGCATCAGGAGCAGCAGCGCCAGCAGCCAGCGCATGGGCTCAGGGCGCCGTGTGCAACGTGCTGCCGGCATTGCCCTGGGCCTTCTCGATCTTCTCCAGCGCCGGGATCAGCTTCTCGTCGACCACGCGCTGGGTCATCGCACCGCTGTACTTCCAGCGCACGATGCCGCTGCCGTCGACAAGGAAGGTTTCCGGTGCAGCGGTCACGCCCCAGTCGATCGCGGTGCGGCCTTCCACGTCGCTGAGCACGACCATGAACGGGTTGCCCAGCTGTTCCAGCCAATGCAGGGCATCGGTCGGTTCATCCTTCCAGTTGTAGCCGATCACGCGCACGCGCTTGCTCTCGGCGAAACGGGTCAGCACCGGGTGTTCCTCGCGGCAGGCCGCGCACCAGCTGCCCCACACGTTCAACAGGTACGGCGCGCCACGCAGTTCGTCGCTGTGCACGATCATTTCCGGGTCGTGCAGCACCGGCAGCGCGAACGCTGGCGCCGGCTTGTCGATCAGCGCCGATGGCAGCACGTCGCGCTGCGGATCACCCGATTTCATAACCCCGTAGATCATCAGCCCGAGCAGGCCGAAGAAAAACAGCACGCCGATCACGATGGCTACCGGCGGCAGCGGGCGGGAGGGGCGCGGGGCGGGGGACTCGGACATGGAAACTCCTACGGACGACGGAAACGGCGGTCGGCGGCGGCGATGAATCCGCCCAGGGCCATCAACAGCGCGCCCAGCCAGATCCAGCGCACGAACGGCTTGATGTGCACCCGTACCGCCCATGCATTGTTGCCCAGCGGCTCGCCCAATGCCACGTAGACATCGCCGTCGAAGCGTGCATCGATGCCGGCCTCGGTCATCACCTGGCCGCCGCTGGCGTACTGGCGCTTCTCCGGGTGCAGCAGGGCCAGTTCGCGGCCGTCGCGGAACACCCGCAGGTGACCGCGGTCGGCGATGAAATTGGGGCCTTCGCGATGGTCCACGCCCTCGAAGCGCACTTCGTAGCGACCGACCACCAGCTGCTGGCCCGGGGCCAGCGCCACTTCGCGCTGCACGTTCAAGGCTTCCACCAGCAGCGCGCCGCTCAGGAACACGGCGATGCCGGCGTGGGCAACGATCATGCCGAGCATTTCGGCGGTGAAGCGGCCGTTGCCGCGCAGTCGCTGCCAGACGAAGCGTGCGGTACCGAGTGCGACCCAGGCCGCAGCGGCCACGCCGATGCCGGCCTTCCAGCCGTTCTGCGGCGCCTGCCACCAGGCCAGCGCGCCCAGCAGCAGCGCCAGGCCCAGCCACGGTGCCAGCAGCGCGAAGGCGCGCGAGGGCTGGTCACGCTGCCATTTCACCAGTGGGCCGAACGGCAGCAGCAGGATCATTGGCGCCATCAGCAGCAGGAACAGGCTGCCGAAGTAGGGCGGGCCGACCGAGATCTTGCCCAGCGACAGCGCATCGGCCAGCAACGGATACAGCGTGCCGAGCAGCACCATCGCGCAGGCCGTGGCCAGCAGCAGGTTGTTGGCCAGCAGCAGGGTCTCGCGCGAGGTGGCGGTGAAACCACGGCGCGGGTCGTCGGCGTCCACGCTCAGCTGGCTGGCGCGCAGCGCGTACAGCAGCAGGCTGCCACCGACCAGCACCGACAGGAACACCAGGATGAACAGGCCACGCGAGGGATCGGCGGCGAACGAATGCACGCTGGTCAGCACACCGGAGCGGACCAGAAAGGTGCCCAGCAGCGACAGCGCGAAGGCGGCGATCGCCAGCAGCAGGGTCCAGCTGCCGAACGTGCCGCGCTTTTCAGTGACGGCCTGCGAATGGATCAGTGCCGCACCGACCAGCCATGGCATGAAGCTGGCGTTCTCCACCGGGTCCCAGAACCACCAGCCACCCCAGCCCAGCTCGTAGTAGGCCCACCAGCTGCCCAGCGCGATCCCCAGGGTCAGGAAGCCCCACGCGACGTTGGTCCACGGCCGCGTCCAGCGCAGCCAGCGCGCATCCACGCGACCTTCCAGCAGCGCCGCCACCGCGAATGCGAACGGAACGGCGAAACCCACGTAACCGATGTACAGCATCGGTGGATGGATGATCAGCCCCGGGTCCTGCAGCAGTGGGTTGAGATCGCGCCCTTCCAGCGGCGCCGGGTTCAGGCGCAGGAACGGGTTGGAAGTGAAGATCAGGAAGGCGAGGAAGCCGACGCTGACGATGCCCATCACCGCCAGTACGCGCGCCTGCACCGGTGCCGGCAGGTGCCGGGAGAACAGCGCCACCGCGCCGGTCCACAATGCCAGCACCAGCGCCCACATCAGCAGTGAGCCTTCATGCGCGCCCCAGACCGCCGAATAGCGGTAGATCATCGGCAGCAGCGAATTGGAGTTCTCGGCCACGTAGCGCACTGAGAAATCCTGCTGCACGAATGCGGCGGTCAGCACCGCGAACGCGCCGGCGAGCAGCAGCAGCTGCGCGAACGCGGCTGGCCGTGCGACCGCCATCCATGCCGTGTTGTTGCGATGTGCGCCGACCAGCGGCAGGCCGGCCTGCAGCAGCGAGGCCAGCAATGCGCACATCAGCAGGATCTGACCCAGTTCGGGCAGCACTCAGCGCACCTCGGGTGCCGTCACCGGCACATCGTGCTTGCGGTGGGCATCGCCCATCTTGTCGGCCACTTCCTTCGGCACGTACTTCTCATCGTGCTTGGCCAGCACCTCGTCGGCGACGAAGGTGCCGCCCTGCAGGCGGCCGCTGGCGACCACCGCCGTGCCTTCGGCGAACATGTCCGGCAGGATCCGCGAGGTGGTCACTGCCAGCTGCGCGTCGCCGTCGGTCACTTCGAAACGTGCTTCCAGCGAGCCGACGGGCCGATTGAAGGAGCCTTTCACCACCATGCCGCCCAAGCGGAAGCGCGACTGCGCATCGACATCACCGCGCAGCACTTCCGAAGGCGTGTACAGGTAGGCGATGTTGCGCTCCAGTGCCATCGCCACCAGCGCAGTGGCCAGCCCGGAGGCGAGCAGGGCCAGCAGCACCCATGCCAAGCGGCGACGCTGTACCGGGGTCATCGTTCCAGCTCCGTCGACAGCGGCACAGCTGCGTCCTGCCTGCCGGCGCGGGTCTGCTGCCGCTGCTGGCGGGCCAGTGCCAGCCGGCGTGCCACGCGCAGGCGCAGCCACGAACCGATGGCGTCGGCGCCGAGCACCAGCACGAACACGGCGTAGGCGCCGATCACATAGGGAAGGTGGGTCATGGCTGGGCCTCCCGGACCGGGCGTTCGGCACCGACGCGTCCACCGACCCAGGCCTTGCCGGCCTCACGGTCGAGATTGTCGGCGCGCGCCTTGGCCAGCACCGAACCGGCGAACCAGAACTTGGTGCCGATCACCATCCACCACAGCGGCGCGATCATCGCGCTGCTGATCGCCGATTCACCGAACACGTTGATCGACTGGCGCTGATGCAGGCCGCCCCACCAGTCCACCGAATAGCGGATCACCGGCAGCAGGCTGACGCCGACGATGGCCAGCAGTCCCGCCGCACGTGCGGCGCTGCGGCGGTCCTCGATGGCGTGGTAGAGGCCGATCACGCCCAGGTACAGGAACAGCAGCACCAGCTCGCTGGTCATGCGCGGGTCCCAGTCCCACCAGGTGCCCCAGGTGCCCTTGCCCCAGATGCTGCCGGTCAGCAGGGTGATCAGGGTGAAACCGGCGCCCATCGGTGCACAGGCCATGGCCAGGATCTCGCAGACCTTGATCCGCCAGATCAGCGCGATGGCGGCATACAGCGCCATCAGCGCGAACACGAACAGGCTCATCCAGGCACTGGGCACGTGGATGTAAAGGATGCGGAAGCTGTCCAGCTGCTTGGCTTCCGGCGGCACCACCAGCAGCGCCTGCCACATGCCGACCAGCAGCACCGGCACCGCCGCGAGGTAGAACACCCGCGACCAGCGGGCAGCGAAACGGTCGAACGTGGGAGGCGAACCGAGTTGGTGGAACCAGCGGACAATCGGATTCATGCGTGGCGGCTATCCAGCAGGGGTGGATTGGCTCTCAGCTCGGTCAACTCAGAGAAATACGTATTGCAGCGGCAGTGGCCAGCGGAGCCAGCACCAGCGCGAGCAGCAGGCCAGCGCCCAGCATCAGCAGCGCACCGACCGGATCCTGCCCGCGTCCGGTTGCCGCCAGGCTGCCGGCGCCGAACACAAGCACCGGCACGTACAGCGGCAGCGACAGCAGCGCCACGAGAATACCAGAGCGTCGGATGCCAACGGTCAGTGCGGCGACCACGCCACCGATCAGGCTCAGCAACGGCGTTCCCAGCAGCAACGATGCCAGCAACATCGGCAGCTGGTCATGCGGCAGATGCAGCATTTCGGCCAACAGCGGGCTGACCACGATCAGCGGCAGCGCAGTGGTCGCCCAGTGCAGGAGCACGCGCACCAGCACCAGCCAGGCCAGCGGCACCGGCGCCAGCAGCCACTGTTCCAGTGAGCCATCTTCGGCGTCGGAACGGAACAGTGAATCCAGCGACAGCTGTCCCGCCAGCAGCACGGCCAGCCACAGCACCGCGCCCGCGGTGGCGGCCAGCAGCTGTGGTTCGCGGCCTTGGGCCAGCGCGAACAGCACCACTACCAGCACCGCGAACAGCAGTGGTTGCAGCGCATCGCCGCGGCGGCGCCAGAGCAGGCGCAGGTCGCGCTTGAGCAGGGCGCCTGCGGTCTGCCACAGGCCTGGTTCGGTACCCGGCGCGATCATGCGGCACCGCCGAGGTCGAGCTGGCGGGTACGCACCGGCGGTGCGGCATAGGCGCCATGGGTGGTGACCAGCGCAGCGCCGCCGGCACGCAGGTGCGCCGAGATCATCCGGTTGACCAGGGTGATGCCCTCCAGGTCGAGGTTGGCATAGGGCTCGTCCAGCAGCCACAGTGGCGCCGGCGACAGCCAGATGCGTGCCAGTGCCAGCCGCCGCTTCTGCCCGGCGGACAGATGCCGAACGAGGGTGTCCTCATAACCGGCCAGGCCCACGATGGCCAGCGCGTTGCCGGGCATCTGCCGCGCACGCCGTCCATGCAGGCCGCACAGGAAGTGCAGGTTCTCCAGCGTGTCCAGGTCTGGCTTCAGGGCCGGCAGATGGCTGAGGTAGGCCACGTAGCGTGCACGTTCGGCATTGCTCGCCGGCTTGCCGTCGATCCGCACCTGGCCGGCGCCGGGCCGGGCCAGGCCGGCCAGCACGCGCAGCAGGGTGGTCTTGCCGGCGCCATTGCCGCCCTGCACCAGCAGGGCTTCGCCGGCGTCCACATGGAAGTCCAGCGGGCCGAACACCGGCTCGTCATTGCGGGAGAAGCTCAGGCCGCTGGCGGCCAGCAATGCAGGGGTGTTCAAGGGGCAGGGGTCTTCATGCCGGAGTGCGATGGCAATTGTAGCGGTGAATGCCGATGGTAGTGCCGGCCGCTGGCCGGCAGATGCGACCCGGCGCCGCAGATCGTCCCAGGGGTGCCGGCCAGCGGCCGGCACTACCGACGCGCGGATTGCGTAAACTCGCAGGCCTGTTCCCCCACAGCCCAGGCCGATGCAACCGAACACCAAGCTGCCCAAGGTCGGTACCACGATCTTCACCGTGATGTCCCAGCTCGCCGCCGAACACGGCGCAGTCAACCTGGGCCAGGGTTTCCCGGACTTTTCGGCGCCGCAGCGCCTGATCGACGAGACCGCCAGGGCGATGGCCGCCGGGCTGAACCAGTACCCGCCGATGACCGGCGTGGCGCCGCTGCGCCAGGCCATCGCGCAGAAGGCGCTGGACTGCTACGGCGCGCAGGTCGATGCGGACAGCGAGATCACCGTCACCAGTGGCGGTACCGAGGCCATCTTCAACGCCATCCACGCCGTGGTGCGTGCCGGCGAGGAAGTGATCGTGCTCGACCCGGCGTATGACTGCTATGAACCGGCGATCGACCTGGCCGGTGCCAAGGCCGTGCATGTGTCGCTGGATCCGCAGACCTTCGCGGTCGACTGGGACCGCGTGCGTGCGGCGATCACCCCGCGCACCCGCATGCTGATCGTCAACACCCCGCACAACCCGTCCGGCGCGATGCTGTCGGCGCAGGACATGCAGGCACTGGCCGAGCTGCTGCGTGGCACGCAGATCTACCTGATCTCCGATGAGGTGTACGAACACATCATCTACGACGGCCGCCGCCATGAATCGGCGCTGCGCTACCCGGAACTGCGCGAGCGCGCGTTCGTCATCTCCAGCTTCGGCAAGACCTATCACTGCACCGGCTGGAAGATCGGCTATGCGATCGCACCGCCGGCACTGACCGCCGAGTTCCGCAAGGTGCACCAGTACAACACCTTCACCAGCTTCGGCCCGGCGCAGTACGGCTTCGCCGCGATGATCCGCGACGAACCCGAACACCACCTGGAGCTGGGCGCGTTCTACCAGGCCAAGCGCGACCGTTTCCGCGAGCAGCTGGCCGGCACCCGCCTGAAGGCGCTGCCGGTCCCCGGCGGCTACTTCCAGCTGGTCGACTACTCGGCCATCAGCGACCTGCCGGACCATGAGTTCGTGAAGTGGCTGACCATCGAGAAGGGCGTGACCGCGATCCCGCTGTCGCCGTTCTACGAAAACCCGCCGGCCGGCCAGCGCCTGGTGCGCCTGTGCTTTGCCAAGAATGAAGCAACGATGGACGCGGCGATCGAACGCCTGCGCCTGCTCTGAGCGGGGCTTGAACATGCAGGACCTGCGCATTTCCCTCGTCCAGGGCGACACCCGCTGGCACGATCCGGCCGGCAACCGCGCCTACTACGGCGCGCTGCTCGCACCGCTGGCCGGCACCACTGACCTGGTGATCCTGCCGGAGACCTTCACCAGTGGTTTCTCCAACGACGCCATTGCCCAGGCCGAAGGCATGGACGGCCCGACCGTGGCCTGGGTGCGCGAACAGGCCAGGACCTTGAACGCGGCGGTGATCGGCAGCGTGCAGCTGCGCGACGGCGAGGGCGTCTACAACCGCCTGCTGTTCGCCACGCCCGATGGCGACCTGCAGTACTACGACAAGCGCCACCTGTTCCGTTACGGCGGCGAGCACGAGCGCTATGCCGCCGGTCGCGACCGCCTGAGCGTGGAATGGAAGGGCTGGCGGATCAATCCGCAGGTCTGCTACGACCTGCGTTTCCCGGTGTTCTGCCGCAACCGCTACAACGTGGAGCGTCCGCAGCAGCTGGATTTCGACCTGCAGATCTTCGTCGCCAACTGGCCGTCGGCACGCGCCTATGCGTGGAAGACGCTGCTGCGTGCGCGGGCGATCGAGAACCTGTGCTTCGTGGCAGCGGTGAACCGCGTCGGTGTCGATGGCAACGGGCTGCACTACGCGGGCGACAGCGCGGTGCTGGATTTCCTCGGCCAGCCGCAGGTGGAGATCCGCGAGCGCGAACAGGTGGTCACCACCACCATCTCGGCCGAGGCGCTGGCCGCACACCGCGCGCGTTTCCCGGCGATGCTCGATGCCGATGCCTTCCACCTGGACGAACAGGCCTGAGCACCGGCCTGAACACTGCTGCACCAGCGCGTGCGCCTGCATCCAGCGTGCACGCGCGCGCTGCTAGATTCGCCGGCAGTCCGACCGAACTGGAAGTCCTGCCATGAACAAGCCCTTCGCCCTGCTGCTTGCCCTGTCTGCCGCATCGCTGGCCCCGGCCGCGCACGCCGCTGGCAACCTCGACTGTGAGCTGCGCTACAACCTCTCTGGCTGGTCGCTGATCTACAAGACTGCATCCGGCAATGGCACGGTCACCTGCAGCAATGGCGCCAGCATGCCGGTGCGCATCCAGATGAAGGGCGGCGGCCTGACCGTGGGCAAGTCGAAGATCACCAACGGACGTGGCAGCTTCACCGGCGCAGTCAGCGTCAACGAGCTGCTGGGTACTTACGCCTCGGTGGGCGCGCATGCCGGTGCGGTGAAGTCCAGCAACGCGCAGGTGATGACCAAGGGCGACATCTCGCTGGCCCTGTCCGGTACCGGCAAGGGCTGGGATCTGGGCGTGGACGGCACCGCGTTCACCCTCAGCCGGCGCTGAGGCGCGACGGCGCGGCAGTTCCCCAGCTGATGCGGATGTAGTGCTGTTCGGAATCGCTCAACAACCGTTCGACACCGAAACCATTCTTCAGCAGCTGTGCGACCACGTCTTCGACGAGCTGCTCGCTGGCCATCACCTGGCTGAAGCCGAACACGATGTAGCGGCGGCCATTTTCCGAGCCGATCTGGATGGCGTTGTCGAGATCGCGGTAGAACAGTTCGATCGGGCGCTTGGCGGCATCGACGTTGGCGCGGGCCTGTTCGGCGGTGATGGTGATCATGGGCATCTGCCTTGTGTGGGAGCGCGCGCACGATAGCCGGGGAATCAAAGCCGTTCCCGGAAGGCCAGCACAGTGCGCTGCTTTTGCAGCAATTCCTAGGCTGCAGCGGGACGCCGCCGTTGCAGCCACAAGGCCAGCAGGCCACACGCGATAACGGTCGGTGCCAGCATCTGCACTGCACCGACCAGCGCCATTGCCGCACCGATCAACAGGTAGTAGAGCAGGCCGAACAGCGCGCCTGCGCTGCCGAGACAGTGTGGATAGCCGCGCAGGGCCTGGCCGAGCACATTGGGAATGGCAAGGCCGAAGCCCGTCACCACCGGCACCATCGCCGCGATCAGGGCAGGGTGATCATGCAGCAGCGCGGCCAGCAGGCCTCCCGTCAGAACCAGTACTGCGGCGATGCGGATACGCGTGGTTGCGGCAACGCCTGCACGCAGCAGGCGGCCATTGCCCCACGCGCCCAGTGCCGAGCCCAGTGCCAGCACCGCGCCGCTGGCGCCGAACCAGGTGGCTGGCCAGTGCAGGCGCGCAAACACGAAGGGGCCGAGCACATACCAGCTGTACATCGCCACGTTGAAGGCCATCACCAGCAACGCGTGTGACCAGATCCAGCGATCGCGCAGCAGTTCCCGCAGCAGCGGCAGCATGGGCGCGTGCGGGATCTGTGCAGGGCGGCTTTCGCGCAGGCCCGCCAGGCATGCGACTGCCAGCAGGGCAGCGATCAGCAGCAGGCCGGACTGTACGCCGACATAGCCATGGGCGGCGACCAGCAGCGTGCCCAGTGCAAGGCCGATGGCCGGGCTCAGGGCCAGGGCCATGCCGATCCAGGAGAATGCCTGCGCCAACGCGGGTCCCTGCAGGTGGTCGCGTAGTACGGTCTGGGTTACCACCGAGGCCGCCGCCGCACCCAGCGCGGCCAGTGCCTGTGCCAGCAGGACCTGGCCGAAGGTGCTGGCCAGCAGGCCGCCGCAGGCGGCCAGTGCGAACACGGCCAGGCCGCATAGCAGGGCAGGGCGACGACCGATACGATCGGCCAGGCGCCCCCACAGCAGCACGCCTGCAGCGAAGCCGAACAGGTACAGGCTCATGGCCTGGCTGGCGGCACTCGGCGGCAGGGCGAAGCGTTCGGCCAGATCGGCCAGGGCCGGGCTGTACAGGGTCTGTGCCAACTGCGGGAACATCAGCAGTGCAATGGTGAGCAACAACAGGCGGCGCGACATGCGGGCGCTCCAGGAACAGGGCCCCGCATTGTGGTCGCGTCCGCAATGGCGCACTCTGTCTATCTTGTCATCGAATGTATGAAATCAGACATGGCCTGGTTGCAGCCGCACGCGCACTTCGACGCCGATGCCTGGAGCGCTCCGGTGCTGGGGATTGCAGCCTCACTGGCGGATCACGACTCGGGTTGGCACCAGCATGCACGCGCGCAGCTGCTGTACACCCGGCAGGGCTGCACGCGCCTGACCTACGGTGATCGCATCAGCCTGCTGCCGCCCGCGCGCGCCGCGTGGATTCCGGGTGGGCTGCGCCATCGCGCGCAGATGCGCCAGGCGGTCGACTACCGTTCGTTGTACTTCGACGCCACGCTGTCGGCCCAACTGCCCCGGCAGCCGGCGATCATCGGCGTGGGGCCGCTGCTGCAGGCCTTGCTGGAGCCGATCGCGCAGGCGCCGTTCGACCATGACTGGCAGTCGCCGCGCGCACGCCATCAACTGGCGTTGTGCGTGCTGGAGATCGCTGCTGCACCGGTGGCACCGATGGACCTGCCTCTGCCTCGTGATCCGCGGATCGCACGGTGCCTCCCGGTGGCCGAGCAGCTGCCGCCCGAACTGGGGGAGCTGGCCGCGCGCACGGGCCTGAGCGCGCGTACCGTCGGCCGGTTGATGCAGCGTGATACCGGCATGAGCTACCAGGCCTGGCGCCAGCAATGGCGACTGATGCGGGCCATGGAGTTGCTGCTGCTGGGCCAACGCGTGGCGCACGTGGCGCAGGACACCGGCTTCTCCGCCGAGAGCCCGTTCATCGCCTTCTTCCGCGGCATGACCGGCACCACACCCGCCGCGTTCCAGCGCCACGCAAAAGGGGACGGAGGGGATTAAGTCGCTTTCGCCCCTTCGACACAGGCCGTGGCAAAAACGACTTAATCCCCTCCGTCCCCTTTTCAACGAAAAACCCCGGCCTGCGCCGGGGTTTTTCATTTCAGGCGTGCCGGTGGATCAGCCGCCGCGCGGGCCGCTGCGGCGCGGGCCGCCCGGACCGCGGTTGCCGCCGGGGCCACCCGGGCCGCGGTTGCCACCCGGAGCGCCGGGGCCGCGATTGCCGCCCGGACCACGGTTGCCACCACCCGGACCGCGACCGCCCGGACGGGCGCCCTGCGCCGGCTTGGGGCTGCCATACGGGTTGAAGCCCGGCGTGGCGTGGTCGGACGGGAAGCTCGGGGCATTGCCCGGATGGCCATACGGGTGCTTGTTGCCCTGGCCCTGCGAGCGGTTGCCGGCACCGGCCGGACGACCCTGGCCGCCTGCGCCGCCACGGCCTTCACCGCCGAAACCGCCACGGCCCTGTCCGCCACCGGCGCCCGGACCCTTCGGCTTGCCGTACGGACGGCCCTGGCCGCCTGCGCCCGGACCACGGGCACCCGGGCCGCGCGCGCCCGGACCGGCATTGCGATGGCCGCTCGGGCCCGTGCTCACGCCATCCGGCACGTACCAGGTGCGGAACGCGGCCGGGTTGCCTTCCGGCAGCGAACGGTCGTTTTTCTGGGTGCGCTGCTTGAACGGCTTCTGCGACTGCTTGGCTGCTGCTTCACCGCTGACCGTCAGGCCACCCTTGAAACCGCCGCTCTTGCCGCCGCGGCCACGGCCGCGGTCTTCGCGGACGTTGTCGAAGCGACGCAGCTCGCGGCCTTCGTCGGCGGTGTTGTGGCCGTTGACGTAGGCATTGCCACGGCCACCCTCGCGCACGCGCACGGTGGTCTTGGCGGCGCGGCGCTGGCCGATCACCGGCTGCAGGGTCAGAGCCGACGGCGCGCCTTCTTCCAGCTTCAGCTGCGCACGCAGGGCTTCAACCTGGGCGGTGCCCAGTTCCACCGAATGGCCACGGGCCAGTTCGCGCGGCAGGCTCACCTTGCCGTAGCGGGTGCGCTTCAGGCGGCTGACCTGGCAGCCCTGCGACTCCCACAGGCGGCGCACTTCGCGGTTGCGGCCTTCCTTCACCACGACGCGGAACCAGTCGTGCGAGTCGGTGCCGCCGATGCGTTCGATCTCGTCGAACTTGGCAGGGCCATCTTCCAGTGCCACGCCGCGTGCGAGGCGGTCGACGATGGCGTCGGAGACCTTCTCCTCGCCTTCCGGGGCGCGCACGCGCACCACGTACTCGCGCTCGACCTCGAACGACGGGTGCATCATGGCGTTGGCCAGTTCACCGTCGGTGGTGGCCAGCAGCAGGCCGGTGGTGTTGATGTCCAGGCGGCCGATGGCGATCCAGCGCGCGCCCTTCAGCGGCGGCAGCGATTCGAACACGGTCGGGCGGCCTTCGGGGTCTTCGCGGGTGGTCACTTCGCCTTCCGGCTTGTTGTAGACCAGCACGCGCGACGGTTCGGCCAGGGCGGTGGCGACGAAGCCGCGGCCATCCAGCTCGATCTTGTCGCCGCTCTTGACCGACATGCCGGTCTGCGCGACTTCACCGTTGACCTTGACCAGGCCTTCGGCGATGCGCTGTTCCAGCGCGCGGCGCGAACCCAGGCCGGCCTGGGCCAGCACCTTGTGCAGGCGCTCTTCCAGCTTGAACTGTTCGGAGGTGGCTTCGCGCTTCAGCGAGAGCTTGTTACGGGGGGTGTCACTCATCAGTTTTGCTCCGGCCGACGGTTTCGGGGTCGGCCTCTGGTTCGGAATCGGCTTGGTCAACAGCCACGGTCGTCATCGCGACGGCGTTGTCTTCGCGTTCGTTCAGGGGCACCGCGCGCTCGCCCGGCGCGGAATCGGGGTGCCCATCATCAAGGGGCGAAGGTGCTTGCTCATCGGAAGCCGACGCAGACGCTGCGTCGGCGGAATCGGGGGTGTCGCTGCCGGCCAGGCCGGCGTCATCGTTGGCAGCAGCGCCATCGGCGCCAGCTGAAATGTCCGGACCCTCGGCACTGGCGGCGGCCGGTGCGTCGCGGTCCAGGGCCAGCTGGGGTTCCAGCTCGCCAAGGTCCTTCAGTTCCGACAGCGGCGGCAACTCGTCCAGGCGCTTCAGGCCGAAGTAGTCCAGGAAGCCCTTGGTGGTGCCGAACAGGGCAGGCTTGCCGGGCACGTCGCGGTGGCCGACCACGCGGATCCACTCGCGTTCCTCCAGCGCCTGGATGATGTTGCTGCTGACCGCCACGCCGCGCACCTGCTCGATCTCGCCACGAGTGATCGGCTGCCGGTAGGCGATCAGCGCCAGGGTTTCCAGGGTGGCACGGGTATAGCGGGTCTTGCGTTCGGTCCACAGCCGGCTGATCCAGCCATGCACTTCGCCGGTCACCTGGTAGCGGAAGCCGGAGGCGACCTCGACCAGTTCCACGCCACGGCCTTCGCAGGCTTCGCGCAGGCGCTCAAGCGCACGTTCGATGCTGCCCGGCGGTGCCGGCTCCTCTTCCGGGAACAGGTCTTTCAGCTGGGCCAGGGTGAGCGGCTGGCTGGAGGCCAGCAGGGCACCCTCGACAATGCGGTTGATCAGCGTTTGGTCCATCGGCAGTCAGCGCTCACTCGTTCTCGTTGGCGGCGTCGTTGTCGTCGAACTCGCTGCTGAACTGCAGCGGGGCATTGGTGTTGCCGGCGGCCAGGGACTTCACGTAGATCGGTGCCAGCGGCTCTTCCTGGACGATGTCCAGCAGCTGTTCCTTGGCCAGTTCCAGCACCGCCAGGAACGTGACCAGCACGCCCAGCTTGCCTTCTTCTGCGGTGAACAGCCCTTCAAAACGGTAGAACTTGCCATCTTCAAGCCGGCCCAGCACTTCGCCCATGCGTTGCCGCACGCTCAGCGCCTCGCGCTTGATGGCGTGGCCACTGAACAGCTCGGCGCGCTTGAGCACGTCGTGCAGGGCCAGCAGCATTTCCTTCAGGTCCACCGGCGGCGGCAGCTTCACCGCAGCACGTTCGGGCATGAAGGCGTGTGCCACCGTGGTGTCGCGGTCCTGGCGGGGCAGGGCGTCGATGTCCTCGGCGGCCTGCTTGAAGCGTTCGTACTCCTGCAGGCGGCGCACCAGTTCGGCGCGCGGGTCGGCCTCATCGCCTTCCTCGCTGACCGGGCGCGGCAGCAGCATGCGCGACTTCACCTCGGCCAGGATCGCGGCCATGACCAGGTACTCGGCGGCCAGCTCGAAGCGCAGCTCGCGCATCACGGTGATGTACTCCACGTACTGCCGGGTGATCTCGGCCACGGGAATGTCCAGTACGTCCAGGTTCTGGCGGCGGATCAGGTACAACAGCAGGTCCAGCGGGCCTTCGAAGGCATCCAGGATGACTTCCAGCGCGTCCGGCGGGATGTACAGGTCCTGCGGAATCTGCAGGACCGGTTGCCCATGCACCACGGCCAGCGGCATTTCCTGCTGCTGGGGGGCGGGCGGCCGGGTTGGCGGGTTCGCGTCGAGCGCGAGTTCGGAAGTCATCTAATGGACATCAGGATTGCATCGGACCAGTCGCGGCAGCGGGTTCACCGGGCCAACGCCACGGCGCCCCACGGCACCAGACACGCCGGGATCGGCGCGATTCCACACATATCAAACAGCAGGACGCGCCGCAGTAAACGGCAGCGACGGAACTACGGGGAGGTCGTCTACGTGGCCCGGCCAGGTGGTCCGGTTCGAAGCAGCGGGACGGTCGTCGGGGGCTGCGTTGGCCACAGAAACCGACGGGCTGCTGCATCCAGCCACGTGCAATGGTGTCTAGGGTAAGCCTTTGTCGCGCCAGTGTCCAGCCGGGCTGGGGCGAGGGCGGCATTGGCTAGAATCTGCGCACCCGACAACGCAAGCGAGGAAATGCCGTGTGGTATGTGATTGAAGGCTATGACGGCCAGGACGTGCTGGCACAGCGACTGCAGGCACGTCCGGAACACCTGGCGCGCCTGCACGCGCTGCGCGACGAAGGCCGCCTGCTGCTGGCCGGACCGTGCCCGGCAGTAGACAGCGAGGACCCGGGCCCGGCCGGCTTCAGTGGTTCGGTGGTGATCGCGCAGTTCGAGTCGCTCGTGCAGGCCCAGGCCTGGGCTGATGCCGACCCTTACGTAGCCGCGGGCGTCTACACCCATGTACAGGTGCGTCCGTTCCGCAAGGTCCTGCCGTGAACGCGGAGCGGATCGAGCGGATGCGTGACGCACTGCAGCAGGCGCTGGCCCCGAGCGTGCTGGAAATCGAAGACGACAGTCATCGTCATGCAGGCCACGCCGGTGCGCGCGATGGCCGCGGTCATTTCAACGTGCATGTGGTCAGTGAACGCTTCGCCGGACTGGGTCCACTGGCCCGGCATCGCGCGGTCTATGCCGCGCTGGGCGCGATGATGGAGACCGACATCCACGCGCTGTCCATTCGTGCATTGACCCCGTCAGAACAGGGCTGAGCCCTTGTCCCACACTGTCCTGGCGGGTCCGTCAGCGGGCCCGCCACAGACAGATTTCCATGTCCATTTCAGGACATTCGCCTAACGGACTGTTTACAAGCCCAGATGGAAACGCTTACATTCCGCGCCAATGCCGGTAGGTCCAAGCCGTGGAGGGCGGCTTCGTGAACAAGGCAGCTATCACAATCAAAGACGTCGCTCGCGAAGCCCGGGTCTCCGTGGCCACGGTTTCCCGCGCGCTCAACGGGCATGAAAATGTCGCCGAACCGGTCCGCCAGCTTGTGCTGGAGGTGGCTGCACGGCTGCGTTACACCCCGCACGCCGCCGCCCGCAGCCTCAGCAGCCGTCGCACCAATACGGTGGGCGTGGTACTGCCTGACCTGTACGGCGAATTCTTCTCCGAGCTGATGCGCGGCATCGACAACGTCGCCCGCAACCGCCGCCAGCACCTGCTGGTGTCCAGTTACCACGGTGACCAGGAGCAGCAGGGCGCGGCCCTGCGCGCCATGCGCGGCCGCGTCGACGGCCTGCTGGTGCTCTCGCCCTATGCCGAGAGCCCGGGCTTCCTGACCGACAACCTGCCGCAGTCGTTGCCAACGGTGCTGATCAACACCTATCTGCCCGGGCAGGACCACCCGGTGCTGAGCATCGATGACCATGCCGGTGCGATGGCGATGACCCGCCATCTGCTTGACGCGGGTCACCGCCGTATCGCTTTCATTTCTGGCCCGGACCTCAACTTCGACGCGCGCGAGCGCCTGCGTGGCTTCCGTGACGCGTTGGCGGCTTTCGGCAGTGACGCCGAAGGCATCGAGCTGCCCGGTGATTTCGACGAAGCTTCCGGCCATCGCGCCGGTCAGGAGTTGTTGGCAGCCGGAGCGCTGCCTGATGCCGTGTTCGCCGCCAACGACATGATGGCGCTGGGTTGCCTGTATGCGTTCACGCAGGCAGGTGTCCACGTTCCGTCCGACGTCGCCCTGGCCGGTTTCGATGACATTCCACTGGCGCGTTTCGTCCACCCGTCGCTGACCACCATGCAGGTCAGCATCGCCGAACTCGGCGATCGGGCCATGACGCGCCTGATGCAGTTGATGGACGGCACCTCCACGGATGGGACAGGGGACAAGCAGACCCTGGTTCCCCGCTTGATAGTTCGCGATTCCACCACTCCGCCATCCGGCCGTTGAAGCCGGAGGCTTTCCTTCTTTTTTGATTGATCGCAGGGACCGCGCAAGCGGTTACCGCCACCCGGAGATTGAGTTGATGATGCACACCACCTTCCGCACGCCGGCGCGCCGGCTGCTGAGCACCGCACTGGTCAGCTGCCTGATGCTGGCTGCTGCTCCGAACGTCATGGCGCAGTCGGCCAATGCCAGCCTGCGCGGCCAGGTTTCCGGCGCGCAGGCCGGCGCCGAGGTGACCGCCACCAACGTGGCCACCGGCACCGTCCGTCGCGGTACCGTCCGTGCCGATGGAAGCTACTCGCTGATGGGCCTGGACCCGGGCACCTATGACGTGGTCGCCAACGGCCAGTCGCAGAAGGTCACCGTCACCGTGGCCTCGACCGCTACCCTGAACTTTGCCGGCGCTGCCAGCAGCACCCCGGGTACGACCGCAGCCACCAACCTGGACACTGTCAACGTCGTCGCGCCGACCCTGCTGCAGGAAGTGCGCACGTCCGAAGTCGGCAAGACCGTCAGCCTGCAGCAGATCCAGACCACCCCGCAGGTCTCGCGCAACTTCCTGGAGTTCGCCGACGCGGTGCCGGGCATGATCTTCACCCGCGACGCCAAGGGCAACACCTCGCTGCGCGGCGGTGCCACCAACTCCGACGGCACCAACGTCTACATCGACGGTGTGGGCCAGAAGAGCTACGTCAAGGGCGGCGGCGTGGCCGGTCAGTCCGGCAGTGCCGGTAACCCGTTCCCGCAGCTGGCCATCGGCGAGTACAAGGTCATCACCGGCAACTACAAGGCCGAGTACGGCCAGGTGTCCAGTGCAGCGGTCACGGCCGCGACCAAGTCGGGTACCAACGAGTTCAAGGGTGAAACCTTCTACCGTTATACCAACGACAGCATGCGCGCGATGACCCCGGCCGAGCGTCAGCCGGGCAAGGGCAAGGAGGATTCGGCCGAGAAGGAATACGGTTTCGCCCTGGGCGGCCCGATCGTCAAGGACAAGGCCCACTTCTTCGTGACCTATGAAGCCAAGCGCTTCGATCTGCCGGTGACCATCGCACCGCATGGTTCGGTGACCAACAAGGCCAACCGCGTCCCGGCTGATGCCCAGGCCGGCCTGGGCCCGGCCAGCCAGCCGTTCCAGCAGGACCTGATCTTCGCCAAGGTCGACTTCGAGCCGACCGACAACGATCGCCTGGAACTGACCTTCCAGGACCGTGATGAAACCCAGCAGCAGTTCTCGGACCAGACCGCGCCGATGCACGGCAAGGAAACCAAGAACACTGACCGTCGTTACGCGCTGCGCTGGAACCACAGCGGTGAGCGTTACTACAACGAGCTGATGGTTACCCACGAGGATTCGTTCAACAATCCCAAGCCGCTGAGCATGGGCAACGGTTTCAACTACACCGCGCCGGACGGCAAGAACGAGGAGCGCGCCATCGTCTCGATCGGTGGTTCCTCGGCAATGTCGTCGCAGGTGAAGGGCCAGAAGGGCTGGTCGGTCGAAGACAACCTGACCCTGGATGGCATCCAGTGGGCGGGCGACCACACCATCAAGATGGGTGCCAAGTACAAGCAGATCGACCTGTACGCCTCCGATGCGGCGCAGATCAATCCGCAGTTCTACTACACCATCGACAACCCGACCTTCCCGGACAGCATCCCGTACAAGGCACAGTTCGTGAAGCCGGTCACCGGCGTGTCCGGTGTGTCCGGCGAAGTGCGCTCGAAGGTGAAGCAGATCGGTCTGTTCATCCAGGATGACTGGCAGGTCAACGACCACCTGCAGCTGAACCTCGGCCTGCGCTGGGACTACGAGAAGAACCCGTCCTATCTGGACTTCGTGACCCCGCCGGAAGTGGTCAATGCGCTGTTCGCGCAGGATCCGCGTGCCGCCGCTGGCCAGAGCTACGCCGACACGCTGGCGCTGAGCGGCCTGAACATCAACGATTACATCAGCAACGGCCACAACCGCAAGGCATTCAAGAATGCCTGGCAGCCGCGTCTGGGTTTCTCGTATGACATCAATGCCGACGAGCAGCACGTGATCCACGGTGGTGCCGGTCGTTCCTACGACCGTGACCTGTTCGACTACCTGCAGCTGGAAACCACCAAGCTGGCCCTGCCGCAGCCGACGATCTACTTCCGCAATCCGGCAACCGGTCAGTGCTTCCAGGGCAACGCCGCGTGCTATGACTGGAACCCGAACCTGCTCAACGGTATCGGCAACCTCCAGAGCCTGGTCGGTTCGACCAGCAATGCCGGCCTGGAGGTCGACCTGCTGAACAACAATCTGAAGGTGCCCTACGCTGACCAGTTCAGCCTGGGCATGAGCAACCAGATCGGCGACTGGCTGACCGACGCCACCATCTCGCGCACGCTCACCTATGACGGCTTCGCCTTCACCCTGGGCAACCGCTACCCGACCGGCAACTTCTTCGACGATCCGCGTCTGTGCGGTGGCACCGAAGCCGGTCTGGGCCAGGCGTGGAGCTGCAACGTACCGGGCTTCGGCAGCCTGATCATCGGCCAGCAGGGCATCAAGACCCGTGCTACCCAGATCCTGTTGTCGGCGCAGAAGCCGTTCACCCAGGAAAGCGGCTGGGGCACCTCCATCGCCTATACCTGGACCACCGCCCGCCACAACCGTGACATCAACGAGCACTACGCGTTCGACCGTGGCGTGATCGGTGACTACCCGACCATCCGCTCCAACGGCGCGCCGCGTCACCGCCTGGTGGTGACCGGTTCGTATGCGGGCTTCTGGGGCATCACCTTCGGTGGCAAGATCACCCTGGCCACCCCGACCGCGATCAACGACTGGTATGGCGTGCCGCAGGCCAATGGTTTCGACCTGCCGACCCCGATGGCGGCGGTTCCGGGTGGCAACGGCAAGTTCCTGCTGGGTGGCAAGATCTTCGGTTATCGCTCGGTCGACCTGCAGGCGACGAAGACGTTCAAGATGCCGGGCGATACCGAGCTGTATGCGCGTATCGACATCATCAACGTGTTCAACTTCGACAATTTCTCGAACTACAACTACTACAAGAATGGCAAGTTGACCGCGAGCTACAACGAGACCGGCGACATCGTCGGTACGCCGCGCCAGATCAAGGCCGAAGTGGGCTTCCGCTTCTAAGCCCGGATGGATGCATGACCCCGATGCCGCCGCTCCGCCGGCGGCATCGGCTGAATGGATACATGGCAATGGCCGGCCCTGTGCCGGTCCATTGCCCATGCCGCTGCCGGTCAAGGGGCATCGGCATGGGCAATGATCGCGGTGTCAAACCACGTTTTTCGTGGTTTTTTAAGAACGCACCTTGTAAACGATTTCAGATCATTGGACGGTATGCTTTCCCATCGATCAGACCACCGGAGAAATCGCGCCATGCAGGCACGTCATCTGTTGTCCGCCGCAGCGTTGAGCCTGGCCGTGGCCGCCTGCCAGCCGGCCCAGCAGGAGCCTGCCAAGCCGCGGCCGCCGGTGATCCTGATCGAGGCCGATGCACCGCCGCGGCCGATGAAACCTGAGCTGCCGCCGCTGTTCGATGACATCGAGCGCCGCACCTTCCAGTTCTTCTGGGATACCACCAACGAGATCAATGGCCTGACCCCGGACCGCTATCCGTCGCGGCCGTTCGCCAGCATCGCCTCGGTCGGCTTCGCACTGACCGCGTATCCGATCGGCATCGAGAACGGCTGGGTCAGCCGCAACCAGGCGATCGACCGCACCCTGACTACCCTGAAATTCTTCCGCGATGTGCCGATGGGCCCGCAGCGTACCGGCAAGGCGGGTTACAAGGGCTTCTATTACCACTTCCTGGACATGCAGGAAGGCCGTCGCTACGACAGCTGGGTCGAACTGTCCTCGGTGGATACCGCGCTGCTGATGATGGGGGTGCTGTTCGCGCAGTCGTACTACGACGGTGACGATCCGCGTGAGAAGGAAATCCGCCAGATCGCCGACACGTTGTACAAGAAGGTCGACTGGCCCTGGCTGCAGCAGCGTGCGCCGCTGATCTCGATGGGCTGGTTCCCCGAGAGCGGTTTCATCGACCACGACTGGATGGGCTACAACGAGGCCATGATGGTCTACATCCTTGCCCTGGGTTCGCCGACGCACCCGGTCAGCCCGGATGCGTGGACGGTGTGGACGCGCACCTATGACAACGACTGGGGGGTCTACCAGGGCCAGGAATACCTGTCCTTCGGCCCGCTGTTCGGCCACCAGTACAGCCACGTCTGGATCGACTTCCGCGACATCCAGGACGCCTACATGCGCGAGCGCGGCAGTACCTACTTCCTCAACAGCCGCTCGGCTGCACTGGCCCAGCGTGAGTACGCCATCGCCAACCCGATGCAGTGGAAGGATTACGGCGAGAACGTCTGGGGCCTGACCGCCAGCGATGGCCCGCAGAACACTACGCAGGAATACCGTGGCGAGCAGCGCCAGTTCCGCCATTACTCTTCGCGCGGCGCCGGCCTGCGCGAGAACTTCGATGACGGCACCATCGCTCCGACCGCCGCGATCGCGTCGGTGGTGTTCGCGCCGGAACAGGTGATCCCGGCCACGCTGGAGATGCACAAGCGCTACGGCGATTACATCTATTCCAGCTACGGCTTCCTGGATTCGTTCAATCCCAGCTTCAACTACGACATCCCGATCAAGACCGGCCGGGTGGTGCCGGATCGTGGCTGGGTCGCCAGCGACTACATCGCCATCGACCAGGGGCCGATCCTGACCATGATCGCCAACTATCGCAATGATTTCGTCTGGGAAGTGATGAAGAAGAACCCGTACATCCGCAAGGGCCTGGAGCGGGCGGGGTTCAGTGGTGGCTGGCTGGCGCCGGAAGGTTCGTTCCAGCCGCTGGAACTGCAGAAAGACGAAAAGGCCGCGGCGGCACGCGCGGTGGGTATCGCCGAATCACGCGCGGCTGCCGCGCAGGAACAGAAGAACAATGCCAACCGCAACACAGGCCAGGGCAAGTAACCCGATGCCGAACTGGATCGACCGTCTGCGCCGCTGGACACTGCCAGCCCTGGCCGCACTGGCCGTGGCCGGCTGCGCCCGCACCGAACCGGGCACCACCACTGTGCGCTTCTGGGCAATGGGCCGGGAAGCCGAGGTGGTCAGCGAACTGATCCATGAGTTCGAAGCCGAGAACCCGGGCATCAAGGTGGACGTGCAGAACATCCCGTGGACCGCTGCGCACGAAAAGCTGCTGACCGCGTTCGCCGCCGACGGCCTGCCGGACGTGTGCCAGCTCGGCAACACCTGGGTGCCGGAGTTCGCCGAGCTCGATGCGCTGACCCCGTTGCAACCGTTCGTCGATCGCTCTGCCGTGGTCGATGAGAAGGATTATTTCCAGGGCATCTGGGACACCAACGTGATCCACGGCAAGCTGGTCGGCGTGCCGTGGTATGTCGATACGCGCCTGATCTACTACCGCAAGGACCTGCTGGCCAAGGCCGGCTACGACCACCCGCCGCGCACGTGGCAGGAGTGGGATGAGCAGATGGCAGCGATCAAGCGCATGCAGGGCCCGAACCGCTATGCGGTGCTGATGCCGATCAACGAGTTCGAGCAGCAGCTGTCGCTGGCACTGCAGCAGCCCGATCCGCTGCTGCGCGATGATGACACCCGCGGCAACTTCAGCAGCCCCGGCTTCCGCCGCACGCTGGCGTTCTACGCCAACATGTTCGAGCAGGGCTGGGCGCCGAAGATGTCCGAGACGCAGATCTCAAACGTCTGGGATGAGTTCTTCCGCGGCTTCAACGTCTTCTACATTTCCGGCCCATGGAACATCCGCGAGTTCAAGAAGCTGCAGCCGAAGGAACTGGAAGGGCAGTGGGGCACCGCAGCGCTGCCGGGGCCGGAAGGTCCGGGCGCGGGCATCGCCGGTGGCACCAGCCTGGTGATCTTCCGCAAGTCGCAGCAGAAGGAGGCGTCGTGGAAGCTGATCGAGTTCCTGTCGCGCCCGCAGATCCAGGCACGTTTCCATTCGATCATCGGCGACCTGCCGCCACGCCGCAGCACGTGGAGTGCGCCGTCGCTGGCCAACGATCCGCTGGCCGCAGCGTTCCGTGACCAGCTGGAGCGGGTCAAGCCGACGCCGAAGGTGCTCGAATGGGAGCGCATCGTGCAGGAAATGCGCATCGTCACCGAGAAGGTGGTGCGCGGTGGCCTGCCGCAGGACAAGGCCGTCGAAGAACTCGACCAGCGCGTGGACAAGGTGCTGGCAAAGCGCCGCTGGATGCATGAACAACAACGCCTGCAGCAGCGCGTTCCGTCGCCGCAATCGAGCAGTGCCGTGGCCGCCGGGAGCGCGCAATGAAACGTACTTCACTCGCCGGCTGGATTTTCGCCGGTCCCTCGCTGATCGTGCTGGGCGTGTTCTTCGGCCTGCCGGTGGCTTCGGCGCTGGCGCTGAGCGTGACCGACTTCGACCTGTATGCCCTGGCTGACAGCAGCAACCTGCGCTTTGTCGGCCTCGGCAACTACATCGATCTGCTGCAGACACCGATGTTCTGGAAGTCGCTGTGGAATACCACTTACTTCGTGTTGATCGGCGTGCCCTTGTCGATCGGCGTATCGCTGGGCGCGGCAATGCTGCTGAATGCGCCGGCCGCGCGCTTCAAGGCGCTGTTCCGCACTGCGTTGTTCGCGCCGGTGGTGACCACGCTGGTGGCGGTGGCGGTGATCTGGCGCTACCTGTTCCATACCAGCTACGGCCTGGTGAACTACGGCCTGGGCCATCTGGGCATCAGCCCGATCGACTGGCTGGGCGATCCCAACTGGGCGATGCCGACCATCATGCTGTTCGCGGTGTGGAAGAACTTCGGCTACAACATGGTGATCTTCCTGGCCGGCCTGCAGGCGATCCCGCATGACCTGTACGAGGCCGCGCGCATCGACGGTGCCTCGCGCTGGAAGCAGTTCCTGCACATCACCCTGCCGATGCTCGGCCCGGTGCTGCTGGTGGTCGGCGTGATCACCGTGTCCGGCTACTTCCAGCTGTTCGCCGAACCCTACGTGATGACCCGCGGCGACCCACTGCAGAGCACCGTCAGCGTGCTGTATTTCATGTTCGAGGAAGGCTTCAAGTGGTGGAACCTGGGACGCGCCTCCGCCGTGGCGTTCCTGCTGTTCCTGATCATCCTGGCGGTGACCACCGTGATGCTGCGTTTCGGCCGCAAGAGGCAGTTGGTATGAGTCGTGAAATCGGCCAGTCGCGCTGGTACCCGTGGTTGATCAATGGTGCGTTGCTGGTGCTGGCCCTGGTCAGCCTGGCACCGCTGTTGTGGATGCTCTCGGTCTCGTTCATGCCGCAGGGCGAGGCCAGCCATTTCCCGCCGCCGCTGCTGCCTTCCAGCATCACCACGCACAACTACCATGAGCTGTTCGCACGCACTGGCATGGGCGGCAACTTCGCCAACAGCCTGCTGGTGTCGCTCGGCATCACGGTCGGTTCGCTGCTGCTCAACACCATGGCCGGCTACGCCTTCGCCAAGCTCAACTTCGTCGGCCGCGAGCGCCTGTTCCAGGTACTGATGGCGGCGCTGGTGATTCCGGCGCAGGTGGCGATGCTGCCGCTGTTCCTGCTGATGAAGCAGCTGGGCCTGGTCAACAGCTTCGGTGGCGTGATCGTGCCAGCGCTGGCCAGTGTGTTCGGCATCTTCCTGGTACGCCAGTACGCGCGTTCCATCCCGGACGAACTGCTGGAAGCGGCGCGCATCGACGGGGCAGGGGAGCTGCGCATCTTCTTCCAGATTGTGCTGCCGATGCTCAAGCCGGTGCTGGTGACCCTGGCGATCTTCACCTTCATGGGCGCATGGAACGATTTCATGTGGCCATTGATCGTGCTGACCGACCAGGAGCACTACACTTTGCCGGTGGCACTGGCCACCCTCTCGCGCGAGCACATCATGGACGTGGAAATGATGATGGCTGGCGCGGTGGTCACCGTGGTCCCGGTGCTGGCGCTGTTCCTGGTGCTGCAGCGGTACTACATCCAAGGTCTGTTGCTGGGGAGCGTCAAGGGATGAAGCGAGCGATCGCCGTTGGACTGGGCCTGTTGTGGACTTCCCTGGCGATCGCCGCACCTCCGGCGCTGCCGGCACCGAAGGTGCTGGACGACTTCGACGACATCGCAGCCTGGACGCTGGTGCTGTCCGACCAGGTCAGCGGTTCGCTGCGCCCGGTCAGTGGTGCCGGTGGTGGCCGCGCGCTGTGCCTGGACTATGACTTCCACGATGTCTCCGGCTACGTCGGCATCCGCCGCGCGCTGAACATCGAATACCCGGTCAATTACCGCTTCGGATTCCAGCTGCGTGGCGAATCGCCGGGCAACGACCTGCAGTTCAAGTTGATCGATGCCAGCGGCGACAACGTCTGGTGGGTCAACCGGCCCGGCTACAGCTTCCCCAAGGCGTGGACGCCGGTCGAGTACCGCCGCCGCCAGATCGACAAGGCGTGGGGTCCCTCGCCCGAGAAGGAGATGGCACGAAGCGCCGCCGTCGAGTTCACGATCTACAGCAAGGTCGGTGGCCGCGGCACGGTGTGCTTCGACAAGCTGACCCTGCAGGGCCTGCCGCCGCAGGATGATTCGGCGTTGGTGCCATCGGTGATTGCCGATACGGCCACCGCGCTGCAGGACCGCATGATCGACGGCAAGAGCGACACGTTCTGGATCAGCGGTGGCGTCAAGCAGCAGACCATCAGCCTGGACCTGCACAAGAGTCGCGAGATCGGCGGTGTAGTGATCGATTGGCTGCCGAACCTGGAAGCCAATCGCTACACCGTGCGGACGTCCGAGGATGGCCGGGACTGGCGCACTGTGCGCGAGGTGACCGGCGGTGCGGGGGGGCGCGATTGGCTGGCGCTGCCGGATACCGACGCGCGCTACGTGCGTTTCGATCTGCGCGATGGCCCGAACTGGCGCTATGGCATCCGTGACATCGCACTCAAGCCGCTGGCGTTCGCCGCCACGCCCAATGCCTTCCTGTCCTCGGTGGCCGCCGATCTGCCGCGTGGCTCGTTGCCGCGTGCCTATGTGGGCGAACAGCCGTACTGGACCCTGCTCGGCCTTGATGGTGGCCAGGAGCAGGCGCTGATCAGCGAAGATGGCGCGCTGGAGCCGGCCAAGGGCAGCTTCAGCATCGAGCCGTTCATCCGCCTGGACGGCAAGCTGCTGGACTGGTCGAAGGTCGCCATCACCCAGTCGCTGCAGGATCACTACCTGCCGATCGCCACCGTCGACTGGGTGCATGAGAAGGCCGGGCTTTCGGTGACCAGTTTCGTGCAGGGCACGCCCGAGCGCGCGCAGCTGATCGGCCGCTACCGGCTGAGCAATCCGGACAAGGTCGCGCACGAGTACACCCTGGCGCTGGCAATCCGTCCGTGGCAGGTCAACCCGCCCACCCAGTTCCTCAACACCGTCGGTGGCTTCAGCCGCATCGATGCACTGGATGTGGGCGAACAGCTGGTTCGGGTCAACGGTGAGCCGCGCATCTATCCGCTGCAGGTGCCGGATGCGCGCTTTGCCAGTACGTTCGATGGCAAGCTCGATGCGATGCATCTGGAAAGCGGCAAGTACCCGGCCACGACCGCAGTGAAGGACAGCACCGGCATGGCGTCGGGTGCGCTGATGTACACGATCAAGCTCGAGCCCGGGCAGAGCCGCGAAGTGGCGGTGGTGCTGCCGCAGACCGGTGGCTGGGCGCCGCAGGCGCTGGACGTGGCCAAGGCGCAGGCGCAGGTGGCCGATCAATGGCGGCAGAAGCTGGGCGTGGTCTCGCTGCAGGTGCCGGCTGCGGGCCAGGCACTGGTCGATACCCTGCGCACGGCCGTCGCGCACATGCTGATCTCGCGGGTTGGCCCACGCCTGCAGCCGGGCACGCGCTCGTACGCGCGCAGCTGGATCCGCGATGGCGCGATGATTTCCGAGGGCCTGCTGCGCATGGGGCGCAGCGATGCCGTGCGTGACTACATCAACTGGTATGCGCCGTACCAGTTCGAGAACGGCAAGGTGCCGTGCTGCGTCGACGCGCGCGGCAGCGACCCTGTACCGGAGAACGACAGCCATGGCGAACTGATCTACAGCATTGCCGAGTATGGACGCTACACCGGCGACAGCACGTTCACCGAGCTGATGTGGCCGCACGTGCAGGGCGCCTACAACTACATGGAGCAGCTGCGCGCCAGCGAGCGCACCGAGGAAAACCGCGCACGCAATCCTGCCTTCTACGGGATGATGCCGGCCTCGATCAGCCACGAAGGCTATTCGGCCAAGCCGATGCATTCGTACTGGGATAATTTCTGGGCGTTGCGCGGCTACAAGGACGCGGCATCGCTGGCGGCCCAGCTGGGCAAGGTCGAGGCGATGCAGATCGCCGGATCGCGTGACCAGTTCCGTGATGACCTGCAGGCCTCGCTGCTGTCGGCGATGCAGCAGCACGACATCGACTACCTGCCGGGCTCGGCCGAGCTGGGCGATTTCGATGCGACCTCGACCACCATCGCGCTGGCGCCGGGCGGCGAGCAGGGCCGACTGCCGCAGCAGGCACTGGAGGCGACCTTCGAGCGCTATTGGAAGGAGTTCGTGGCCCGCCGCGACGGCAAGCGTGAGTGGAAGGACTACACCCCGTACGAGTGGCGCAACGTGGCGGCGTTCGTACGCCTGGGCTGGCGTGACCGCGCCTGGCAGGCCACCGAGTTCTTTTTCAAGGACCGTGCGCCGCAGGCCTGGAACCAGTGGGCCGAGGTGGTCTCGCGCACGCCGCGCAAGCCGTTCTTCGTCGGTGACCTGCCGCACGCCTGGGTAGCCTCGGACTTCGTGCGCTCGGCCTTGGACATGTTCGCGTACAGTCGTGACATGGACGATGCGCTGGTGCTGGCCGCCGGCATTCCGAGCGCCTGGCTGCAGGGCGAGGGCATCGCCGTGCAGGGCCTGCGCACGCCGCAGGGCCAGCTCAACTACCGCCTGCAGCGCAGCGACAAGCAGCTGGTGCTGGAGGTGCAGCCGGGCCTGGTGCCACCGGTCGGTGGCGTGGTGTTGCCATGGCCGTACGCCGGTGATCCGGGTGAGGCGACCATCAACGGCGAAGCGGCCGAATGGGTCAACAAGGAACTGCACGTGCACCAGCTGCCGGCGCGGGTCGAGATCGATGTACCGAGCGCGGTGCGCCGCGCCGAGCGCAAGGGGCAGTAACGATGAAGCAGCAGGGGGCAAGAGTGCGCACGATCGTGCGCGCCCTGGGGCTGGCCATTGCATTGGCACTGCCGGGCGCCGCGATGGCGGCCGATCCAGCCGCCGGGGCAGCGGCTGATGTCGCCACCGCGCCAGGCATGAGCATGGTCACCTTCAATCTGCATCATGACCGCGAGGACTGGCCACGCCGGCGCCGCACCATCCTGGCCGAACTCAAGCGCCTGCAGCCGGATGCGGTTGCCCTGCAGGAGGTGATCCAACGCCGCAACGTGCGAAACCAGGCGCAATGGCTGGCCAGCCAACTTGGTTACAAGTACGTGTTCGTGTCCACCGATGCGGTCGGCGCGCCCAAGCGCTACGGCAATGCGCTTCTGACCCGGCGGCCGATCCTTGCCCAGGGGGATCATCTGCTGCAGCCCTTGGACGACTACCGCACCGTGGCCCACCTGCGCATCGACGTCGATGGCACGCCGGTAAACGTCTACGCCACGCATCTGAACGAGCGCAGTGATGAGAGCGGACAACGCATCCGTCGCAGTCAGGTCGAGGACCTGCTGCGCTTCATCAGCGCGACGTCGGCGGGCGCGCCGGTGGTGATCGCAGGTGACTTCAATGCACTGGTGGATGCCGGCGATCTGAGCGAGCTGCGCAGCCACTACGGCGACAGTTACGGCAGCGTGCACGTCAACACCGATCTGTCCGGGGTCAGTACGCTCAACCGCCACTATTACCAGGCGCCGTCGCGGATCGACCACATCTTCTTCCAGCAGGACGAGATGGTCGCGCGCGAGGCGAAGATCCTGTTCGACCAGCCCGACGACAGCGGTCGCTGGGCCTCGGACCACTACGGCGTGTGGACCCGCCTGCAGTTCGCGCCGAAACCCTGACGGGACACGCTTAGGTAGGTGCCAACCTTGGTTGGCACGGGCGTGTCCGCGTGCACTCAATCAACGGCGCCAACCAAGGTTGGCCTCTACCAAAGCGGTGACCGTGCGCGGGTTGTGCCCTGGTGGGTGCCAACCTTGGTTGGCACGGAGGTGTCCGCTGGCGACCGACCCACGGCGCCGACCAAGGTCGGCCTCTACCAGTGCGCTGTACGTGCATCAGGTGGGTGCCAACCTTGGTTGGCACGGTTCGGCCCGAAGCACAAACAAAAACGGCGGGGATCATTGATCCCCGCCGGTTCGTTTTCACGCTATCAAGGAGCGATCAGTTCGCCGGCGGCGTGCGCTTGGCGGCCTCTTCGTCTTCTTCATCAGCCTTGGCTTCTGCAGCCTGGGCTGCAGCGTCGGCATGGCCATCGGCGACCGGATCGATCGACGGCGTCACCACCGAATCAGCGCTCGGGGCGGCGGCTTCGATCGGTGCGGCTTCGACCGCCACCGGAGCGACCGGCTGTTCCACGATCGGCGCAGTCTCGACGACCGGCGTGGCTTCAACGGCCGGGGCGGCCTCCACCACCGGGGCACTCTCACTGGCCACCGGCTTGGTTTCAACCACCGGGGTTGCTTCAACCACCTGCGGCTTCGATTCCACGACCGGCGCGGCCTCGACTGCGACCGGCTTCGCTTCGATCACCGGAGCGGCTTCAACCACCGCGGCCGTTTCAGCCACAACCGGCTTTGCTTCGATGGCCGGCGCAGCAGCGTCCACCACCGGAGTGGCGTTGGCGACCGGTGCGGCAGCGGCGACCGGCTGGACCGGGGTCGCGGCGTCGATGGCATCGAGCATGCTGGTCTGCACCGGCGAGGACACCGCTTCGGTCTTCGCAGCTTCGACCGGTGCCTGCACTTCAGCCACGACCGGGGTGGCGGCTTCGACCACAGCGCTGCTCACCACGGCAACCGGCGCGGCGACAACAGCGGCGGCAGCACGGGCTGGCTTCTCGGCTTCGACAGCGACCGGCTCGGCTTCGTCATCGAAGTCGAACTCCGGCTGCGAACGCGTGGGCTGCACAGCCGCGACCGGCGCAGTGCCGGCAGTGCTGTCGATGTTCGGCTCGGCGCCGTCGGCGTCATCACCGTCATCACCCTCGTCCTGGTCATCACCCAGGGCGTCGCTGCCGGCGGCGTTTTCGGCGCCACCGCGGCGGCGACGACGGCCACCACGACGGCCACGGCGACGGCGGGTTGCGCCTTCGCCAGCCTGCTCGCCATTGGCGTCGGTTGCAGCCTCTTCACCGGCAACTGCAACCACGTCGGTCGCACTGGCCGCATTGGCAGCGGTGTCGACCGGTGCGGCCGCTTCCACCGGGGCGACCGGGGCGACAGGCGCGGTGGCTTCCTGCGCGTTCACCCTATTGGCGGCGACGGCCGTAGCGGCTACGGCTGCAGCTGCGGTCACGGCTTCGGCAGGTGCTTCGGCGGCATTGCGCTGCGGCTTCTCGGCCGGCTTGTCACCGTCCTGCTGCTGCGGGCGCGGCTGCTTGGGCTGCTTCAGCTTCGGTTGCTGGTTCTGGTTCTGGCCCTGCTGCTCGTTGCGCGGCTTGTTCTGCTGCTGCGGCGGCTGCTGGCCATCCTTGTGCTGCGGCTCCTTCTGCTTGCCCTGCTGCGGCTGCTGCTGCGCATTGCCATTGTTGCCGTTGCGGCCGTCCTTGCGCTGCTCGCCGCGGTCCTTGCGGTTGCCGCCGTCCTTCTGCTGCTGCGCGTTGCCATTGCCACGATTGTCGTCGCGACGGTCCTTGCGGTCCTTGTTGCGATCCTTGTTGCGGTCCTTGCGACCGCCGTCCTGCTGCTGGCGTGCAGCCGGGGCGGCCGGTGCCGGCGCGGGCGCCGGTTCGCCACCGAACACGCGCTTGAGCCAACCGATCACGCCGCCCGCCGGGGCCGGCGCAACCGGCGCTGCAGCGACCGGGGCCGGAGCGGCCGCGGCCGGCTCCACTTCCTCGCGCACCGGGGCCGGGGAAGTGTGCTTGACCTGGGTCACCGCCGGCGGCGGGATGTTCAGCTGGCCCTTGGTCAGCGCGTGCACCGGCAGCTTGCGCGGGGTGCCGCGCTGGTAGCTGGGCTTGCTGCTTTCTTCACCCAGCTCGTTCTCGCGCAGGCGGGTCACGGTGTAGTGCGGGGTGTGCAGCTGCTCGTCGGCGACGATCACGATCGGCGCTTCGTGGCGCTGTTCGATCTCGCGCAGGGCGCTGCGCTTCTCGTTCAGCAGGTAATTGGCGATCTCCACCGGGGCCTGCACCAGCACCTGCCCGGTGTTCTCCTTCATCGCATGCTCTTCAGCCACGCGGATGATCGACAGCGACAGCGACTCGACGCTGCGCATGCGGCCGTGGCCGTCACAACGCGGGCAGACGATCTGGCTGGACTCGCCCAGGCTCGGGCGCAGGCGCTGGCGGCTCATTTCCAGCAGGCCGAAGCGCGAGATGCGGCCGACCTGCACGCGCGCGCGGTCGTACTTCAGCGCGTTGGCAAGGCGGTTCTCGACTTCGCGCTGGTGCTTGTTGGACGCCATGTCGATGAAGTCGATCACCACCAGGCCGCCCAGGTCACGGAGGCGCAGCTGGCGGGCCACTTCCTCGGCCGCTTCCAGGTTGGTCTGGAACGCGGTGTCCTCGATGTCGCTGCCCTTGGTGGCGCGCGAGGAGTTCACGTCGACGGCGGTCAGCGCTTCAGTCTGGTCGACCACGATCGAGCCGCCCGACGGCAGGCGCACGTTGCGCTCGTAGGCGCCTTCGATCTGCGATTCGATCTGGAAGCGGTTGAACAGCGGAATGTCGTCCTTGTAGTGCTTGAGCTTGCGCAGGGTCTGCGGCATCACCTGCTGCATGAATTCGCGGGCGTGCTCGTACATCTCCTCGGTGTCCACCAGGATCTCGCCGATGTCGGCGCGCAGGTAGTCACGCAGGGCGCGCACGATCAGGCGCGATTCCTGGTAGATCAGGAACGGGGCGGGCTTGCTCAGTGCCGCTTCGGCAATGGCGCGCCAGACATTGAGCAGGTAGTCCAGGTCCCACTGCAGCTCTTCCGCATCGCGGCCGACGCCGGCGGTACGGATGATCACGCCCATGTCGTCGGGGATGTTCAGCTTGTCCAGGGCGTCCTTCAGCGCGGCCCGGTCTTCGCCCTCGATGCGGCGCGACACGCCGCCGGCGCTGGGCGAGTTCGGCATCAGCACCATGTAGCGGCCGGCCAGCGAAATGAACGTGGTCAGGGCGGCGCCCTTGTTGCCACGCTCTTCCTTGTCGACCTGGACGACGATCTCCTGGCCTTCCTTCAGCAGCTCGCGGATGCCGGCCTTGTTGTGGTCGACACCGGCCTGGAAGTAGTCGCGGGAGATTTCCTTCAGCGGCAGGAAGCCATGGCGGCCACCGCCGTACTCGACGAAGGCCGCTTCCAGCGAGGGCTCGATGCGGAAGATCCGGCCCTTGTAGATGTTGGACTTCTTCTGTTCCTTCGACGGCTGTTCGATGTCGATGTCATACAACGACTGGCCATCCACGATGGCAACACGCAGCTCTTCAGCCTGCGTGGCGTTGATCAGCATTCGCTTCATTGTTGCGTTCCTCGCAAGCGGCTACCGCGCGGAACGCCATGGGGTTTCGCCTCTGGACACGGCTCGCCGCCCATTCGCGCAAGCGCGGGGAGGGCGGCTTGGGTTTCCAGCGCTACGACACCACGGCAGGCCGCGGGAGCGCTTCACTCTTATGGTTTTTGGGTGTTGCAGGGCCGCAGGCAGCTGTCAGCCAGGCTGGAGCGCCACGCGGGACATGTTCAGCACGGTTGCGTGTCAGGCATCCGGCGATGGCCGGGAAGGCCGGTGAGCCGCTAACATGGCCGCCCCGCGGGCGGTGGTCGCGCACTGTGCCGGATTCGTCGGAAGCTGGGCTTCTGGCCCTGAGTAACTTCCAACGAAATCAATCCCTTATCTCGCCCCCCGAGTGTAACAGAATAAACAGCCTGATGACCGCCCAAGACCCCACCAAGCCCGCTGGCGACAAGCCTTCCGTGCGCATGATCACCGTTCCCGCCGACCGCGCCGGCCAGCGCTTGGACAACTTCCTGCTCGGCCAGCTGAAGGGGGCCCCGCGCAGCCTGGTCTACAAGCTGGTGCGCAGTGGCCAGGTGCGGGTCAACGGTGGCCGCGCCAAGGCCGAGCGCAAGCTGGAGGCGGGCGATGAAGTGCGCGTGCCGCCGGTTCGTCTCACCGAAGAGGGAGACAAGGTGGGTCCCCCGGAGGCATTCATGCGCCGGCTGGAGCAGGCCATCGTGTTCGAGGACGCGCGCCTGCTGGCCCTGAACAAGCCCACCGGCGTGGCCAGCCACGGTGGCAGTGGCATCAGCTTCGGCGCGATCGAGACCCTGCGCGCGTTGCGTCCCGGGCAGACCCTGGAGCTGGTCCACCGGCTGGATCGCGACACCTCGGGCCTGCTGATCGTGGCCAAGAAGCGCTCGGCGCTGAGCGAACTGCAGGCGCTGCTGCGTGAAGACCACGGTGCCGGCATCCGCAAGCGCTACCTGACCCTGCTGGCCGGGCGCATGCCCGACGGGGTGATGACGGTCGATGCGCCGCTGCATGTCGGCCTGCGCCAGGGCGGCGAGCGCCATGTGCAGGTCAACGCGATCGGCAAGGAATCGATCAGCCACTTCCGGGTGCTGGAGCGCCGCGGCGGCCATTCCTATTGCGAGGTGCGCATCGAGACCGGCCGTACCCACCAGATCCGCGTGCATGCCCAGCACCTGGGGCATCCGGTGGCCGGCGACGACAAGTACGGCGATCCGGCGGTCAACAAGCGGCTTCGTGAGCAGATCGGGCTGAAGCGTCTGTTCCTGCACGCGGCCTCGCTGGAGTTCGCGCTGGACGACGGCAAGAGCCCGTATGTGCTGAACGCGCCGCTGGCCGATGAGCTGGTCGAGGCGCTGGACCGCCTGCGCTGACGGCAGTTCGGCGGCGCCGGGCGCTTGGTCGGCGCCATTCGCAGCGCTCAGACACCCGCGCCTCTTCGCCCTCGCCGGACCTGCGGTGCTCGGCTCGCTACAAGGCGGACCCGGACATTCGCAGCGTAGGCCCATACCCGCACGCAGCCTTTGTAGACTCGAGTCGTACTCGACTCACGCGCGCAGCGCGCGCTTCGCTCTTCAATCTTTTCATCGCGCGGCTGGCGTGCACGGAAGAATGACGGGGCACGGGCGGGGCCGGCTTGCAGGGGTGTCTGCGGCATGGATGCCGCGGACAAGCCCCCATGGACGGGTTCACGGCGTCCCCTGCAAGCCGGCCCCGCCCGTGACCTCTCGATACTGCGGAACGTGCCAGCCGCGAGGGGGCTCAGCCCGTTGGCCGGGAACCCCTCACCACTTGAACAGCACCAGACTGATCGCCAGGGTGCCCATGCCGGCCACCAGGCCATATACCGTCTCGTGGCCCTTGGCATAGCGCTTGGCTGCCGGCAGCAGCTCGTCCAGCGCCAGGAACACCATCACGCCGGCGATCAGTCCGAACACCCAGCCAAACGTGGCGTGCGACAGCGATCCTGACAACAACCAGTAGCCCAGCACCGCGCCCACCGGCTCAGCCAGGCCGGACAGCAGGCTGGCACTGAACGCATAGAACTTGTTCTGGGTGGCGAAGTACACCGGCACCGCGATCGCGATGCCCTCGGGAATGTTGTGGATGGCGATGGCGAAGGCCAGCGGCATGCCCACCGACGGGCTTTCCAGCGTAGCGAAGAAGGTCGCCAGGCCTTCCGGGAAATTGTGCGCGGTGATCGCCACCGAGGTCAGCAGCGCGACCCGCTTCAGGTACTCGCGGCTGTTCTCGCGGAACGCAGGGTCCTGTTTGTCCAGGCTGTCATGCGGATTGGGAATGAAGTGATCGATCAGCACGATCACGATCACGCCGGCCAGGAAGGCCAGCGTGCCGTAGGTGAAGCCGGTGCGCTCGCCATAGGCCAGGGCGAACGATGCGATGGATTTGTTGAGGATTTCCGATAGCGACACGTAGACCATCGCGCCGCCGGCGAAGGCCAGGCCGAACGCCAGCAGGCGCGGATTGGGGCGGCGCGAGAACAGCACCAGCAGGCTGCCGATGGCAGTGGCCAGACCGGCCGCGAGGGTGACCGACAGTGCGATCCAGACATTTTCGGGGGGAATCTGCAGCATGTACCGACGCGGTCCTGGTCAACAGACAGCCGCCCCGGATGAGCCCGGGGCGGGGAGGGCGAGGCGGGCGTCGGCTGGCCTCGTCGGGGCGCGCGCGATCAGCCGCCGCGGCGCAGGCGTTCTTCGATGGCGAAGCACTGATCGGGCTTCGGCTGCGGCGGGTTGAAGCTGACCGGCACCTGGATGGTGGCCGGCACGGCAGCGCCATTGCGGGTGGCGGCCTTGAACTGCCAGCCCTGAACGGCCGTTTTGGCCAGTTCGTCCAGCTGCGGGTTGCCGGCGCCGGTCAGCAGGGCGACCTCGCTTGGCTTGCCGTCGGTGCCGATGGTCACCTTGAAGGTGCTGGTGCCGCCTACGCCCATGCAGGCCAGTTCAAGCGGGTACTGCGGTGGCGGCGTCTTCACCGCGGCCACTTCGGTCGGCGGCGGCGGCGGTGGTGCCGGCGGTTCCGACGGGCCACAACCGGCCAGGCCGGTCGCAGCAATCAGGGACAGGCTCAGCAAGCGTACGTTCATGGCAGTTGCTCCGTCAGGGCCGAAGTCTTCGCAGCGCAGATGAAGTCGTTCTCGCTCAGGCCGCCCACGTCGTGGGTGGAAAAGCGCACCACAGCGCGGTCGTAGTGCACGCCCAGGTCCGGATGGTGGTCCTCGCGGTGGGCAATCCAGGCCAGCGCGTTCACGAAGGCCATGGTGGCGTAGTAATCCTTGAAGCGGAAGGTGCGCAACAGGGCCTGTCCGCCCTCGCTCAGCTCCCAGCCGGGAATCTGCGGCAGCAGTTCGGCCAGGCGGGCTTCGCCGAGCTTGTGGTCGCTGCCTTTGCGCGGCACGCAACGGGCCTGGGCCAGTGGAATCAGGTCGGCCATGGGAATCTCCACCTCGTGTTGACTGAACAATGCGCCGGACGGTGTATAAATCGAATGAGCGGCTGACGCTTACTTGGCTAGAATAGCCTGATGATCCAGATCTCCGACACTGCCCAGACCCATTTCCGCAAGCTGATCGAACGCGAGGGCGTGCCCGGCATGGGTGTGCGCTTGAGCGCGGTCGATCCCGGCACCCCGCGCGCCGACGCCCGGCTGGAGTTCGCCGAACCGACCGACCTGCTCGGCGACGAGTGGGCGGTGGACTGCGATGGTTTCACGCTCTACGTTGATGCCGGCAGCGTCGGTTGGCTCGATGGCGCCGAGATCGACATCGTCGCCGGCAGTGCCGGTACCCAGCAGCTGACCATCAAGGCGCCGCGCATCAAGGGCGAAGCGCCCGGCGATGCCGCCTCGCTGGTCGAGCGCGTGCACTGGGTGGTGGAAAACGAAATCAATCCGCAGCTGGCCTCGCATGGCGGCAAGGTGGCCGTGCAGGAAGTTTCGGCCGAAGGCGTGGTGCTGCTGCGCTTCGGTGGCGGTTGCCAGGGCTGCGGCATGGCCGACGTGACCCTCAAGCAGGGCATTGAAAAGACCCTGATGGGCCGCGTGCCGGGCGTGACCGCCGTGCGCGACGCGACCGACCACGACAGTGGCCACGCGCCGTATATCCCTCGCGGCAACGCCGCCTGATCGCTGACGCGTGCCTCTGACCCGGGCCGAGCAGTTCATCGACCTGCTGCTGGCCCGCCAGCAGCCCAGGGCCGTCCTCGAGAAAACCACGCGCCTGCCGTATGGCTGGGCGCTGTGGCTGCGCTCGCTCGGTCCGTTGCCGCGGCCGCTGCACGCCAGCGAGTTGATCGCGGTGCTGCTGCCGCGTCCGCTGCCAGGGCCACCCGGGCAGTTGCCCCGGCTGTCACCCTGGCAAGCGTTGCGCCGTCTGTTCTGGCAGGACTGGGATGCTGCGCCGCGCGACCAGCGCTGGATGCGTTGGGTCTCGGCCTTGGCCAGTGCGCTGCTGCATCTGCTGTTCTTCATGCTGCTGCTATGGGTGGCAGTGATCCGCACCTCGGCACCGGAAGAACAAGGCGCCGAGGGCGAGCGCGTGCAGGTGGAGTTCGTCGGTCGCGCTACCCAGGAGGGCGGTGGCGATCAGCCAGGTGCGGAAGCGGCGGCCGCTGCACCGCCGGGCCAGGTTGCAGCTGGCCAGAACGCAGGGGCCGAAACGGCGCCTGAGCCGCGTCCGGCGTCCGCGTCGGCAGCTGCGTCCGCACCCGCTCCGGCTGCAGTGGCCAGCGTGCCGCCGCCGCCCGCCGAATCCGAGCCGGCGCCGGTCGCGGCACCGCCGCCGTCTCCGGTGCAGGCCACCGAAGTAGCCGAGGCCAGTACGGATTTCGTGGTGCCACCTGTCAGCGTGCCGCGCACGGAGATCAGCATCGTGCCGCGCGACACGGTACCGACGGTGCGCGAGCGCAGTGTGCAGCCGGTGCAGGTGCCGCCGGCCCCGGCCGCACTGCGTGCGCCGGAGATCGCGGTGCGGACGCCGCAGCTGCGTGACATCCCGGTGCAGGAGCGTGAAATCAGTACGGTCGATGCACCGGCGATATCGCAGCCGCTGCGCACGGCCGATGTACAGGTCCGTGTGCCGCAGCGCGATGTGCAGGTGCGCGAGCGCGAAGTGCAGGCCGTGGTCGATCCGCAGGTACGGATGGCTGCTGTGGCCGGGCGCGAGCCGACCGTGCGTGCGCCGGCAGGCCGTGACCTGCAGGTGCGCGAGCGCGAAGTTGCGTCGGCACCCGCGGCGGCGCCTTCAACGTCCAGTGGCAGCGCGCCAGCGGCAACGCCCGCGCCTGCGGCCAGTAGCACTGCAACCCAGGCCAACAGCAGCACGCCACGGCCATCCACCTCCAGCACGACACCGGCCCAGGCCGGCGCGCGTCCGGCTCCCAACCCGGGCAACTGGGCTACGCCTGCCAAGGGCGACGACTGGGGCGCGTCGAGCCGCAACCACGACGGCGCCAGCAGGGGCGCAAGCCAGGCCAGTGCCGCCGGCAAGGGCAATGGCCTGTTCAATGCCGACGGCAGCGTGCGCGTGCCGGGGCAGGAAGGTGGCGGTCACGCCGAACGTGGTGCCCCCGGTGGCGCCAACGATGGCTGGAGCAAGGAGCGCATCGCGCAGTCTGGCACCTGGTTGAAGCGACCGCCGTACGACTACACGCCGACCTCGTTCGACAAGTACTGGGTGCCGCAGGAATCACTGCTGGCCGAATGGGTGCGCAAGGGCATCAAGTCGATGGAGATTCCGTTGCCGGGCACCGGTACGAAGATCTCCTGCGTGATCTCGATCCTGCAGGCGGGTGGCGGCTGCGGCCTCACCAATCCGAACATGCAGGACCAGCCGGCGGTGGCACGGCCGCCGCCGGACATTCCGTTCAAGAAAGAGCTGCAGGAAGATAACGGGAGCCGGTAGGCTAGGGGGCGCGCCACGCCCTGGCCGGCTCGCGTTTGGGTAGGTGCCAACCTTGGTTGGCACAGGAACGCCGACCAAGGTCGGCCTCTACCAGGGCATTGCCCTACGCGCTCTGCGACAGGAACACCCAGAACGGCACGTCGCGGCCGACCCAGTCGCGGCTGGCTTCGTCCATCACGTCCAGCAACGTGTCGAAATCCTTCTGTGTGGAGGCGCGCAACGTATCCACGTCGGCCAGGAACAGCGCGTAACCGTCGGCCGGCAGCCATTGCAGATCACGCAGGTTGTCCGACAGTGCATCCCAGTTGCCGCCGAAGCCAGCCGGGAAATCCAGCTGCGCCGCCAGCCGGGCGAGCAGGGTGCGTTTGTCGGCGACGCCTTCCAGGTCGATGCGGATCACCTTCACGCCGGCATCGCGCATCGCTGCGGCCAGTGCGCCGATGTCGTCGCTGTCGATGGCGTAGACGCCGGCATTGTTGATGTCATGCAGGCCGAGGCCGAAATCGTCGTGGCTCATCACTGCGCTCCTTGGGCCGGTACGGTGAAGCTGCGGAACGATTCGTAGTGGTCGTCGGTGTAGTACCACGCCTCCGGCGGATCGCCGCCGGTGACGATGCGGCGCGTGCCACGGGTGCGCGCGCCGGGGGTGTCCACGGTGTATTCGCGGTAGTAACCGCGCGGACGCTGCGGCAGCTGCTGTTCGCGGTTACCGAAGGTGCTGCCATCCTGGCGGTGCGGGAACGGCCCGCCGCGCTGGATCAGCGCGATCGTCTGCAGGGCTTCGGCGGGCAGGAAGGCGGGCAGACCGTTGCCCTTGCCGGGCGTGGCCGTGGCCGGTGCGCGCGCGGCAGTCGCACCCTGCAGGTCCGGCGCGAACTGCGGCGCCGGCGGGCGCTGCATGAAATAGTTGACGACCAGGCCGAGCAGCAGCAGGGCGATGGCGGTGATCAGCAGCCGGGGGTTGCGCATGGGCAAGGAAGCGGGCGAGGGTGGTGCTCGCACTGTAGCGCCTGCGCGCTGCACGGTGCATGAGGACGGCGCCGCGTCACCGCTGCGTAACAATTGCCGTCGTGCTCACCGGCAGGACGCAATTTCCTTTACATCCCCCTTGGTAATCTGGCGGTCTGTCCCCATCATTCACCGCGCAACGCCCGACACCGTCGGGTGCCCTCGCAATCAGGAGATGCATCATGGCCTATACCCTGCCCAAGCTGTCCTACGCCTACGACGCGCTGGAACCGCATATCGATGCGGCGACGATGGAAATCCATCACACCAAGCATCACCAGACCTACATCAACAACGTCAACGCGGCGCTGGAAGGCACCGAGTACGCTGACCTGCCGGTCGAAGAACTGGTGAAGAAGCTCAAGTCGCTGCCGGAGAACCTGCAGGGTCCGGTGCGCAACAACGGTGGCGGCCATGCCAACCACTCGCTGTTCTGGACCGTGATGGCACCGAACGCGGGCGGTAACCCGGTGGGCGACGTGGCCAAGGCCATCGACAAGGACCTGGGCGGCTTCGACAAGTTCAAGGACGCCTTCACCAAGGCAGCGCTGACCCGTTTCGGCAGCGGCTGGGCCTGGCTGAGCGTGACTCCGGACAAGAAGGTGGTGGTCGAGAGCACCGGCAACCAGGATAGCCCGCTGATGGAAGGCAACACCCCCATCCTCGGCCTGGACGTGTGGGAACACGCGTACTACCTGAAGTACCAGAACCGCCGCCCGGAATACATCGGCGCGTTCTTCAACGTCATCGACTGGAACGAAGTCGAGCGCCGTTACCAGGAAGCGATTGCCTGATCTGCGTCGCTGGATGAAATGAAGAGGCCGGGGGAGACCCCGGCCTTTTTGTTTTCCGCATTGGTAGTGCCGGCCGCTGGCCGGCAGCCCTGGAATGCCGGCCAGCGGCCGGCACTACCTATTCGGCCGTGGCCGTATCGCCCTGCAGGCGCAGGGTGGCCATTACGCCCAGACGCAGGCCCGGCAGGTCACCGTCGGCCGGCAGCAGGATCGGCTGCTGGCGGATGCCGCCGAAGTGCTTGACCTGGAACAGCACGTCCAGGCCATGACCACTGGCGCCACCGCCGCTGGCCGCCGGCGGCTCGGGGCGGCCGCCCGGATTGCGCCGGGCCGGCTGGAACCCCGGGGTACTGCGCACGAGCTCGATGGTAGTTGCCGAGAAATCACCGGCGATCAGGCTGGGCATGCCCTCGGCGGTGGCGCCGATCCAGGTCATCAGGTCGCTGGTCTGGTGCTGGCGGGCAGTGGCCTCGTCCGGGTCCGGGCGCAGCCGTGCCACATAGATGTTGACCAGCGCCTGGCCCAGCTTCAGCCGCATCATGCCGGCGGCGCTGAAGGTGCCGGGTGGGTGCAGCAGGGTTACGCCATCCTCGCTGACCGGCAGCCGGGTCAGCATCGCGTTGCCATGCCGCAACGGCTGGCTGGGCGGATCGGCGGTAACGAAGTCGCAGCTGTAGCGCAGCCGGCTGGCCAGCCAGCAGGCCGGATTGCGGCCCTGCTGCTGCAGCACCTGCTGTACGGAGATCACGTCCGGCTGCAGCTCGGTGAGCAGGTGCGCCACCTGTTCGCGGCGCTGCTTCCACTGCGCATCATCGCGGCTGGGCAGTTCCAGCGCGGCCACGGTCAGCTGCCGGGGCTCGGCCTCACCGCTGGCGGCGGCCGGTGCCTGCGGCCGCGCCTGTGCCTGCAACGCCAGCAGCAGCACGAGACAGCTGAGCAGGAGACGGGCGTGGGCGAGGGGGCGCATAACGATAAGTTTACGCTTTTGTCGTGCAGGTGCCGTGACTTCCGGCATGTAGTGGCGTTGCCTGCCACGGATTGGCACCGTTGTCATGCAGCCCTGCAGCGTGCTTCGCAAGCCCTGCTTCCGGTAACCTTGGCGCCTTTCGCTTTGCAGGATTGCCTTACAGGATGAGCCACGACGCAGTTGCCCCCATCGCCGGCCAGGGAAAGATGCCGCGCCAGATCCCGTACATCATCGGCAATGAGGCCTGCGAGCGGTTCAGTTTCTACGGGATGCGCAACATCCTGGTGCAGTTCCTGATCACCTCGCTGCTGCTGCAGGAAATCACTGCGGAAGGCCGTGCCGGTGAAGCCAAGGACATCATGCACAGCTTCATGATCGGCGTGTATTTCTTCCCGCTGCTCGGAGGCTGGCTGGCCGACAGGTTCTTCGGCAAGTACCACACCATTCTCTGGTTCAGCCTGGTCTACTGTGCCGGCCATCTGTGCCTGGCGCTGTTCGAGAACAGCCGCGAGGGCTTCTTCCTCGGCCTGGGCCTGATTGCGCTGGGTGCCGGTGGCATCAAGCCGCTGGTGGCCTCGTTCATGGGCGACCAGTTCGACCAGAGCAACAAGCACCTGGCCAAGATCGTTTTCGACGCCTTCTACTGGATCATCAACTTCGGCTCGCTGTTCGCCTCGCTGCTGATCCCGCTGGTGCTGAAGAACTGGGGCCCGCAGTGGGCGTTCGGCATCCCGGGCATCCTGATGTTCATCGCCACTTTCGTGTTCTGGCTGGGTCGCAAGCGCTACGTGCTGGTACCGCTGCCGCCGAAGGACCCGCATTCGTTCGCCAACGTGGTGCGTACCGCACTGACCACGCGCGTGGCCGGCCAGGGCCGTCCGGGCCTGGTGATCGCCGTGCTCGGCCTGGTGCTGGCAGCGGCCTCGTTCGGCCTGGTCGGCTCGCTGGGCATCGTCATCTGCCTGTGCCTGGCGCTGGTGTCGATCCTGGCGGGCATCGGCGGTGGCACCTGGCTGCAGCTCGATCGCGCCCGTGGCCAGCATCCGGCCGAAGCGGTTGAAGGCGTGCGCTCGGTGCTGCGCGTGCTGGTGATCTTCGCCCTGACCACGCCGTTCTTCTCGCTGTTCGACCAGAAGGCCTCGACCTGGGTCCTGCAGGGCCAGCAGATGCAGATGCCGAGCTGGTTCACCGCCTCGCAGATGCAGGCGCTGAACCCGCTGCTGGTAATGATCCTGATTCCGTTCAACAACCTGGTGCTGTACCCGGCCCTGCGCCGCTTCGGCTTCGAGCCGACCGCGCTGCGCCGCATGACCGCCGGCATCGCCTTCAGCGGCCTGGCCTGGATCGTGGTCGGCGGCATCCAGGTGGTGATGGACGGTGGCAATGCCATGTCGATCTTCTGGCAGATGCTGCCGTATGCGCTGCTGACCTTCGGTGAGGTGCTGGTCTCGGCCACCGGCCTGGAGTTCGCCTACAGCCAGGCGCCGCAGGCGATGAAGGGCGTGGTGATGAGCTTCTGGAACCTGACCACCACCATCGGCAACCTGTGGGTGCTGCTGTCCAACGCTGCTGTGCGCAACGATGCGGTGACCCACAAGATCGCCAGTACGGGCCTGAGCGAGGCGGCATTCCTGATGTTCTTCTTCGCCGGTTTCGCCTTCGTCGCGGCGTTGGCCTTCGGTTGGTACGCGAAACGCTATCGTATGGTCGACAACTACCGTAGCGCCTGAGCCTGACATGACCCCCGTCAATCTGCTGTTGATCGCCATCACCGCCCTCCTGTCGTGGATGGCGTTCAACAACCGCAAGCTGGCCGACCGCCTGATCCTGTGGCCGCCGGCCATCGACCGTCACCGCCAGTACGACCGGCTGGTGACCTATGGCTTCATCCACGCCGACTGGTCGCACCTGATCTTCAACATGATCACCCTGTTCTTCTTCGGGGGATTCATCGAGAGCGTGATGGTGCAGCTGACCGGCAGCTACCTGACCTACCCGGCGTTCTACATCGGTGCGCTGCTGGTCTCGATCCTGCCCAGCTACCTGAAGAACCAGAAGAACCCGAACTACCTGAGCCTGGGCGCGTCCGGGGCGGTGTCGGCGGTTCTGTTCGCCTTCATCCTGATCAAGCCGTGGTCGATCATCCTGGTGTTCTTCATCCCGGCACCGGCCATTGTCTATGCCGCGTTCTACGTGGGCTACAGCATCTGGATGGACAAGCGCGGTGGTGATCGCATCAACCACAGCGCCCACCTGGCGGGCGCGGCGTTCGGTGTGATCTTCATGCTGGCCATGCAGCCGAGCATCTTCACCCACTTCCTGCGCGAGCTTTCCAACCCGACCTTCCGCCTCGGCGGCGGTTGAGGGGCCGGGGTCGGATCCACTGGATCCGCCCCCTGGGGCAGGGACCCGCTCCTGGTCAGGCGCGGGTCTGCTGGCCGTAGGTGTCCAGCAGGCGGGCGAATACCTCTTCGCCGATGCGCTGGAAATCCTGATCTTCGGTCTGCCCTTCCACCGCCAGCTGCAGCAGGCCCTCCAGCAGGGCGCGGTCGGTGTCGGAATGGGAATCGCTGGGGTGCATCGGAGCCTCCGCGGTGGTGCGCATGATCAACGGTCGCAAGGGCCGTGCCAGCATGGCCGTACCCCTCCACAGGCGATAGCGGCCGTCCTCGCTCCAGCTTGAGGGTCGAAAACTGACGTGAATGGATTGGACTTGCCCCTGTTCAGGCTTCACGCGATCATGGCGCCCGGCTGCGCACCATCCACGCAGTCGCCGCAGGAGACAGTTCCATGGCTTCGGTCACGCCCCCCGGTCTGGCCTACGAGGTCGAACACGACCTGGCCAACCATCGCTTCACCGCCCGTGTGCGCGGACAGCTGGCGGTGCTCGATTACCAGATCAAACGCAGGCGCATGGTCATCACCCACACCGAGGTACCCGAGCCGATTGCCGGCCGTGGCATCGCAGGTGAGCTGACCCGCGTGGCACTGCGCTTTGCCCGCGAGCAGAAGTACAAGGTGGTGCCGGCATGTTCCTACGCCGAAGCCTTCCTGCAGCGGCACGAGGAGTACCACGACCTGCTCGCTGGCTGAATGCCAGCGGGCCACGCTTCAGCCATGGCAGGCGATGATGTACAAACATGAACAGGGGATCCCGATGAAGATTGGAAACAACCGGCCATTGCACGGCAGCGTGCTGGCCGGCGTGGTGGGCGTGCTGTTGCTGGCCGGTTGCCAGCGTGAAAGCGAGCCGGCACCGGCGACCGACGCGGCCCCCGCCGCCGAGGCCACTGCCGCAGGTGAAACGCCGGCCACGGAAGCGCCGCTGGACCTGCGCGACGTGATCGAGAACAACGAGCGCGAAGTGGTGGGCATCAGCTACCCGGCCGGCATCGATCGCTACCCGGGCCTGGCGCGCGCGCTGCAGAACTACGCAACCAGCGCACGCAGCGACCTGCAGCAGGCACTGGACGGGCTCGGCAATGACAAGCCGACCATGCCCTACGAACTGTCGCTGAGCTTCGAGAAGCTGCTGGAAACGCCGCAGCTGGTGGTGGTCAGTGCCGATGGCAGCCGCTATACCGGTGGCGCCCACGGCGAGCCGCTGGTGGCGCGTTTCGTGTGGCTGCCGGCGCAGCAGCAGATGCTCAGTGCCGACAAGCTGGTGGCCGATGCCAAGGGCTGGAAGGCGATCAGTGATTTCGTCGCCGACCAGCTGCGCGAACGCGTGGCCACCCGCCTCAGTGGCGAGGACATGGACCCGGCCCAGCTGCAGGAATCGCTGCGTAACGCATCGCGCATGATCGCCGACGGTACCGGCCCCCAGGCCGACAATTTCAGCCAGTTCCAGCCGCTGACCAACGACAGGGGGCAGATCACCGCGCTGCGCTTTGTTTTCCCGCCGTACCAGGTGGGTCCATACTCGGACGGCACCCAGACCGCCGACGTACCGGCGGCGGTGCTGTTGCCGCACGTGGCCAAGGACTACGTGGAGCTGTTCGCACGCGGTTGACCGCAGTCGAGGAGGTGGCGTGGATACAGGGTTGCAGGAGCGGGTCGCCGGCCTGCTGCAGGAAGCCGGGGTCCGCATCGGCGGCACCCAGCCACAGGACATCCAGGTGCATGACCCGCGCTTTTTCGCGCGGGTCATGGCGCACGGCTCGCTTGGCCTCGGCGAGAGCTACATGGACGGTTGGTGGGATGCCAACGTCCTCGATGAATTCCTCGTCCACCTGATGCAGGCACACCTGGATGAACGGGTGCACGGTTGGCGCGAAGTGGCCGATGCGCTGAAGGCGCGCCTGTTCAACCTGCAGGTCGGGCAGGGCAGCTACGAAGTGGGCCGCCGCCACTACGATCTTGGCAACGACCTCTACCAGGCCATGCTCGGCCAACGCCTGGTGTACAGCTGCGGCTACTGGCGCAATGCCGGTGATCTCGATGCCGCGCAGGAGGCCAAGCTGGACCTGGTCTGCCGCAAGCTGGGGCTGCGCCCCGGGCAGCGTGTGCTGGACATCGGCTGTGGCTGGGGTGAAGCCCTGAAGTTCGCAGCAGAGCGCTACGGCGTCACCGGCGTCGGCGTGACCATTTCGCAGGAACAGGCCGGGTACGCACGCGAACTGTGCGCCGGCCTGCCGATCGAGATCCGCCTGCAGGACTATCGCGAACTGGATGAGCCGTTCGATGCGATCTTCTCGATCGGCATGTTCGAGCATGTCGGCGACAAGAACTACGCCAGTTTCTTCGAGGTGGCCAGGCGCTGCCTGTCTTCGCGCGGGTTGCTGCTGCTGCACACCATCGGCACCAACATCTCGCGGCATCGCACCGATCCGTGGATCGCGCGCTACATCTTCCCCAATTCAATGCTGCCGTCGGCGGTGCAGATCAGCAAGGCGTTCGAAGGGCGCTTCGTGCTGGAGGACTGGCACAACTTCGGCACCGACTACGACCTCACCCTGCAGGCTTGGCGACGCAACGTGGAAGCGGCGTGGCCGCAGCTGGACGCGCGCTACGACGAGCATTTCCGCCGCATGTGGCGGTTCTACCTGGCCGGATCGATGGCCACCTTCCGCTGCCGGCACGCGCAGCTGTGGCAGCTGGTGCTGTCGCCGGAAGGCGTACCGGGTGGGTACGTGGCGCCACGCTGAGGGTGCGCAGGGGTAGATCAGGCCGGATGCGATACTTACTGACGCCAAATCCGTGTGTTGCACGGTCAGCTCCGCGCGTGGACGTCGTCGACGCTACGCTGTTGGGTCGGCGGGGTTACCGCATTCCTGAAGGCGTTGCAGCATGGGTTGGGACATCACCTACCATCCAGTCGCGGATTCGGAGATCCGTGACATCTATTTCCGTGCTCTGGAGGACGTGACGCTGGTCGAGGCGCTGCAACAGCGGTTCCGGATCGAGCCGTTCTACATGGAGCAGTTGCAGGAACGCATCGACGAGGCTCGCTCGATCAGCGCCGACGTGCCTTTCGAGAAGGGGCACGCTTTGTACCTGGCGATCGTGGCCGGCCACCTTCGGCGGTATCACTATCTCCGCGGGAGCGCCCTTTCGTTTTTCATCGACGATCCGGCGGTCGCCCGGTATTTCGCGGACTGGCGGCAACTGGTGCCGTTGCAGTGGGCGGATGCTGCCGCCGGCAACCATCTACGTGAAAACTATGGTGGTGGCGTGTTCATCACGCATGCCCGGCTGAAGCAATTACGCGCTGATTATGCAGTGGACAGCGCACTTGCTGCGCGCCTGGAGGAGCTGTTCTCCGATGGACGCCTGGTCGTTTTCTGGCGTGTTGTCGATGAAGCGATCGCCAGCGGATGCGGATTGCTGGAGGCCAGCGAGGTGGTCGAGCCGAACCCGATGGATCTCAATGCATCGACCAGCTTGAGCAATCTGCTGAACTGCGCGCCGGACGGCGCGATCCTTTATGCGGAAGCCGCGGCGGCCCAGCTGGCGGAGTTCGTGGCAGCGCACCCGGATGTCGCATCGACTGCCGCTGCCGCGCCCGGTGCGCCGAAACGACGGTGGTGGGAGCGACTGTTTCGGCGCTGATCTGGAAGCGCATCCACGCATGGCGCGGATCTACTGGAGTGCGTCATGTGTGGATCGATGATGCCGGGGTTCGTGGCGCGAATGGATCGTGCCGACCAACGGTCGGCACCCACCAGTAGATCCACGCCATGCGTGGATGTCCCAACAAAAAAACCGCCCGGTTTCCCGGGCGGTTTTTCGTTTCAGGCTACTGCGCGGGCGATCAGTTGCCGGCGCCGGTCAGGCCACGCTTTTCCAGCAGCGGTTCGATCTGCGGCTCGTGGCCGGCGAAATCGCGGAACAGCTGCATCGCGTCGACGCTGCCGCCCTTGGACAGCAGGGTGGCGCGGAAGTGGTCGCCGTTCTTGCGGCTCAGGCCGCCGTTGTCCTTGAACCACTTCTGGGTGTTGGCGTCGAGCACTTCCGACCAGATGTAGGCGTAGTAACCGGCCGAGTAGCCGCCCATGATGTGGCTGAAGTACGGGGTCTTGTAGCGCGGCGGCACCGGCGCGTAGTAGATGCCGTCCTTCTCCAGCGCGGCGCGCTCGAAGGCCATCACGTCCTTGGCGGCCGGCACCTGGTCGGCGCCGATCTGGTGCCAGCGCTGGTCCAGCATGGCCGCACCCAGGTACTCGGTGGTAGCGAAGCCCTGGTTGAACTTGGCTGCCGCCAGCACCTTGTCCAGCAGTGCCTGCGGCATCGCCGAACCATTCTGGTAGTGCTTGGCGTAGTTCTTCAGGATGACCGGGTTGTCGGCCCACATCTCGTTGACCTGCGAGGGGAACTCGACGAAGTCACGCGGCACCGAGGTGCCCGAGAAGTACGGGTACTTCACGTTGGAGAACATGCCGTGCAGGGCGTGGCCGAACTCGTGGAACGTGGTGTTCACCTCGTCCCAGGTCAGCAGGGTCGGCTGGCCGGCCGGCGGCTTCGGAATGTTCAGGTGATTGGCGACCACCGGCTTGAAGCCGGTCAGCTTGGACTGCGAGACGTAGGAGTTCATCCACGCGCCACCGCGCTTGGAGGCGCGTGCATACGGGTCGAAGATGAAGATCGCCAGCTGGCTGCCGTCGGCGTCGAACACGTCGTAGACGGTGACGTCATCGTGGTAGACCGGCAGGTCGGTGCGCTGCTTGAAGGTCAGGCCGAATTCCTGGCCCGCGGCGTAGAACACGCCGTTCTCCAGCACGTTCTTCATTTCGAAGTACGGCTTCAGCTGCGACTCGTCGAAGTTGTACTTGGCCTGGCGCACCTTCTCGCTGTAGAAGGCCCAGTCCCACGGTTCCAGCTTGAACGTCGGCTTGCCAGCGGCCTTCTGTTCCTGGTCGATCATCGCCTGCAGGTCGGCGGCTTCACGCTTGGCGTTGGCCACCGCGGCCGGGGCCAGCTTGCCCAGCATCGCGTTGACCGCTTCGGGGGTCTTGGCGGTCTGGTTGGTCAGGTTGTAGGCGGCGAAGTTCGGGAAGCCCATCAGCTTGGCCTTGTCGGCGCGCAGCTGCATGATGCGCGAGACCAGCGCGGTGTTGTCGAACTCACCGCCGCGGCTGCCGCGGCTCACCGATGCTTCGTAGATCTTCTGGCGCAGGGCGCGGTTGGCCAGGTTGGTCAGCGGCGGCTGGCCGGTGGTGTTGAGCAGGGTGATCACGTACTTGCCGTCCTGGCCGCGGGCCTTGGCGGCTTCGGCGGCGGCGGCGATCTGCTCCTTGGACAGGCCGTCCAGTTGCTTGACGTCGTCGACGGTGATCGCCGAAGCGTTCACCTCCGACTGCACGTTCTGGCTGAACTTGGTACCCAGGTTGGCCAGCTCGGCGTTCATCTCCTTCAGCTTGGCCTTGTCGGCGTCGGACAGCTTGGCGCCTGCGCGCACGTAGTTGTCGTAGTACTTCTCGACCAGGCGCACGCCTTCGGCGTCCAGGCCCAGCTGGCTGCGGGTGTCGTACAGCGCCTGGATGCGGGCGAACAGCTTGCCGTTCAGCGCGATCGCATCGCTGTGCGCGGCGAACTTCGCCGAGTAGTCGGCCTGCAGCTTCTTGCGGGTGTCGTTGGTGTCGGCACCGACCAGGCTGAAGAACACGGTGGTCGCGCGGTCGAGGATGTCACCGCTCTTTTCCAGGGCGATGATGGTGTTGTCGAAGGTCGGCTTGGCCTTGTTGTTGGCGATGGCCTCCACTTCCTTCAGCTGCTGCGCCATGCCGGCGTCGAAGGCCGGGGCGAAGTCGCTGTCCTTGATCTTGTCGAACTGCGGGAAGTGCAGCGGCAGCGGGCTTTCGGCGAAGAACGGATTGGCCTGCTGGGCGGTGCTGCTGGCGGCCGGGGTGGCGGCGCCGGCCGAGAAGGCGGGCAGGGCAAGGCCGAGGGACATGGCCACGGCAAGGGCAAGGCGGGTGGTCAAGGCAGGAACTCCGGTAAGGCAAACAAGGGCCCGAGGGTAACCCGGCCGGCGGCGCCCGCACTTGTGTCAAAAGGCATGTTGCCGCGGCCGGGCGCGGGTACCATGCATTCACCGCCCACGGTTCACCGCCATGACCACTGCCTACGATTTCAGCTTCCGCGACCTCGACGGCCAGCCACAGGCCCTCGCCGGGTACCGGGGTCACCCGCTGTTGCTGGTCAATGTCGCCAGCCGCTGTGGCTTCACCCCGCAGTACACCGGGCTGGAACAGCTGTGGCAGGAGTATCGCGAGCGTGGCCTGGTGGTGATCGGCTTCCCATGCAACCAGTTCGGCGCGCAGGAGCCGGGGGACGCCGCGCAGATCCGCCAGTTCTGTTCGCTGGATTATCCGGTCAGCTTCCCGCTTTCGGAGAAGATCGAGGTCAACGGCGAGGGGGCTGATCCGTTGTGGGCATGGCTGTCACGCGAGAAGCGCGGCCTGCTGGGTAGCGCCCGCATCAAGTGGAATTTCAGCAAGTTCCTGGTCGATCGCCAAGGGCGGGTGGCTGCGCGCTTTGCGCCAACCACCAGGCCGGAACAGCTGCGCAGCGCGATCGAAGCGCTGCTGTGAAGGGGGGAGTGCCGGCCGCTGGCCGGCAATCCCGGAGCGCACGGAGAGCCGGCCGGCGGCCGGCTGCCGTTGCAGATCATTTCTCGACGAACGCGCGCTCGAACACGTAGTGACCCGGCTGGCCGATGCGCGGCGAGACCTGGAAGCCGCGGGCATCGAGCACGCTGCGCAGATCAGCCAGCATCTGCGGGCTGCCGCAGATCATCGCGCGGTCGTTTTCCGGGCTCAGCTCCGGCAGGCCGAGGGTGCGCTGCATCTGGCCGCTTTCCATCAGCTGGGTCAGGCGGCCCTGGTTGGCGAACGGCTCGCGGGTGACGGCCGGGTAGTACAGCAGCTTGTCGCCGATCATCTCGCCCAGGAACTCGTGCTCACGCAGTTCCTTCTCGAAGTAATCGCGGTAGGCCAGATCCTTCTCGTAGCGCACGCCGTGGCAGAGGATCACCTTCTCGAAGCGCTCGTAGGTCTCCGGGTCCTTGATGACCGACAGCCACGGCGCCATGCCGGTGCCCGTGCCCAGCAGGTACAGGTTCCTGCCCGGGTGCAGGTCGCTGATCAGCAGGGTGCCGGTGGGCTTCTTGCCGACCAGCACCTTGTCGCCCGGCTTGATGTGCTGCAGGCGCGAGGTCAGCGGGCCGTCCTGCACCTTGATGCTGAAGAACTCCAGGTGCTCTTCCCAGTTGGCGCTGGCGATGGAATAGGCGCGCAGCAGCGGCCGTGCCTCGGTTTCCAGGCCGATCATCACGAACTGGCCGTTCTCGAAGCGGAAGCCGCTGTCGCGGGTAGTGGTGAAACTGAAGTAGGCATCGGTCCAGTGACGGACCTCAAGCACCGTTTCGGCGCCGAAAGCGGAGGACATGGGCGTATCTATCGAAAGTCGTCGGGGTTGATTCTATCTCAAATGAGATGGGTTCTCATTGGGCGGAACGAGAGGCGTTCTCAGCGGTAACCCGCCGCCTGCAGCTCGAACAGCTCGGCGTACCGTCCTCCCTGGGCCATCAGCTGCGCATGGGTGCCGCTGGCCTCGATGCGGCCATCGGCCAGCACCAGGATGCGATCGGCCATGCGTACCGAAGAGAAACGGTGGGAAATCAGCACTGCCGTACGATTATCCGCCAGCTCCCTGAACCGCTGGAACACTTCGAACTCACTGCGCGCGTCCAGCGCTGCCGTTGGCTCATCCAGGATCATCACCTGCGCATTGCGCATCCACGCGCGGGCAATGGCGATCTTCTGCCACTGGCCACCGGACAGGTCCACGCCCTGCTTGAAGCGGCGCCCGATCAGCTGGTCGTAGCCGCCGGGCAGGTCGTCGATCACTTCCTCGGCCATGCCTCGTCGCGCGGCATCGGCGATTCTTGCCTGGTCGTCCATCGCCTCGACCTGGCCGACGCCGATGTTCTCGCCGGCGCTGAGGTTGTAGCGCACGAAGTCCTGGAAGATCACCCCGAGGTTGGCGCGCAGGTCGTCCAGGTCGTAGTCGCGCAGGTCGCGGCCGTCGAGCAGGATGCGGCCTTCGTCCGGCTCGTACAGCCGTGCCAGCAGTTTCACCAGCGTGGTCTTGCCCGCGCCGTTCTCGCCGACCAGGGCCAGCACTTCGCCGGCCTGCAGCTGGAAATCGAGGTGGCGCACCGCCCACTGTTCGGCATCGGGATAGCGGAAGCCGACGTTCTCGAACACGAAGCCCTGGCGGATCGGCTGCGGCACGCGTATGGCGCCTTCACGCGAGTGGATTTCCGGCTCGATCTGGAAGAACGAGAACAGGTCGTCCAGGTACAGCGCCTGGCTGGCCACCTGCGAGAAGCCGATCAGCAGGCCTTCCAGCAGCTGGCGCAGGCGCAGGAAGCTGCCGGCAAGGAAGGTCAGGTCGCCGATCGAAAAGTCGCCGCGCACCGTGCGCCAGGCAATGTAGGCGTAGGCGGTGTAATACCCCAGCGTGCCCAGCGCAGCCAGCAGCGTGCCCCAGAACGCGCGGCGCCGGGCCAGTGCACGGTTGGCCTGGAACAGCGCCACCGACAGCCGCCGGTAGCGTTCCACCAGGAAGCGGTGCAGGTTGTAGATCTTCACTTCCTTGGCCGTTTCCACGCTGGCACCGAGCTGGCGCAGGTAGTCGAGCTGGCGGCGCTCGGGCGTCCACTGGAAGTTGAGGCTGTAACCGGCCGCATTGAAGTGCGATTCACCGATGAAGGCCGGCACCAGTGCCAGCACCAGCAGCAGGATCAGCCACGGTGCGTAGACCAGCAGGCCAACGGCGAGGCTGGCCACGGTGATCGCGTCCTGGACCTGGCCGAACAGCTGGCTCATCAGGTTCATCCGGCCCATGGTCTGGCGCCGCGCACGGTCCAGCTTGTCCTGCAGGTCCGGGTCCTCGAAGTCCTCCAGATCCAGCGTCGCCGCGTGTTCCATCAGCCGGATGCTGGTGACGTTGGCGAACAGCTCGGAGAGCAGGGCATCGGCGTAGCTGACCAGCCGGCCGAGCAGGTCCGAGGCGATGGCCAGGCCGAATTCCAGCGCCAGCAGGCCCAGCAGCGGATTCAGCACGCCGCTGGACAGCGCTTCGCCCAGCGGCGGGAAGCCCGCGTCGTGCTGGCTCAGGTGCAGGGCGCTGTCGATGATCAGCTTGCCGACGTACAGCATCGCCACCGGCAGCAGCGCGCGGATCAGGCGCAGCCCGAGGCTGGCCAGGGTGAGCGCGGGACTGGTCTTCCAGACCATGCGCAGGAACGGCGGCAGGTTGCGCATCGCCCTGAAGCGCTGGCGCAGGCTGGGTTTCTTCGCGGCGGCAGCGCCAGCGGTGGGGGTAGCAGGCATGCGCGTATTGTGCGCGCCTGATACGTGCAGAGGGGGTCAGTGCAGGCGTGTGGCCGGCACCGGGGTCAGATCCCTTTGCGCGGCAAAGGGCTCTGACCCCAGCGACCCACAGCGGGTCAGGGCCCTTCGCGAAGCGAAGGGATCCGACTCTCCCGCATCCACGCATGGCGTGGATCTACCGTGTCGACCAAGGTCGACACCTACCAGCAGCACCGATGAACTGTCGAAGGCGGGGTGGGTCAGGCCGGCAGCGGCGGCAGCAACCCCGCACCGAGGCGGTTCCAGGCATTGATCACCGCGATGCCCATGCTCAGGTCACTGATGCCCTTCTCATCGAAGTGCGGCGCCAATGCATCGAACGCCGCCTGCGACGGCGCGCCGTCGGTCAGCCGGGTCAGTGCCTCGGCCCAGCCCAGCGCCGCGCGCTCGCGTTCGTCGAAGAAGCGGCTCTCGTGCCATGCCGGCAGTGTGTCCAGCTTGCGCGGCTCGATGCCGCCCTTGCGCAGCGCCGTGCCGTGCATGTCCATGCAGTAGCCGCAGCCGTTGAGCTGCGACACGCGCAGGAACACCAGTTCCATCAGGGTCGGATCGATCGAGCTGTCATGCACCGCCTGGCTGGTGGCCAGCAGGCCCTTGAAGGCCTCGGCGGCCAGGCGGGTGTAGGGGACGCGGGGAGAAGTGTGATTGGACATCGGGGGCTCCACGGCGGCCACGATGGCCGCCTTTCACTACCAGGACGCCGCAGCGTCGCCGCGCGTGACAACCTTCGGCAACTTTTCCGGATTCAACACGCTGTACACGTTGGCGATGCGGCCATCGACCACCTCGATGGTGGTGACCGAGTGCAAGCGATCACCCACAAAGCGCAGGATCGCCGGCTCGCCGTTGACGTAGCCCAACTGCGCCGGATGCACCGCGCCGCGGCGGGCAATCGCCCAGAACAGGCGACCGATGCGCTCGGCGCCCAGCAGCGGGCGCACCGCTGCGGTGACCACACCGCCGCCGTCGGACACCAGCAACGCGTTGGCGTGCAACAGGGCCTGGATCGCCTCGCTGTCGCCGCGCTGCGAGGCATCCATGAAGCGCGCCAGCAGCTGCCGGTGCTGGCTGGCATCGGCGTTGAAGCGCGGCCGTCCGGCCTGCAGGCGCTGCCGGGCACGGTGCACCAGCTGCCGGCAGTTGGCCTCGCTGTGGCCGATCAGCTCGGCGATCTCGCGGTAGTCGTGGTCGAAGGCCTCCTTCAGCAGGAAAGCGGCGCGTTCCTCGGGGCCGAGCTGTTCAAGCAGGGTCAGGAAGGCGACCGAAACGTCGTCGGCCAGGGCATGCAGCTGGGCCGGGCCGGGCGCCGGGTCGGGCTCCAGGGTGACCGCCAGCGGCTCGGCCAGCCATGGGCCGACGTAGTGCACGCGCTCGCGCTTGGCCGCGCGCAGCCGGTCCAGGCCGAGCCGGGTGGTGGTGGTGACCAGCCAGGCTTCGGGGTCGCGGACGGCCGCCGGGTCGGCGCCGGACCAGCGCAGCCAGGCATCCTGGACCACGTCTTCGGCGTCGGCGCGGCTGCCAAGCAGGCGGTAGGCCAGGGCCATCAGGCGCGGGCGGTGGGTCTGGAAAGCGGTTTCGGCGTTCATGTGGGCAAGGACGCCGCAGTGGCGCGTGGCGTGACAGAGCGTCGGGGGAATCTTGCCGGCCAGCGGCCGGCACTACCACCCCGGGGCCGGGGGAGGGGGTAAAATGGGCGGATTACCCCCGCCAGCCTCGAGCAAGCGAGCAAGACGTGACATCGATCAAGCAGGAAGACCTCATCCAGTCCATCGCCGACGCGCTGCAGTACATCTCGTACTACCACCCGGTCGACTACATCAAGAACCTCGCCGCCGCTTACGAGCGCGAGGAGTCGCCGGCCGCGAAGGAAGCGATGGCCCAGATCCTGATCAATTCGCGGATGTGCGCCGAAGGCCACCGTCCGATCTGCCAGGACACCGGCATCGTCACCGTGTTCCTGGAAATCGGCATGGACGTGCGCTGGGACGACGCCACCATGGGCGTGGAAGACATGGCCAATGAAGGCGTGCGCCGTGCCTACATGCACCCGGACAACAAGCTGCGCGCTTCGGTGCTGGCTGATCCGGCCGGCAAGCGCATCAACACCAAGGACAACACCCCGGGCGTGGTCAACGTCAAGGTGGTGCCGGGCAACAAGGTCGACGTGATCGTCGCCGCCAAGGGCGGTGGTTCGGAAGCGAAGACCAAGTTCGCCATGCTCAACCCGTCCGACTCGATCGTCGACTGGGTGCTGAAGACCGTGCCGACCATGGGCGCCGGCTGGTGCCCGCCGGGCATGCTCGGCATCGGCATCGGTGGCACCGCCGAGAAGGCGATGCTGCTGGCCAAGGAAGCGCTGATGGAGCCGATCGACATCACCGAGCTGCAGGCCCGTGGTGCGTCCAACCGCATCGAAGAGCTGCGCCTGGAGCTGTACGAGAAGGTCAACGCGCTGGGCATCGGTGCGCAGGGCCTGGGTGGCCTGACCACCGTGCTCGACATCAAGATCAACGACTACCCGACCCACGCGGCCAACCTGCCGGTGGCGATGATCCCGAACTGCGCGGCCACCCGCCATGCGCACTTCACCCTCGATGGCAGCGGCCCGGTGATGCTGGACCCGCCGTCGCTGGAAGACTGGCCGAAGCTGACCTACGACGCGTCCAAGGGCACCCGCGTGGACCTGGACACGATCACGCCGGAAGACGTGGCCAGCTGGAAGCCGGGCCAGACCCTGCTGCTCAACGGCAAGTTGCTGACCGGCCGCGATGCCGCGCACAAGCGCATGGTCGACATGCTCAACAAGGGCGAGCAACTGCCGGTCGATCTGAAGGGCCGCTTCATCTACTACGTCGGCCCGGTCGATCCGGTGCGCGACGAAGTGGTGGGCCCGGCCGGCCCGACCACCGCCACCCGCATGGACAAGTTCACCGAGCAGGTGCTGGCACAGACCGGCCTGCTGGGCATGGTCGGCAAGGCCGAGCGCGGCCCGGCCGTGATCGAGGCGATCAAGAAGCACAAGTCGGCCTACCTGATGGCCGTCGGTGGCTCGGCCTACCTGGTGTCCAAGGCGATCAAGGCCGCCAAGGTGGTTGGTTTCGCTGACCTGGGCATGGAGGCGATCTACGAGTTCACCGTGCAGGACATGCCGGTGACCGTGGCAGTCGACTCCACCGGTGAATCGGTGCACAAGACCGGCCCGCGCGAATGGCAGGCCCGCATCGGCAAGATTCCGGTGGTGGTGGAGTAACTCCCCGCACGCTTCGGTCCAGACAACGGCGCCCGTGTGGCGCCGTTGTTGTATCCGGGGGGGGGATTAACGCGCCTGTAGCCCTTGCTCTGCTACGGTCGGCACACCCTCGCACAGGACGTGTCCATGGCCCTGCATCGATTCATCGTGGTAGGCATGCTGCTGGCGCTGGCCGGCTGCAACACCCCAGCGTCGTACGAAGGCGCGGATTTCCCTGCATCGGCGCAGTGCCGCGTGCAGTGCCAGGCCGGCTATCGCAGCTGCATGGCGCAGAATGACTCTCTCGGCAGCCGCCAGAGCAATTGCGAGCAGCGGATGGTGCCGGCGCCGGACAAGCGCTGCAAGGACGTGGACAACCCGGACCTGCGCCATGCCTGCGAACTGAAGACGCATGACTGTACGATGCGCGCGCCGATGATGTCCTGTGGCGAACGCCGGGATTCCTGCATGAGCAGCTGCGGCTGAGCAACGATCGTGCGCGCGGGCGCATAATCGGCTGATCCACCTGTACAGGATCTTCTGCATGAGCACCACGCTGTATGGTTCGACCAGTACCGCCGCGCTGGTGGTGCACTGGCTGCTGATCGAGCTGGGCATCGAGCATGAACTGGTGCTGCTGGATTTCGACGCGCGCGAGCACAAGTCGGCGCAGTACCTGGCGCTGAATCCGGCCGGTGTGGTGCCGACACTGCTGATCGATGGCCTGGTACTGACCGAAGCGGCGGCCATTGCGTTGTACCTGGCTGATCGCCATCCGGACGCCAACCTGCTGCCCGCGCTGGGCACGCCGCAGCGCGCCGATGCCTACCGCTGGATGTTCTGGTGTGCCAATACGCTGCAGCCGGCCTATCGAGCCTGGTTCTATCCACACGAAATGGCGGGCGAGGCGAATATCGAGGCCAGCCGCGGCATGGCACGGCAGCGCCTGGAAGCGGCCTGGCAGCATGTGGCCGCGCACCTGCATGCACATGGCCCCTACCTGCTGGGCGCCACGCCCTGCGTGGTCGACTACATGCTGGTGATGCTGATGCGCTGGTCGCGCAACATGCCCAGGCCCACCGACACCTGGCCGGTACTGAAGGCGCACGCCACGTCGATGAAGGCGCGCCCGGCGTTCGCCGAGGTGTACCGCCGCGAAGGCATCACCGACTGGCTGTAAGCCAGCCGGGGGGGAGGGCATCCGGGTAGAAGAGGGCGCTGGGGTAGAGTCGACTGTCAGTCGACTATCGCACGCAGTGCGGGCTTTTCCGCGGATGCATATGAAGGGTGGGGAGGGAGTCGACTAACAGTCGACTCTACCAACAGTCGACTCTACCAACACGCTCCGCTACGCGGCGGCGAGGCGGGTTACAGGATCTCCAGCACTGTTTCCGGTGGACGGCACAGGCGTGTGCCCTTGTCCGTGCGCACCACGGGGCGGTTGATCAGTCGCGGGTGTTCGGCCATCGCGGCCAGCAGCGTGGCCTCGTCCGCACCTTCCAGGCCCAGTTCGGCGAACTGCGCCTCCTTGCTGCGCACCAGATCACGTGCGCTCAATCCTGATTCGGCCAGCACCTGGCGCAGTGTAGCCACATCGGGTGGATTGCCGAGATACTCGATCACCGCTGGATCAAAGCCGGCATCACGTATCAGCTTCAATGCGCCGCGCGAGTTGCTGCAGGCCGGGTTGTGCCAGATCGTCACGGGCATCAGAACCACTCCAGCAGCGACACGCCCACGCCCACGTAGGTGGCCTTGTGGTTGTAGTCGATCAGGCTTTCGCCGTAACCGTCGAACACCTGCACATGCCCGCGCAGCAGGTTGCTGATCGGGAAACCGTAATCCAGCTGCAGGGCACCGTGCGAGCGGCTGCCGGTGCGCAGCGAATGGCGCGCCATCAGCGAGACTTCGTGGCCGTTGCGGTTCCAGGTCAGGGTCGCATCACCGCGGCCCATGTAATCCTCGATGTCCGGGTTGTTGTCGTCGCTGCGGGTCTCGGGAATGCGGTACCAGGGGCGCAGTACCAGCGCCCAGTTCTCGCGGTCCAGGCCGATGTTGAGCATCACCCGGTTCCAGCTGCGCGAAAGCGGGTCGGCGCGGCCGTTGGATTGGTGGTTCAGCGCGATGCCGGTCATGCGCCCGCGCCAGCCACCGATCGAGTAGCCGTTGCGGAACACCATCATCACTTCCGGCTCGTAATTGGTTTCGCGGAACGGGCGTGAATCCTCGCCGTTGTAGGCCTGCCAGCGCGAGCTCTGGGTGTAGCCGGCCCAGATGTCGCCGTTGTCGCCGAACAGGTTCTCGGCGATCTTGGTCTTGAAACTGATCTGGAACTTCAGCTCGGCACTGTCCAGCACCTGCGGCGTGGTGACCGTGTTGGCCGGGTTCGGCGAATGCGGCGTGGTGTTGCGATCGCTGGTCCAGAATGCCGGCAGCAGGTACACCGGCTTGTAGGCGCGCAGCTGGAACGGGCCCAGCTTGGAGTCCTCGGCCAGTTCCCAGCGGCTGTCCAGCAGCGAACCGCGGCCAGCATTGGCCAGTGCGCTGTCAGGGGCTGCTGGACGGAACAGATCGCTGACCCGCTCGCGCAGCTTCTCTTCGCCCTGGCTCACGCGTGCAGTCTGGCGTTCTTCGCGACGGGCCTGCGCGGCCGCCTCGGCCGCAGCGTCGGCCTCGGCAGTGGCCTGCGGGGTACGGCCGAACTGGCGGTCATAACAGGCCAGGCGGGCAGCATCGGTGGTAATCGCCGCGCACGCGGCCGGCGAGGCTTCGGCGCTGGGCGCGAACTCCTGCGCGGCCAGCGGCGCACTGGCCAGGGCCAGCGCCAGCGGCGCGAGACGGGGAAGCAGCGGAGACAGGGTCATTGCAGCAGGCCCTTAGGTGAATACGGGAATCGCACAGTGTGGCGGCTGCACCGGTTCACGGCCAGCCCCCACGGTTTATGCACGGGCACCGCGTGCGCGCGGCGTGAAGGCAGTGCGGGTTACAGGAACCAGGCGAAGGCGAACAGGCCGAGCATCGCGATCACCACGGCCAGTTTCAGCGCCAGGCCGAGCAGGATACCGAGCCAGGTGGCCAGGCCTACCTTGGTCGAGCGCCCCAGTTCGCGGGTGTGCCAGTACTCGCCGGCCAGGGCGCCGATCAGGGGGCCTGCAAAGAGGCCGATCGGCATGAAGAACAGGCCGACGATGCTGCCGACGAACGTACCCCACAGCGCCTTGCGGCTGGCACCGACCCGCTGCGCACCCACCACCGTGGCCAGCACGTCCACCAGCAGCGAGAGGACGGTCAGTACGCCCAGCGCGACCAGGGTCGGCCAGCCGACGTGGGTGAAGCCGTCCGCCCAAGCCGCCAGCAGCAGTCCGATGAACACCAGCGGGATGCCGGGCAGGGCTGGCAGGATGATTCCGGCGATGCCGACAAGGACAAAAATGACCGCTAGCAGATATAAGATGAATGAGAGTCCCATGCTGTCCCGTATGGTCGCCGTTTTGGGGTTGACAGTGAAAGATTTTGCCAGTTGCTTTTTCGTTTTGGGCGGGTTAAGTTGCAGTCGCTGAGCTTGGCAAGGTCACCGTGGATCGTGGCCTGATGAAGCAAGATCTTCCCGATCCGCTGCATCGATGCACCTCGCTTCCCCCTTGCTTGTCAGCCGCCCACCAGGCGTTTCCAACAACAAGAGAGAGTCACCAGGGAGTTAGTGAGATGTCTGATCGCGAGACCGGTACCGTCAAGTGGTTCAACGATGCAAAGGGCTTCGGCTTCATCAGCCGTGAAAACGGCGAAGACGTGTTCGTGCACTTCCGTGCCATCCAGACCCAGGGCTTCAAGAGCCTGAAGGAAGGCCAGAAGGTCACCTTCACCGTCGTGCAGGGCCAGAAGGGCCTGCAGGCCGACGCCGTGCAGCCGACCTGATCGCGCTGCAAGCCGTCACATGAAAAAGGCCCGCGCAAGCGGGCCTTTTTCTTTGCCGCCGGCCCGGCGCAGGTCAGCGCAGGATGACCTTGCCGTTGACCACGCGCACGTAGGTGTTTTCGCGGATGCCGCCGAGGTCGCGCTGGTTGACCACGATGGTGCGGCCATCGTCCATGCGCACGCTGATGTCGTAGGTATCGCTGGTGACGTTCTTCTGGATCTGGTTGCCGGCCAGCGCGCCACCGACCGCACCTGCGGCCGCAGCGATGTTCTTGTTGCCACGGCTGCCACCGGTGTGATCGGAGATCTCATGGCCGGCCACGGCACCGACGATGCCGCCGAGGATGGCGCCGGTCGCGCTGGGCGCGGTGCGGCCCGACGGCACGGTGTTGATGCGGGTGACGATGCCACAGTCAGCGCAACGGCCCTGGTTGTAACCGCCGTTGTTGCCGTAGCCACCATTGTTGTAGCCGTTGTTGTAACCACCGCCACCGTAGCCGGGCGAGGTGGCACAGCCAGCCAGGGCGAGGGTAGCGATGGCGCTGGCGGCAATGAGCTGGATCTTCATGGAGCGTCTCCTGGCCGTGAAGGCGGGTGTGTTGGGTGGTACTGCGTCATGCAGCAGGGTGGACGAATCCTCTCCTTTCGAACGTGAACAAGGTGCCAACCAGGCGTGCCTTGCCCGGCTACAGGATGAATGCGCGTCAGCGGAAGTCCTGGTGGCAGGCGCGGCAGTCGGCCTGCACGGTTTCCACGACCTTGGCCAGGGCGGTGCAGTCACTGGGCGGAGCCGCCAATGCGGCGTTGAGGTTGCCGCGCAGCTGGCTGGCGTGCTGCTGGAACCGGCCGTTGTCCTTCAGCCCGGGAAAGGCCAGGTCGAGGTCGTTGGACAGAAGGCGCAGGGCCTGCAGCCGCGGCACGCTGTCGGCCAGGCTGCAGCGGTTCTGCTGCTGGGCCTGCTGCAGCAGCTGCGATTGCCGCTGCATCACCTGCATCAGGCTGTCCGGGAACGGGTCGCGGCGGGCCTGCAGGGCGCGGCCGACCATGACCGTGGCGACCAGGCCGATCAGCAGGCCCAGGCACAGCACGAACAGGTACCGCTGGGCAGTGGACGGGCGGCGGGGCGGGCTGGCGTTCATGGCGGGCTCTCCTGGCGTGCAACGGTGGGTTCGATGCCGGCGCGCTGTAGGCGCTGGCGCCTGCACGTTAAAATAGCCGCATGAACGAACAGGTCAAACAACGCTTCGCCGGCATCGAACGGCTGTATGGCGTAGGTGCGCTCGAGCGCCTGCAGGGCAGCCGCGTGGCGGTGGTGGGCATGGGCGGGGTCGGCTCGTGGGTGGTGGAAGCGCTGGCGCGTTCGGCGGTCGGCCACCTGGCCCTGATCGACGCCGATGACATCTGCGTGTCCAACACCAACCGGCAGCTGCCGGCGATGGAAGGCAACTACGGCCGCAACAAGGCCGAGGCGATGGCAGAGCGCTGCCGCGCGATCAACCCGGACATCGAGGTCGATGCCGTGCAGGCATTCCTGACCGTGTCGAACATGGCCGAGTTGCTGGACCGTGGCTTCGACCTGGTGATCGACGCCTGCGACAGCTTCCGGGTGAAGGTCGAGACGATCGCCTGGTGCCGCCGCCGCAAGCTGCCGCTGCTGACCGTGGGGGCTGCCGGTGGTCGCACCGATCCGACCCTGGTGCGCATCCGCGATGTCTCGCGCACCGAGCACGACGCCATGCTGGCGCTGATCCGCAAGAAGCTGCGCAGCGAGTTCAATTTCCCGAAGAATGCCAAGCGCTATTTTGGCGTACCGGCGGTGTACTCGCTGGAAAACGTGAAGTATCCGCAGGCCGATGGCAGCGTCTGCGGCATCCGCCCGAACCTCGGTGCGGATGCTGCATTGAAACTGGACTGTGGCGCAGGCCTCGGTGCGGCAACCCACATCACCGGTGCCTTCGCCTTCGCGGCGGTCGGCAAGGCGCTTGAAATGCTGCTGGAGCCGAAGAAGGTGAAGGCCGAAGTGGTCGAGTCCAGCGAGGTGTGATGGATCGTGCCGGCCAGCGGCCGGCACCTGCCCGTTACATTGCCGGCAGCGCGAACAGGCGCCGCGCATTCTCCGTCGTGGCCTGGGCCACCGCGTCCAGCTCCATCCCGCGCAGTGCGGCCACGTGGCGGGCGATGACTGCCAGTCGCGCTGGTTCGTTGCGCTGGCCGCGGATGCCGGCGTCAGGCTGGTCGGGCGCGTCGGTCTCCAGCAGCAGCTGTTCCAGCGGCATCCCGCGCACCAGGCGCTGCAGCCGTTGAGCGCGATCGTAGGTCAGCGGACCACCGAGACCGAGCAGGAAGCCTTGCCGGTGCAGTTGCGCGGCCTGTTCCGGGCTGCCGGAAAAGCTGTGCACCACGCCGCGCAGGCCGCCGACGCGACGGATCGCGGCAATGACCGCATCCACCGCGCGTCGCGCATGCACGATCACCGGCAGCTCGAACTCGCGGGCCAGTTGCAGCTGGCCGATGAAGTACGCCTGTTGCGCCTCTGCATCCAGTCCCTGCACGAAGAAGTCCAGCCCGCATTCGCCGATCGCGCACGGGCGTTCGCGATCGATCCATTCGCGCAGCAGCGGCAGATGGTCGGGCCGGTGCTCGGCCAGGAACATCGGATGCAGGCCGTAGGCCGGGTACAGCCCCGGTGCCTGCCGGCAGACCTCGCGCAGCTTCGGCCAGCTGGCGGCCGTGACGGCCGGTACCACCTGCTCGCGCACACCCGCGGCGCCCGCGCGCTCGATCACCGCCGTGCGGTCAGCATCGAATTCACTGGCATCCAGATGGCAGTGGCTGTCGACCAGCGGAATCAACGCTGTTCCAGCGGCGGCGGGGCCGGGACTGTATTGCGGCTCTTCCAGTTGGCCAGCAGCAGGGTGCCGAAGCCCAGTACCAGCTCGTCGACGAACGGAATCGGGTCGGGAATGAACAGGGTCAGCACGAACAGGCCGGCGGTCAGCTTGAACAGGGTGGGGTAGCGCAGCCGGCGGGCCCATTGCAGTACCGGCAGCAGCATCGGGTTGGCCATGGCGTGGATCCTCGTGGGGAATATGCAAACGCTACCACGGGCCCAGCATTTCCCGATGCTGAATGGGTTACAGGAATGAGCAGGAAATGTGGAGATTCCGTTCAGGCAGTGCATGCTGCAATCTGGGCCGAGAACGTTGCGGATGGTCCGCAAGGAGCAGGTCATGAAAAGCACAACTACAACTGTCCTGGTCGCAGCGGGCGCGCTGCTGGTCGGTGGCATCGCCACCGCCGCCTTCATGAAGAGTGGCGACAAGTCGCCTGATTCCATCAGCGCCGGAACCCCCAACGGTGAATCGCGGCTGGTTGACGGCAATGCCGTTGACGATGGCGCGCGTGGTGACAAGCTCGACCCGTCTGCACCGCGCGGGCTGGAATACGCCGACGTGCTGAAGGTCGACCCGATCACCGAGAAGCAGAAGGCCTACGCCACCGTGATCGGCACCGATCCCGTGCGCGAGACCTCCACCACCCAGACCCCGCACGAGGTCTGCCAGGACGTGACCGTGCAGGAGCGCCTGCCGGAGCGTGACGGCAACGTCGGCGGCACCGTGGTCGGCGCGGTGGTCGGCGGCCTGCTCGGCAACCAGGTCGGCGGTGGCAACGGCAAGAAGGCCGCGACCGCAGCCGGTGCCGTGGCCGGTGGCTTCATCGGCAACCAGATCGACAAGCGCCATGTGGGTGGCCGCGTGGTCAACCGCACCGAGCGCCAGTGCCACACCGAGACCGCCACCTCCGAGTCGAGCCGTGTTACCGGCTACAACGTGACCTACCGCAACGAGGACGGCACCACCGGCACCATGCGCATGGCCAGCAAGCCGGGCAACCGCATCGCCATGGGCACCAATGACGTGGTGAAGGGCTACAACGTGACCTACCGCTACGACGGCGCCGAGAAGACCGTGCGCATGGACAACAAGCCGGCCAGCGATCGCCTGCCGGTGGTCGATGGCCAGCTGGTCACGCAGACCGCTGCTGCCGGCGCCACTGCGGCCACGCGCCAGTAATCCAGAATACGTGCTGTACCCGACGGGCCGGCGCATGCCGGCCCGTTTCGTTGTGAGCGCGGGCATTCATCCGTGTGGAGGCGGAATCCACCATCATGGTGGCCCCTTCGACATGGAGTCGGCATGAGCATCTTCGACCTGCGCCTGGAAACCGAGCGCCTGATCCTGCGTCCGCTGCTGCGCGAGGACTACGAACCCTATCTGGCGTTCTGCGCCGACGAGGAAACGATGCGCACCCTCGGTGGCGTGCAGCCGCCTTCGGTAGCCTGGCGCGGCTTCTGCAGCCTGGCTGGCGCCTGGCAGCTGTTCGGCTTTTCGATGTTCAGCGTGATCGAAAAATCCAGCGGGGACTGGATCGGGCGGATGGGCCCCTGGCAACCGCAGGACTGGCCGGGTACCGAGGTCGGCTGGGGCATCCGCCGCGCCAGCTGGGGCCGGGGCTATGCGCCGGAAGCGGCGGTCGCGGCGATCGACTGGGCCTTCGACACGCTGGGTTGGCACGAGGTGATCCATACCATCGCCGAGAACAACGACAACTCGCGGGCGGTCGCGCGCAAGCTGGGCAGCACGTTGCTGCGGATGGGCGAACTGCCGCCGCCGTACAACGACAAACCGATGCAGATCTGGGGCCAGTCGCGCGAACAGTGGCGGCAGCGTGCACGCTGAACGTGGCCCGGTAGTGCCGGCCGCTGGCCGGCAACCTCGTTGCAGCAGGATTCGTGCGATTGCCGGCCAGCGGCAAGCACTACCGGGGTGCCATGCTGCATCCGCGCTTGGCATTCCCTGGCGCACTTGCCAGACTGCACGCAGCCGGCCGCCGGCCGGATCCGATGGAGCAGGCAATGGTGGAAGAGCGCGTCCCGCTGACGGTGCATGGCATGTCGGTCTCGGGCAATTGCCACAAGGTCCGGCTGCTGCTTGAGCAGCTCGGCAGCCGTTACCGCTGGGTGGAAGTGGACAGTGCCCATGGCCAGACCCACACGCCCGAATTCCTGGCGCTCAACCCGAATGCCAAGGTGCCGCTGATCGTCCGCGACGACGGCCGCGTGCTGACCGAGTCCAACGCGATCCTGTTCTGGCTGGCCGAAGGCACGCCCTACCTGCCCAGCGATGGCTGGGAGCGTGCGCAGGCGTTGAGCTGGATGTTCTTCGAGCAGTACACGCACGAGCCGTGCGTGGCGGTAGCGCGCTTCATCCGGGGCTGGACGGCGCCCGACTCGCCACGCCGTGCCGAACTGCCACGCCTGCACGAGCGTGCCGCCACCGCGTTGGCGGTGATGGAGCAGCACCTGCGCGAAGCGCAGTGGTTCACCGGCAGCGGATACGGCATTGCCGATATCGCCCTGTTTGCCTATACCGATGTGGCGGGCGAGGGCGGCATCAGCCTGGAGCCGTTCCCGGAAGTTCGCGCCTGGCTGCAGCGCGTGCGTGCGCAGCCGCGCTTCCTGCCGATGCCGGCGGTGACCGCCGAGGTGCGCTCGCGCTTCGAGGCGGCTTGATGCCCACAGGGTAGCGCCCGGTATTGCCGGGCGGAACGCAACAACGACACGGAGGGTGTTCGATGTTCGCTGTGGTTCCGGATCCGATTCCCGCACGCATGCGGGGGCTCAACCGCGCCGAGGTGTGCGACGTCAATTTCCTTGAGGCGGTGCGCGGGTGGCGCGGGACGCCGCGCCCGCGACCCGCGGCAGATGCTCCGATCCTGCCGGGCAGTACGCTCACCGCTGCCGCCTTCGATGAACTGTTCGACTCGCAGCTGGCCAGCCGCCAGCTGGACCTGATGGCGCGCGTGCTGCGCGTGCAGAACAAGGTCTTCTACACCATCGGTTCGTCCGGCCATGAAGGCAACGCGCTGCTGGCGCGGGCCTGCCGGCACACCGATCCTGCCTTCCTGCACTATCGTTCCGGCGCCTTCATGGCCGAGCGTTCGCGGCAGGTGCCGGGTATCGATCCGCTGCGCGATGCGGCACTGTCCTTCGCCGCCAGCGCGGATGATCCGGCCAGCGGTGGCCGCCACAAGGTGTGGGGCAGCAAGCCATTGTGGGTGCTGCCGCAGACCTCGACGATTGCGTCGCACCTGCCCAAGGCGCTGGGTACCGCGCTGGCCATCGAGAGTGGCAAGCGGCTGGGGCAGGCGCTGCCCATTCCCACCGACAGCATCGTGCTGTGCTCGTTCGGCGATGCGTCGGCCAACCACGCCACCGCGCAGACCGCCTTCAATACCGCGATGTGGTCGGCCTACCAGAAACTACCGGCGCCGATCCTGTTCGTCTGCGAGGACAATGGCCTGGGCATCTCGGTGAAGACCCCCGATGGCTGGATCGCCGAGCGCTTCAGCCACCAGCCGGGGCTGGACTATTTCTTTGCCGATGGCCTCGACCTGGCCACCGGGCACGCCCAGGTGCAGGCGGCGGTGGAACACTGCCGGCGCACGCGGCGGCCGACCTTCCTGCATCTGCGCACCACGCGCCTGATGGGCCATGCCGGCACCGACTTTGAAGTGGAATGGCGCGCGCTGCCGGAACTGTGCGCGGCCGAGGCGCAGGATCCGCTGCTGCGCTCGGCGCAGATCGCGCTGGAATCAGGCTGGATGGATGCGGCCGCCATCGAAGTGGCCTACGAAACGATGCGCGCGCGTTGCATGGCCGCTGCCGCCGATGCCGAAGGCAGTGCGAAGCTGCAGTCGCTGCGGGAGGTGATGGCGCCGCTGGCACCGTACACCCCTGCAGCGGTGCAGGCCGAAGCGCAGCGCGAGGTCGCTGCCGAAGCACGCGAGGCACTCTATGGCGGTGCCGAGGCATTGCCGGAACGACAGGCGCCGCGGCATCTCGCAATCCAGATCAATCATGGTCTGCAGGAGCTGCTGGCCAAGTATCCGCAGAGCCTGCTGTTCGGCGAGGACGTGGCGCAGAAGGGCGGTGTCTACACCGTCACCAAGGATCTGCTGCGCCGCTTCGGGCCGCGCCGGGTCTTCAACACCCTGCTGGACGAGACCATGATCCTGGGCATGGCGCAGGGCCTGGCCAACATGGGCATGCTGCCGATCCCGGAGATCCAGTACCTGGCCTACCTGCACAACGCCATCGACCAGCTGCGTGGCGAAGCCTGTTCGCTGCAGTTCTTCTCCAACGACCAGTACCGCAACCCGATGCTGGTGCGGGTGGCCGGGCTGGGCTACCAGAAGGGTTTCGGCGGCCATTTCCACAACGACAACTCGGTCACCGCCCTGCGCGACATCCCCGGGCTGGTGGTCGGCTGCCCATCGCGCGGCGACGACGCGGTGATGATGCTGCGCACGCTGGCGGCGCTGGCCCGGGTGGATGGGCGCGTGGCGGTGTTCCTGGAGCCGATCGCGCTGTACATGAGCAAGGACCTGCATGAGCCGGGCGATGGCCAGTGGCTGTTCGACTACCCGGCCCAGGGCCGGGCACTGGTGCCGGGCGAAGGCCGTGTTTACGGGCCGGAGGCTGGCGACCTGGTGGTCTACACCTACGGCAATGGCGTGCCGATGGCGCTGCGCGCAGCGCGAGCCATCGAACAGCAGCTGGGCTGGCAGGTACGGGTGGTCGACCTGCGCTGGCTGGTGCCGCTGGATGCCGGCTTCATCGCCAGCCAGGCCGCCAGCGCACGGCGCGTGCTGGTGCTGGACGAGGGCCGCCACAGTGGAGGGGTGGGCGAGGGTGTGGTCACCGCACTGGTCGAGGCCGGTTTCGGCCACCTGCCGCTGCGCCGGGTCTGCGGCGCCGATACCTATACCCCGCTGGCAGGGGCAGCAATGTTCGGGCTTCCAAGCGACAATGCGGTGATTGGCGCCGCCCTTGAACTGGCGCAGGAACCTTGATGCATGTGTGGATTGGCGGGAATGTTGTTGCCGGCGCCGGTGGCGTCGGCCGAGGTGCTGCAGGCGCAGGTCCTGGCCATGGGCGAGGCGCTGCACCACCGCGGGCCGGATGATGGCGGAAGCTGGGTCGATGCCGGGGCAGGCATCGCGCTGGCGCACCGTCGGCTGAGCATTCTCGATCTGTCGCCGCTGGGCCACCAGCCGATGGCCTCGTCCGATGGTCGCTACGTGATGGCCTACAACGGCGAGGTCTACAACTTCGCCGCCCTGCGTGCAGAACTGGAGCCGCTGGGGCATGCCTTCCGTGGCCATTCCGACACCGAAGTGCTGCTCGCGGCGATCCTGCAGTGGGGCATGGAAGAAACCGTGCAGCGTTGCAACGGCATGTTCGCCATCGCGCTGTGGGATCGCCAGGCGCAGTGCCTGTGGCTGGCACGCGACCGCGTTGGCAAGAAGCCGCTGTACTACGGCTGGGCCGGTGACACCCTGGTGTTCGGTTCCGAACTGAAAGCGCTGTGGCAGCACCCGGCGTTCGACAACGACATCGACCGCGACGCGCTGACTCTGTTGCTGCGGTTGGATTACATTCCGGCCCCGCACAGCATCCACCAGCGCTGCTACAAGCTGATGCCCGGCCGCGTGCTGCGCCTGGACGCCGAAGCCGTAGCGGCGGGTGCATCGGCGCATCGCCCGGAGCAGGCGCAGCGCCCGTACTGGGATGCGCGTGCACGCATGCAGGCCGCACTGGCTGCGCCGTTCCAGGGCCGCATCGAGGAAGCAGAGGAGCAGCTGGACGGGCTGCTGCGCGACGCGGTGGCGCTGCGCATGGTGGCCGACGTGCCGGTGGGCGTGTTCCTGTCCGGCGGTACCGATTCGTCGCTGGTGGCGGCGCTGATGCAGGCGCAAAGCGGGCAGCCGGTGCACAGCTTCAGCATCGGCTTCACCGATTCGGGCCACGACGAGGCACCGCTGGCCAGGGAACTGGCCACGCATCTGGGCTGCGACCACACCGAGCTCTACGTCAGCGGCGCGGATGCACTGGCAGTCGTGCCGCAGCTGCCGGCAATGTTCGACGAACCCTTTGCCGATGCCTCGCAGGTGCCGACCGCGCTGGTCGCCCGGCTGGCGCGGCAGGGCGTGACCGTGGCGTTGTCTGGCGACGGCGGTGATGAGCTGTTCTTCGGCTATACCCGCTACGTGCGCGCGCTGCGCAACTGGCAGATGCTGGGCCGCGTGCCGGGCCCGCTGCGACGCTGGATGGGCGCGCGCGCGCAGCACCAGGGCGAGGCCTCGCGGACCGGCGGACTGGCCGCGCTGTTGGCCGAGTCCGGCGCGCGTGGCATTGGCGACGTGTACCGCAACCGCATCTCGCGCTGGCGCGACCCCGCCGCGGCAGTGCCCGGCGCACAGGCCGCCGGCAGCTTCTACGACCTGGCCGATCCGCTGCACGGTGCCGGCACGCCGGCCGACGCGATGATGCTGGCCGATTACGTGACCTACCTGCCGGATGACCTGCTCTGCAAGGTCGACCGCACCTCGATGGCGGTCAGCCTGGAGGCACGCGCGCCGCTGCTGGACTGGCGCGTGGCCGAGTTCGCCTGGTCGCTGCCGCTGGGCTTCAAGCGCAGCGAAACCACCAGCAAGGTGCTGCTCAAGCGCGTGCTTGGCCGCTACGTGCCGCAGTCGATGGTGCACCGGCCCAAGCGCGGGTTCGGCGCGCCGGTCAGCGACTGGCTGAAGGGCGACCTGCGGCCGTGGGCCGAGGATCTGTTGCAGCCGGCGCGCCTGGAGCGCGAAGGCGTGCTGTCGGCGGCGGCGGTGCAGCCGCTGTGGCAGCAGTTCCTGGGCGGCCAGCGCAAGTGGCATACCCACCTGTGGAACGTGCTGATGTTCCAGGCCTGGCAGGCGCATTGGCGGCAGGTGCGGGCCCGCGTGACCGGGGGCTGATCTTCACCGGACGGCACGGGCCCGGCGTCTAGGCTGGGCCTCCCGCACCGTGAGGAGTATGTCCCTATGTCCGTCCCCACCATCGCTGTGTTCGTCGGCAGCCTGCGCAAGGATTCCTGCAACCGCAAGCTGGCCCATGCGCTGGAGAAGATCGCTGGCGACCGCGCGCGCTTCCAGTACGTGCAGATTGGTGATCTACCGCTGTACGACCAGGATTTCGATGGCCAGTACCCGCCTCAGGGCACCCGGCTGAAGGATCAGGTGCGCGCCGCCGACGCGGTGCTGTTCGTGACCCCCGAATACAACCGGTCGGTGCCGGGCGTGCTGAAGAACGCCATCGACGTCGGCTCGCGCCCCTACGGTGACAGTGCGTTTGCCGGCAAGCCGGCGGCGGTGATCGGCGCCTCCATCGGCCAGATCGGCACCGCCGTGGCCCAGCAGCACCTGCGCAACAGCCTGGCCTTCCTGGACATGCACGTGCTCGGCCAGCCCGAGGCGTTCATCCATTTCAAGGACGGCCTGATCGACGCCGACGGCACGATCCACAACGAGGGCACGCAGAAATTCCTGCAGGGGTACGTGGACCGGTTCCTGGCACTGATCGCGGTGCACGTGAAGGGCGACTGAGACCGATGGGGTAGCAGCAGCCAGGCCGCGGGTCGGATCCCGGCGCGCAGCGGCGGGCCCTGGCCCTACGTTCCGCTGAGCACCGGAGTCCGTGCGCTGCACGGAATCCGACCCTGGCCGCCTGATCTGCGATAATGACCCACCCGGGCGCCGCAACGGCGCCCGTCGCAGGCACTGCGACGCCCCCGCGCCAGAGTGGCCAGGCACTGGCGGATATCCCCCGTTTCTCCACGGCTTATCCACAGGCTTGTCCATGGCTGCCGGGGTCGGCGCATGCCTACACTCGTCCGGCCCACTTTTGCAGGAAACACCGCAGCATGTCCGCTCGTTCCGGCTTCCGTTCCAACCGCAGAGAGCGCGGTGATGGCTTTGATCGTGATCGCGATGAATCGCGTATCGACCAGTTGCGCGTTCCGCCGCATTCGGTGGAAGCCGAGCAGGCGGTGCTGGGTGGCCTGATGCTGGCGCCGGAGGCCTACGACCGGGTCAACGACCAGCTGACCGAGGGCGATTTCTACCGCCGCGATCACCAGATGATCTACCGCGCGATCCGTGAGCTGTCCGAGCGCGAGCGGCCGTTCGACGCGGTGACCCTGGGCGAGTGGTTCGAATCACAGGGCAAGCTGGAACTGGTGGGCGATGGTGCCTACCTGATCGAGCTGGCGAGCACCACGCCGTCGGCGGCCAACATCGTGGCCTATGCCGAGATCGTGCGTGACAAGGCCGTGCTGCGGCAGCTGATCCAGGTCGGCACCGACATCGTCAACGATGGCTTCCAGCCTGAGGGCCGTGACAGCAGTGAGCTGCTGGCCTCTGCGGAGAAGAGCGTGTTCGCCATCGCTGAACAGGGTGCACGCGGCCGTACCGACTTCGTGGCGATGCCTGGCGCGCTGAAGGATGCCTTCGAGGAACTGCGCAACCGCTTCGAGAACGGCGGCAACATCACCGGCCTGCCGACCGGCTACAACGACTTCGATGCGATGACCGCCGGCCTGCAGCCGACCGACCTGATCATCCTCGCCGCGCGCCCGGCCATGGGCAAGACGACTTTTGCACTGAACATCGCCGAGTACGCGGCGATCAAGTCGAAGAAGGGCGTGGCGGTGTTCTCGATGGAAATGTCGGCCTCGCAGCTGGCGATGCGCCTGATCTCCTCCAACGGCCGCATCAACGCGCAGCGCCTGCGTACCGGCCAGCTGGAAGATGAAGACTGGAGCCGCGTCACCAGCGCAATCAAGATGCTGAAGGAAACCAAGATCTTCATCGACGATACGCCGGGCGTGTCGCCGGAAGTGCTGCGTTCCAAGTGCCGCCGCCTCAAGCGCGAGCACGACCTGGGCCTGGTGGTGATCGACTACCTGCAGCTGATGAGCGTGCCGGGCAACAGCGAAAACCGCGCCACCGAAATCTCGGAGATCTCGCGTTCGCTGAAGGGCCTGGCCAAGGAACTGCACGTGCCGGTGATCGCGCTGTCGCAGCTCAACCGCTCGCTGGAAACACGTACCGACAAGCGCCCGGTGATGGCCGACCTTCGCGAATCGGGCGCAATCGAGCAGGACGCGGACATGATCGTGTTCATCTACCGCGACGATTACTACAACAAGGAAAATTCGCCGGACAAGGGCCTGGCCGAGATCATCATCGGCAAGCACCGTGGTGGCCCGACCGGATCGTGCAAGCTGAAGTTCTTCGGTGAGTACACCCGCTTCGACAACCTGGCCCACGACTCGGTCGGCTCATTCGAATAACCGTAGTGCCGGCCGCTGGCCGGCAACCACCCCACGGCTTGCAAACCATTCAGAACGCCAATCTTCCGTACGTGGCGTGTAAATGACATGTAACGCGAGGCTTCTACGATTCCGCCGCTGCTGCTCTTCGACGCCGCCCTTCGGCGTCCAGCGTGCCCAAGGAATCCGCCTCCATGCCGTCCCACGCTCCGCTTCGCCGCAATCTGCTGGCCCTGCTGGTCTGTGCTTCGCTGCCGTCGCTGGCTGTCGCTGAAACCGCCCCGGCGACCGACGCGCAGTCGGCCACGACTCTCGATTCGATCTCGGTGATCGGCCGCGGCGAAGCCCGCCAGGTGCAGCGCGTGACCGCCGAGGACATGAAGGTCCTGCCGCCCGGTGCCAACCCGCTGAAGCTGCTGGCGGCCAAGCCGGGCGTGCATTTCGAATCGGCCGATGCCACCGGCGCCTACGAATGGTCCACCAGCATCAGCCTGCGTGGCTTCAACCAGAATCGCCTGGGCTACACCCTCGATGGCATCCCGCTGGGCAACATGGCCTACGGCAACAGCAACGGCCTGCACATCAGCCGCGCGGTGATCAGCGAGAACCTGGGCGGTGCGGAGGTCTCCACCGGCATTGGTGCGCTGGGTACGCCGTCCACCAGCAACCTCGGCGGCGTGTTCCAGTTCTACTCGATCGATCCGTCCACCGAATATGGGGTCGTGCTGGCACAGAGCTTCGGCAGCGACAATGCGCGCCGCAGCTATGCGCGCCTCGATACCGGCGACCACCAGGGCTTTGCCGCTTACCTGTCCGGCGTGTATTCCGAAGGCGACAAGTGGAAGGGCAAGGGCTCGCAGGAACTGAAGCAGTTCAACGGCAAGGCCACCTACAACTTCGGCACGGACAGCAGGATCACCGCGCTGTTCAACGCTTCGCGCCGTGTCGAGGCCGACTACCAGGACCTGTCGCTGGAGATGATCGATCGCCTCGGCTGGGACTGGGACAACTACACGCCGGACTGGGATCGCGCGGTGGCTGCTGCACGCGGAAAGTACAGTGGTGGCGTCAACAGCCCGTGGGACGCCTATTACTCCGGCCACGGCCTGCGCAATGACGATGTGTCCAGCATTGCCGGTGATTTCGGCCTGAACGAGTCGATGCGCCTGAAGGTCAACGTCTACAACCACAGCAACCGTGGCCAGGGCCACTGGTTCAGCCCGTCCAATCCGTCCAACCCGGGCACCAGCCGCGAGATCCCGATCTCGATCCGCACCACCGAGTATGCGATCGACCGCACCGGCGTAACCTCGGCGTTCACCTGGAACGTGGCGGGCCACGAACTGGAGGCGGGCCTGTGGTACGAAGACAACGGCCACAGCGTGCAGCGCAACTTCTACTACATCGACGGCCCGATCACTGACGACTTCTTCCTGCGCAATCCGGACCAGCGCGTGTGGCACCAGCGCTACACCACCATCACCCGCCAGTTCTACGTGCAGGACCGCTTCCGCCTGTTCGATGACCGCCTGACCATCGACATCGGCGCGAAGTCGCCGCACACCCGCACCCGCGTGCGCACGCCGCTGGGCAGCTATGCCAACAACAGCAGCCTGACCTCGAAGAAGGGCCTGCTCCCGCAGGCGGGCTTCAACTTCAAGCTCAACGAGGGCAACGAGATCTTCGGCTCGTTCGCCAAGAACGTGGCCGCCTACGCGCTGGGCGTGGGCAGCCCGTTCAACGTGCCGCAGGCCGCCTTCGATGCCAGCGCGAAGAACCTGAAGCCGGAACAGTCGCGCACCATCGAGCTGGGCTGGCGCGGCTACGGCCAGGGCTATGAAGCCTCGGTAGCGGTGTACGACGTCAAGTTCGACAACCGTCTGCTGGCCATCGCGCAGTGCGTGGGCATCCTCGGTTGCCCGGCGCTGTTCTCCAACGTCGGTTCGGTAACCAGCCGCGGCGCCGAGGCGACCCTGCAGCTGAAGCCGATGCAGGACCTGGCCTGGTCCAACGCGCTGTCGTGGAATGACAGCACCTACGACAACGACTACGTCAACAACGGCGTGGTGCCGACCCGCGGCAAGAAGACCGTCGACACCCCGGAATGGATGTTCGCCAGCACCCTGGCCTGGACCCCGGGCCCGTGGGACCTGCGCCTGGCCGCCAACCATGTCGGCAAGCGTTACGTGACCTATACCAACGACGTGTCGGTGCCCAGCTACTGGCTGGTCAACGCTTCGGTGGCCTATGACTTCGGCACGCTCGGCCCGGCGCAGAACCTGACCGTGGCGCTGAACCTGACCAACCTGACCGACAAGCGCTACCTGTCCTCGATCAACACCAACGGCACCTACGCCGCCGACCCGACCCGCAGCCTGGCGACCATGCAGGTTGGCGCGCCGCGGCAGGTGATGGCCACCGCCACCGTGCACTTCTGATGCGCGGCCCCGTCGATCCGGAAAGCCGTCGTCGCCTGTTGCGCATGGCGTGGCAGGGCACGGGGGCGGCGATCGCACTGGCGGCGATGCCGGGGCTGGCCACGGCCGGCCCGCGCCCGCGGTTGGGGCGTGATCCGTTCACCCTGGGCGTCGCCGCCGGCGATCCGGATCCGCAGGGAGCCGTACTGTGGACGCGTCTGGCGCCGGACCCGCTCAACGGCGGCGGCATGCCATCGCGGGCGGTGCCGGTGCGCTGGTTCGTGGCCGAAGACCCGGGCATGCGCCGGCTGGTGCAGCGTGGCGTCGCCGCGGCGGTGCCCGAGCTGGCGCATTCGGTGCACGTGGAGGTCAATGGCCTGCGCCCAGGCCGCGACTACTACTACCGTTTTGCCTGCGACGGTGACGAGGAAAGCGCGGTCGGCCACTTCCGCACCGCGCCGCTGCCCGACACGCAGCTGCAGCAGCTGCGGCTGGCCCTGTGCACCTGCCAGGCCTGGAACAGTGGCTACTACCCGGTGCTGCGCGATATCGCGAAGAATGATGTCGACCTGGTGCTGCATGCCGGTGACTACCTGTACGAGTACAGCCCACTGCAGAACGCGCGTGGTCTCACGCTGGATGCGGAACGCTTCAGTGGCGAGACCGTCGGCCTGGAGCGCTACCGCGACCAGTACGCGCTGTACAAGCTCGATCCCGATCTGCAGGCCGCGCACGCCGCCCACGCGTTCGCGGTGATCTGGGACGACCACGAAGTGCAGAACGATTACTCCGGCATCCATCCGGAGAAGCCCGGCGTCTCGACGGAGGACTTCATCGTTCGCCGCGCGGCGGCCTACCGCGCGTTCTACGAACACCTGCCGATGCGTAGTACGCCTGCGGGCAACGGTGGCCTGCGCGTGCATCGGCGCCTGCGTTACGGCGATCTGGCACAGCTTGCGCTGCTCGACTGCCGCCAGTTCCGTCCGGCCAATCCCTGCGGGGTGGGCGAGTCGCCGCGCTGCGACGCTGCGCTGGATCCACGCATTAGCATGCTGGGCGTGGGCCAGGAAGCCTGGTTCGCGCAGTCGATGGCGGCCGCACGGGGCACGCGCTGGAACGTGGTGGTGCAGCAGCTGCTGATGGCGCAGCTGCGGCTGGACGGCGGCACGGCGCGAGAGCGCTTCTGGAACGATGCCTGGGACGGCTATCCCGCCGCACGCAAGCGGTTGCTGCAGGCGATGCAGGCGGGCGGGCAGGGCAATGCCATCGTGCTCGGTGGTGACTGGCATTCCACTTTCGTCAATGACCTGAAGCTGGATTTCGACGCGGCCGATGCCCCGGTGGTGGCCACCGAGTTCATCGCGCCGGCAATCAGCAGTGGCGGCGACGATACGCCTTATGGCCCGTACTACGGTTCGTCGATTCCGCAGAACCCGCATATCCGCTATTTCGACGGTGACCGCCGCGGCTGGTGGAAGCTGCAGCTGAACCGGCAGACCGTGGATGCGGAGCTGCGCTTCGCCGACAGCGTGCTGCACGCGGATGCGCCGGTGCGCACTGCGGCGCGCTTCCAGGTCACCCACGGCCGCCCGGGCGCAGTGCCGGTGTGAATCCGTTCGGTCGTGCCGGCCGCTGGCCGGCAACCTGATCAATCTTCGGTTTCCCCACCACCGGATTCATCGCCCCGAGCCGGGTTTCGTCGCAAACCGTTTGCGGGCGGCCAGAGCGGGGCGCCAAGGTGTCCGCAGGCGGCAAGGTGCCGCCACAAGGAGACCGTGATGAAGACCCTGTTCGCGCTCGGTGTGTGGTGCCTGCTGTTCGTGCTGTGCTGGCCGCTGGCGATCCTTGCCCTGATCGCCTGGCCGTTCGTGTGGCTGCTGAGCCTGCCGTTCCGCCTGGTCGGCATCACCTTCTCGGCGCTGTTTGCGTTCCTGCGCGCGCTGTTCATGCTGCCCGCGCGCCTGCTCGGCGGCGGCCCGGTGGCGGCATGAGGGCTGTGTTGCTGGTCGGACTGGTCCTGTTGGCGGGCCCGGTACTGGCTGCACCTCCAGCACCGCCTTCGGTGTGGCTGGAACGCCAGCAGACCGCTGCGGCTGACGAGGCCAATGCTGCGGCGGTCTCTGCGCCGAAAGCCAAGGAGCGCTGCAGGGTCGCGAAGGAATGGAAGGTCGGCGATACGGTTGTGCAGCACAGGGTCTGCGAGGATCCACCGAAGAAGCCGGCTGGAAAGGTGTAGCGCCGAGCCCATGCTCGGCGCTACAGGGAAACGGGCAACAAAAAAACCCCGCCGAAGCGAGGTTTTTCGTATCCGGGTGATGCCGGCCAGCGGCCGGCACTACCAGCGAACGATCAGTTCGCCTTGTGGATGGCGCGCTTGCTGACCGCCATCGCCGCGTCGTGGATCACTTCCGACAGCGACGGGTGGGCGTGGCAGATGCGGGCCAGGTCATCGGCCGAACCGCTGAACTCCATGGTCAGCACGCCTTCGTGCACCAGTTCGGAGACGTTGGCGCCGACCAGGTGCATGCCGAGGATGCGATCGGTTTCGGCATGGGCCAGGATCTTCACAAAGCCCGCCGGCTCGATCATCGCCACGGCACGGCCGTTGGCGGCGAACGGGAAGCTGCCGGCCTTGTACGGGATGCCTTCGGCCTTCAGCTGGGCTTCGGTCTTGCCGACCCACGCCAGTTCCGGCTCGGTGTAGATGACCCACGGGATGGTGTCGAAGTTGACGTGGCCCGGCAGGCCGGCGATCAGCTCAGCCACCGCGATGCCTTCCTCGAAGCCCTTGTGCGCCAGCATCGGGCCGCGCACGCAGTCGCCGACCGCCCACACGCCGTTGACGCCGGTGTGGCAGTGCGCGTCGACTTCGATCTGGCCGCGCTCGTTGATCTTGACGCCGGTGCCTTCGGCCAGCAGGCCCTTGGTGGCGGCGCGACGGCCAACGGCCACCAGCAGCTTGTCCACGGTCAGGGTCTTTTCGCCTTCAGCGTCGGCGTAGGTGACGATGACTTCCTTCTTCTTGCCCTTGCCGGTGATCTCGGTCTTGGAAACCTTGGCATTGAGCTTGATGTCCAGGCCCTGCTTCTTGAATTCCTTGGCTGCGGTCTTGGCCACTTCGGCGTCGGCAGCCGCCAGGAATTCCGGCATGGCTTCGAGGATGGTGACTTCCGCGCCCAGGCGCTTCCACACGCTGCCCAGTTCCAGGCCGATGACGCCGGCGCCGATCACCGCCAGGCGGTTCGGCACTTCGGTGAAGTCCAGGCCGCCGACGTTGTCGACGATGGTCTCGCCGTCGAACTTGGCGAACGGCAGTTCGATCGAATCCGAACCGGCCGCGATGATGACGTTGGTGCCCTTCAGCTCGACGATGGAACCGTCATGCTGGGTGACCTTGACCACGTTGCCCGGCTGCAGTTCGCCAAAACCATAATAGGCAGCGACCTTGTTGGCCTTGAACAGCATGCCGATGCCGCCGGTGAACTGCTTGACGATCTTGTCCTTGCGGCCAACCATCGCCTCGACGTCGATCTTGGCATCCTTGAAGCTGATGCCGTGGTCGCCAAAGATGTGGCCCATGTTCCAGAACTGGCGCGAGGAATCCAGCAGCGCCTTGGACGGGATGCAGCCCACGCGCAGGCAGGTGCCGCCGAGGGCCGGCTTGCCGTCCTTGCCCAGCGCCGCGTCGATGCAGGCGGTCTTCAGGCCCAGCTGGGCCGCGCGGATGGCAGCGTGGTAACCGGCCGGGCCGGCACCGATGACGACGACGTCGAATTGTTCAGCCATTGAATTATTCCTTGATGCATTACCAGAACCCCTCCGCGCAGGCGCGGAGGGGCGGGAGGTGTCTTACAGGCCGAACAGCATGCGGCCCGGGTTTTCCAGCTGGTTCTTGATGTCCACCAGGAACTGCACCGAATCCTTGCCGTCGATGATGCGGTGGTCGTACGACAGCGCCAGGTACATCATCGGCGCGATCACGACCTGGCCGTTCTGGGCGATCGGACGCTCCTTGATGGCGTGCATGCCCAGGATGGCGCTCTGCGGCGGGTTGATGATCGGGGTCGACAGCAGCGAACCGAAGGTGCCGCCGTTGGTCACGGTGAAGGTGCCGCCCTGCAGTTCATCCAGGCCCAGCTTGCCGTCACGCGCCTTCTTGGCGTAGTCGGCGATGGTCTTCTCGATGTCGGCGAACGACATGCGCTCGACATTGCGCAGGACCGGGGTGACCAGGCCCTTTTCGGTCGAGACGGCGATCGAGATGTCCGAGTAGCCGTGGTAGATGATGTCGTCGCCGTCGATCGAGGCGTTGACCAGCGGGAAGCGCTGCAGCGCGTTGGCGGCGGCCTTCACGAAGAAGCTCATGAAGCCCAGCTTGATGCCGTGTGCCTTGACGAACTCGTCCTGCAGTTCCTTGCGCGCCGCCGAGACCTTGGACAGGTCGACTTCGTTGAAGGTGGTCAGCATCGCGGTGGAGTTCTTCGACTCCATCAGGCGCTCGGCGATGCGCTTGCGGATGCGGGTCATCGGCACGCGTTCTTCCGGACGTGCGCCACCGGCCTTGCCGGCGCCGCCGTTGCGGGCGAAGTTGACGATGTCTTCCTTGGTCACCGCGCCGCGACGGCCGGTGCCGTCGACGTCGGCCGGGTTCACGCCTTCGGTGATGGCGGTGAAGCGGGCGCCCGGCGGCAGCGCATCGGCGGCCGACTTGGCGGCCGGGGCCGGAGCGGCGGCAGCGGCCGGAGCAGCAGCGGCCGGGGCAGCGGCTGCAGCCGGAGCGGCTTCGGCAGCCGGAGCCGGGGCAGCAGCCACGGCGCCTTCTTCGATGATCGCCACGACCTGGCTGGAGGTCACGGTCGAGCCTTCGGCGAACTTGATTTCCTTCAGCACGCCGTCGACCGGCGACGGCACTTCCAGGACGACCTTGTCGGTTTCCAGGTCAAGCAGGTTTTCGTCGCGCTTGACGGCGTCGCCCACCTTCTTGTGCCAGGTGGCGATGGTGCCGTCGGCGACGGATTCGGGCAGTACCGGGGCTTTGACTTCGGTGGCCATTGCGGGAGCTTCCTGGTTTGTCTTCTAAATAGGGGGAGGATTATTCAGCGAACGTGTCGTTGAACGGGTTGACCAGCGCGTCGGCGATCAGCTGCTGCTGTTCGCGGACGTGGTCAGCCATGTGACCGGCAGCCGGCGACGCCGAACGTGCGCGACCGGCGTAGTGCAGGTTCTGGCCGTCGGCCAGGCAGAACTGCAGGTGGTGGCGGATCTGGTACCACGCACCCTGGTTCTGCGGTTCTTCCTGCGTCCACACCACGTCGGTGGCCTTGCCGTACTTCTTCAGCTCGGCAGCCAGCAGCGCACGCGGGAACGGATACAGCTGCTCCACGCGGATGATCGCCACGTCGTCCTGGCCACGCTTGGTCTGGTCTTCCAGCAGGTCGTAGTAGACCTTGCCCGAGCACAGCACCACGCGCTTGACCTTCTTGGCGTCCGCACTGGCGTCGCCGATCAGGTGCTGGAACTCGCCGTTGGCCAGTTCGTCCAGGGTCGACACGGCCAGCTTGTGGCGCAGCAGCGACTTCGGCGACATCACCACCAGCGGCTTGCGGGTGGTCAGGTGCAGCTGGCGGCGCAGCATGTGGAAGGCCTGTGCCGGGGTGGACGGAACCACCACCAGCATGTTCTCCAGTGCACACAGCTGCAGGAAGCGCTCCAGGCGCGCCGAGCTGTGCTCCGGACCTTGCCCTTCATAGCCATGCGGCAGCAGCAGGGTCAGGCCGGAAATGCGGCCCCACTTGGCTTCACCGGCGGCGATGAACTGGTCGATCACCACCTGGGCGCCGTTGGCGAAGTCGCCGAACTGGCCCTCCCAGATGCACAGCGTGTTCGGATCGGTGGTGGAGAAGCCGTACTCGTAGGCCATCACCGCTTCTTCGCTCAGCAGCGAATCGATGACGGTGGCCTTCTCCGGCGAATCCACCAGCTGCCGCAGCGGCATGTAGTAGTTGTCGGTCTTCTGGTCGTGCAGGATCGCGTGGCGGTGGGTGAACGTACCGCGACCGACGTCCTGGCCGACCAGGCGCAGTGCGTGGCCTTCGTCGAGCAGGGTGGCGTAGGCCAGGTTCTCGGCAAAGCCCCAGTCGCCCGGGATCTCGCCGGCGGCCATCTTGCGGCGGTCGTCATAGACCTTGGCCACGCGCGAGTGCAGCTGCACGTCTTCGGGAATGGTGTTGATCAGCTTGGCCAGTTCGACCAGCTTGTTCTTCTCGACCTTGGTCGAGACCGGGTCGGACAGCTTGCCTTCCAGCAGCTTCGGCCAATCGACGAACAGCGGGCTGGTCGGCGGGGTCTTCTCGACCTTGGCCAGCTCGGTGGTCACCTCACCGGCATCGAGCTTCTCGCGGTAGGCATCGACCATCGCCTTGCCGGCACCGGCAGCGATCACGCCTGCCTTTTCCAGCTGCTCGGCGTACATCTCGCGGGTGGTCGGGTGCTTGCGGATCACCTGGTACATCAGCGGCTGGGTGATCGCCGGCTCGTCGGCCTCGTTGTGGCCCCAACGGCGGTAGCACATCAGGTCGATGACCACGTCCTTGGCGAACTTCTGGCGGAACTCGAAGGCCAGCTGCGCGGCGAACACCACCGCTTCCGGATCATCGCCGTTCACGTGCAGCACCGGGGCGGCGATCATCTTCGCCACGTCGGTGGCGTAGCGCGTGGAGCGCGTGTCCAGCGGGTTGGAGGTGGTGAAGCCGACCTGGTTGTTGACCACGATGTGCACGGTGCCGCCGACGGCGAAGCCGCGGGCCTGCGACATCTGGAACAGCTCCATGACCACGCCCTGGCCCGAGAAGGCCGCATCGCCGTGGATCAGGATCGGCATGACCTGCTTGCGTGCGGTGTCCTTGCGGCGCTCCTGGCGCGAACGCACGGAACCGGCCACGACCGGGTCGGCGATTTCCAGGTGCGACGGGTTGAACGCCAGCGCCAGGTGCACCGGGCCGCCGTCGGTAGCCACGTCGGCCGAGAAGCCCATGTGGTACTTCACGTCGCCGGCAGAAGCGTGCTCGTCGTGCTCGAACTTGCCTTCGAACTCGTCGAACAGCTTGCGCGGGTTCTTGCCGAGGGTGTTGACCAGCACGTTCAGGCGGCCGCGGTGGGCCATGCCGATCACCACGTCCTTGACGCCATCCTTGCCGGCGCTGCGGATGATGGTGTCCATCATCGGGATCAGCGAGTCGCCGCCTTCCAGCGAGAAGCGCTTCTGGCCGACGTACTTGGTGTGCAGGTAGCGCTCCAGGCCTTCGGCCGCGGTCAGGCGCTCCAGGGTGCGGCGCTGGGTGTCAGCGTCCAGCTGGTAGTTGCCACCGGCTGCTTCCAGCTTCTTGTAGATCCACTGGCGCTGCTCGACCTCGGAGATGTGCATGAACTCCGCACCGATCGAGCCGGTGTAGGTCGCCTTCAGGCGTGCCAGCAGGTCGCGCAGCTTCATGCGCGGCTGGCCACCGACGCCGCCGGTGCTGAACTCGCTGTTGAGGTCGGCATCGGACAGGCTGTGGAACGGCAGGCCCAGGTCCGGGGTGTTGACCGGCGCGGCCAGGCCCAGCGGATCGAGGCGGGCGTCCAGGTGGCCGCGCGAGCGGTAGGCGGTGATCAGACGACCGACATTGCGTTCACGCTCGTCGCCCGCACCGTTGCCGGTGCCGGCCTTCAGCGCTTCCTTGGCCGCGTCCGCAATGTGGGAGATGACGGCCGAGTGCGGAATGTCGCCTGCTTCGCGGCCCTTGAAGCCGTCGAAGTAGGTCTTCCATTTGGGATCGACACTGTCCGGGGAGACCAGGTACTGCTCGTACAGGTCCTCGACATAGGAGGCGTTGCCGCCGGCGAGCTGCGAAGATTGCGCAAACTGCTTCAGTTGATTGTCCACGATGGAGGGTGTTGATTCGCTTTGTGGGGTATGGCTTCAGAAGGACCCGGCAGGAAGATGAATAGCCCTGCGCGGGCGCGTTCAAACAGCCAAATTGTACCCCCATCCGGACAGGAAGGGGCACCAAAACGGGCATCCCGGGTCCCCCGGTGCCGCTTCCAGACAGGTTGAGTGGGCGGTACCCCGCTCAGATGCCGAGCGCACGCAGTTCGCTGCAATCGCGCGAACGGTCCCAGACCCGCTGCAATTGCTGCTCGAACGGCTGCGAACGTGCAGGCAGCGCGACGCCTGCCTCGCCGTCGAGGCGATGACCGATCAGACGAAAGTAGAAGTCGCCGGCGTCGTTGAGCAGGCAGGCCGAGGCCAACGCACGGTCGATCGGGTCGGTGACCTCGCGGAACTGGATCACGCTGGGCAGGCGCTGGGCCAAGGCCAGCAGCGGTGCCCCGGCAGAGGCGATGGCGGCGGCGTCGTGCACGATCACCCGCAGCTGCTTGTCGTGGCGGGCGGTGACGAAGCGGCGCAGGGCGGCCTGTACCGGCGGCGCGTCGAGCAGTCCCGGGTCCAGCTGACGGCTGTGCAGCCACACTTGGCGGCGGGCACGGTGGACGATGGCCGTGGTGATGGCCACCGCCTGCTCGCGGCTGTCGATGGCACTGGCCGCGCCCAACCGGCGGCGCATCTGCTGGTGGCCGATGCCGGCCTCCTCGAATACCTCGCCTTCCGGCAGGAAGCCCTGGCGGGCATAGAAATCGCGGGCGGGCAGCTGGGCGTGCAGGTGCAGCTCGGCCAGGCCGAGCCTGCGCCCGGCCTCGACCAGTGCCTCCAGCAGGGCCTCACCGACCCCGTGGCTGCGATGGCTGGCCAGCACCGCCATGCGGCCGATGCGGCCGTCCGGGGCCAGCCGACCGGTGCCGACCGGCTGGTTGTCACTGTCCAGCGCCAGCACATGGGCGCTGAGCGGGTCCAGCGCATCGCGTTCCAGTTCGGCGGCGATGCCCTGTTCCTGCACGAACACGCGTTGGCGCACGTCGTGGATGGCGACGTGGGCGTCGGCGTGGCTGACCTGCTGGACCCGGACCATGGCAGGGCTCAGGCGCGACCGTCGTCGCTGTCGTCTTCGTCGTGATCCTCGAAGTTGACGATGACCTCGATGCCGTCGTCGTGCACGGTCACGGTGTGGACATCGTCGGACACCGCCTCGGCGTCGATCGCGTCGACACGGTCACGGCCTTCAACCACTTCGCCGAGCACCACGGCGTCTTCGCCGTCATCCTCATCTTCAGCGTCATACACCTCGTTCGGATCGATCAGCTGGAACACGCCACCGACCAACAGCTGCTGGACCACCGCGCGGCCCTTGTCGGACAGGCCGCGATAGGCGGCGGCATCGAGCTGCTCGGCGCCGGCCAGGCGCTGCGCGTCCTTCACCGGCAGCGCGAAGTCCTGGCCACTGACGTACAGGCTGGCGCCGCGCTTGGCCCGGCGCCAGGCCAGGCGTGCCCACGGATGACGCTGCAGCAGCAGGCCCGAGGCCAGGGCCTGGACCACTTCCTCCTGTGCCGGTGCGGCCTGGTGAGCCATCACTTCGCCGGCCGCGCGGTAGGTGGTGATGAAACGGCCGAACCAGTCACCCAGCTTGTCCGGATCGTTCATGCGGATGGCATTGAGCGCGGTGATCACCCGCGCCATCGCCACCGTGTCGATCTCGTTCGGGTCGGCCGGCACCTTCAGGTCGGCATCCTGGTAGCGGATGTTCTCGTCGGCGTCGGCGATCAGGGTGTCCAGGTAGTCGCTGATCAGCTCGGCCGAGGACGGCGCACGCATGCCGAAGGAGAAGGTCAGGCAGGGGTCTTCAGCGACGCCGTGGTGCGGCACGTTCGGCGGCAGGTACAGCATGTCGCCCGGCGCCAGCACCCAGTCGTGGGTGGGCTTGAACACCTTCAGCAGCTTCAGCTCCACGTCGGGGCGGAAGCCCAGCGGCGGCTGCCTGCCCTTGATCGATTCGCTGGCATCGATCTGCCAGCGGCGGTGGCCGTGGGCCTGCAGCAGGAATACGTCGTACTGGTCGACATGGGCGCCGACCGAGCCGCCGGTGGCGGCGAAGCTGATCATCACGTCATCCATGCGCCAGCGCGGCAGGAAGCTGAAGTGCTCGATCAGGGCGCGCACGTCCGGGTCCCACTTGTCCACGTCCTGCACCAGCAGGGTCCAGTCGTGGTCGGGCAGGGCGGGGAACACGTCTTCCTGGAACGGGCCGGTACGCACGCGCCAGCCGTCCTGGGTCTTGTCGTGCTCGATCAGGCGCGCCAGCACGCCTTCTTCGCAGGCCAGCCCGGCCAGGTCTTCCGGCTGCACCGGGGTCTGGAAGTCGGGGAAGGCGTTGCGGATCAGCAGCGGGCGCTTCTGCCAGAAGTCGCGCAGGAAGGTGGCCGGCGCCATGCCCAGCGGTTGGCCGGGGCGGGCGGTGACTTCGATCAGGGGGGCGGAGGACTTGCGGGCGGCCATGGGGGAATCCTTGCAGCGGAAAGCGGGAGGGGCGGCGCGGCGGGCCGCCAAGGTCTCCATTGTCCGCCGTTCGTCGGGATTGCGCACGTGCGCGGGTTTGTCGCGGGGTGTCCGGCCAACGGCGGAGCCCCTCGTGGCGGGGTGGGTTCACAAGCAAAAGCCGCGCTTGGCCGGGCGGGTGGGCTGCGCGGGGGACGCTGCAAGTACGTCCCTGTAAGCTTGGCCGCCGCATCCATGCGGCGGACACCCCCGCGCAGCCCACCCGCCCGGCCCCTGGCAGTTTCCTGCGCGGCCCGCCACGGAATGGAAGAAGAAAAGCAAAAGCAACAGCGGGTCGCGCGCTGCGCTTGCTCGTGCCAAAACAAAAGAGGGACGCGGCGAAGCCGCGTCCCTCTTTCAAATTCCGTCCCGACAACCCAATGCTCTTCGATCCGTCACCGGGAATCTGTCAGAGGTGGGGCGGGTTGGGTTCGCGGGGGTGTCCGCGGCATGGATGCCGCGGCCAAGCCCCCAGGGATGGGTTCACGGCGTCCCCCGCGAACCCAACCCGCCCCGCCAAGCGAGGCAATAACCCAGAGCCGCTCTTGACGTTGATGTTGCCGTTGCCTGCCGCAGGCAGCGCCCGCGGCCGCCGCCGCAAAGGAAACCCCTTAGATCTTCTTCGCCAGGGCCTCGGCCAGACCCGTGTAGCTGCCGGGGGTCATCTCCAGCAGGCGCTGCTTCGCATCCGCCGGCAGCTCCAGCCCCTGCACGAACGCACGCATCGACTCGGCGGTGATGCCCTGGCCACGGGTCAGCGCCTTCAGCTGCTCATACGGGTTCGGCAGGCCGTGGCGGCGCATCACCGTCTGCACGGCCTCGGCCAGCACTTCCCAGGCCGCGTCCAGATCGGCGTCCAGGCGCTGTGGGTTCACCTCCAGCTTGCCCAGGCCCTTGGCCAGCGAATCCAGCGCCACCTGGCTGTGGCCGAACGCGGTGCCCAGTGCGCGCAGCACGGTGGAATCGGTCAGGTCACGCTGCCAGCGGCTGATCGGCAGCTTCGCGCTGAAGTGCTCGAACAGCGCGTTGGCGATACCGAAGTTGCCTTCCGCATTCTCGAAATCGATCGGATTGACCTTGTGCGGCATCGTCGACGAGCCGACTTCGCCTTCCTTCAGGCGCTGCTTGAAGTAGCCCAGCGAGATGTAGCCCCAGATGTCGCGGGCCAGGTCGATCAGGATGATGTTGGCACGGCGTGCGGCATCGCCGATCTCGGCAACATTGTCGTGCGGTTCGATCTGCGTGGTGTACGGGTTGAACACCAGGCCCAGGCCGGTCACGAAGCGCTCGGCGAAGGCCGGCCAGTCCACGTCCGGGTAGCTGGCCACGTGGGCGTTGTAGTTGCCGACCGCGCCGTTGATCTTGCCGGTCAGCTCGACCGCGGCGATCTGCCTGCGCTGGCGCTCCAGGCGCGCGACCACGTTGGCCAGCTCCTTGCCCAGCGTGGTCGGCGAGGCAGTCTGGCCATGGGTGCGCGACAGCATCGGCTGGCCGGCCTGGGCGTGGGCGAGGTTGCGCAGCGTGGTGGCGATGCCGTCCAGGGTCGGCAGCAGCACCTCGCGGCGGGCCTGTTCCAGCATCAGGCCGTAGCTGAGGTTGTTGATGTCTTCGCTGGTGCAGGCGAAATGCACGAATTCCAGCGCCGGAGCCAGCTCGGCGTCGTCCTTCAGCTGTTCCTTGATGAAGTACTCCACCGCCTTGACGTCATGGTTGGTGGTGCGCTCGATTTCCTTCACGCGCGCGGCCTGGGCCGGGCTGAAGCTGGCGGCCAGGGCGCGCAGGCGGGCGATGGCGGCGTCGGAGAACGGGGCCAGCTCGACGATGCCCGGCTCGGCGGCCAGGGCCAGCAGCCATTCCACCTCGACCACGATGCGGGCCTTGATCAGGCCGTATTCGGAGAAGATCGGGCGCAGGGCGTCGACCTTGCCGGCGTAGCGGCCATCGAGCGGGGACAGGGCGAGCAGGGCGGAATCGGACATGTCGGCAGGGCTGGGACGAGCGGCGGGGGCCATATTCTACGACGTGCCGGTCAGGTAGTGCCGGCCGCTGGCCGGCAAGCCATGGCGGCGTAGGCCGGGCGTGGTTGCCGGCCAGCGGCCGGCACTACCCTTGCGCGCGCAGAACGGCCGTGCAGGTGGAACGATCTGGCCCGCCCTCGTCATCCCATGCTGCGGGCAAGGGAGTATTGTGGCCGCAGCCGCCAGCCCGGGAAGCGACACCCTGCCAGCCGCCGCTTCCCTTTCCCCAACTGAAGTAGTGCGGAGTTGATGCAATGAGCAAAGCTGCAAGCAAGGGTTTCAGAATCGAACACGACAGCATGGGCGAGCTGCAGGTGCCTGCCGATGCCCTGTGGGGCGCGCAGACCCAGCGCGCCGTGCAGAATTTCCCGGTGTCGGGCCAGCGCATGCCGCGCGGTTTCATCCGCGCCCTGGGCCTGGTCAAGGGCGCAGCCGCCGGCGTCAACGCCGAGCTGGGCCACCTGCCGAAGAATGTGGCCAAGGCCATCCAGACCGCTGCTGCCGAAGTGGCCGCCGGCAACTGGGACGCGCAGTTCCCGATCGACGTCTACCAGACGGGTTCGGGCACGTCGTCGAACATGAATGCCAATGAGGTCATCGCCACCCTGGCCAACCGTGCCGGCAAGGCGGGCAAGACCACCGTGCATCCCAATGACCACGTCAACCAGGGGCAGAGCTCCAATGACGTGATTCCGACTGCGCTGCGGGTGTCGGCGGTGCTGGCGACGCACGAGCAGCTGCTGCCGGCGCTGGTGCACCTGCGCAAGACCCTGGACAAGAAGGGCCGCAGCCTGCGCAAGGTGGTCAAGACCGGCCGTACCCACCTGATGGACGCGATGCCGCTCACCTTCGAGCAGGAATTCGGTGCGTGGTCGGCGCAGCTGGCCTCGGCGCAGGAGCGCATCGAAGACAGCCTCAAGCGCGTGCGCCGCCTGCCGCTGGGCGGCACCGCCATCGGCACCGGCATCAATGCCGACCCACGCTTCGGTGCACAGGTGGCCAAGGCGCTGAAGCAGCAGACCGGTTTCAAGTTCGACAGCGCCGAGAACAAGTTCGAAGGTCTGGCCGCGCAGGATGATGCAGTGGAACTGTCGGGCCAGCTCAATGCGCTGGCCGTGGCGCTGATCAAGATCGCCAATGACCTGCGCTGGATGAACGCCGGTCCGCTGGCCGGGCTGGGCGAGATCGAACTGCCGGCACTGCAGCCGGGCAGCTCGATCATGCCAGGCAAGGTCAACCCGGTCATTCCGGAAGCCACGGTGATGGCCTGCGCGCAGGTGATCGGCCACCACACCGCGATCACCGTGGCCGGGCAGACCGGCAACTTCCAGCTCAACGTCACCCTGCCGTTGATCGCGGTGAACCTGCTCGACGGCATCGGCCTGCTGGCCAATGTGTCCAGGCTGCTGGCCGACAGCGCGATCGCAGGGCTGAAGGTGCGCGAGGACCGCGTGGCCGAGGCGCTGGCGCGCAACCCGATCCTGGTCACCGCGCTGAACCCGATCATCGGCTACGAGAAGGCAGCGGCGATTGCCAAGCGTGCCTACAAGGAACAGCGCCCGGTGCTGGACGTGGCGCTGGAAGACAGCGGGCTTGATGAGGCCGAGCTGCGTCGCCTGCTGGACCCGACTGCGCTGACTGCTGGTGGCATCCAGGCTGGCGGTGGTGGCGCCGGCGGTTGATCGGCCGGTTGTAGAGTCGAGCCACGCTCGACTCTACGGAAACGAGAACGCCGCCCTCGGGCGGCGTTTTTCTTCAGCGACGGTCGGCGACGATGTTGCCGAAGGTGTCGGTGTAATCCTTGAACTCGGGGATGCGCTGGATCAGGTCGGCCGGGATCACCTCCATGCCCTCCGGCGGCTGGATCTTCACCGGCTGCATGTTCGGATCGGCCGGTGCGGCCACCAGCGTGTTCTGGCGCAGCACCTGCAGCTTGCCGAACATCGTCTGCAGCATCTGCTTCTGCCCGTCGTCCAGCGGAATCTGGATCTCGTCCACCTTCATCGTGCCGTCGCCGAGGATGATGATGTTCGGTGCCGGCGGGCGGCGCACGGTCACCATGCCTTCGCTGACGGAAATCTTGGGCTTGCCGCGCTCGGCGCGGTGATTGCGGTAATCCTTGTCGCAGCCGACCAGACCCAGGCAGAGCAGGGTGGCCAGCAGCAGGAACAACTTCTTCATGGCGTTCGGTTCGGGGGCATCCGGGGCCCCCATTGTAAGCCCGCCGACAGTGCCCGACCGGCAACGGAAGGCCGCAGCCGGTCGGGTGCGTCGATTTGTCTCAGTTGGAGAACGTGACCGAGTTGTCCTTGCCGCAGTCGTCCACGTCGCTCTGGTCCATCGTCGCGTAGGGCTTGAACGCCGGCAGCTCGCGCGCCAGTGCCTGCTGGCTGGCCAGCATCGCCGGCAGGCGATCGCAGATGCGCTTGGCCTGGGCCTCGATCTTGGCGGCTTCGGCGTTGATGCGCTTCTCCACCCCTTCGCTGTCGCCGCTGAAGATGCCCTTCAGCGCTTCACCGGCGGCGTTGGCGCCGAGCTTGGCGCCGGCCAGCCCGACATCCATGCCCGCCATCGCAACGGCGACCACGTGACCGCGGTACTCCTGCAGGTGGCGGCGCTGGACGTCGTTGGCGGCGACCTCCTTGCCGGCGATCAGCAGGCGGCCATCCGGCGTGATCTCCGCACGCGGCTGCTTGTCGGCCGAGATCTTGATGTTGCCCTGGGCGATGTCCTTGCGGGCATCGTCCATGGCTTCCTTGACGGTCTGGCCGACGCCGCTGGTGGCTTCGGCGACGCTCTTGCCGACGCTCTTGTCGGGGGCGGAGGACGTGCCACCACAGGCGATCAGCGGCAGGCACAGCAGGGTAGCGGGCAGCAGGCGCAACAGGTTCATGATGTTCCCCTGGACGTGTGTGGAAGAGGATTACTTGCTGCGCGGCAGGGTGACCCGGCCGCTGACGTTGCGGTGTTCGATATCGCCGCTGCCGCTGTGATCGACGGTCAGGCTGCCGCGTACGCCGTCCACCTGGATGTCGCCCGAGCCGTGGCTGCGCACATGCACGTTGCCGCCGATATCGGCCAGATCGATGCCACCGGAGCCGACCACGCCGACTTCGACGCTGCCCTGCACGCGCTTGAACTCGATGTCGCCGGAGCCGACCGTATCCAGGCGTGCGTTGCCACGCACATCGGTGATCTTCAGGTCACCCGAACCAACAGTGCCGGTGATGGCATCGCCGCCGATGTTGCGGGCATTGACGTCGCCGGAACCCAGTGACAGCAGATTCAGCGAACTGCCGCCATCGATGTTGAGGTCGCCGGAACCCACTGCAGCGTGGATGCTGCCACGGGTACCGCGGGCCACCGCGTCACCGGAGCCGACGTCCACGCTGAGCGACTGTGCGTTCTCCACGCTGGCGTCACCCGAGCCGACCTTGAACTGCAGCGGCAGGTTGTCCGGCACGCTGCCACGGATATCCAGCCAGGCGTAGCTGTTGCCCAGGCTGATGCCGCTTTGGCGGCCGTCGCGGCGCAGGCTCACCACCAGCTTGTCGCCCACCTTGCGCTGGTCCAGTACCAGCTGGTCCAGCCATTCCTGGCTGGACGCGCAGGCGCGGCCGTCCAGCTGGCCGCCGCCAGCGCTGGCGACCACCTTCAGGTCATGCTGGTTGACCTCGAACACCACCGTCTTGGCACCGGCCACGTCCAGCTTCAGCGCGCGGGCGGCAGTGAACTTGCAGTTCGGAGCATCGGCGGCCAGCGCCGACAACGGCAACAGCAACAACGCAGAACAGGCGAGCAGGGAACGCATGGGTGGTGCCTCCGGGTGGATGGAATCAGATCTCGCCGGCGCGCTTGCGCAGGCGGATGGCGAGGAAGATGAACAGTGCCCCGACGGCCGCACCGATCCACAGCTCCGGCATCGCCAGCGACTTCAGCTGCGAGGCGGGGGACATCAGGCTGACCACCGAATCCAGGTCGCGGCGCGAACCTTCACCTGCGCCGAGGCGGTACAGCAGGTCCATGCCGGGCACGCCGCCCAGCAGCAGGCGGCCGACGATGTTCTGCCAGAACCAGCCGGTGGTCAGGCCGAACAGCGGCATGATCTTGGTGGTGCTGACGATGACGCCGGCAAACAGTGGCAGCATCACCGCCCACAGGAACGGCTTGCTCTTGGCCCAGGCTGAGCACAGCAGCAGCCACCCTGCAGTGGGCAGGGCCCAAAGCGCGTAGACCGGAATCCAGCTCAGGTGGCCAGCGGCCAGGGTCAACGGGCTGGCGGGCCCCCAGATCAGCGCCATCGGGCTGCCACCGTGCATCAGCGCGACGATGCTGATGATCAGCATGAAGCCGAACATGGTGATGATGCCGGCAATCACCGCGATCAGCGGTGCCACGACCAGTGCGCTGATGACCTTGGACAGCACGGTCTGGGTATCCGACAGCGGCAACGACTTCCAGAACAGGATGCTGCGGTCGCGGCGGTCGTCGTACAGTGCGCCGAGGCAATAGAAGAACACCACGAAGGCCAGCACCAGGAACGGCCATGCCGAGCTGAGCACCAGGGTCAGGTCAAGGCCGTTACCGAGGTCGGCAAGGTCCTTGCCGTCGATGTTGCGGGTGAGCAGCGCCAGGTCCAGGCCATTGACGTTCACGCTCTCGCCATCGACATGCAGCGCACCGTTGCGCGCCGCGCGGTTCAGCGCGAACAGGCCGAAGGCGATGCCGACGGTGCTCATCACCAGCGAGATCAGGCCGGCGATCAGCGGGGCATACAGGAAACCGCCGCGGTTTTCCCAGTACTCGCGCTTGAGCAGCCAGCGCAGCGTGCCGAGGGGGCTGACGGGATGGTTGACGGCATTCATGCGTAGGTCCCCTTCATGACGGCGACGAACAGGTCGGCCAGGCCCGGGCTGCGGGTCTCGCCAAGGGTGGAAAGCTGGGCGCGCGGTACGCCGTCGAACAGCATCACGGTCTTGCCGAACGCCAGGCTGCGTTCGTCGATCGGCTTCAGGGCGCGTGCGGTCTCCAGCTGGTCGGCGTTGACCAGCAGTTCGGTGTAACGCTGGCCGACCTCGTCCATTTCCGCATCGAGCACGATGCGGCCATCACGGATGAACATGACGTCGCTGAGGATGTGCTCGATCTCTTCCACCTGGTGGGTGGTGACGATGATGGTCTTCTGCTCGTCGAAGTAGTCTTCCAGCAGGCGCTGGTAGAACTCCTTGCGGTACAGGATGTCCAGGCCCAGGGTGGGCTCGTCCAGTACCAGGATGCGGGCATCGATGGCCATCACCAGGGCCAGGTGCAGCTGCACGATCATGCCCTTGGACAGCTCGCGCACGCGCTGCTTCGGCTGCAGCTTGGTGTTGGCCAGGAAGCGCTCGCAGCGGGCGCGGTCGAAGCGCGGATGCACGCCGGCGACGAAATCGATGGCTTCGCGCACCTTCAGCCAGCGCGGCAGCACGGCGACGTCGGCGATGAAGCAGATGTCGTTCATCAGTTCGTCGCGGTGCAGCCGCGGGTCGCGCCCGAGCACGCTCAACTCACCTTCCACCGAGGTGAGGCCAAGAATGGCCTTCAGCGCGGTGGTCTTGCCGGCGCCATTGGGACCGATCAGGCCGACGATGCGCCCGCTCGGAATGCTGAAGCTGGCACTGTCGAGGGCAACGGTGGACTTGTAGGCCTTGCGCAGGCCGCGGGCGGTGATGACCGGTTCGCTTGCGGTGCTATTCATCAGACTTTCCCCTGGGGCAGCAATTCGTCGAGGCTCAGGCCCAGGCGCTGGATGCGCTCCAGCACGGCCGGCCATTCTTCATTGAGGAAGCGCTCGCGCTCGCTGCTGCGCAGCTGCGTGGCGGCCTGCTCGGTCATGAACATGCCCAGCCCGCGGCGCTTTTCGACCAGGCCTTCGTCGGCCAGTTCCTGGTAAGCGCGCGAAACGGTGATGGGATTCAGCTGGTAATCGGCGGCCACCTGGCGCACCGAAGGCAGGGCATCGCCCGGCTTGAGGATTCCGTCGAGCATCATGGCGATCACGCGCTCCTTCAACTGACGGTAGATGGGAGCGCCGTCGCTCCACTGGATGTCGCTCATATTCAGCTCCGTGGGGTCAGCGGCTGGGCGAACGAGAAATACGGCATGGACAGGGAGCTGTGCAGCCGACGCGGGGGAGGGGGGGAGGGATCGGCGTTCCCGGCCGGTGTAGCGATTGCATCCTGCGCACTGTCGGGCGAGGCGGGGGCGGTGGGCGTGGCCAGCCAGGCCAGCACGATCAGGGTCGAAACAGCAGCGGCCGCGGGTGCGGTGAGGTTGCGACGGATCCGGGCGTTCATGGCTTCCCCCTGTCTCAGGTGACTGGTGTTGTATGCAACTATAACACCGGCACGCCTACGTGCAACCCCTTGCCGTCCCCAACTGATGGCAGGGGTGGTCAAATCGCTGAAATATCCGTTTATCCGATTGATTCGGAAGGGAAATCAGGTTCTGGCGCGGGCCGACCCAGGCGCGCCTTCCATTCAGTGTTGTCCATGCTATGTCATTACTGCGCCGTTGCTGGCGGGTCGTGCAGGAAAGCGCCACGCCGCGCAAAGCCACAGGCGCCCCTTGCAACAAGGGGGAAGGGGGCCCGGTGCTATAGTTCGGCCGACTCCGGCCGCTACCGGCCGGCCCTGTGAATGGCCACCGCGGACTGCTCTCGATGCCCTTGCCGACCGTTATGCCGCGCCGCCTGCGCGGCCTGTCCCTGCTGACCCTGCTGGTAGCCGGCCTGGCCGGTTCCACCCACGTGCTGGCGGCCGATCTTCTCGACCTCGACTACCGCCCGCTGGCCAGCAAGCAGCAGGTCAACCTGCAGCAGCGCTACCACGGACAGGTGCTGCTGGTGGTCAATACCGCAAGCAAGTGCGGCTATACCCCTCAGTACGAAGGCTTGGAGGCGCTGCAGAAGCGCTATGCCGGCCGAGGTTTTGCCGTGCTCGGCTTCCCGTCCAACGATTTCAAGGGCCAGGAGCCCGGTGACGAGAAGCAGATCCAGGATTTCTGCACGCTCACCTACGGGGTCAAGTTCCCGATGTTCGAGAAGGTGCACGTGGTCGGTGCGGAGGCGACGCCGCTCTATCAACGGTTGACCGCGGCCACCGGCGTGGCACCGGGCTGGAATTTCCACAAGTACCTGGTCGGCCGCGATGGCAAGGTCATCGCCCAGTTCGCCAGCAAGGTGACGCCGGATGATCCGCAGCTGACTGCGGCCATCGACAAGGCGCTGGCCGCAGCGGCCGCACATTGATATCCGGCACGGATGCCTCGACATCGACGGCATGCGTGCGACAATGCTTCTTTTCGCGCCGACGTCGGCGCCCAGACACTTCCAGGAATGCAGCGAATGAAGATGGGAATGCGCGGCGCCGCGGCGTCGGTTCTGATTCTGGCGATGGGCACTTCAGGTGTCGCTCTGTCGCAACAATCGGCTGCCCCCGCAGCCGCCAAGGAGACCGCAACCTTGAATTCCCCCAAGCAGAAGCTCGGCTACGCCATCGGCCTGGACGTGGCCAAGTCGTTCACCCCGATCGCCGATGAGATCGACGTGGCCGCGCTGCGCACCGCCGTGGAGCGTTCGTTCGAAGGCCTGCAGCCGCAGATCACCCAGGAACAGGCCAAGGCCACCGACGCGGCCCTGCGCCAGGTCGTGATGGCCCGCAGCGGCCAGCAGGTGCCGGGCATGGCGCCGGGTTCGCAGCCGCCGAAGGTCGACCGCGTCAAGGTGTCGCAGATGATCGGTTCCTACTCTGTGGGCCCGTCGCTGGCGCAGCTGAAGGACGACATCGATGTTGCCTCGCTGTTTGACGCGATCAGCACCGGCCTGACCAAGGGCCAGCCGAAGATGACGGAAGCTGACGCGACCGCCACCATCCAGGCCTTCATGGGCAGCAAGCAGGCTGAAATGCAGGCCAAGGCTGCCGCTGCTGCGCAGACCAACCGCGAAGAAGGCAATGCCTTCCTGGCCAAGAACAAGACCCAGCCGGGCGTCGTGACGACGGCCTCGGGCCTGCAGTACCAGGTCATCCGCCCGGGTAGCGGCGAGCGCCCGCTGCCGAGCAGCAAGGTGCGCGTGAACTATGAAGGCAAGCTGCTCAACGGCACCGTGTTCGACAGCTCCTATGGTCGTCAGCCGGCCGAGTTCGGCCTGGACCAGGTGATCAAGGGCTGGACCGAGGGCGTTGCGCTGATGCCGGTCGGTTCGAAGTACCGCTTCTGGATCCCGGGCAATCTGGCTTATGGCGAGAACGGTACGCCGGGTGGCCCGATCGGCCCGAACGCGACTCTGACGTTCGACGTCGAGCTGCTGGGCGTCCTGCCGTAAGCCACCACGGAGCCTGCACGGACATGCGCGTTGCGATTTTCGGTACCGGTTATGTAGGTCTGGTGACCGGTACCTGCCTGGCCGATGTCGGTCATCAGGTGGTCTGCGTCGATATCGACCAGGCCAAGGTGGATGGCCTCAACCAGGGCATCATCCCGATCTATGAGCCCGGCCTGGAGCCGATGGTGAAGGCCAACCACGCCGCGTCGCGGCTGGCATTCACCACCGATGCCGCGTCCGCGATCGCGCATGGCCAGGTGGTGTTCATCGCCGTCGGCACGCCGCCGGACGAGGACGGCAGCGCTGACCTGCAGTACGTACTGGCCGTGGCCCGTACCATTGGCCGGCACATGAGCGTGCCGACCGTGGTGGTCAACAAGTCGACGGTGCCGGTGGGCACCGCCGACAAGGTGCGTGCGGCCATTGCTGAAGAACTTGCCGCGCGTGGCGCGGATATCACCTTTGACGTGGTGTCCAACCCGGAATTCCTGAAGGAAGGCGACGCGGTCGCCGACTGCATGCGCCCGGACCGCATCATCATTGGTGCGACCAGCGAGGAGTCGGTCGCGGTGATGCGTCGTCTGTATGCGCCGTTCAACCGCAACCACGACCGCGTGGTGGAAATGGACGTGCGCTCGGCCGAGCTGACCAAGTACGCGGCGAACGCGATGCTGGCGACCAAGATTTCGTTCATGAACGAAATCGCGAACATCGCCGAGCGCGTCGGTGCCGACGTCGAGCAGGTCCGCCAGGGTATCGGCTCGGACCCGCGCATCGGCTGGCACTTCATCTACCCGGGCGCCGGCTATGGTGGCTCCTGCTTCCCCAAGGACGTGCAGGCGCTGGCCCGCACCGCCCAGCAGCATGGTCTTGAGCCGAAGCTGCTGAACGCGGTGGAAGCGGTCAACGATGCGCAGAAGGGCCACCTGTTCGCCCTCATCCAGCGTCATTACGACAAGGGCGAGGACGAAGGCGTGCGCGGCAGGACCTTTGCCGTGTGGGGCCTGGCCTTCAAGCCGAACACCGACGACATGCGTGAAGCCTCCAGCCGTCGCCTGCTGGCGCAGCTGTGGGAGGGCGGTGCCACGGTGCGTGCCTACGACCCGGAAGCGATGCATGAATCGCAGCGCATCTTCGGCGAGCGCGATGACCTGGTGTTCTGCAGCAGTGCTGATGAGGCCCTCGAAGGGGCCGACGCGCTGGTGGTGGTCACCGAGTGGAAGCAGTTCCGCAGCCCCGACTTCCAGAAGCTGCGCGAGCAGCTGAAGGACGCGGCGGTGTTCGATGGGCGCAATCTGTACGATCCTGCCGAAGTGGAAGCTGCCGGCCTGGCGTACTACGGCATTGGCCGGGGGCGTTCGCTGCATGTCTGACCTGCTGCCGACCGAACGGGAGCAGGCGCTGGAAGCGCGCCTGGTCGAACTGGAAATGCGCGTGTCCTTCCAGGAACAGGCGCTTGCCGAATTGAGCGATGCGCTGGCCGATGCCCGCATGCAGGGCATGCGCAACGCCGACGTGCTGCGTGTGCTGCTGGAGGACCTGGGCAAGGTCCGCAACGCACTGAATTCTTCCGATCCGGCGAGCGAACCACCGCCGCCGCACTACTGATCCGAATCCTATGAGCGATACCCTCCGCGACCAGCTGATGGGCCTGGGCTTCAAGCCCGCGCCCAAGCCCGAGCGCAAGAATGATGGCCCCCGCCGTGATGGCCGCCCGCAGGGCAAGGGTGGCAACGGCAATGGAAAGCCGCAGGGCGCTGGCAAGGGCGAGCACAAGCCCGGCGAGCGTCGCGGGCATGGCCACGGTGGCCCGGGCAGGCCCGGCCAGTCGCGTGGCCCGGGCCAGCAGGGCCCGCGCAAGCCGCGCAGCGCCGAAGAGATGGATCTGGCCAAGGCCTATGCCATCCGTGCGCAGCGTGAGAAGGAAGAGCGCATCGAGACCGAGCGCCTGAAGCAGGAAGAAGCACGCGTGCGCCGCGAGGCGAAGGCCAAGCTGGAAGAACTGCTGAAGGACAAGGGCCTGAACTCCGAGGCGGCTGATATCGCTCGCCACTTCCCGTATGGCGGCAAGATCAAGCGCATCTACGTGACCGCCGAACAGCTGACCGCGCTCAATGCCGGTGAGCTGGGCGTGGTCCAGCTCAATGGCCGTTACCTGCTGGTGACCGCCGAAGTGCTGGCACAGTCCGAAGCGGTGTTTGCCGCATCGGTGGCACTGAAGGTCGACCCGAACGCGCCGGCCGAGGAAGATCCCTACGCGGACCCGCAGTACCAGGTACCGGACGACCTGGTCTGGTAACTGCACCTGCTGCACGATGAAAACGCCGGGCATTGCCCGGCGTTTTCGTTACCGGACGCGCGCAGTGCTGTGGCGTGCACGGATCAACGGCAGGCTCAGCGCGAAGAAGCACAGCAGTGCGCCGACCAGAGCGAATCCGCTACCTGCGAGGAAGGCCGTGCGTCCCTCGTCGATCTTCCACAATTGGCCGGCGATGAGCGCGCCCAGCACGCCGCCGACACCGGACGAGAAACCGTACAGCAGGCCCTGGCCATGGCCATTGAGGCGTCCGGGGAAGTAGATCGCCAGCATCTGCATCGCCGCGGCGAAGAACGCGGCAAAGCCCAGCGCGTGCGCGGTCTGCGCCAGCAGCATCACCGGCAGGTTTTCCGGGTACAGTGCGGTCACGGCCCAGCGCAGGCAGGAACTGACCAGTGCGATCAGCAGCATCCAGCTGGCGTCATAGCGGCGGAAGAAGCGGCCGATGGTGAAGAACACGCCCACTTCGAACACCACGCCGATGGTCCAGAGCAGGCCGAGCGTGGATGTGCGATAGCCATGGTGGTCCATGTAGACCGAGAAGAAGGTGTAGTACGGGCCGAACGAGAGCTGCTCCATGAAAGCGGCCAGGAAGAACGCCAGCACCGGCGGGCGGCGCACGATCTGCCAGAAGCCGCTGGCATCGCCGCCGGTCCTGCCGATGTCGCGTGCGTAGTGGTTGCTGAAGGCCGAGGCGACCAGCAGGACGAACAGCGGCAGCATCATCCAGGGCAGCAGCCCGGCGCGGCCGGCGGTGCCGTCACCTTCGATCAGCCAGCCGAACAGGGTGACGATGGCGATGAACCCAAGCGAACCCCAGACCCGGATCAGGCCGTAGCGATGGCTGTCGCTGCCGAGATGGGTGAGGGTGATCGACTCGAACTGCGGCATCACCGCGTTGTAGAAGAAGCAGAACACGATCATCGCCGGATACATCCACGGCTGCGGCAGAGGCAGCAGGAATGCGGCGAAGCTGATCAGGGTCAGTACGCAGCCGATGCGCAACAGTCGGATCGGCCGCGGTGAGGTGGCTGCCAGCGAGGTCCAGGCACTGGGTGCAACCACGCGTGTGGCATACCACAGCCCCATCATCACGCTGATGGCGGTCACGCTCATCCCGCGTGCAGTGAGGAACAGGCTCCAGTACGGAGTGAACGCGCCCAGCGCCGCGTAATAGAACAGGTAGAAGCTGGAAAGACGGGCAACGGGAACGGTCATCGCGGAATGATGAAGCAAAAAGGGGACGGAGGGGATTAAGTCGTTTGAGGCACAAACGACTTAATCCCCTCCGTCCCCTTTTCGGGTCATTCGGGATCGTAGTCGAGGTTGGAGGCCAGCCAGCGCTCGGCCTGGGCGCGCTCCACGCCCTTGCGCCGGGCGTAGTCGGTGACCTGCTCGCGGCTGAGGCGCCCGACCACGAAGTACTGGCTTTGCGGATGGCTGAAGTAGTAGCCCGATACCGCGGCGGTCGGAAGCATCGCAAAGCTCTCGGTCAGTTCCATGCCGGCGTTGGCCTCGGCCCGCAGCAGATCGAACAGGCGCCGCTTCTCGCTGTGCTCGGGGCACGCCGGATAGCCGGGAGCGGGGCGGATGCCACGGTACTGCTCATCGATCAGGGCGTCGTTGTCCAGCGTCTCGGCCTGGTCATAACCCCAGAATTCCGTGCGTACACGCTGATGCAGGCGCTCGGCCAGGGCTTCGGCGAAGCGATCGGCCAGGGCCTTCAGTAGGATCGCGTTGTAGTCGTCATGCTCGGCTTCGAAGCGCGCCACGTGGGCATCGATGCCGATGCCGGCAGTGACCGCGAACGCGCCGATCCAGTCCTGCCTGCCGCTGTCGGTCGGCGCGATGAAATCGGCCAGGCAGAAATCCGGACGCTCGGCCGGCTTGTCCACCTGCTGGCGCAGGAAGTGCAGGGTGGTCTCGCCCTGTGGGTGCTGCACGCGCACGTCGTCGCCGACGCTGTTGGCCGGCCACAGGCCGAACACGGCCTTGGCGGTCAGCCACTTCTCGCCGACGATGCGGTCGAGCATCGCGCGGGCATCGCGGTACAGCTCGCTGGCCTGGCTGCCGACGATCTCGTCGGTGAGGATCGCCGGGAACTTGCCGGCAAGCTCCCAGGCCTGGAAGAACGGCGTCCAGTCGATGTACTCGACCAGCTCGGCCAGCGGATAGTCATCGAAGACGTGCAGGCCCGGCTGCTTCGGCGCGGGCGGCGTGTAGTTCCCCCAGTCGCCCTGGAACTTCTGCCCGCGTGCATGTTCCAGCGGCACCAGGCGCTTGGCATCGCCACGATTGCGGTGCCGTGCCCGGATCTCGGCATAGTCGGCCTCGTTGGCGGCAACGAAGGCTTCGCGCAGGTCGCGCGAGATCAGCGACTGGGCCACGCCGACCGCGCGCGAGGCGTCCTTCACCCACACCGTAGGCGCTTTGTAGTGCGGGTCGATCTTCAACGCGGTGTGCGCGCGCGAGGTGGTGGCGCCGCCGATCAGCAGCGGCAGATTGAAACCCTGGCGCTCCATCTCGCGGGCGACGTGGCTCATCTCCTCCAGCGAGGGAGTGATCAGACCGGACAGGCCGATCAGGTCGGCGTTGTGCTCGCGCGCGGCATCGAGGATCTTCTGCGCCGGCACCATCACGCCAAGGTCGACCACCTCGAAGTTGTTGCAGGCCAGGACCACGCCGACGATGTTCTTGCCGATGTCATGCACATCGCCCTTCACCGTGGCCATGATGATCTTGCCGTTGCTCTTGGCAGTGTCGCCGCTGCGCGCCTTCTCCGCCTCGATGTACGGCAGGAGGTAGGCCACGGCCTTCTTCATCACACGCGCGGATTTCACCACCTGCGGCAGGAACATCTTGCCGGCGCCGAACAGGTCACCGACGATGTTCATGCCGTCCATCAGCGGGCCCTCGATCACGTCCAGCGGGCGGCTGGAGGCCTGTCGGGCCAGTTCGGTGTCTTCCTCAACGAAGGCATCCAGGCCGTGCACCAGTGCATGCGCCAGGCGCTGCGCCACCGGCTTGTCGCGCCAGGCCAGGTCTTCGGTCTTCGCCGCACCCTTCCTGCCCTTGTAGCGCTCGGCGATCTCCAGCAGGCGTTCGGTGGCATCGCTGCGGCGGTTGAGGATCACATCCTCCACGCGCTCACGCAGCTCCGGCTCCAGCTCATCGTAGATCGGCATGGCACCGGCATTGACGATGCCCATGTCCATGCCGGCGGCGATGGCGTGGTACAGGAACACCGAATGGATGGCCTGGCGCACCGTTTCGTTGCCGCGGAACGAGAACGAGACATTGGAGACGCCGCCGGACACATGGCAGTGCGGCAGCGTCTGCTTGATGATGCGGGTGGCTTCGATGAAGTCCACCGCATAGTTGTCATGTTCTTCGATGCCAGTGGCGACGGCGAAGATGTTCGGGTCGAAGATGATGTCCTGCGGCGGGAAGCCGATCTCGTCGACGAGGATGCGGTAGGCGCGGGTACAGATCTCGACCTTGCGCGCACACGTATCGGCCTGCCCGCTTTCATCGAAGGCCATGACCACCGCGGCGGCGCCATAGCGCAGGACCTTGCGCGCGTGTTCGCGGAAAAGCGCCTCGCCTTCCTTCAGCGAGATCGAGTTGACCACGCTCTTGCCCTGCAGGCACTTCAGGCCGGCCTCGATCACGCTCCACTTGGAGGAGTCGACCATCACCGGGATGCGGGCGATGTCCGGCTCGGACATGATCAGGTTGAGGTAGCGGGTCATCGCCGCCTCCGAATCGATCAGGCCCTCGTCCATGTTGACGTCGAGGATCTGCGCGCCGCTTGCCACCTGCTGGCGGGCCACGTCCACCGCTTCTTCGTAGCGGCCTTCCTTGATCAGCTTGCGGAACTGCGCGCTGCCGGTCACGTTGGTGCGTTCGCCGACGTTGATGAACAGCAGGTCCGGGGTGATGACCAGGGGTTCCAGGCCGGACAGGCGGGTAGGGCGGACAGGCGTCATGGCAGGCGTCGGCTCAGCAGCAATAGGGCGGGAAGTGCGGAACGGTGGCGGCGACATTCATGCGGCCTGCTCCCGGGTGCCGGGCAGTGCGCGCGGCGGCAGCCCGGTCACAGCCGCGGCAATTGCGCGGATATGGTCGGGCGTGGAGCCGCAGCAGCCGCCGACCAGGTTCAGCAGGCCATCTTCGGCGAAGCCTCGCAGGGTGCTGGCCATGTCCTCCGGCGTCTCGTCATACTCGCCGAAGGCATTGGGCAGACCGGCATTGGGGTGTGCGCTGACGTAGCAGTCGGCGACCTGCGCAAGGGTTTCCACGTGCGGTCGCATCGCATCGGCGCCCAGCGCGCAGTTCAGCCCGATCGACAGCGGCCGAGCATGCGCCAGCGAGGCATGGAAGGCTTCCGCAGTCTGCCCGGACAGGGTGCGACCGGAAGCGTCGGTGATGGTGCCGGAGATCATCACCGGCAACCGCGCGCCGCGCGCATCGAACGCTTCCTCCAGCGCATACAGCGCGGCCTTGGCGTTGAGCGTGTCGAAGATGGTCTCGACCATGATGGTGTCGGCGCCGCCGTCGATCAGGCCCTCGATGGCTTCGCGGTAGGTGTCGCGCAGTTCGTCGAAGCTGGTGTTGCGGAAGCCCGGATCGTTCACGTCCGGGCTGATCGAGGCGGTGCGGCTGGTCGGGCCGACCACCCCGATCACGAAGCGCGGCTTCCCCGGGGTGGTTGCGGCCACGGCGTCACAACAGGTGCGCGCGACCGCAGCGCCGGCCTTGTTCAACTCGTACACCAGGTGTTCGAGGTGGTAGTCGGCCTGGCTGACCGAAGTGGCGTTGAAGGTGTTGGTCTCGACCAGGTCCGCGCCCGCTTCCAGGTAGGCGGTGTGGATGTCTGCGACGATCTGCGGCCGGGTCAGCAGCAGCAGATCGTTGTTGCCCTTCAGGTCATGGCCCTCCGGCGTGCCGTGGTCGCAGCCGGGGCCATGGCTGTGATCGTAACCGCCGGCGAAGCGTTCGCCACGGTAATCGTCTTCCTGCAGGCCGTGGCGCTGGATCATCGTGCCCATCGCACCGTCGATGATCAGGATCCGCTCGCGCAGGGCGTCGAGCAGGGCGTTGGCACGCTCAGGATGCAACCAGGGCAGGGCAGGCATGGCGTTCTCGGGCTCAGGGTTTGTGGGCGATCAGCGAAATCACTTCGAAGTGCGGCGGACGCTTCTCGCGGGTGACCGTCTCCAGGCTGGATACCTGCAGGCCGGCCTTGTCGACGAACCTGCGCAGCTCCTTGTCGCTGAAGCCGAGGTTGACGTGGCCGTAGGCTTCCACCGCGGCCTTGTGTTCGTGGCGGGCCAGGCTGCACAGCAGCAGGCGCCCGCCCGGGCGCAGCACGCGCGCGCCTTCGGTCACCGCCTGCGCCGGCTTGCTGGCGTAGGTCAGCGCGTGCATCAGCACTACCAGATCGAAACTGTTGTCCTTGAAGGGCAGCGCATGCATGTCGCCCTCGCGCACTTCCACGTTGGGCAGACGGCGCAGGCGCTCGCTGGCGGCGGCGACCACGCGCGCGCTGGTGTCGATGCAGATGTAGCGCTTGGCATGCGGGGCCACCAGTTCGGCCAGCACGCCGTCACCAGAGGCGATGTCCAGCACGTCGCCGGTCTCCAGCAGCGGCAGCGCGGTGCGGGCGAGGGCTTCCCAGGTGCGCCCCGGGGAGTAGTGGCGTTCCATGTCGCCGGCCACGCTGTCGGCCCAGTTCTGGTCGGAGGCGCGGTGGGCCAGCACGGCAGCGACGCGTTCAGCGTCCTGGCGCAGCAGCGGGTCATCGCTTCCGTTGCTCAAGGCATGCCACAATGCACGCTGCGCCGGATCCAGCTGGGCCTCGTCGAAGCGGTAATAGGCCGATACGCCGGCACGGCGGTCGCGGACCAGGCCGGCTTCCTTCAGGCGCGCCAGGTGGGTGGACACGCGTGGCTGTGCCAGCCGGGTGATCGCCGACAGTTCGGCCACGGTCAGTTCCTCCTGCTCCAGCAGCGCCAGCAGGCGCACGCGGGTCGCATCGGCGAACACCTTCAGGCGGGTCGACCAGTCTTCAAGATCCATAAATATCTACCTATCGCGATATAGAGATATATTCGCTGAAAGGGCCCGTCGCGGTCAAGTCGCCAGCGTACGGAAACAGCCGGGCCCCGGTACAATCGGGACACCTGGGCGCGCCGTATGTAGCCCATAACTTCATGTACCCGGGAGGGTGTTGTGGATTTCAGCTTTACCGAAGAGCAGTTGATGCTGCAGGACGTTGCGCGGCGCATCGCGCAGGAGAAGATCGCCCCGAGCGCGGAGCACCATGACCGTACCGGCGAGTTCCCGCTCGACAACATCCGCCTGCTGGGCGAGAACGGCCTGATGGGCATCGAAGTGCCGACCGAATACGGTGGCGCGGGCATGGACCCGGTTGCGTACGTGCTGGCGATGGTGGAGGTCGCCGCCGCCGACGCAGCCCATTCGACCATCATGTCGGTCAACAACTCGCTGTTCTGCAACGGCATCCTCACCCACGGTACCGAGCAGCAGAAGCAGACCTACGTGCGTGCCATCGCCGAGGGCGAGGCCATCGGCGCGTTCGCGCTGACCGAGCCGCAGTCCGGCTCCGATGCCACCGCCATGCGCTGCCGCGCGGTGAAGCAGGCCGACGGCACCTTCGTCATCAACGGCAAGAAGAGCTGGATCACCTCCGGCCCGGTGGCCAGGTACATCGTGCTGTTCGCGATGAGCGAGCCGGACAAGGGCGCGCGCGGCATCACCGCCTTCCTCATCGATACCGACAAGGCGGGCTTCGGTCGCGGCAAGACCGAGCCGAAGCTGGGCATCCGCGCTTCGGCCACCTGCGAGATCGAGTTCAACGATTACGTGGCGCAGGCCGAAGACGTGCTGGGCCAGGAAGGCGAGGGCTTCAAGATCGCCATGAGCGTGCTCGATGCTGGCCGCATCGGCATCGCCTCGCAGGCCATCGGCATCGCCCGAGCCGCCTATGAGGCGACCCTGGAATACGTGAAGGAGCGCAAGGCCTTCGGCGCGGCCATCGGCACCTTCCAGATGACCCAGGCCAAGATCGCCGACATGAAGTGCAAGCTGGACGCAGCGCTGCTGCTGACCCTGCGTGCCGCGTGGGTGAAGGGCCAGGGCAAGCGTTTCAGCACCGAAGCAGCGGTGGCCAAACTGACCGCTTCGGAAGCAGCGATGTGGATCACGCACCAGGCGGTGCAGATCCACGGCGGCATGGGGTACTCGAAGGAGATGCCGCTGGAGCGTTACTTCCGTGATGCCAAGATCACCGAGATCTACGAGGGCACCTCGGAGATCCAGCGCCTGGTGATCGCGCGCAACGAGACCGGGTTGCGCTGATGGACGCGACGGGGCGGCGATTGCCGCCCCGTTTCCCTTGTGCGATCAACGTGGCAATCGGCAAACGATATCCGTTCCGTTCCATTCACAGACGATCTGCAGCGACTCAGGTGGAGCGCCGGGGAACATGTTCATCCCATAGAGGCGACCGGAGTCGATCCATCGATCCAGATCGTCCCGGCTGTTGAAGTTGTAGGTGCCGGCGAAGTGTTGGGCCAGGCCGGGGCTGGTTGCCGCGCCGTCGGGAATCATGTTGCCATTGGCGTCCTTGCTCTGGCCTTGCACGTATCTGGCGGTGTCCACTGACGAAGAGACGATGACCAGCGTAGTCTTCGAGCCATCGCGCCAGGTGATCCTGTAGATTGCACCGTCGATTCCGAGGGCCTTGCTGACGAAGCTCAGGCCGATCGAGGACAGGAATATCGCCATGCTGTTCCAGGCCCTCGACGATGTCGTGGCGCCAGTGAATGCCTTGCCCATGGCGCTCTCCAGCCTGAATCGCTCGGTTGCCATCTGCACGACATCGTAGGCGTTGAGGTTCTTGTGCTCTTCCGGGAAGCCTATGCCGTTGGCGTATTGCGGGTCATCAGGATGAACCTCGTACTGGACTCCTCTTCCGGCCCACTGCCGCGGCGCGAACTGTACGGTTGGCACGTTGTTGTCGAGCATCCCCATGATCCGATTGAAGGATGCGTTGATTGGCCCGGGAATCTGCGCCCTGGTGGCGCGATAGCGACGCAGCTCGCGATCGTATTCCACATCGAAACCATGGAGCCGGCGCTGCTGGAAGTCGGCGACGATGGTGGGCCCCGTGCCCGAGGACAGCGCCAGCGCGCGTGGATCGCGACAGTTGTCGCAGACGAGAACGCCTGCCGCATGTGCGTCCTGGACGCTGCTGGCCGCGAAGAGCGCACCAAGCAGAAGGGCGGGGCGGCTGAAGCGTCGTAGTGGTGCTCTTTCCATGAACTGTCTCCTGGGCGGCATCGGATCGATTGCCGTGGAGGTATCTGGATAGCAACGATCCGGGCGTGCCGCACTACTGCGCGCCCAGGAGTCCAAAGCGGGAGCCTTATGCGAAACCGGTAGACGCCTTGAGCGCCTCGTTGTCGGCGCAGCAGTGGAAGGGACTTTTCAGTACAGGCCGTATGCGACCGGTCTCCGGGCAGTCGACATGCCAACGGTCCATTGGCATTCCCGCTCCTTGGTCGCAGAATGCTCCACCGTTCATGGACGCCACCACATGCTCATCTATCGAGGCGCAGGGCTGCTGACCCTGCTCACACCGATCGCTGCCGTGCTGCTCATCCTCATCCTGTTCCCGGATCCAGCGGTGGGTCGCGGCAATACTTCACTCAGCCAGGTCCTGCTGGCGTTCGGCCTTGGCTCGGCAATCAACACGGTGCTGGGTTTCGTGCTCAATCGAAAGCCGCGTGCACCTGGGCAGCATGCTCCGCATCACTTCTTCTTCCTGCCGATGCAATGGCCTGCACTGGCGATTGTGGCGGCATGCGTGGTGATCGCAGTGTTGCGCTGAGACGCTGCCCGGACAGCGCCCACCAAGGTTGGCGACTACCGGGTATGCCGTTGCCCCGGTAGATGCCAACCTGGGGCGGCATGGATCCAGAAGCGGCAACAACAAAGGCCCCGGATCGCTCCGGGGCCTTTCTCGTTTCAGTTCACCGCTGGATCAACGATCCGGACGGTGTGCTGCATCCGCGTCGCGCTGGCGTTCCATGAACTCCTTGGACGGTTCATCCAGCTTGTCGCCCAGCATGCGGCGCACGACCACGAAGAACACCGGGATCATCAACAGGCCGAGCAGGGTGGCGAACAGCATGCCGCCGATCACGCCGGTACCGATGGCGTGGCGGGAATTGGCGCCCGCGCCGGTGGAGATCGCCATCGGGATCACGCCCATGATGAACGCGAACGAGGTCATCAGGATCGGGCGGAAACGCAGGCGGGCCGCTTCGATGGTGGCATCGCGCAGGTTCTTGCCGGCGGCGCGCTGCTCCACCGCGAACTCCACGATCAGGATCGCGTTCTTCGCCGCAAGGCCGATCACGGTGATCAGGCCGATCTTGAAGAACAGATCGTTGGGCAGGCCGCGCAGCATCGACAGGCCGAGGGCGCCGAGCACACCCAGCGGCACCACCAGCAGCACTGCCACCGGGATCGACCAGCTCTCATACAGCGCGGCCAGGCACAGGAACACCACTACGATCGACAGCACCAGCAGCAGCGTCGCCGCGTTGCCAGCCAGGATTTCCTGGTAGGACATGCCCGACCAGTCGTAGCCGAAGCCGGCCGGCAGATCGTCGTTGACGATGCTCTCCATGGTCTGCATCGCCTCGCCCGAGCTGGTACCCGGGGCCTGCGAGCCGACGATGTTGATCGCCGAGTAGCCGTTATAGCGGCTCAGCGACGGCGGTGCCGACACCCATTCGGACTTGACCACCGTGTTCAGCGGGATCATCGAATTGGTGCCATCGGCGTTCTTGGTCAGGCTGGAGGGGCTGTAGAAGCTCTTCAGCGATTCCTGGCCGGTGCGGTACGGACCATCGGCCTGCATGGTCACGCGCTTGATGCGGCCTTCGTAGAAGAAGTCGTTGACGTACACCGGGGCCAGCATCAGCTGGATGGTGCTGTACACGTCCGACACCGACATGCCCATCGACTGCGCCTGCACGCGGTCTACATGCAGCTGCAGCTGCGGCGCGTTTTCCAGGCCGTTCGGGCGCACGCCGACCAGGTGGTCCGGCTTCTGCGCGGCCTGGCCGAGCAGGATGTTGCGGGCCTGCGTCAGCTGCTCGTAACCGGCACCGCTGCGGTCCTGCAGCCACATGTCGAAGCCGCCGAACTGGCCAAGGCCCTGCACGGTGGGCAGGTTGACCACGAAGATCTGCGCTTCCTTGATGCCGTAGAACGCGCCGTTCATGTTCTGGATGAACTCGGGCGCGGTGAACTTGCGTTCCTCCCACGGCTTCAGGCGGATGAAGCCCATGCCGACGTTCTCGCCGGAACCGACGAAGCTGAAGCCGGCCACCTGCAGCATGCCTTCATAGCCATCCTGCTTTTCCAGGATGCCACGCATCTGCGCGAACACTTCGTTGGTCTGGCCCTTGGTCGAGCCCGGCGGCAGCTGCACGATCGCCAGCGCATAGCCCTGGTCTTCTTCCGGCAGGAAGCTGCCCGGCATGCGGGTGAACAGGAAGCCGCACAGTGCGGTGAGCACCACGAACAGGATCATCCAGCGCGGCGCATGGCGCACCGCCGAGGTGATGTGGCCGACATAGGTGTGGCTGATCTTGTCGTAGTACTTGTTGAAGGTGCGGTAGACGATGTTCGGGTTGTCGTTGTGCGTCGGCTTCAGGAAGGTCGCGCACAGCGCTGGGGTGAAGCCCAGCGCCAGGAACGCCGAGAACGCCATCGAAATGGCGATGGTCAGGGCGAACTGCTTGTAGATCTCACCGGCGGCGCCGCCCTGCAGGGCGGACGGGATGAACACCGCAGCCAGCACGACGGTGATCGCCACCACCGCGCCGGTGATCTGGGTCATCGCCTTCTGCGTGGCCGGCTTCGGCGCCAGGCCTTCCTCGGTCATGATGCGTTCGACGTTCTCGATCACCACGATCGCGTCATCGACCACGATGCCGATCGCCAGCACCATCGCGAACAGGGTCAGCTGGTTGATCGTGAAGCCGATCATCCACATGCCCAGGAAGGTACCGAGCAGCGCCACCGGGATGACCAGGGTCGGGATCAGCGTGGCGCGGAAGTTCTGCAGGAAGATCAGCATCACCAGGAACACCAGGAACACTGCTTCAAACAGCGTCTTGACCACTTCCTGGATCGAGATCTTGACGAAGGTGGTGCTGTCGTACGGCGAGAACCAGGTCACGCCGGCCGGGAAGCTGGGCTGCAGCTCGTCCATCTTGGCGCGCACCGCCTCGGCCACGTTCAGGGCGTTGGCGCCCGGCAGCAGCTGGATGGCGAAGGCACCGGTCGGCTTGCCGTTGTACTGGGTGTCGAAACCGTAGTTGTTGGCACCGAAGGCAACGCGGGCGATGTCCTTCAACAGCACCCGCGAGCCGTCAGCGTTGGCGCGCAGGATGATGTTCTCGAACTCCTGCGGCGAACTGAAGCGGCCTTCGGCCGAGACCGTGGCGGTGAAGTGCTGGCCTTCCGGCGACGGATCCGAGCCAAGCGCACCGGCGGCGAACTGCACGTTCTGCGCGCGCACCGCAGCCAGCACCTGGCTGGCCGACAGGCCATAACCCTGCATCTTTTCCGGGTTCAGCCAGATGTTCATGGCGTACTCGGAACCGAACTGCTGGGTGCTGCCGACGCCGGGGATACGCGAGACCTGGTCGAGCACGCGCGAACCAACGATGTCGTTCAGCGCATCACGGTTGATGGTCGGGGTATCGGACTGCAGCGCCACCACCATCAGGAAGCCGGCGTTGGCCTTGGCCACCACCACGCCCTGCTGGGTCACTTCCGAAGGCAGTCGTGGCGTGGCCAGCGAGACCTTGTTCTGCACCTGCACCTGGGCGATATCCGGATCGGTACCCGTCTCGAAGGTCAGGGTGATCTGCGCACGGCCGTTGGACGACGAGGAAGAGCTGAAGTACAGCAGGTGATCGATACCGGTCAGCTGCTGCTCGATCACCTGGGTGACCGATTTTTCCGTGGTGTCGGCACTGGCGCCCGGGTAGGTGGCCGAGACGGTGACCTGCGGTGGGGCGATGTTGGGATAGGACTCCACGCCCAGGTTGAGGATCGCGATCACGCCGCTGAGCGAGATCAGGATCGCCACCACCCAGGCGAAGACTGGATGTTCGATGAAAAATTTAGGCATGACGGAAGGTTCCCGTTACTGCTTGTTCGAATCGGTGGCGGCCGGCTTGGCCGCATCGGCCTGCTCGGGCTTGGCCGCGTCGGCCGGTGCCTTGCCAGCAGCCGGTGCGGTGCCCGCCGGAGCGGCGCCGCCTGCGGCCGGCTTGCCGTTGGCGTCCTGCCCCGGGGTCCACGGCTTGGCCACCGCCGGTGCACCTTCCTTGACCTTCTGCACGCCGGCCACGATCACCTTGTCGCCGGCGGCCAGGCCGTCGCTGACCAGCCAGTTGCCGTTCTGCGCGCCATCGGTCTTCACGTTCTTGCGCACAACCTTGCCGTCGGCGCCGACCACCATCACGTAGCCGCCGGTGGTGTCGCGCAGCAGGGCCTGCTGCGGTACCAGGAAGGCATTGTTGCGTTCGCCCAGGTTGGCCTGGAAGCTGACGAAGGCGCCCGGCAGCAGGATCTGCTGCGGGTTCGGCAGCAACGCACGCAACGACACCGCACCGGTGGCCGGGTCGACCGTGGTCGAGGAGAAGTCCAGGGTGCCCGGCTCGCTGTAGGTGCTGCCATCGGCCAGCTTGACGTTCACCGTGGCCTTGCCGTCGCCCGACAGCGCCAGCGCGCCCTTGGCCTGTTGCGCGCGCAGCTGGGTCAGCTCGTCCACGCTCAGCGAGAAGTTCACGTACAGCGGGTCGAGCTGGTCGACGGTGGTCAGCAGGGTCACATCGCCCTGGCCGACCAGCGCGCCTTCGGTGACCTGCTGCTTGTTGGCCACGCCGCTGATCGGTGCGGTTACTTCGGTGTAGCCCAGGCTGATGCGCGAGGAAGTCACCGCTGCTTCGGCCTGCTTGACCGCCGCCAGCGCGGTACGCTCGGCCGATTCAGCGTTGTCCAGGTCGGACTTGGAGACGAACTGCTGCGGCGCCAGCGAACGTGCACGGTCGGCGGCCACCTTGGCGTTGGCGTAGGTCGCGCGGGCCGAGGCCAGCTGTGCTTCGGAGGCGTTGAGCGAGGCACGCAGCGGCGCCGGGTCGATCAGGAACAGGGTCTGGCCCTGCTTGACCTGCGAGCCTTCCTGGTAGACGCGCTTGAGCAGCACGCCCGGCACGCGCGCGCGCACGTCGGCGCTGCGGAACGGCGACAGGCGACCGACCAGCTCGCGCTGCAGCGGCAGGGTCTGCGGCTTGGCGTCGATCACGCCCACCTCCGGCGGCGGGGGCGTCTGCTGTTCCGGCTTCTTGCAGGCAGCCAGCGCGACAGCAACGGCGCACGTCAAGGCAAGGGTGCGGAGTGGGGCGGTCATCAGGAGGAACTCCGGGGTTGGTTTGAAGACGGGGCCGGCGACGGCTGAGGCGCGAAGGCGCGCAGGAAGCTGTCGACGGAGAACTCTGCCCAGCGCCGACGCAGCCGCGCGTCATCACGATGGGGGGTATGGAAACGCTGTTTGTCGAAATCCTGACCGGCAATCATGCTCAGCAGCAGTTCGGCCATGAAGTGCGGGTCGTCATGCCGGAGCTGGCCACGCATGCAAACGGTTTCAATCCATTCAGCAAGATGAAGCGTCAGTGCGCCGGCTCCGTGCCGGTACAGCGTACGCGCCTCTTCGGGAAACTGGGCCGCGTCGGCGGCGATCAGCCGGCAAGCCTGGCCCACGTGCGGTTGGTTGAAGTGCTCCAGGAAGTCGGTGGCGAACTGGAGCAGGCTGGCACGCAGGTCGTCAGTGCGGAGTGCACGAACCATGGCGCCGGTAGCGTGGCCGACGTGGCGCTGCATCACCCGGCGCAGCAGTTCCTGCTTGCTGCCGTAGCGCGAGTACAGGGTCTGCTTGGAGCAGCCAGCGTGCTGGGCCACCGCCTCCATGCTCATCTGCATGCCCTGCTGGGCCAGCAGTTCGCGTACGGCGTCGAACACACGCTCATCGCGTGCATCGAGGGCAACGGGTAGGTAGGCCGGGTTCACGCGGTGGACTATACCGTCCAGTTCAGGATTGTGGAATCGCGTCGGCGTCGCCGCGTGTGTCTTCCGGTAACACGTTTTGCCGATCCTGCCGGCAGTGCTGAAACAGGCGCCAGCACCATACCGGTGCGAACTGAATAGGCGTTTGAACCGCAGCAAACCCGAATCTGCTTATTCCGTCCTGCAGCAAGGCCTTTTCGCGCGGTAGGGCTACAATTTCATTTTCCCAACTGAGCAAGCGCATCGCTCTGCCATGAAACCGCAAAAAACCGCAGCCAAGACCGTGAAGAACAAGACGAAACCAGCAGAGTCGGAGGTCGCAGTGACCGCTGGTTTCTCCCTGGAGCCGGTGTACACGGCCTTGCGCAAGCGCTACCCCGCGGCCGCACAGGCCGAAGCAGTGGCCTTTGCCACTGACTTCTACAAGCGCATGGAGTCGGACGAGTTCCCGCACCACAGCGCTGAAGAGTGGGCCGCTCTCGCGGCTGAGACGCTGGAATTCGCGCGTGCCCGCAAGGCCGGCAAGGCCAACGTCCGCGTGTTCAATCCGACCGCGAAGGCCAACGGTTGGGAATCGCCGCACACCGTGCTGCAGATCGTCAACGATGACATGCCGTTCCTCGTCGATACGGTCACCATGTCGCTGGCCGAGCAGGGCGTGGGCGTCCACGTGCTGGGCCACCCGGTGCTGCGCTTCACCCGCGACAAGGCCGGCAAGCTGGTCAAGGTCGGCGAGGGTGATGCCGAGTCGGTGATGCTGCTGGAGATCGACCGCCAGCCGGCCGAAGCCATGGCCGCCATCGAACAGGCCATCAACAAGGCGCTGGACGAAGTGCGCGCGATCGTGCGCGACTGGCAGCCGATGAAGGACAAGGCACTGGCGCTGGCCGACGACCTGGGCAAGCGCCAGCTGCCGGTCGACGATGCATCGCGCAAGGAAGCACAGGAGTTCCTGCGCTGGGCCGCCGACAACCACTTCACCTTCTTCGGCTACCGCGAGTACCGCGTCGAGAAGCAGGGCAAGGAAGACGTACTTGCGCCGCTGAACGACACCGGCCTGGGCCTGATGCGCGGCAAGGACAAGTCCGCGGCCCGCCCGGTCAAGACCCTGGCCGCGCAGGGCCTGAACGCCACGTCCGGCCTGAAGGACGCGCTGATCCTGACCAAGACCAATGCCCGTTCGCGCGTGCACCGCGCCGGCTACATGGACTACATCGGCGTGCTGGAATTCGACGCCAAGGGCAAGATCATCGGCGAGCAGCGCTTCCTCGGCCTGTTCACCTCCAGCGCCTACAACCGCCGCCCGTGGGAGATCCCGCTGGTGCGCCAGCGCCACGAGCACGTGATGAAGCAGTCCGGCCTGGCCCCGGCCAGCCACAGTGGCAAGGCCCTGCGCCACATCCTGGAAACCCTGCCGCGCGAAGAACTGTTCCAGTCCAGCGAGGACGAACTGTTCCGCACCGCGATGGGCGTGCTGGGCCTGCAGGAACGCGTGCGCAGCCGCCTGTTCCTGCGCCGCGACAAGTACAGCCGTTTCATCTCCGCGCTGGTCTACCTGCCGCGCGAGCGCTTCAACACCGACGTGCGCCTGCGCATCGAGGCGATGCTGAAGGACGCGCTGCACGGTGAGTACGTGGACAGCTCGGTGGTGCTGGGCGAATCGCCGCTGGCCCAGGTTCACCTGATCGTGCGCCCGAAGCCGGGTGAAATGCTCGACGTTGATACCGCCGAACTGGAGCAGAAGCTGGCCCAGGTGCTGCGCAACTGGCAGGACGACCTGCGCGAAGCGCTGGTGGCCCGCCACGGCGAGACCGAAGGCCTGCGCATCGCCGCGCGTATCGGCAAGGCGCTGCCGGCCGGCTACATCGAAGACAACAGCACCGCGGTTGCAGCCAACGATGTCAGCCAGCTTGATGCCCTGACCGGCCCGGACGACCTGCGCCTGAGCCTGCAGACCGTGCCGCGCGAAAGCGGTGATGGCCTGCGCCTGAAGCTGTATCGCCAGCTGGACGACATCCCGCTGTCGGACGCGCTGCCGATGATGGAAAACATGGGCCTGCGCGTGATCGCCGAGCGTCCGTACCGCCTGTCGGTCGACAACGCCCCGGTGTACGTGCAGGACTTCGAGGTCGAATCGACCGCCGGCGCGATCGATGCCGCCAGCGTCGATGAAGCCTTCGGCGAGACCTTTGCCCGCGTCTGGCACGGCGATGCCGAGAACGACGGCTTCAACCGCCTGGTGCTGGCTGCCGGCCTGCACTGGCGCCAGGTCGCCATGCTGCGTGGCTACTGCAAGTACCTGCTGCAGACCGGCGTGCCGTTCTCGCAGGCCTACGTGGAAGGCACCTTCGCGCGCTACCCGCTGCTGGCCCGACTGCTGGTCGAGCTGTTCGAAGCGCGCTTCGATCCGGCTACCGGCCACGAGAGCAAGGACGACATCGCCGCCGGCCAGGCCCAGCTGAAGGCCCACTTCGATGTGCTGGCTGCTGGCGACGACGCCACCCTGAAGGTGCTCAAGACCGTGGTCGACGCCCGCAAGGGTGACCGCGACGCGCAGATGCAGGCCGCGCGCGATGCGCTGCTGAAGCTGATGGACCGTGTGTCCAGCCTGGACGAGGACCGCATCCTGCGCTCGTTCATGGGCGTGATCGACGCGACCCTGCGCACCAGCTACTACCAGACCGATGCCAACGGCCAGCACGGCCATGTCATCAGCTTCAAGTTTGATTCGGCGCTGGTGCCGGACCTGCCGAAGCCGCGCCCGTACCGCGAGATCTTCGTCTACGGCCCGCGCGTGGAAGGTACCCACCTGCGCTTCGGCGCGGTCGCCCGTGGTGGCCTGCGCTGGTCGGACCGTCGCGAAGACTTCCGTACCGAAGTGCTGGGCCTGGTCAAGGCACAGATGGTCAAGAACACCGTGATCGTGCCGGTCGGCGCGAAGGGCGGCTTCTTCGCCAAGACCCCGCCGGTGAACGGCGACCGCGACGCGATCTTCGCCAACGGCGTGGCCTGCTACAAGCTGTTCATCCAGGGCCTGCTGGACATCACCGACAACATCGTCAACAACAAGATCGTGCCGCCGGTGGATGTCGTGCGCCACGACATGGACGATCCGTACCTGGTGGTGGCCGCCGACAAGGGCACCGCGACCTTCTCCGACATCGCCAACGGCCTGGCCATCGCGCACGGCTTCTGGATGGGCGATGCGTTCGCCTCCGGTGGTTCGGTTGGCTATGACCACAAGGGCATGGGCATCACCGCACGCGGTGCGTGGGAATCGGTCAAGCGCCACTTCCGCGCGCTGGGCCGTGACAGCCAGACCCAGGACTTCACTGCGGTCGGCGTCGGCGACATGTCCGGCGACGTGTTCGGCAACGGCATGCTGCTGTCGCGCCACATCCGCCTGGTCGCTGCCTTCGACCACCGCCACATCTTCCTGGACCCGAACCCGGATGCGGCCACCACGTTCGTCGAACGTGAGCGCCTGTTCACCGTGCCACGTTCGAGCTGGGCGGACTACGACGCCAAGCTGATCAGCAAGGGCGGCGGCGTGTACCCGCGCAGCCTGAAGTCGATCGAGATCACCCCGCAGGTGCGTGAAGCGCTGGGCCTGGATGACAACGTCAAGGCGCTGTCGCCGAACGATCTGATGAGCGCGATCCTGAAGGCACCGGTCGACCTGCTGTGGAACGGCGGCATCGGTACCTACGTGAAGGCTGCCAGCGAGCAGCACAGCGATGTCGGCGACCGCGCCAACAACGCCCTGCGCGTGAACGGTGGCGAGCTGCGCTGCAAGGTGGTGGGCGAGGGCGGCAACCTGGGCATGACCCAGCTGGGCCGCATCGAAGCCGCCCAGGCCGGCGTGCTGCTCAACACCGACTTCATCGACAACTCGGCCGGTGTGGACACCTCCGACCACGAAGTCAACATCAAGATCCTGCTCAACGATGTAGTGCGGGCCAAGAAGCTGACCGTCGAGCAGCGCAACAAGCTGCTGGCCTCGATGACCGATGAAGTCGCCGAGCTGGTGCTCAACGACAACTACCGCCAGAACCAGGCGCTGAGCCTGATGGAGCGGATGGCGGTCAAGCGCCTGGGTTCCAAGCAGCACTTCATCCGTACCCTGGAACAGCAGGGCCTGCTGGATCGCCAGATCGAGTTCCTGCCGTCCGACGCCGAGCTGTCCCAGCGCAAGGCACGCGGCCAGGGCCTGACCCGCCCGGAACTGTCGGTGCTGCTGTCCTACTCGAAGCTGGTGGCGTTCGCCCAGCTGCTGGAATCGGACATCCCGGAAGATCCGTACCTGTCCAAGGAACTGCAGCGTTACTTCCCGACCCCGCTGCAGAAGAAGTACGCCGACGCGATGGAGCGTCACCGCCTGAAGCGCGAAATCATCGCCACGGCCGTGACCAACCAGACCATCAACCGCATGGGCGCCACCTTCCTGATGCGCATGCAGGAAGACACCGGCCGTTCCATCGCCGAGGTCGCCAAGGCCTACACCATCAGCCGCGAAACGCTGGATGCGCGCGCGCTGTGGGCGCAGATCGATGCACTCGACGGCAAGGTGCCGGAGTCGGTGCAGATCGACGCACTAGAAGTGATCTGGAAGCTGCAGCGTTCGTTCGTGCGTTGGCTGCTGTCGCGCCCGGGCGCGATGCCGGGCATCACTGAAGCGGTCAACCGCTACCAGGGTCCGTTCAACGACATCCGCGTTGCCTCGGGTGTGCTGCCGGATTCGCAGCGTCCGACCTACGAAGCCCTGGTGGCCGAGTGGAAGGAAAAGGGCCTGCCGTCCGCGCTGGCGCAGCAGCTGGCCGAACTGCACTTCCTGGAGCCGGCGTTCGACATCATCGAACTGGCCCGCACCCGCAAGCTGAAGCCGGTGGACGTGTCCAAGGTCCACTTCCGCCTGGGCGATGCCCTGCAGCTGCCGTGGCTGTTCGAGCAGGTCGATGCGCTGGAGGTCAACGGTCGTTGGCACGCCGTGGCACGTGGCGTGCTGCGTGACGAGCTGGCCGCCAACCACCGCAACCTGGCCGGCCAGGTGCTGGGCACCAAGGGCAGCAGCGCGGAGGCCAAGGTCGCAGCCTGGATGGGCCGCGACGACAACAGCCTGCGCTTCACCCTGGCGATGCTGGCCGAACTGGCCGAGCAGAAGACCCTGGACTACCCGACCGTTTCGGTCGCGGTGCAGCGCCTGGGCCAGCTGGCGGCACACGGCGCGTAAGTGAAGTAGTGCCAGGCCATGCCTGGCATGCGTGAACCGGAACGGCCCCGCGAAAGCGGGGCCGTTCTGCATTGCACGGTAGTGCCGGGCGGTGGCCGGCAGCCGCATGAACCGCAACCGGGTGCAGCTGCCGGCCAGCGGCCGGCACTACCGGGTATGCTCTTGCAGGCACACCCACCCGGATCCACCGATGAGCGACACCCCCCGCATCGCTTTCCTGGCCAGCACCGCCGAGCCCGCGCAGATGGCCCGCGCGGCGATGATCTCGCGTTATGGCGATCACGCGCCGGAGCAGGCCGACGTGCTGTGCCCGCTGGGGGGCGACGGCTTCATGCTGCAGACCCTGCATCGGCATGGGCACCTGGGCAAGCCGGTGTTCGGCATGAAGCTGGGCACGGTCGGCTTCCTGATGAACCAGTACCGTGGAGACGACGACGTGCAGGCCCGCATCGCACGCGCAGAACCGGCCAACCTGCGCCCGCTGGAAATGGTGGCGCTGACCGAGTCCGGCACCAGTACCGGCTCGCTGGCCTACAACGACGTTTCGCTCCTGCGCCAGACCCGGCAGGCCGCGCATATCGGCATCGACCTCAACGGCCAGGAGCGCGTGGCCGAACTGATCGGCGACGGCGTGCTGGTGGCCACCCCGGCCGGCAGTACCGCCTACAACTATTCCGCGCATGGTCCGGTGCTGCCGCTGGGCTCGCACACCATCGCGCTGACGCCGTTGGCCCCGTACCGGCCGCGGCGCTGGCGCGGCGCGATCCTGAAGGCCGATACCGAAGTGCGCTTCCGCGTGCTCGATCCGTACAAGCGCCCGGTCAGCGTGACTGCCGACTCGCACGAGACCCGCGACGTGGTCGAGGTGACCATCCGTGAGTCGAAGGACCGCCGCGTGACCCTGCTGTTCGACCCGGAGCACAACCTGGAAGACCGGATCCTGAGCGAACAGTTCGTTTTTTGAGGACAATGGGCAGCCGGCCGTGCCGACCGCTTGAAGGACCCCCACCGATGGGCGACAACTCCCCCCGTTTGCTGACCGTCGCGGTGACCTCGCGCGCGCTGTTCGACCTCGAGGAAAGCCACGCGCTGTTCGAGAGCGAAGGCGTGGCGGCCTATGCCGAATTCCAGCGCCAGCACGAGGACGACATCCTCGGCCCCGGCGTGGCGTTTCCGGTGGTACGCAAGCTGCTGGCTTTGAACCAGGGCGCCAGCCCGGAGAATCCTCGCGTCGAGGTGATCCTGCTGTCGCGCAACTCGGCCGATACCGGCCTGCGCATCTTCAATTCGATCCAGCACTACGGCCTGGGCATCATCCGTGCAACGTTCACCGCCGGCGAGCCGACCTGGCCGTACGTGAAGCCGTTCGGCACCGACCTGTTCCTGTCGGCCAACCCGGAATCGGTGCGCAGCGCGCTGCGCCATGGCATCGCCGCGGCAACCATCCTGCCCAAGCCGCCCGGCGAGACCGCGGCAGCGGCGGCCGACCAGATCGATACCGGGCGCCCGGCCGGCCAGTTGCGCATCGCCTTCGACGGTGACGCGGTGATCTTCGGTGACGAGAGCGAGCGCATCTCACGCGAGCAGGGCGTGGAGGCATTTGGCCGGCACGAGCGTGAACGGGCCCGCGAACCCCTCAGCGGCGGCCCATTCCGCGGTTTCCTGTCGGCCCTGCATACGCTGCAGGAAGTGTTCCCGGCCGGCGAGAGCGCGCCGATCCGCACTGCGCTGGTGACCGCACGCTCGGCACCGGCGCATGAGCGCGTAATCCGCACCCTGCGCGAGTGGGGAGTGCGCCTGGACGAAGCGCTGTTCCTCGGCGGCCGCCACAAGGGGCCGTTCCTGCAGGCGTTCGGTGCCGACATCTTCTTCGATGATTCGCAGCACAACATCGACAGTGCGCGCGAACACGTGGCCGCCGGCCACGTACCGCACGGTGTCGCCAACGAGGGGTGAGACCACGCCGGGTGGGTGCCAACCGTTGGTTGGCACTGCCATGCATCGACGCCCACCAAGGTGGGCATCTACCGAAAGCAGCACCGTCGAAGGGCATGACCCGTCACGGGGTGGCCGACATCCCCAACTGCAGATCCACCACCTTCCAGCGCAGGCCCTGCGGTTCCAGCACCACTTTCATCGGCGGCTGGTCGGGGCCGCGATCGACGTCGATCACGAAGCGGTCCAGCGCTTCGAAGTGATGCTCGGCGTTCTTCAATGGCCGTGCCGGCTCGGTCGCGCCGAAGGCATCACCGCCCTGCAGTTCATTGCGGCCGCGCTTCCACAGCACGTGGCCCTGCAGCATTGCGCCGATCCCGGTCGGGGTCACCATGGTTTCCACCGCGGCACCGCCGAGCTGGTCGCCGAGGCCGTAGAGCAGGGCGCCGAACGGGCTGGCCGCTACATCCGGGCCGGCCTGGCGTACCAGATAGTCGTTGAGCTGGGCGCGCAGGCTGCTGCGCACGCGAGGGAAATCGACATAGCGTTCCAGTCGCGCCGTGTCGCGTTCTTCGATGGCCTTGGACAGGCCACGCACGGCCATGTACGGGCCGCCGAACCACCACGCAGCCAAGGCCAGGACCAGCAGCACAGCCAGTGCAGGGAGCTTCTTCATGCTGTCCAGACTGCCGCAAGTGAGGCAGCCAGTGGTGAACGGCAGATGATGCGGCTCAGAACTCCAGGTCCAGCGCCGCGCACAGGTAGTCAACGAACGGGCCGAGCCCAGCCAGGTCCTTGCCCAGGGTGGACAGCAGGCGCGGGCCGGTCATGGTGGCATCGTCCAGCGAGCGCCACATCACCCAGTTGCGGTGCTTGAGGTCGTCGATGAACTCGAAGTCGGCCGGGAAGCCACGCGGGGGCCGCACCAGCTTTTCGCTCTCCTCGAAATCGAAGCGTTTGCGCAGGGTCGGTGCATACGCGGCGGCCTTCCAGCTGCCCGGATTGTCGAGGATGAAGTGGCGTACGCGGCGCTGGGTTTCCGGTTCCGGATGCCACAGGCCGGCGCCGACGAAGCTCTCGCCCGGCTGCAGGTGCACGTAGAACGAGGGCGCGGCCACTTCGCGGCGGCGCTCATGGAACAGGCGTGCACCCTGCCAGGTCTTGTAGGGCGACTTGTCGTTGGAAAAACGCGCGTCACGATGGATGCGGAACAGCGAGCCACCGACGCCACGGGTATCGGCGCGGAAGTGCTCGCTGACCTCGGCCAGCGCCGGCTGCAGGTCGCCCAGCAGGCGCAGGAACGGCTGCCGCACGTGGTCTTCGTACTGCTGGCGGTGATCGTTGAACCAGGCCTTGTCGTTGTGCCGCGCAAGGCTGCGCAGGAACTTGAAGCTGGCGTCCGAGAAATAAGTGCTCACAGCGTCTCCTGCAGGTGCTGGCCCCAGTCGCGCAGCGATTGCAGCAGGGCCTGGCGCCGGGTGTCATCGGGCGCTTCGGCGGCCAGTGCATCCAGCTGCTGCTGGTACTGGGGCAGGTTGAGTTCGCCCAGGCCGCCGTCTCCGAGCAGGCGCTGGCGGCGGTAATCCTGCCAGCGCTGGCGTTCAGGCGGTGCGAGGCTGTCGGGATGATTGCGCGCGCGGTAGCGGAACAGCAGTTCCGGCAGGCGCGGGTCGCGGAAGCGACCTTCCAGCGCGCCCAGCTGCTCGGGCGCGGTGGTGCGTGCGAGCGCAAGCAGCGGCTTGTCACCGTTGCCGAGGAAGCCGTCGTACAGCGAGGCATCGACGTCGGCCACGGTGGCGGCGCGGGGCTGGTTGTAGACCTGCCGGGCCTTCTCGGCCAGCTGCGGGGCGAACGCGCGCAGGCGCTTCACCTTGGCTTCGATCGCAGCCACATCCAGGCCGAGGCGCGCGTGATCATCGGCACGCAGGTGGTTCCAGGCGATCAGCGCCGGCACCTTGTTCAGATGCACTTCCTTCAGCGGTACCCGTGCCGCGCCTTCGGGCAGCTCGCTGGCGCGCATGTACAGGCGCTGTGCGATCACCTCGGCCGGCAGTTCCAGCAGGTCGTCGATCTCGCCTTCCAGGTCGAACACGATCACCCGGTTGTTGATGGTCGGGTGCACGGCCAACGGCAGCACCGGTGCCGCGCACAGGCGGCTGGCCGGGTAGCGCATGGAAATGTGCAGCACCGGCTTCATCGCGGCCACGTCCAGCAGGCCGCCGACGAAGCGCTTGTCGCGCAGCTTCAGGGCGTAGTCCCACAGGCGTGGTTGCGACTGCTTGAACAGCCGCGCCATGCCGATGGTGGCGCGCACGTCGGACAGTGCTTCGTGTGCATCGCCTTCGCGCACGTGGTTGGCTTCGGCCAGATGTTCGAGCTTGAACGAGGTGGCGCCATCCTCGCGCAGCGGCCACTGTATGCCGTCCGGGCGCATCGCGCGCATCAGCCGCAGCATGTCCAGCAGGTCCCAGCGCGAATTACCGTTGCGCCACTCGCGTTCGTACGGATCGTGGAAGTTGCGGAACAGCCCGTAGCGGACGAACTCATCGTCGAAGCGCAGCGTGTTGTAGCCCAGCGCGCAGGTGCCGGGGCGCGACAGCTGCTCGTTGATGCGGTCGAAGGCCTCGGCCTCGCTGATGCCCTCGGCCAGTGCCTGCTGAGGGGTGATGCCGGTAACCAGGGTGGCCATCGGCGAGGGCAGCAGGTCATCGGCCGGGCGCACGAAGAAGCTGACCGGGGTGTCGATTTCGTTGAGATCGGCGTCGGTGCGGATGGCGGCGAACTGCGAGATGCGCGTGCGCCGCGGGTCCTGGCCGAAGGTTTCCAGATCGTAGAACAGGAAGCTGTCAGCCATCAGTGCGCGCCCTCCAGGACCGGCAGCTGCGCATGGATCTGCGCTTCCAGCGCGGCCCAGTCGATGTTGTCCAGTGAATCATGGCCGGTGGTGGCGGCCACCAGCATGTCGCGTTGCAGTTCGGTGCGGCGTAGCGCCTCGGCGTACGGCGTGTGCAGGAAGGTGACCATGGTGTAGTGCGGCACGAAGCGGGTCGGCCAGCGCCGCTGCAGTTCCTGTTCCAGTTCGCGCTGCAGCAGGAATGCAGGGTCGGCGACGCGATCGCGCATTTCCAGGTAGTTCTCCAGCGCCATCTGCTGGATGGCACGTGCATTCGGCTTGCGCTCGGCTTCGAACGCGGCGAACGCACCTTCCAGATCATCGGCCTCCATCAGGTGGCGGGCCAGCGCAACGCAGTCCTCGAACGCGCAGTTCATGCCCTGGCCGTGGAACGGCACCATCGCATGCGCGGCGTCGCCGATCAGCACGGCACGGCCCTGCTGGTGCCAGCGATCGAGCGTCAGCGTGCCAAGCAGGCCCGGCGGGTGCTGTTCCCAGTCTGCGCGCAGGTTCGGGATCAGCGGCAGGGTGTCGGCGAACTCGCGCGCGAACAGCGCCTCGGCCTGCGCGCCGGTATTGATCGTGGCGAAGCTGGGATCGCCCTGGTTGGGCAGGAACAAAGTGACGGTGAAGGTGCCTTCGTGATTGGGCAGGGCGATGCACATGTAATGGCCGCGCGGCCAGATATGCAGCGCGTTGCGCTCGATGCGGAAGCTGCCATCGTCGGCCGGCGGAATTTCCAGCTCCTTGTAGGAGTGATCGAGGAACGCGATGTCCTCGCCCAGCGGCGCCCGCCGGTTCATCGCCGCGCGCAGGGCCGAGCCTGCACCATCGGCACCGATCAGGGTGTCGAAGCGGATGTCATGCGGGCTGTCGTCGCGGTCGTCGATGAAGCGTGCGTAGCCGGCGTCGAAATCGACGGTATGCAGGCGGCGATGGAAGTGCACGGTGGCGCCGGCCTGTTCGGCCAGTTCCAGCAGCGTGGTGTTGAGGTCGCTGCGATGGATCGACCAGATCACTTCGCTGTCGTCGCGGCCATAGCGCTGCAGCTGCGGTTCGCCTTCGCGCGGATGCACCATGCGTCCGCGCATCATCACCGCGCGCGCCATGACCTCGTCTTCCACACCGGCCTGGCGCAGCGCATTGCGCCCACGCTCGGCCAGCGCCAGGTTGATCGAGCGGCCGCTCTCATAGTCGGCCACGCGTGGATCGCCACGGCGTTCGTACAGGGTGATGCGCCAGCCCTGGCGTGACAGCAGGATGGCCAGCAGCGACCCGGCGAGGCCGGCACCGATAATGCTCAACGAGCGGGAAGCATGTGCGATCAACGAACTGTCCAGCAGTAGGGGAGGGACCGGCTCAGAGGCCGGCCCAGGCTTCCACTTCCTCGACGAAGTGGTGCACGTCCAGGTAGCGGTTGTAGAGCGGGGTGGGCGAGATGCGGATCACGTCCGGCTCGCGCCAGTCGCCGAGCACGCCGATGCCGCGCAGGTGCTCGAACAGCGCACGGCCGCGCTCGCGCCCACCGATCACGCGCAATGACAGCTGGCAGCCACGGCGCTGTGGCTCGGCCGGGGTGATGATGTCGAGCACGCCGGAAAGGCGTGCACGTACAAGCGCTTCGAGCATGCCGGTCAACGCCAGTGACTTGTTGCGCAGTGCCTCCATGCCGGCGCGCTCGAACAGGTCCAGCGACGCGCGCAGCGGCGCCAGGCCGAGGATCGGCGGATTGCTGAGCTGCCAGCCTTCGGCACCGATGGCGGGGGTGAACTGCGGTGCCATCTGGAAGCGGGTGGCTTCCTCATGGCCCCACCAGCCGGCAAAGCGCGGCAGCGTGGTGTCGCGGTGGTGGCGCTCGTGCACGAACGCGCCGGCCACCGCACCCGGGCCGCTGTTGAGGTATTTGTAGTGGCACCACACGGCGAAATCGGGTGCGACGTCATGCAGGCGCAGCGGCAGGTTGCCGACCGAGTGCGCCAGGTCGAAGCCGATGCGCGCGCCCTGCAGGCGGGCAGCACGGGTGATTGCATCGAGGTCGAAGGCCTGGCCGGTGCGGTACTGCACGCCGGGCCACAGCACCAGTGCAAGGCGCGGACCGTGTTCGGCGATGGCGCGCTCGATCGCGGTGAGCGAGATCGTTCCGTTGGCTTCGTCCGGTTGCACTTCCACCAGGCACTCGGCCGGGTCGAACCCGTGGAAACGGATCTGCGCTTCGACCGCGTGTCGGTCGGTCGGGAACGCACCGGCTTCCATCAGGATCACCGGGCGCTGCGCGGTCGGTCGGTAGAAGCTGACCATCATCAGGTGCAGGTTCACGCTCAGCGTGTTCATCGCCACCACTTCGCTGGGCAGTGCACCGACCACGCGGGCCAGCTGCGCGCTCACCAGGCGGTGGTAGGACAGCCACTGCGTCGGGCCGGTGAAGTGGCCTTCCACCGCCAGCTCGCCCCATTGCTTCATCACTTCCTGCACCGCGGCCTGGGCGCCACGCGGCTGCAGGCCCAGCGAGTTGCCGACGAAGTAGGTCTGCTCGCCACCGCCATGGCGCGGAATCAGGAATTCGTTACGCAGCGGGCGCAGCGGATCGGCGGCGTCCAGGGCAATGGCGTGGGTGCGGCTGAGCAGGTCGGACATGGTCGGGCAACAGGCTGCAACGGGACCGCCAGTGTAGCGCCTGGGGCATGGCCCGGTAGACGCGGCCACGCTTCGAGCGCCGCGTTTTCTGGTAGTGGCCAACCTTGGCTGGCGCGCGTGGATCCATGCGCCCACCAGGGTGGGCGCCTACCGGTGTGGGCGTCAGCCCGCCGCCGGCACCGGCAGCGGATCCACGTGCCCGCACTGGCTGCAGGTACGCAGCTCCAGGCTGGCGTGATAGCGCGCAAACACCTTGGGCAGGTCGGTCTCGATGTTCTGCAGCGGGAAGAACTCTTCGTGCAGCTTGTGGTTGCAGCGTTCGCAGTGCCAGATCACGCCGTCCTTCTCGTGCGGCAGGCGCTTGCGCTCGACCACCAGGCCGATGCCGCCGGGCGGGCGCCGCGGCGAGTGCGGCACCCTGGCCGGCAGCAGGAAGATCTCGCCGGCGCGGATCGGGATGTCGCGCACCGCGCCGTCCTCCTGCACCTTCAGCACCATCTCGCCCTCGAGCTGGTAGAACCACTCCGGGCCTTCGTCGTAGTGATAGTCGGTGCGCGAATTCGGCCCGCCCACGACCATCACGATGAAGTCGCCGTTGTCGATCATCTTGTTGCCCACCGGCGGCTTCAGCAGGTGGCGGTTTTCTTCGATCCAGGCGTGCAGGTTGATCGGCGAGGCGAGCATGGTCGTGGTCCGTAGTGAGGTCAGTCGCGCCGGCCCTGGCGGGGCACGTAGGACAGTGCCTTTTCATAGGCTGGCTTCAGCTCTTCCGGTCCACCGACATCGATGCCCATTTCGCTGACCCGGCCGTTCTTCAGGCTGTAGACCCAGCCGTGCACCATCAGCTTCTGCCCGCGCGCCCAGGCGTCCTCGACGATGGTCGAACGGCACAGGTTGGCGACCTGCTCGATCACGTTCAGTTCGCACAGGCGGGCATGCTTCAGCTCGTCATCCTCGATCGCATCGAGGATGCCCTGGTGCTTCTGCACCACGTCGCCGACATGGCGCAGCCAGTTGTCGGCCAGGCCGACGCGGGTATTGTGCAGGCAGGCGTGCACGCCGCCGCAGCCGTAGTGGCCGACGATCAGGATGTGCTTCACCTTCAACTGGTCCACCGCGTACTGCACCACGCTCAGGCAGTTCAGGTCGGTGTGCGCGACCACGTTGGCGACGTTGCGGTGCACGAACACTTCACCCGGGGCCATGCCGATGATCTGGTTGGCCGGCACCCGCGAGTCGGAGCAGCCGATCCACAGGTATTCCGGATGCTGCTGCTTGGACAGCTGCTGGAAGAACTCAGGGTCTTCCTTGGCGATGCGGTCGGCCCAATCGCGGTTGTTCTGCAGCAGGCGGTGGATGTCTTTCATGTGCGGTATCCCTGGCGTCGGGTGGGGGCAAGGCGCGGCCGTTCTGGTCGCGCCGTCGCGGGAAGCTGGGGTGATCAGCCGCTGGAGGCGGACTGTTCACGGTGCCAGCGCATCCACTGCGCCAGCTCATGGGAGGACGGGGAGGCGAGCGCTTCCAGTGCGGCGATCACGGCCTGCCGGTTGGCGTCGGGATGGTTCTGGCTGAGTTTCAGCTTCAGCTGCACGTGTTCCACCTGGAAGCGGAAGCCGACGATGGCGCGCAGCTCCGGGCCGTGTTCGGCGCGCGCGGCATCGAACCGCCAGGCCTGGCCGACGCTGGCTTCGAAGCGGTCGCTGATCGCGCCGACCAGTTCGGCCAGCGCATCAGCGTCGTCGAAGGTCTGCAGCTGGCCACGCAGCTCGGCAGCGGCGTAGTTCCAGGTGGGTACCCGCGCGGCGGGCTCCTTGTCCGGATACCAGCTGGCCGAGACGTAGCCGTGTGGGCCATCGACCAGTACCTTGGCCGCGCCGCTGTGGCGCGACTGCGGGTTGGCGCGGGCCCAGTGGCCGCGCAGTTCGATCTGGTCGCCGTCACGCCGGTACAGCACCGGCATCCGGGTCAGCTCCGGCAGGCCATCGCTGCCGGGGGTGAGCACGGTGACGAACGGGTCGCGTGCCAGCAGGCGGTCCAGCCAGAGCAGGTCGGTCTCGGCGAAGGCGCGCGGGGTGAACATGCAGGGGTCAGGCGCGCCCGCCCAGCGACTGGACCATGCGGCCACGCAGACCCTCGTCGCTGTCGGCCTGCGGCGGCTGCACTTCGTGCAGGCTGAAGCCGCGCACCAGTGCGTCCTCCTCGTCCAGGCCGTCGTACTCGACGAACTCGGCGTCGAACAACTGCGAACGGGCGGTGTCTTCGCTGTCGTAGCTCAGCGTGTTGCCATCGCTGTCGAGCACTTCGGCGGTGCCGGCCGGGCGAACGCGCAGGCGCGCCCAGATCAGGGTGTTGCCGAGGCTGGCCAGCCACCAGCTGTCGCGCGAGGCGGTGATGTCGTTCATGAGCGTATTACCAGAGCGAGGCCAGCCAGAGCAGGGCGGCCATGCCCAGTCCGGCCAGCAGGGTCAGCAGCGATACCCAGGCCGGTGTCGCCAGCCCGGACAGCGAGCGGTCCGGTTGCTGCCGATAGTCGCGGCGCAGCAGCCAGGCCAGGGCATCGGGCTTGAGGAAGGCGCCGCTGCCGAAGCGCGCGGCGAGCGCCGGATGGCGGTCGCGCACGTGCACCAGGGTCAGCGGCCAGAAGATCACGAAGGCACTGAACCCGGCCACTGCAACGCCGACGAAACAGAGGGCGAAGAACAGGGTCATGGGGGCAGTACCTCCGTGGTCGTATGGGGCTTAGAAGTCCGCGCTGCCCGGGGCGCGCGGGTAGGGGATCGCATCGCGGATGTTGGACAGCCCGCAGACGTACACCACCAGGCGCTCGAAGCCCAGGCCGAAGCCGGCGTGCGGCACCGAGCCATAGCGGCGGAAATCGCGGTACCAGCTGTAGTGCTCGCGATCCAGGCCGAACTGGGCCATGCGCGCGTCCAGCACGTCCAGGCGCTCTTCGCGCTGGCTGCCGCCGATGATCTCGCCGATGCCAGGGGCCAGCACGTCCATCGCGGCAACGGTCTTGCCGTCGTCGTTCAGGCGCATGTAGAAGGCCTTGATGTGCTCCGGATAGTTGGTCACCACCACCGGGCGGCCGACGTGTTCCTCGGTCAGCCAGCGCTCGTGCTCGGTCTGCAGGTCCAGGCCCCATTCGACCGGGAAGTCGAACTTCCTGCCGGACTTCTGCAGCAGGCTGACCGCGTCGGTGTAGTCGATGCGCTCGAACGGTGCGTTGATGAAGTCTTCCAGCTTGGTGATCGCGTTCTTGTCCACGCGCTCGGCGATGAAGGCTAGGTCGTCGCTGCGCTCGTTCAGCACCGCACGGAACAGGTACTTCAGGAACTCTTCGGCCAGGCGTGCGTCTTCGGCCAGGTCGGCGAAGGCGATTTCCGGCTCGATCATCCAGAACTCCGCCAGGTGGCGGGTGGTGTGGCTGTTCTCGGCGCGGAAGGTCGGGCCGAAGGTGTAGACCTTGCTCAGCGCCAGGCAGTAGGCCTCGACGTTCAGCTGGCCGGACACGGTCAGGAAGGTTTCCTTGCCGAAGAAGTCGCGGCTGAAATCGATCGCGCCCTTCTCATCGCGCGGCAGGTTCACCATGTCCAGGGTGGACACGCGGAACATCTGGCCGGCGCCTTCGGCGTCGGAGGTGGTGATGATCGGGGTGCTGATCCAGTTGAAGCCGTTCTCGTGGAAGAAACGGTGCACGGCCTGGGCCAGGCAGTTGCGGATGCGGGTGACCGCGCCGAACAGGTTGGTGCGCGGGCGCAGGTGCGCCACTTCGCGCAGGAACTCCGGCGACATCGGCTTGGGCTGGATCGGGTAGGTGAGCGGGTCTTCGACCCAGCCGACCACTTCCACTGCACTGGCCTGGATCTCGAACGACTGGCCCTTGCCCTGCGACTTCACCAGGGTGCCGGTGGCGATGACCGAGCAGCCGCTGGTCAGGCGCTTGATCTCGTCGAAGTTGGCCAGGCTGTCGCCGGCCACGACCTGGATCGGGGCGAAGCAGGAGCCGTCGCTCACATTCACGAAGGCCAGATTCGCTGAACCGCGCACCGTGCGCACCCATCCGCGTACCGTGACTTCGCCGCCTTCCGGGATCTTCCCGGCAAGCGCATGTTCAACGCTGACCACCGTCATGACTTGAATCCTCTGCTGATCGACTCGATCTGTGAACACGGGAGTTTACCGGTTGCAGCGTTCTGCTTGCGAGGCATTTTTCGCGGCAACGGCTCCTTATAATGTCCCCGTACCTCTGGAGTAGCCCCATGGCCGTCAGCCTGACCCCCATTGCCTTCGAGCGCGTGCAGCGCTTTGTCGCCCAGACCCCCGGTGCGCTGGGCCTGCGTTTCGGCGTGACCAAGACCGGTTGCTCCGGCTGGGGCCACATCACCGACCTGGCACGCGACGAGCGCGAGGGCGATACGGTGTTCGAGCAGGATGGCGTGAAGATCTATGTCGACGCCAAGAGCCTGGCGCTGGTGGACGGCACCGTGATCGACTTCGGCAAGCACGGCCTGAGCGAGACCTTCACGTTCAGCAACCCCAATGCCACCGCCGAGTGTGGCTGCGGCGAGAGCTTCACCACCGACGCCGACAAGGCCTGACGGCCCGGCGCGTCCCGGTAGCTGCCGACCTTGGTCGGCACGCGGGGCTCGGCAGGGACCCCACGGATGGAACGACCGGCTTTTACCTATCACCCCAACGCCTACGCCCTCTCCTTCGAAGAGGTCGACGGAATCTGTGACTGCTGCGGCCAGCCGCGCACACTGCGCTACCGCGGGCCGTTCTACACCCGTCTGCGTCCGGATTACCTTTGCCCCTGGTGTATCGCCGACGGCAGGGCGGCGGCCAGCTACGAGGGTGAATTCACCGGCTGGAGTGATATCGAAGGGGTCTCGCCAGACCCGGCCGACCCGCCACCGAGCATCGCCCGTGAGCTGCTGCTGGAGATCTGCGAGCGCACCCCGGGCTACCCGTCCTGGCAGCAATCGGTCTGGCTGAGCCATTGTGAACGGCCCTGCGCCTTCCTCGGTTTCGCCGGCAGCGACGATCTGCTGCCCATCCTCGACCAGGTCCGGCCCGATGTGGCGGAGGTCAATCCACGCGACGCCGACTGGGTGCTGGCGCACCTGAGCCGGGACGGGATGATGGTCGGCTGCCTGTTCCAGTGCCTGGAATGCGGCCAGCACCGCCTTCACGTCGACCTGGGGTGAATCCAGGCGGATTCTTGGCAGGCGGATTCTTGGACTGTACGGGGCTCCGGTAGCGGCCAGCCTGGGTCGGCATGGGGGCTGCGCCCCCGGTTCAGGTTGCCCTGTGACCCGCCGGTTGCCCGGCATCCCCATCTGCGCCATAATGCGCGGCTTCCTGCCTCCCTGGCGGGAATCCTTGCCCCACCGCGGTCTCAACGGCGGGGGGCTGTCCGGCCGCAAGGCCACATCCGAAAGGTAGAAAAAAACATGAGTCGTCATTACGAAATCGTGTTCATGGTCCACCCGGACCAGAGCGAGCAGGTCCCGGCCATGATCGAGCGCTACAAGTCGCTGGTCGAGAACGGCAACGGCACCATCCACCGTCTGGAAGACTGGGGCCGCCGCCAGCTGGCGTACCCGATCCAGAACCTGGTGAAGGCCCACTACGTGCTGATGAACATCGAAGCCGACCAGGCCGTTCTGAACGAACTGACCGAGAGCTTCCGCTTCAACGACGCCGTGCTGCGCAACCTGGTCATCAAGCGTGACGAGGCTGACACCGAGCAGTCGCTGATCATGAAGAGCAAGGACGAGAAGGGTGACAAGCCGGAGCGCGGTGAGCGCCGTCGTCGTGACGACGAAGAAGGCGAGTCCAACAACACCGCTGACAACGAAGCCGGCGACGACGCCGCTTCCGCCGCCTAAGGAGCCTTCCCATGTCCAAGTTCTTCCGTCGCCGCAAGTTCTGCAAGTTCACTGCTGAAGGTGTGAAGGAGATCGACTACAAGGATCTCAACACCCTGCGCCAGTACCTGACCGAGAACGGCAAGATCGTGCCGAGCCGCGTCACCGGTACCAAGTCGAAGTACCAGCGCCAGCTGGCGACCGCCGTCAAGCGCGCTCGCTTCCTGGCCCTGATCCCGTATACCGACAACCACGACGTCTGATGCCGGCGGGGCGGCCCGGCGCCGCCCCCGCTGTGCCAGCTATTCGGACAGCCTTTGTTGCGGGGCATCGCCTCGCTAACGAATAACTTATCTGGAGCAATACCATGCAGCTGATCCTCCTGCAGAAAGTCACCAACCTCGGCAACCTGGGCGACCTGGTCGACGTGAAGCCGGGCTACGGCCGTAACTTCCTCGTGCCGCAGGGCAAGGCCGTGCCGGCCACCGAGAGCAACAAGGCCGAGTTCGAAGCCAAGCGCGCCGAATACGAAGCCAAGGCCCAGGCCATCCACGCTGACGCCGAAGGCCGCAAGGCCAAGCTGGAAGGCGCGAGCGTGACCATCGCCGCCAACGCTTCGACCGAAGGCAAGCTGTACGGCTCGGTTGGCCCGCGCGACATCGCCGAGGCCTTCACCGCCGCCGGCCTGCCGCTGGAAAAGAGCGAAGTCATCCTGGGCGAAGGCGCCTTCCGCAACATCGGCGAATACGACGTGCTGGTCCACCTGCACGCCGACGTCGAGACCACCGTCAAGGTCGTCGTCGTCGCCGAAGCCTGATCCCACGCCGCAAGGCCTGGCATCACCGCAGAACGGGCGCCCGCAAGGGTGCCCGTTTTGTTTTTGGCGCCGTTCCGCGGCGTAGGGCCAGGTCCGTCCGACGGGGTGGGGGTGGACAATGTTCCACGCCCATTCGTAGAACACGTCCACATCGGTATACTCAGGGCGTCACACCCGTTCCACGGGCATCGATCCCAACAGGATCAATGGCTTGGAGGGTAAACGCAGGCCGCTTGCCGGCCCCAGTCCGGAACCCCTATGCGTCTTTCCACGATCAAGCTCTCCGGCTTCAAGTCGTTCGTCGATCCGACCACCCTGCACCTGCCGACCAACATGACCGGCGTGGTGGGGCCCAATGGCTGCGGCAAGTCGAACATCATCGACGCCGTGCGCTGGGTCATGGGCGAGAGTTCGGCCAGCCGCCTGCGTGGCGACTCGCTGACCGACGTGATCTTCTCCGGGTCCAATGCCCGCAAGCCGGTGTCGCAGGCCACGGTCGAGCTGATCTTCGACAACTCCGACCACACGATTTCCGGCGAGTACGCCTCGTTCAACGAGATCTCGGTCAAGCGCACGGTCAGCCGCGACGGCACCAGCAACTATTACCTCAACGGCACCAAGTGCCGTCGCCGCGACATCACCGATCTGTTCCTCGGCACCGGCCTGGGCCCGCGCAGCTACTCGATCATCGAGCAGGGCATGATCAGCCAGATCATCGAGGCGCGCCCGGAAGACCTGCGCGTGTACCTGGAAGAGGCAGCCGGCATCTCCAAGTACAAGGAGCGCCGCAAGGAGACCGAGACCCGCATCCGCCACACCCGTGAGAACCTGGACCGGCTGGGTGACCTGCGCGACGAGATCAGCAAGCAGCTCGAACACCTCAAGCGCCAGGCCAGGCAGGCCGAGCAGTACCAGGCTCTGCAGGAAGAGCGTCGGATCAAGGATGCCGAGTGGAAGGCGCTGGAATTCCGTGGCCTCGATGGGCGCCTGTCGAAGCTGCGCGAAGGCCTCTCGCAGGAAGAGACCAAGCTGCAGCAGCTGATCGCCGATCAGCGCGACGCAGAGGCCCGCATCGAAACCTCGCGAGTGCGTCGCGAAGAGGCCGCCGATGCGCTCAACACCGCGCAGGCGGCGGTCTATCAGGTCGGCAGCACCCTGGCCCGCCTGGAGCAGCAGATCCAGCACCAGCGCGAGCTGTCGCAGCGCCTGCACAAGGCGCGCGACGAAACCCAGCAGGCTCTGGCCGAACTGGGGCAGCACATCAGTGGCGACGAGGCCAAGCTGAGGGTGCTGCGGGAGGCGGTAGAGGCCGCCACCCCGCAGCTGGAAGAACTGCAGGAAGAAAACGAGATAAAGCAGGAAAGCCTGCGCGAGGCTGAAGACCGGCTGGCCAGCTGGCAGCAGCGCTGGGAACAGCACACCTCGCAGAGTTCGGAAGCCTCGCGCGCCGGCGACGTCGAGCGCACGCGCGTGGACTACCTGGACAAGCAGATCCTCGATGCCGACCGGCGTCGTGAAGCCCTGGCCGCCGAGCGCGCCGGGCTGGACGTGGATGCGCTGGAAGAAGCCTTCGAGCAGCTGCACCTGCAGCACGACACGCAGAAGACCGCGCTGGATGAACTGAGCGAAGACGTCGAGCTGCGCAAGCAGGGCGTGGCGGCGGTGCAGGAACAGCAGCGCAATGGCCAGAACGAACTGGCCGAACTGCGCAAGCAGGCCAATGGCCTGCGCGGTCGCCTGGCTTCGCTGGAAACCCTGCAGCAGGCCGCGCTGGGCCAGGAGCAGGGTGCTGCCGTGGCCTGGCTGAAGGCGCGTGGGCTGGACTCGGCGGCGCGTGTCGGCGAACGCCTGGATGTCGATGCCGGTTGGGAAAACGCGGTGGAAAGCGCGCTCGGCCAGTTGATCGAAGGCGTGCTGGTCGATGACCCGGCCAGCCTGGTCGACGCGCTGGGCGAACTGGGCGAGGGCCACATTGCGCTGGTCGCCAACGATGGCGCGGACCTGAAGGTCGCGCCGACCTCGCTGGCTGCACGCGTGCGTGGCCCGGCAGCGATCCGGCGCCTGCTGGCGCACCTGCACGGTGCCAGGGATCTGTCCGCGGCCAAGGTGCTGCAGGCCAGCCTTCCGGAAGGCGATTCGATCATCACCCAGAGTGGCGAGCGCCTGGGCCAGGGCTGGCTGCGCGTATCGCGCTCCGGTGCCGCCGCGCAGGGCGCGCTGCTGCGCGAACGTGAGATCCAGGAACTGCGTGAGCAGATCGAGCAGCTGCAGGACCGCGAGGCCGAACTGGAAGAACAGCTGGCCGGCTTCCGAGAGCAGCTGCAGGCTGCCGAACAGCAGCGCGAAGACGCGCAGCGTGCGCTGTACCAGGCCCATCGCGCGGTGTCCGAACTGGCCGGCCAGCTGCAGGGCCAGCAGGGCAAGGTGGAGGCAGCGCGCACGCGCATCGATCGCATCGAAGGCGAGCTGAAGCAGCTGCAGGAAACCATTGAAGCCAACAACGAACAAGCGCGTGAAGCGCGCTCGCGGTTGGAGAACGCGGTCAGCAGCATGGGCGACCTGGAATCGACCCGGCAACGGCTGGAGGGCGAGCGCCGCCAGTTGACCGAGGCGCGCGACCTGGCTCGCGACGCCGCCCGTGCGGTACGCGAGCGCGCGCATTCGCTGGCCCTGACCCTGGAATCGCAGCGTGCGCAGCTGGCCTCGTTGGGCCAGGCGCTGGAGCGCATGGGCACCCAGCGCGGGCAGCTGGATTCGCGCCTGGGCGAACTGCATTCGCAGCTGGATGAAGGCGATTCGCCGGTCGAATCGCTGCAGGCCGAGCACCAGAACGCGCTGGAAGAGCGCGTGCGCGCCGATCGCGTGCTGACCGAGGCGCGCACGCTGCTGGACGGCATCGACGCCGAGCTGCGCAACTACGAACAGACCCGCCACCAGCGTGACGAGCAGGCGCTGGCCCAGCGCGAGCGCATTTCGCAGCGCAAGCTGGACCAGCAGGCGCTGGTGCTCAGCGCGGAGACCCTGCAGGCGGCGGTGGAGAAGGCCGGGTTCGTGCTGCAGGACGTACTCAACGCACTGCCCGAGGATGCCCGCCTGGGCGATTGGGAGCAGGCCGTGCACCAGATCGATGGCCGCATGCGCCGGCTGGAGCCGGTCAACCTGGCTGCGATTCACGAGTACGGCGAGGCCTCGCAGCGCTCGGACTACCTGGATTCGCAGCACGCCGACCTGACCACAGCGCTGGAAACCCTGGAAGATGCCATCCGCAAGATCGACCGCGAGACCCGCGGCCGCTTCAAGGACACTTTCGACCGTGTCAACGCCGGCGTGCAGGCGCTGTACCCGCGCCTGTTCGGTGGCGGCCACGCCTACCTGGAATTGACCGGTGAAGACCTGCTCGACACCGGCGTGACCATCATGGCGCGCCCGCCGGGCAAGCGCGTGTCCAGCATCTCGCTGCTGTCCGGCGGCGAAAAGGCGATGACCGCAGTAGCGCTGGTGTTCGCCATCTTCCAGTTGAATCCGGCACCGTTCTGCCTGCTGGACGAGGTGGACGCACCGCTGGATGAAGCCAACGTCGGTCGCCTGGCCAACATGGTCAAGGAAATGAGCGAGAAGGTGCAGTTCCTGTTCGTCAGCCACAACAAGGCGACGATGGAAGCTGCGCACCAGCTGTCGGGCGTGACCATGCGCGAACCGGGCGTCAGCCGCCTGGTCAGCGTGGACCTGGAAGAAGCCGCACGATTGGCGGGCGCGGCCTGACGTGCCATCCTAATTACCTGAATGAACTAGCCGGAGAACCTATCGAATGTCCGACACGGCACTGTTGCGCATCGGCATCCTGGCCGCCGGCCTGCTGTTGATCGCTGCGATCTTCCTGTTTGGCCGTCCGAAGAAGAAGCCCCAGGGGCGTCGCGTGGAAAGCGCGGAACCGACCGGCGGCGAGCGTCGCGAGCCGGTGCTGGGCGATGATGGCGTCACTGTGGCCGATGGCCGCGTAGAGCCGGGCATGGGCTCGGAAGGCGAGCAGGCCGAGCTTGGCCTGGCCGACACCGACGCCGGCGCGGCCAGCGACCTTGGCAAGCGCGCCACCCAGGACTTCGACAAGATCGTGTCGCTGTTCGTGGCCGCTCGCGCCGGCGAACAGCTGCGTGGCGAAGACATCGTGGTGGCGGCGGAGAAGACCGGCCTGGTGTTCGGCCACATGAACGTGTTCCACCGCCTGGTGGAAGGCCACCCCGAGCGCGGCCCGATCTTCTCGATGGCCAGCATCATGAAGCCGGGCAGCTTCGACATGGCCAACATCCGCGCCATGGAGACCCCGGCCATCGCCTTCTTCCTGACCCTGCCGGCGCCGCTGACCGCGCTGGATGCCTGGGAGAAGATGCTGCCCACCGTGCAGCGCATGGCCGAGCTGCTCGACGGCGTGGTGCTGGACGACAGCCGCAACGCTCTCGGCCGGCAGCGCATCGCGCACATCCGTGACGAACTGCGTGCCTATGATCGCCAGCACCAGGCGCCGCCGCTGACCAAGACCCCGCGCTGGTGAGCGCCCTGGTGTGCCGACCAGCGGTCGGCACCCACAACAGTAGATCCACGCCATGCGTGGATGGGGCGAACCAAGGTTCGCCCCCACCAACAGGGTCAGGCCGGTACGCCGGCGACCTTGGCAAATGCCCCGCGGAACGCGGCCATCTCGTCCTCGGTGCCGACGGTCACGCGCACGCGCTGCGGCCAGATCGGCCAGCTGCGGCCGATGATCACGCCGTTGTCTGCCATCGCCTTGGCAAAGGCGGCACCGTCGCGCTGCACATCCACCACGAAGCAGTTCGCTTCCGACGGCACGCAGCTGAAACCACGCTTGCCCAGCCACGCGATGGTGGCCTGCCGCACCTTGGCATTCTGCAGGCGCCGCTGCGCGATCAACTGAGGATCCTGCAGGCTGGCCAGTGCCGCGGCCAGTGCTGGCACGGGTAGCGGGTTGTCGCCCAGGCTGGCCAGTTCGCGCAGGCGGTCGGGATGCGCGGCCGCCACGCCCAGGCGCAGGCCGGCCATGCCATAAAGCTTGGAGAACGTGCGCAACACGATCAGGTCATCGCGCTGCGCCACCTGCGCGATCAGACTCGGCTGCTCGCTGTACTGCAGGTAGGCCTCGTCGACCAGTACGCGGGTGGACGCAGGCTTGTGGGCCAGCAGCCAGGCGAGCTCATCCGGCGGGCTGATCGAGCCGGTCGGGTTGTTCGGGTTGCACACATACAGCAGGCCGGTCGAGCGCGCGTGTGCGGCGGCCACCATCGCGCGCAGGTCATGTGCGCCATCGTTGCGCAGCGGCACCTTCTGCACGTATGCGCCGTGTGCGGCGGCGACCTCGCCCAGCGTCTCGAAGGTCGGATCGGCGACTACCAGTCCCGCCTGCGGGCCGGTCCACAGCACGGCGGCACGGTTCAGCGGTTCGCTGGAACCCGGATAGAGCCGCACGTGATCGGCCGGAATGCGCGCCTGTTCGATGAAGGCGTCGCGCACCTGACCGGCCAGTGCGAAACGGTAGCGGCCGCAACCGGCGATGCTGTCGCGTGCCGCCTGCTGGGCTGCGGGCGAGGGGCCGTAGGGGCATTCGTTGAAATTCAGCAGCACCGCACCTTCGGCGGGGCCCGGGGCGACGGCTGTCGCGGGTTGGGCATGGCCGGGCCGCGGCAGCCCGCTGCCGGCGACGGCGAGGCCGGCTCCGGCCAGTTGCAGGAAGCGTCGACGGGAAGCGGGCAGGGTCACGGGCAGGATTCCGAAGGGCAGACCGTCGCACGCTAGCGCCGGCGAGGGTGGGCGGCAAGCTGCTTTTTGTGGCGTCGCGCCATGCAGATGTGCCAACCAAGGTTGGCACCTGCCGGAACGAGGGAGAAGGTTGGCACCTGCCGGAGCGGGGAGTGCCCGTCGAGCACGCTCGACGCTGCAAAGGCGGAGGCGTTACAGGGCCTGACGGCTGGGCGCGGTAGAATCCCCGGCCATCCCAGAACCACCGGATTCCGATGAGCCCCAGCCCCGCCGAACGCGCCGAAGACCTTCGCCGGCAGATCGCCCAGGCCAACCGCGCCTATCACGAGCTGGACGCGCCGGAGATCCCCGACGTCGACTACGACCGGATGGTGCGCGAGCTGGAAGCGCTGGAGCGCGAGCACCCGGAACTGGCCCGTGCCGACAGCCCGACCCAGCAGGTCGGTGCGCGCCCCTCTGGCCGCTTCCCGGAAGTGCGCCACGCGGTACCGATGTTGTCGCTGTCCAATGCCTTCAGCGACGAGGAAGTGGCCGATTTCGTGCGTCGCATCGATGAGCGCCTGGGGCGTCGCAGCCTGCGGTTCTCGGCCGAGCCGAAGATGGACGGCCTGGCGATCAGCCTGCGCTACGAGGATGGTCATTTCGTGCTTGGCGCGACCCGTGGCGATGGCAGTACCGGCGAGGACGTGACCGCCAACCTGCGCGAAATCGGTGACATTCCCAAGCGCCTGCACGGCAAGGACTGGCCGGATGTGCTGGAGGTGCGCGGCGAGGTCTACATGGCCCGCGCCGACTTCGAGGCCTACAACGAACGTGCGCGCCTGCAGGGCGGCAAGGTGCTGGCCAATCCGCGCAACGCGGCGGCCGGTTCGCTGCGCCAGCTCGACCCGAAGATCAGTGCGCAGCGCAGGCTGAGTTTCTTCGCCTACGGCACCGGCGAAGTGCAGGGCGGCGAGCTGCCGGACACCCATTCGGGCACCCTGGCCCAGCTCGGCGCCTGGGGCTTCCCGGTCAGTGAGCTGTGCAAAGTGGTGGAGGGCACCGACGGCCTGCTCGGTTACTACCGCACTATCGGTGAACGCCGCGACGGCCTGCCGTTTGATATCGATGGCGTGGTCTACAAGCTGGATGACCGTGCGGGTCAGCAGGCGATGGGCTTCGTCTCCCGTGCGCCGCGCTGGGCCATCGCGCACAAGTTCCCTGCGCAGGAACAGAGCACCACGGTGGAGGCGATCGAGATCCAGATCGGCCGCACCGGTGCTGCCACGCCGGTCGCGCGACTGGCGCCGGTGGCTGTGGCCGGCGTGATCGTGTCCAACGCCACGTTGCACAATGCCGACCAGATCGCGCGCCTCGATGTGCGCGTTGGCGACAGTGTGATCGTGCGCCGCGCTGGCGACGTGATTCCCGAGGTGGTCAGCGTCATTCTCGACCGCCGCCCGCAGGGCACCACGCCGTGGCAGATGCCGACGCGCTGCCCGGTGTGCGGCTCGGAGATCGTGCGTGAGGAGGGGGCGGCGGCGTGGCGTTGTTCGGGCGAACTGTCCTGCCCGGCGCAGCGCAAGGAAGCCATTGCCCATTTCGCCTCGCGCCGCGCCATGGACATCGATGGTCTCGGCGACAAGTACATCGAAACCCTGGTCGACGCGGGCATCGTCAAGAGCGTGGCCGACCTGTACCGGCTCAGCCGCGATACGCTGCTGCACCTGAAGCTGGTGCTGGACGCCGAGGAGCCGTCGGCGCTGGCAGCGGCGCTGAAGCTGCACCTTCCCGCCGAGGGCAGTGGTGCGGTGCTCAATGCGGTGCTCAAGCTGGACGGCAACGATCCAGGCTGGCGCGCGCAGGCGCTGGCGCAGCCGGCCAGCTTCGAATGGAACACGAAGAAGATCGCCACCAAGTGGGCCGACAACCTGATCGCAGCGATCGACGCCAGCCGTGCGGCCACGCTGGAGCGCGTGCTGTTCGCGCTTGGCATCGAGCACGTGGGCGAGAGCACGGCCAAGGCGCTGGCGCAGTGGTTCGGTGACCTGGAGCTGATCCGCCACCTGCCGTGGCCGCTGTTCAAGCGTGTGCCGGACATCGGTGGCGAAGTGGCGCGTTCGCTTGGCCACTTCTTCGAGCAGCAGGGCAACCAGCAGGCCATCGATGACCTGCTGCAGGTCGGCCAGGTGCGTATCAGCGACGTGCATGCGCCCAGTGCCAAGCTGCGCGACGGGCTGGATCTGGCGCAGTTGCTGGTCGAGTCGGAGATCCCCGGCATCACCCGTCTGCGCGCCGAAAAGCTGGTGGCTGCGCTTCCCGGCGCACAGGCGGTGCTCGATGCCGAGCATGGCCAGTTCGTCAACGCCGGCCTGCCCGATGACACCGCGCGCGCTCTGGCCGAATGGCTCGACGCTGATGGCCACGGTGCGATGCTGTTGGCCGCCGAGAACGCGATGCGGGAGATCCTGGCCAAGGCGCCGGCGCTGGCCGAGATCGTGGCGGGTCCGCTGGATGGGCAGACCGTGGTGCTGACCGGCACCCTGGCCCAGCTCACACGCGATGCCGCCAAGGAGCGCCTGGAAGCGCTGGGTGCCAAGGTCTCCGGCAGTGTGTCGAAGAAGACCAGCTTCGTGGTGGCCGGTACCGAGGCCGGCTCCAAGCTGGACAAGGCACAGTCGCTGGGCGTGCCGGTGTGGGATGAGGACCGCCTGCTGGCCTATCTTGCCGAACACGAATGATGACGCCGCCGGGTGCCCGGCACCCGGCATGAAGCACAAAGGAACACCGATGCAGACTGCCCCACTGGATTTCCGCCTGGCCACCCGTGCCGACGAAGAACTGTTGATCGCGTTGATGCGCGAGTTCTATGCCGAAGACAGGATCGACTTCGACGACGCGCGCGTGCGTCGCGGCGTGGATGCGCTGCTGGCCGACCCACGCAACGGCGAAGTGCTGCTGTGGCTGGACGAGGCGGCCGAGGTGGTCGGCTACGCAGTGATCGCGATGGGCTTCAGCCTGGAGCAGGGCGGCCACTTCATGCTGCTGGACGAGCTGTACCTGAGCCATCGTGCGCGTGGTCGCGGCCGCGGCAAGCAGGCGCTGGCCATCTGCGAACAGCGGGCACGGGGCCGCGGCGTAAGCCGCCTGCGCCTGGAAGTGAACCACCACAACGAGCTGGCCCGTCGCCTCTATCTGGCGAGCGGTTACATTGATGACACCCGCGATCTGCTGACCCTGCCGCTGGACCACCCGCGCCCGGAGGGCATCCTGTGAGCGAGGCCCTGCTGCGCGCGCTGCAGCAGCGCGCCGCGCTCAATGCGCTGGTCCGCCGCTTCTTCGCCGAACGCGATGTGCTGGAAGTGGAAACGCCGATCCTGTCGGTAGCCGGCAACACCGAGCCGAACATCGACAGCTTCCATACCGATTTCACCGGCCATGTCGATGCCGGCGGACGCCGCCGCTGGCTGCGCACCTCGCCGGAGTATCCGCTCAAGCGCCTGTTGGCGGCGGGCGTGGGTGACTGTTACGAACTGGGCCGGGTGTTCCGCAATGGCGAGGCGGGCGGCCGCCACAACCCGGAATTCACCATGCTGGAGTGGTACCGGGTTGGCTGGGATCATCATCGCCTGGTGCAGGAGACCGCCGAACTGGTCGGCCAGGCGCTGGCGCTGGTCGGGCGCAGTGCGACCCTGCGCGTGCTGAGCTACCGCGAGCTGTTCCAGCAGCATGTGGGCGTTGACCCGTTCAAGGCCGATGAGGCTGCATTGCGGGCCGCGCTGGGTGATGTGCACATCGATCCGGTCGGTTTGACCCGCGACGACTGGCTGGACCTGTTGATGACCCATCGCATCCAGCCGCAGTTTGATGACGCAGTGATGACCGTGGTCCATGACTGGCCGGCCAGCCAGGCGGCGCTTGCGCGCATCCGTGCCGGTACACCGCCCCTGGCCGAGCGTTTCGAGTTGTACCTGGGCGCGGTGGAGCTGGCCAACGGCTATCACGAACTGAACGACGCCCACGAGCAGCGCGCGCGCTTCCAGCGTGACCTGCAGCGACGCCATGAACGTGGCCAGGTGCAGCCGGCGCTGGACGAGGCGCTGCTGGCCGCGCTGCCATCGATGCCGGCGTGCGCGGGCGTGGCGGTGGGGGTCGATCGCCTCCTGATGGCGATGAACCGCACGCCGCGCATCGCCGACGTGCTGGCCTACGACTTTGCCCACGCATGAGCGACCTGCGTTCCTGAACGTCAAAGACTGAACGGAATTCCGCGATTCCGCGCTTGCTTCGGTAAGCAGGATGATGCTCTTATCACGGCAGATGCCGGACACTGGCACGCAGTTCATCCATTCCTGCTGGGGAAGGCTTTGGTCAAGTGGTTTGCGGTTGTCGCTGCACCGGTTTACTCCATCGCGCTCTGGGGTGCCTGGTTGCCGTCATCGGCATCTGCCCAGCAGGCCGGCTACGACGGTGAAGTGGTGACCTGCGAATCACGCGATATGGGCTGGGTGCATTGCGATATCGATGTCAGCAACGGCGTCGACCTGGTGCGCCAGCTTTCCAACAGCAGCTGTATCCGTGGCAGCGAATGGGGCACCGACCGCAGTGGCGTGTGGGTCACGCTGGGCTGCCGCGCCGAGTTCCGCGCACGCCGCGCTGCGGGTGCCGTGCCGGTAGCAAGCGAGGGCAAGCGCCTGGTCCGTCGCGTGGTGCGTTGTGAATCCAATGGTCGCCCGCAGAGCTGCCCGGTGCGCCTGGATGGCGCGCCAGTACGCCTGCTGCGCCAGCTGTCGGCGCTGCCATGCCGCGAAGGGCAGGGCTGGGGCTACAAGCGCAATGAAGTCTGGACCAGCCGCGGTTGCCAGGGGGATTTCGAAGTGGCTGACGAGGACGGCCGATTCGTTGACGTACCACGCCGGCTGACCTGTGAATCGAAGTCGAAGAAGCGCCGTTTCTGCGGCGCCAGCATCTCGGTCGGTGCCGCCGTCTCCGAGCAGCTGTCCAGCACGCCGTGCGAGGAAGGCAGTACCTGGGGCTGGAGCCGCAACGGCATCTGGGTGGACGGTGGCTGCCGCGCCGAGTTCTCGGTGAATTGAGCCCGGGCGGGCTCCAACCCCGGGGGGCGTGGCCCTACAATGGGCCCATGAACACTGCCTCCGACATCGACTACGCCCGTTACGACCATATCCGTCCGATCCTGTGGACCGGCGATGCCCTGCAACTGCTGGACCAGCGCAAGCTGCCGTTCGTGGTCGAGCATGTGGTCTGCCATGACAGTGACGAAGTGGCTGCAGCCATCCACGCGTTGACCGTGCGCGGTGCGCCGGCCATCGGCATCGCCGCCGCCTGGGGCGTGGTGCTGGCCGCACGTGACGTGCAGGCCGCAGACGGTGCGCACGCGCTGCAGCAGCTGGAACCGGCGCTGCAGCGTCTGAACGCTTCGCGTCCGACCGCCGTCAACCTGGCCTGGGCGCTGGCGCGCATGCGCCGTTGCCTGAATGCCGCCGGTGCTGACTGGAAGGCGAAGCTGGAGGCGGAAGCGCAGGCCATTGCGGAGGAGGACCTGGCCGCCAATCGCCACATGGGCGCGCTGGGCGCGGGCCTGATCGAAGCCGGCAGCGGCGTGCTGACCCACTGCAACACCGGCTCGCTGGCCACCGCCGGCTTCGGCACCGCGCTGGGCGTGATCCGCGCCGGCATGGCCCAGCACCGCATTGCCCGCGTGTTCGCTGGCGAGACCCGTCCGTGGCTGCAGGGCGCGCGCCTGACCGTGTGGGAGCTGCAGCAGGATGGCATTGACGCCACGCTGATCGCCGATTCGGCCGCCTCGCACCTGATGAAGACCGGCGCTGTGCAGTGGGTGATCGTCGGTGCCGACCGCATCTGCGCCAACGGCGATACCGCCAACAAGATCGGGACCTATCAGCTGGCCATCGCCGCCCGCCATCACGGCGTGAAGTTCATGGTCGTGGCGCCGTCCTCGACGGTGGACATGGAGACCGTGGACGGCAGCCAGATCGAGATCGAGCAGCGCGATCCGGGCGAGCTGTACGGCGTGGGCGGCACCCGCACGGTGGCAGAGGGCATCGCTGCCTGGAACCCGGTGTTCGACGTCACGCCGGGCGAGCTGATCGACGCCATCGTGACCGAGCGCGGCGTGATCCTGAACCCGACCCCGGAGAACATGCGCGCCGCCTTCGGCGGCTGACGCGCGGGGGAGGGGCCGCGTGACCTCCGCCCCGGTGGTGCCGGCCGCGGGCCGGCAACCCCCTAAGTTCCTGATTTGTGCAGGTAAAATACCCGTAAAGGGAGGCGGAAAACGGCCTGTTGTGGTAATATCCGCAGGTTGAATCGAGGTTCCGGCACGACCCCCTCCCGCAGGGGGCTGCGCCGGACTGGACCGCTACCAGACAACGGAACCCGAATGGCAGAAACCGCCAAGGAAATCATCCAGGTCAACCTGGAAGACGAGATGCGCAAGAGCTACCTCGATTACGCCATGAGCGTGATCGTGGGCCGCGCGCTCCCGGATGCGCGCGACGGCCTCAAGCCGGTGCATCGCCGCGTGCTGTTCGCGATGAATGAACTCAACGCGCACAGCAACAAGCCCTACTTCAAGTCGGCGCGTATCGTCGGTGACGTCATCGGTAAGTACCACCCGCATGGCGATCAGTCGGTGTACGACACGCTGGTGCGCCTGGCACAGCCGTTCTCGCTGCGTTACATGCTGGTCGATGGCCAGGGTAACTTCGGCTCCATCGATGGCGACTCCGCCGCAGCAATGCGATACACCGAAGCGCGCATGTCGCGCCTGGCGCATGAGCTGATGGCGGACATCGACAAGGAAACCGTCGATTTCCAGCCCAACTACGACGAAAAGGAACTGGAGCCGACGGTCATGCCGACCCGGTTCCCGAACCTGCTGGTCAACGGTTCGGCCGGTATCGCGGTGGGCATGGCGACCAACATCCCGCCGCACAACCTGAGCGAATCGATCAACGCCTGCATCGCGCTGATCGACAACCCGGACATCGACGTCGACGGCCTGATGGAGTACATCCCGGGCCCGGATTTCCCGACCGCCGGCATCATCAACGGCACCGCCGGCATCGTCGCCGGCTACCGCACCGGCCGTGGCCGCGTGCGCATCCGTGCCAAGGCCGATATCGAAGTGGCCGACAACGGCCGCGAATCGATCATCGTCACTGAAATTCCTTACCAGGTGAACAAGGCGCGTCTGATCGAGAAGATCGCCGAGCTGGTCAAGGAAAAGAAGATCGAAGGCATCAGCGAGCTGCGCGATGAGTCCGACAAGGACGGCATGCGCATCTACATCGAGATCAAGCGCGGTGAATCTGCCGAGGTTGTGCTGAACAACCTGTACCAGCAGACGCAGATGGAATCGGTGTTCGGCATCAACATGGTGGCGCTGGTCGATGGCCGCCCGCAGTTGATGAACCTCAAGCAGATGCTGGAGGCGTTCGTCCGCCACCGTCGCGAAGTGGTCACCCGCCGTACCGTGTTCGAGCTGCGCAAGGCGCGCGCCCGTGCCCACGTGCTGGAAGGCCTGACCGTCGCGCTGGCCAACATCGACGAGATGATCGAACTGATCAAGACCTCGCCGAACCCGAACGAAGCACGCGAGCGCATGCTGGCCCGCGTGTGGGAGCCGGGCCTGGTCGGTGCGATGCTGGGTGCCGCCGGCGCCGAAGCCTCGCGCCCGGAAGACCTGCCCAAGGGCGTGGGCCTGATCGAGGGCGGCTACCAGCTGACCGAGATCCAGGCCACCCAGATCCTGGAAATGCGCCTGCACCGCCTGACCGGGCTGGAGCAGGACCGCCTGACCGATGAGTACAAGCAGCTGCTGGAAGTGATCGCCGGGCTGATCCACATCCTGGAAGATCCCGACCGCCTGCTGCAGGTGATCCGCGAAGAGCTGGTCAGTGTGAAGGCCGAATTCGGCGACGAGCGTCGTACCGAGATCCGCCACAGCGAAGAAGACCTGGACATCCTTGACCTGATCGCGCCGGAAGACGTGGTGGTCACCGTGTCGCATGCCGGTTACGTGAAGCGCCAGCCGGTGAGCGTGTACCGCGCGCAGCGCCGTGGTGGTCGTGGCCGTAGTGCGGCGGCGACCAAGGAAGAGGATTTCATCGAACAGCTGTGGCTGGTCAACACGCATGACACGCTGCTGACCTTCACCAGTTCGGGCAAGGTGTTCTGGCTGCCGGTCTACCAGCTGCCGGAAGCGGGCTCCAACGCCCGCGGCCGTCCGATCATCAACTGGATCCCGCTGGAACCGGGTGAACGCGTGCAGGCCGTACTGCCGGTGCGCGATTACGCCGATGGCCAGTTCGTGTTCTTCGCCACCAAGAACGGTACGGTCAAGAAGACCCCGCTGGGTGAGTTCGCCTTCCGTCTGGCGCGCGGCAAGATCGCGATCAACCTCGATGAGGGCGACGCGCTGGTCGGCGTCGGCCTGACCGACGGCCAGCGCGACATCCTGCTGTTCGCCTCCAACGGCAAGACCGTGCGCTTCGGCGAGGACAAGGTCCGCTCGATGGGCCGTACCGCCACCGGCGTGCGGGGCATCAAGATGCCGGCCGGCGAGGAAGTGGTCAGCCTGATCGTGGCCGAAAGTGCCGGTGGCATCGAGGACGAGAACGAGGACGACAACGGTGTCGAGGAAGCCGCCGCCAATGGCGATGCGGTGATCGACGGCGCCGACGACGCCAGCGTTCAGTACATCCTGACCGCCACCGAGAACGGTTACGGCAAGCGCACCCCGCTGCCGGACTATCCGCGCAAGGGCCGTGGCACCCAGGGCGTGATCGGCATCCAGACCACCGAGCGCAATGGCAAGCTGGTCGCCGCGGTGCTGATGGGCTCCAGCGACGAAGTCCTGCTGATCTCCGATGGTGGCACCCTGGTGCGTACGCGTGGCTCGGAAATCAGCCGCGTCGGCCGCAACACCCAGGGCGTGACCCTGATCCGCCTCTCCAAGGACGAGAAGCTGCAGGCGGTGGAGCGCATGGATGCCTCGATCGACGAGGACGAGGACGAGGTGGCTGCCGCCGCCCCGGCCACGACCGACGGCGCACCGGCTGCTGCCAGCAGCGAGGACGCCGCGCAGGAGTGATCCTGCCGCGAGCCTGAGGTACCGACGACGCCGGCCCTGCGCCGGCGTCGTCGTATCCGGGTGCCACGCATACGCGCGCGCTTCACGCAGGCGGTGGGATAAGGGCGCATGCTGCCCCCGGAGATCGACGATGTCCGCCACGCCGCAGTCCGCTCCTGCTCCCGTCCGCGCCTCCCGGCATCCCCTCGTCACCGTGCTGTCACTGCTGCTGGTCGTGCTCGGCCTGGTCATCGGTGGCCCTCGGTGGGTGGCTGCTCAGCCTGGGTGGCTCGGCGTACTACGCCATCGCCGGGCTCGGCCTGCTGGCCAGCGGAACCCTGTTGTTCGGCAACCGCCGCAGCGGCGCGCTGCTGTATGCGCTGGTGTTCATCGGCACGCTGCTGTGGACCTGGTGGGAATCGGGCAGCGACTACTGGCGCTGGGTACCGCGGCTCGGGCTGGTGACTGCGCTCGGCATCGTGCTGGCGCTGCTGGCGCCGACACTGCGCGAGCCGGTTTCAAAACCCCTGTCGCGCAGCGTGGCGGGCGTGCTGATGCTGGTGTTCGTGGCCGCCTTCGGCCTGGCTTTCGCGCCGCATGGTGAAGTGGATGGGCATCAGCCGTTCCCGGAAGGCGCGGTCAGCGCCGGACTGGAACCTACGCGCGATACCACGGGCCTGCAGCCGGCTGACCAGCCCGCCGAGGGCGACTGGCCGGCGTGGGGCCGCAGCAATGCGGGTACCCGCTATTCGCCACTGCAGCAGATCACCCCGGCCAATGTGGCCACGCTGCAGCCGGCCTGGCAGTTCCGTACCGGGGATATGCCGAAGAAGCGCTGGGGTGCCGAAACCACGCCGCTGAAGATCGGCGACCGCCTGTACCTGTGCACCGCACGCAACCGCCTGATCGCGCTTGATGCTGCCAGCGGCAAGGAACTGTGGCGGTTCGATCCAAAGGTGAAGGATGCCTCGATTCCCTATACCGCTGCCTGTCGTGGTGTGAGCTATTACGAGCAGCCCAGCACGCCGACCCTTGCTGACGCGGCATTGGCCGATGTCGCTGCCGATCTGGCCCTGCCGGAGCCGCCGCCCAGCGTCACCCGCAGCGCTGCACCGGGCAGTCGTCCGGCGTGCTGGGCGCGCATCATTGAAGGCACGCTGGACGGTCGCATCATCGCGGTGGACGCGGACAGCGGCCGCCCCTGCGCCAACTTCGGCAACAACGGCCAGGTCGACATCACCCTGGGCATGGGCGAGGTGCCACAGGGTTACGTGTCGATCAACTCGCCGCCGGCCATCGTGCGCGGCGTGATCGTGACCGGCCACCAGGTGCTGGATGGGCAGCGCCGCGATGCGCCGTCGGGCGTGATCCAGGCGTACGACGCCATCACCGGCAAGCTGCGCTGGGCGTGGGACATGGACCAGCCCGAGCGCAGCGGTCTGCCTCCGCGCGAGCAGACCTATACGCGCGGCACCCCCAACATGTGGACCACGGCCACCGGTGATGAGGCGCTGGGCCTGGTCTACCTGCCGCTGGGCAATGCCGCGGGCGATTACTGGAGTGGTTCGCGCACGGAGAACCAGAATCGCTATGCGACCTCGCTGGTGGCGATCGACGTGGCCACCGGCAAGCCGGTCTGGCATTTCCAGGCGGTGCGCAAGGATGTGTGGGACTACGACCTGGGTTCACAGGCCAGCCTGATCGACTACCCGACGGCGGCGGGCAAGGTGCCGGCGATCCTGCTGCCGACCAAGCAGGGCGACATGTACATCCTCGATCGCCGCAACGGCCAGCTCCTGACTGCCGCCGAAGAGCGCAAGGTGCCGGTCGGCGGCGTCGAACCCGAGCAGCGTTCTCCCACCCAGCTGTTTTCGCTGTACCACACGCTGCGCCGCGAACATGACCTGACCGAGCGTGACATGTGGGGCATCACCCCGATTGACCAGCTGGTCTGCCGCATCCAGTTCCGCAAGGCGTACTACGAAGGGTTCTACACGCCGCCGAGCAGCGAGCGCCATTCCATCGAGTACCCCGGCTACAACGGCGGCTCGGACTGGGGCAGCGTGTCCATCGATACGCGCCGCGGCGTGATCGTGGCCAACTACAACGACATGCCCAACTACAACCGGCTGGTGCCACGCGCGGAGGCCGACCGGCTGGGCTGGCTGCCACGCGAGAAGGTCCGGTTCGACCAGGGCGGTGCCGAAGGCGCGGGCGACCCGCAGGTGGGTACGCCCTACGCCATCCAGGTCAACGCCGGCTGGCGGCTGCCGTTCACCGGCCTGCTGTGCAAGCAGCCGCCCTATGGCGGTATCCGTGCCATCGACCTGCGCACCGGCAAACTGCTGTGGGACCGTCCGTTTGGCAGTGCGCGCGGCAACGGACCGTTCGGCATCCGTTCCGGCCTGCCGATCGAGATCGGCACGCCGAACAACGGCGGTTCGGTAGTGACCGCCAGCGGCCTGATCTTCATCGCCGCCGCCACCGATGACCTGCTGCGTGCCATCGATCTGAAGACCGGCAAGGAGCTTTGGCATGCCAAGCTGCCTGCCGGCGGCCAGGCCAACCCGATGGTGTACGAGCAGGGCGGGCGCCAGTACGTGGTGATCATGGCCGGCGGCCACCATTTCATGGAAACCCCGAACGGCGATTACGTGATTGCGTTTGCGTTGCCCAGGTAGGGCCGACGGGGTAGAACCGGCTGGGTAGAGCCGACTGGATAGAGCCGACTGGATAGAGCCGACTGGGTAGAGTCGACTGTTAGTCGACTGCTCTTCTCTCCCATGCTGGAAAGCCCGCGCTTCGCGCGATAGTCGACTAACAGTCGACTCTACCCAGGCGACTCCACATCCCCGGACGCTGCATCGAGATGGTCCCTGATCCTGACGTTGGCAGTGAACCGATGTCGAGCATCCATCCTGGCGGGCATTCTCGAACTCATGCCCAGCCCTCAACTGCTTGCCGGCCGCCGATCCATAGTCGGCAACGTCTACGCCATCACCATGGTGTGCCGGAACCGCCATCGCGTTTTCGATAGCCCTGCCAATGCCGACCTTGCCATGCAGCTCCTCGGATCGATGGATCGGGAAGGCCTGACTGCATCGTTTGCCTGGGTGATCATGCCGGATCACATCCACTGGCTGGCTCAACTTCGTGGCCATTCGCTGGGCTACTGCGTGCAGCGCTTCAAGGCGCGCAGCAGCTTTCTAATCAACCGGCGGCGAGGGAGCCAGGGTGCAATCTGGCAGGCGGGTTATCACGATCATGCGATCCGCAGTGACGCGTCGCTGCACAGGCACGCTTGCTACATTCTGGCAAATCCCGTTCGAGCCGGTCTTGCCGCGCAGATCGGTGACCATCCGTACGGATGGTGCCGCTGGCCGTTGAGCGAGCTTGAGTCGGCAGGCGAACGCGCATGGTGATGGAACCGACCGGGCAGAGTCAGCCGGGCAGAGTCAGCCGGGCAGAGTCAGCCGGGCAGAGTCGACCGGGTAGAGTCGACCCGGTAGAGTCGACTGTTAGTCGACTGCCTTAATCAATGCCGCCGAAGAGCCCGCACTGCGTGCGTTAGTCGACTAACAGTCGACTCTACCAGTCGCCGCTACGCGTTAGGTGCCGGCACCCGCACCATCTTCGTCATCAAGTGTTCCACCACACCCGCCGGGTCGGTCGTGCGGCCCACATGCGTGCTCGACATCTGCACGACCGAACTGCGCTTGGCGGTAAGGAAGTGGAAGCGGGCACGCGCGGGCAGTTGCGCGATCGGCCCGGCGTTGGCGTCGCCACGGCAGATGGCCACGATCGCATCCAGCCACGGTTGCAGCGCCTCCTGGTCCAGCGCCGGCGCGAAGGCACGCAGGCGCGCAGGATCGATCTCGATGGCCGCTTCCAGATGGCGCGCGCCAGGGCAGGAGACGATCACCCCGACGTTGATGAACTCCTCGCGTTCCACCCGCGGTACCACGCGGATGACCGCATAGTCATACGTGTGCAGCGTGGGCACGGATGGCCTCCTGCACGAACACCGCACGCACTTTCAGGCGGTGCTTGAGATAATCGATGTAACCCTGGCGGTAGGCTTGGGGGCTGTCGAACGCCGGCTCGTTGACCAGCCAGCTGTCCGGCACCAGGCCGACGATGCGTTCGATCTCGGCATCGGTCAGGCGCGCGGCCAGCTCGGCATCCACCTCGGCGATGCGACTGGCGAACGACAGCAGCACATGGTCGCGGATCAACACGAACGGCTTTTCGCAGGCATCGCCGGCGTTGGCCCAGTCGTGATGGAAGTACATGGCCGCACCGTGATCGATCAGGTACAGCTTTCGATGCCACACCATCAGGTTCGGGTTGCGCGTGGTGCGATCGACATTGCTGGTGAACGCATCGAACCAGACGATGCGCGAGGCCAGGTCGGCATCCACCGGCATTGCCGCCGGATCGTAATTGATCGCACCGGGCAGGTAGTCCAGGCCCAGGTTCAGGCCTTCGCTGGCGCGGATCAGCTCCTGGATTTCCGGGTCGGGCTCGGTGCGGGCGAACTCGCGGTCCAGCTCGACGAACAGGATTTCCGGAATCGGCAGGCCCAGCGTGCGTGCCATCTCGCCGGCGATCAGCTCGGCGATCAACGCTTTCGGGCCCTGGCCGGCGCCACGGAACTTCAGCACGGCCATGCCGTCGTCGTCGGTCTCGACCACGGCCGGCAGGGAGCCACCTTCCCGCAAGGGCGTGATGTAGCGGAGGGCATGTACGGTGCGCATGCGTGCATTCTAGCGTGGGTGCAGGCGCAACCCTCTGACCGGCGAGGACCGATTTCGGCCTTCACCTGTCCCTTCCGCCTGCGATGGCAGCATCCTGCTACAGGAACCCTTGGGTTCATGGGCGTACTGGCACTCTCGATGCAGAGGCTCCAGGCTGGGTACCTGCTCGGCTGCCAGCGACGCGCACTGCGAAGCGGAAACCTCATCCACGATGTCCTGCAGGCTACGGAGGTGCACCGATGAGCGACGAATTCACTCCCATTCTGCCGACCTTGGACGATGCCAAGGCGGAAGAAATGATCGGCAAGGTCGTACTGGTCGGGGTTACCCGCTATGGCGGCGACGGTCAGGTAAAGGGGCTGGAGCAGTACGCCGGCACGGTGCTGCGCATCAGCGCCGACGAGGGCGTGGTGCTGGCCGACGAGAATGATGGCCACGAGCGCTACCTGCCACCGATGCTGGACCAGTACCAACCAGCCGAACCCGGCGAGTACCGCATGCGCACCAGCGGCATGATCGTGGTCGACCCCGACTACCTGGCCACCTGGGACCTGCACGCGCAGCAGTAGTGCCAGGCCATGCCTGGCAGGTGCCGGCAGTTCCCCGGCACCTCCCGGAGCCGCACTTTGCCCCATCCGGCCACTAGTCCTTCCGGCCCATTCACGACAACCCCTGCGGTGCTAGATTCGGGTCCATGCCCGATTCCGGGCGCCCATTCACACCCCAGGGGATAAGGATGCTCATCCGTCGAACCTCTCTGGCGGCGGCTGTTGCCGTTGCCACCGTCGGCCTGCTGGCCGCTGGACCGGCTTTCGCTGATTACGCGAAGCCGCCGGAACACCTGCTCAAGGTGCTGAAGGCGCCGCCGCCGCCGGCGCCGAACGTGGCCCCGGGCGGCCAGCGCCTGCTGCTGACCACCGCGCAGACCTACCCGTCGATCAGCCGCGTCGCCCAGCCGTACCTGAAGCTGGCCGGCGTGCGCCTGGAGCCGAAGAACCGCAGCCGCCATGACACGCCCGGTGGCTACGGCATTCCGGCCTGCGTGGCCGACTTCACCCTGGTCGACATCGGCAGCGGCAAGGAGACCAAGGTCAACCTGCCGCAGGGCTGTGCCACCGGTGCGCTGTGGTCGGCCGATGGCAGCCACTTCGCCTTCCAGAATGCGGTCGATACCAGCGTGCAGCTGTGGGTAGGCGATGCGGCCACCGGGCAGGTGAAGCAGGTGCCGAATGTGCAGCTGAACCCGATCTTCGGCTACACCGTGCAGTGGCTGGGCGGCAGCCAGAACCTGCTGGTGAAACTGGTACCGGCCAACCAGGGCCCGGCACCTTCCAACGGCGGCGTACCGACCGGCCCGGATGCACAGGAGTCGCTGGGCAGCAGTGGCGAGAGCAGCACCTACGAGGCCCGCGACACGCTGACCAGCGTGCACGACGAGAAGCTGTTCGCTTATTACGGTGCCTCGCAGCTGGCCGTGGTCGATACCGCCGCCAACAGCGTGCGTCCGGTCGGGCAGCCGGCGCTGTTCAACGAAGTCAGCGCCGCACCCGATGGCGTGCACGTGCTGACCGAATCGATCAAGGCGCCGTACTCGCATGCGGTGACCTACCAGCGCTTCGCCAACGACGTGGCCGTGCTGGACATCGCCAGCGGCAAATCCACGCCGATTGCCAGCCTGCCGCTGGCCGATCGCGTACCGGTGCATGGCGTGCCGGAAGGCCCGCGTGGCTTCGACTGGCGTGCCACCGATCCAGCCACCCTGGTCTATGCCGAGGCACTGGACAAGGGCGACTGGAAGGTCAACGTGCCGCACCGCGACCGCGTGCTGATGCTGAAGGCCCCGTTCAACGGCAAGCCGACCGAAATCACCCGTACCGCGCAGCGATTTGAGGGCTTCGCGTGGACCGCCGATCCGGCCGTGGCGTTCCAGTACGAGAACGACGAGAACCGCCACTGGATGCAGACCCGCATCGTCGATGTGGACCAGCCGAAGAAGGAAGGCCGCCTGCTGTGGGACATGTCCAGCGACGAGCTGTATGGCAACCCCGGCAACCTGGTCTTTACCCGCCTGCCGAATGGCGCGCAGGTGGTGCGCCGTGAGGGCAACCATGTGTTCCTCAGCGGCCGTGGCGCGTCGCCGCAGGGCGACCGTCCGTTCCTGGACCGCCTGGACCTGGGCACCCTGAAGAGCGAGCGCCTGTTCCGCAGCAGTGTCGACGCCTACGAACAGTTCCTCGGTTTCAGCAGCACGCCGGGGCGCTACCTGACCTGGCACCAGTCGGTGATCGATCCTCCGAACGCCTTCATCCGCCAGCAGGGTGAGGCAGTGGCTGATGCGAAGACCGGCGAGGCGCAGTTCGCGTCCACCGCGACCGCGCTGACCAAGCTGGTCGACCCGACCCCGGAAGTGCGCCAGATCAAGAAGCAGCTGGTGACCTACAAGCGTGCCGATGGCGTGGACCTGTCGTTCACCCTGTACACGCCGCCGGGCTACAAGGAAGGCCAGCGCGTGCCGGCGATCCTGTATGCGTACCCGGCCGACTTCGCCAATGCCGCGCAGGCCGGCCAGGTGTCCGGTTCGCAGCAGACCTTCACCCGTCTGCAGCCGTACCGCCTGATGCTGCTGGCCGGCTACGCGATCATCGACAACGCCTCGTTCCCGATCGTGGGTGACCCGAAGAACGCCTACGACACCTACCTGGAGCAGCTGGAAGCCGACGCCAAGGCGGCGGTGGACAAGGCCGTGGACATGGGCGTGGTCGACCGCAACCGCGTCGGCGTGACCGGTCACAGCCACGGCGGCCTGATGACCGCCAACCTGATCGCGCACACCAAGCTGTTCAAGGCCGGCGTGGCGACCAGCGGTTCGTACAACAAGACCTTCACCCCGTTCGGCTTCCAGAACGAACGCCGCTCGGTCTGGCAGGCGCAGGACGTGTACCTGAAGGCCTCGCCGTTCTTCTATGCCGACAAGATCAAGCTGCCGCTGCTGCTGGTCCACGGCGAGGACGACGCCAACCCGGGCACCGAGCCGTTCCAGTCGCGCAAGCTGTACCAGGCGATCCGCGGCAACGGCGGTACCACCCGCCTGGTGATGCTGCCGAACGAGCCGCACTGGTACACCGCGCTGGAGTCGAACGAGCAGCTGGTATCGGAAATGCTGAACTGGTTCGACACCTACGTGAAGAACGCCAAGTGAAGGAACAGGAAGGCCACCTCCGGGTGGCCTTCCTGCATCCTGCTGTAGCGCCGAGCCCACGCTCGGCTGTAACCAGCCGCACGTGCTCTGCAATCAACTGTGGAGACTCGGTAACGACGTGTTACCGGCACATTCGCGTGCCACGCAGATGGGCTAGGCTGGCCCTGTGAGTTCGTCCCGGGTCGGTGCAATGAAAGCCATCGTTCTTGCTGCAACGTTGTCGTTGGTCCTGGTTTCAAACGCCCATGCCCAGTCGCTGCCCACCGAGCTGGCGCAGCTGGGGATCATCGCCGGCATGCCCTACGCCAAGGCCAAGCGCCTGCTGGATGCTGCGGGATGGCAGGTGAAGCCGGCGCAGGGCGCGCCGGAATCGCTGGAGGGCTTTCCGGAAGTGGGGTGCCAGAAGGGCGGGAAGCAGTGCGCGACGACCTTCGAGAAGGGTGAACAGCAGATTGCGGTGCGGCTGGGCACTACCCTGGCAGGGCAGCCGTTCGTGCAGAGCGCTGATTGAGCACCCGAGCTCACGCCAACGGCAGGCGGTCCTGCGCATGCGCCAACCGGTCGTGCAGTTCGCGCACGTGCTCGGCCTTGGCATGGATGCGCGTGGTATCACCGAAACTGCGCAGGTAGGCGCACGCGGCGAAGCCGGCACTCTTCTTTTCGTACTCGGCAATCCAGGCCAGGCGATCCGGGTTGTTGGCCTGCTCGGCTGACCACGCGGCCACCGGCGGACGGATGCGGTACCTCAGGCCAACGCGCCACGGCTTTGGTGTCAGGCGCGCACGGAAGCAGTGCTGCAGCCGGCACATGCGCGCGTACAGGGTGTCGGCGCCCAGCGTTCTGAAGAACGCCTGCAGCTGCTCGTCTTCGGGCAGGAACGTGGCGTGCATGGCCAGCACGCGCAATCCAGCCGGCGTGCGGTACGTACGCAGATGCCAGTCCGGATGCTGTTCGCTGAAGGCCGCGACCCGCTGCAGGGCTACGCCTTCGGCGCCACCGGCCGCGGCCAGGCGCCGCTTGCGCTGCATCAGCATCGCCGTGTTGACCAGCAGCACCGCTGCCACCCCCAGCACCAGTCCCACCAGCCAGTGCCAGAGCAGAGTGCCGATGACGGCGCCAGCGAACAGCAGCACTGCGGCGATGATTGCAGGCATCACGCAACCGGCAGGTGGCTGCGCATGATCTATGTCGGCGAACAGCACGTCCGGGGTGTTCAGGCACAGCGCACCGTAGCTGTTGCGTGTAATGATGACGTCGCCGTCGCGCTGCACGATCTGCTCGCGGATCGGCACGCCCTCCACGCCGTAGTTGCTGCGCACTTCGCGTCGCGGAAGCGCCTGCCCGGCGAGGATGGCATTGAGGGCTTCGTTGGCGCGGCGATCGGCGTGCACCTGCGCCTCGGCAGGGCCTTCGTCGGACCAGCCGAAGCGGCGCACGACCACCGGCCGGCCACGGAAACGGGCCTGCAGGCGGGCTTCGGCCCAGTACGCGGGAACGATCATCATCGTGCGGTGCTCCATCTTCCATGGCAGGTGCCGAAGCGAGTCTGGCACAGCGCCGGTGCGCCCGCATCCGCCTGCTGCAGTGGGCCGGGCGGAGTGATAGATTGCGCGCTTCGCATGCACTCCACCAAGGACGGAGCGATGTTCATGATCCTGCGCGGCCTGTTGGCCCTGGCCTGTGCCGGGGCGGTAGGCGTGGCCACCGCAGCGGTACCGGCAGGGCCGCAGATCCTCACCGAGGATGTCAGCCGTTTCTATGCACTTTATGACAGCGCTGGCGGCAAGCCCAGCGTTGCGCAGCTGCGTGGATACCTGGCCGAGGGTTCGGCCGGCCTGGCCGAACTGGCCAAGGCGCGCCGGGTCACTCCCGAACGCATTGCCGAGTCCATCGCCAGCCAGCCCGAGCTGTATGCACAGGGACGAAACTGCCTGGCCGAACTGCCCGCGGTGAAGCAACGCCTGACGCAGGTGTTTTCCAACCTGCAGGCGATCTACCCGCAGACCCGGTTCCCGCCGGTGACCATCGCGGTGGGCCGCGGCCGGCCGGTCGGGCTGACCTCAAAAAGCGGTGTGATCATTGGCCTGGAAGCGCTGTGCGCGGCCGACTTCATGAGTGCCAATGTGCAGGATCGCTTCGTGCATGTGATCGCACACGAATACGTGCACATCCAGCAGACCGGCCTGATCGACTTCGAGCCGGGTGACCCGCGTGCCACGGTGCTGCATGTTTCGCTGGGCGAGGGCATCGCCGAGTTCATCGCCGAGCTGATTTCCGGCAACGTCGGCAATGGGCGTCACGCGGCCTGGACCCGTGGCCGGGAAGTGCATATCGAAAGCGCGTTCGCGCTGGATCTGGACAGCACCGATCTGTCGCCGTGGCTGTACAACTACAAGCCGGGCTCGCAGGAACCTTACGACCTGGGGTACTGGGTGGGTTACCGCATCGCCAAGGCCTATTACCTGCAGGCCAAGGACAAGCGTGATGCGGTCCGTGCGCTGATCCAGCAGGACAACCCGAAGACGATCCTGGCCGCCAGCGGCTGGACGCCGGGCATGTGGATGCCGGCGAAAGTCACGGGTGTGGCGGCGCGTACGGCTGCACGCTGAGCACGGGGCAGGGCGTTAGACTGCGGAAGTTGATTTCAGGAGTACCCGCATGCGTGGACCTGTTGAGCTTGCCGCTGCAACCGTCGTGACGTTGGGCCTCGCGTTGGCTTCTCCGCCGGGTGCCGCCGAAGCCGTCGCAGTCAATCCGCTGCTGCAGACGCCCATCGACCAGTTGCGCCCCGACGAGGTTCGTTTCATGCAGCAGCGCCTGGCCGATTTTCCGGAGCTGCAGCGCTATCGTGATGCCAACGCGCAACTGCCTGCGGCAGTGCCGGGCCAGCCGCGCGTGGTGTTCTTCGGCGACTCGATCACCGAAGGCTGGGGTGCGGAAGGCAGCGCCGGATTCTTCCCCGGCAAGGGCTGGCTCAACCGCGGCATCAGCGGCCAGACCACGGCGCAGATGCTGGTGCGCTTCCCGCAGGACGTGCTGGCACTGAAGCCACAGGTGGTGGTGATCCTGGCCGGCACCAACGACATTGCCGGCAACACCGGCCCGTCCACGCAGGCGATGATCGAGGACAACCTGCACGCGATGGTGGACCTGGCGCGTGCACATGGCATCGCCGTGGTGCTGGCATCGGTGCTGCCGGTCAGCGATTACCCGTGGCTGCCGGGAACAGCGCCAGCGCCGAAGGTGCGTGCATTGAACACGGCATTGAAGCGCTATGCCGATGCGCAGCAGCTGGTCTATCTGGACTACTACACGCCGATGGCCAATGCCGCCGGAGGACTCGATCCGCAGCTGGCCGAGGATGGCGTGCATCCCACGGCGAAGGGCTATGCGGTGATGGCGCCGTTGGCCGAGGCGGCGGTCAAGCGCGCGCTGCAGCAGAAGTAGCTTCTGCGGGCAGACTCGCCAGCAACCACTCACAGAAACTGATCACCAGCGGATCGTCTGCGCTGTCCTCATGCACCAGCCAGCTCCAGCGCGGGCCGCGCACGCGTGCCTCATCCAGCGGCTGCAGCAGCCCCTGATCGCAGGCGCGTGCCGCCAGCAGCTCGCTGACCAGGGCGATACCCAGCCCTTGGCAGGCAGCATCCAGCAGCTGCCCGGGTTCGGAGAAGTTCATGCCTTCGCGGCGCTGGCCGACATCGGCGCCGCCCTGTACCTGCCACTGGCTCCAGTCCATTTCGCGCTCGCCATGCAGGGTGAGGCGTTCGTGCACCGGCGTGGCGAGCAGGGCCGGATGGCAGGCCGGAAAGAGGCGATCCTGCAGCAGCACGCGATGCTGGCACTGCGCCTGTGAGTCGAGGTCATCGCGTACCGCCACGTCCAGCGTCTGCGTGGTCATATCCGGTGCCTCCTCGCTGGTCAGCAGCCACAGGTCGGCGTCGGGATGCAGGCGGTGGAAGCTGGCCAGGCGCGGCACCAGCCAATGCCGGGCAAAGGCTGGACTGGTGTTGACGATCAGTTGATTCGGCTTGCGGTACTGATCGAGCCGGCGGATGCCGCTGGCCAGCTGCCGCAGCAGGGACTGGGTGGTTTCCAGCAGGTCGATGCCGGCGTCGGTGAGGGTGACGCTGCGGCCCTGCCGGAAGAACAACGGCTGCTGCAGCGAGGCTTCCAGGCCCCGGATCTGCTGGCTGATGGCCGACTGGGTCAGATGCAGTTCCTCGGCGGCCCTGTGGAAACTACCCAGGCGGGCGGCGGCCTCGAAACCACGCAACGCGTTCAGCGGTGGCCAATGCCTCAGCATTTCAGATAAGTAAAACTGTTCAATTGATGGCTGAATCTATCGTTTGTTCTTATCGATACGCAAGCGCAGCATAGGTCCATCCCACACCGGCCCTGGAGCCCGTCATGAGCAGCCGTCGTCACTTCCTCACCCAGCTGGCGGGCGCCGCTGGCCTTGGCGGCCTGGCCGCCCTCGGCCTGACAGGGCTGCCGACGCGCGTATCCGCAGCGGGGCCGGGTGCGGGTATCTGGCGCATGCCGGACGAGCACGGGCCGCAGGAACGCGTTTTCCTGGCCTTCGCCGCGCAACCGCGGGTGTGGGGCGCGCAGGCCGATGCGGTGAACACCGCCGTGGCACGCCTGGCCCGCACCATCGCCCGCCACCAGCCCGTTAGTGTGCTGTGCCGCCCGGCGCAGCGGAAGCTGGCGCAGGATCGCTGCGGCCGCGACAACATCGAGTTCCTCGAGGTGCCGCTGGATGACATCTGGGTGCGCGACTACGGCGGATGTTTCGTCACCGATGGCAAGGGCGGGCTGGGCCTGGTTGATTTCAACTTCAACGGCTGGGGCGGCAAGCAGAGCGCACGGAACGATGGTGCGGTGGCGCCGTGGCTGGCGCAGGTGACCGGTGCCACGCTGCTGGAAAGCGATCTGGTGGGCGAGGGTGGCGGCATCGAAGTCGATGGCCATGGCACGGCCATCCTCACCGAAAGCTGCTGGGTGAACCGCAATCGCAATCCCGGCTGGTCGCGCGCGGATATCGAGGCCGAGCTGATGCACCACCTCGGCCTGCGCAAGGTGATCTGGCTGCCCGGCATTGCCGGCGAAGACATCACCGACGCGCATGTGGATTTCTATGCGCGCTTCGTGCGCCCCGGCGTAGTGATCGCCAACCTGGACAACGATCCGGAGTCCTACGACTACGATCTGACCCGCGAGCATCTGGACATTCTGCGCGGGGCCATCGATGCCGATGGTCGCCGCCTGCAGGTGCACACGCTGCCGCCGCCGCTGGACGGGCGCGACAACGTGCATACCCGCGACAACGATGATCTGGCGATGGGCTACATCAACTACCTGCCGATCAACGGCGCGGTGGTCGCGCCGCAGTTCGGTGACGACGCAGCCGATGGCTACTGCCGTGAACTACTGGAAGACATGTATCCCGGTCGTGTGATCGAACAGGTGGACATCGATGCGATCGCCGGTGGCGGTGGCGGTATCCATTGCTTGACCAAGAACATGCCGAAGGTAGGCTGAGGTGCCTCAGGCGTCGTCCTGCTTCAACGCCGCATCGGCCGCCAGCAGCGCCTCGGCGGCTGCACTGAGCGGCGGCGACGGCGGGGCAACCACACCGATCGCTTCCATCATCTTCGGCATGCCCAGGAACTGGCGCGCGCGACGGTCGTAGATGCCGGTGACCAGCAGCGCACGGGTGGCGATCTTCTGCTCGGGCCCGATCAGCACGCGCTGCTCCATGATGCCGCGCGAGCCGATCCAGCCGACCAGGCGTGTTTCCAGGGTGAAGCGCTGGAACGGCTTCAGTTCACGGCGGAACTGGATGGTGCCAGCGCCGACGATCGGTGCCCACTTCTCGCGCAGCGCCACCCGGCCCAGGCCCATCCGCAGTATCAGGTCCAGCCGGCCCAGATCGAAGATGTTCCAGTAGCGGCCGTTGGTCATGTGCAGGTTGCTGTCCAGGTCGTTGGGCAGTACCCGGAACTGCAGCCGCGAGACCCCGAACGGCGCCTCCAGCTTCGGCCGGAACAGGCTGCACAGCAGCAGGTGGAGCAGGCGGAACCAGAGATTCATGGTTATGACGACTGTTATAGAATCGCCGATACGCTAATTTATGACGACTGTCCTGGCAAGGAGCCTGCCGTGAGCCCGCGCCCCTCTGATGCGCCACAACGCGTGATTGATGCTGCGGCACAGATGCTGGCGCGCGTGGGTCTCAATGCCACCAGCATCCGTGAGGTGACCAAGCTGGCCGAGGCGCCGCTGGGTTCCACCTATCACCACTTTCCCGGCGGCAAGCAGGAGCTGCTGGCGCGCGCCACCCACATGGCTGGTGACAAGGTGGAGGCGCTCCTCGTTGAGTTGTTGAAGGGCGGGGCCGTGCAGGGCCTGCAGCAGTTCCTGGCGATGTGGCGCGAGCGCCTGCTGCGGTCCGGGTTCCGCGCGGGTTGTCCGGTGCTGGCCGTTGCCGTCGAAGAGCCGGTCGAGGCGGTTACCAGCCAACCGCGCGTGGCCGCCGCAGAGGTGTTCGTGCGCTGGCAGGGGCATCTGGCCGCAGCCTTCATTGCCGACGGCCACGAACCTGCGGCGGCGGATGGACTGGCCAGCCTGGTGATCGCCAGCGTGGAAGGCGCCGTGGCGATGTGCCGCGCACTGCAGGACATCGCTCCGTTTGATCGGGTAGCAGCGCAGTTGCTGAAGGCGGCCGCGCCTCCTTGATCCGGCTATACGTGTGCGGAAGACGCGCAGCAGGTCATCGGAAGATCATCAGGTAGCCCCAGCCGAGCACGATGGGCAGGAAGGCAGCGATGGCCGACGCGCCAAGCCAACGCAGGTAGCTGCGGGAGGCGGGGCATCCCTGCCGCTTGAGGGCCCAGGCATGCGTCGGGAGCACCAGCAACGCCTGCACCGCAAAGGTGGCCACGGCGGCAAGCCATGCCACCAGGACGCCGAGGCAGCCATCGCTGAAGCAGCGGCTACCAAACCACGAACCCCAACCGGCGAGGCCGATCATTGGAACGAACATCACGAGCGCGGTGGCGCGGGTGAACTGGGAGGCGTGCATGCCGTGGCGCATAGCTCTTCTGGTGGAAAATCATAATCCAGCCGCCGGCGCGCGGGTACAAGGCCGGCGCCAGTGCGGCCTGTGGGTGATGGACCCACGGCCCCATCGCGCTAGAATCCGTCCACCACCGCCTACGCGTGCCCGGCAAGGATGTCCGCATGCAGTATCAGGTTTCTGAGGTCCCTGGCCGCAATGCCACGCGCCCGCTGGCGGCGGCATGAAGAACTCGCGCCATTTTTCAATCAGTGCATTGAAGTTGCCCAGGAGCCGCGGCAGTGAAGTCGTGCGTGCGGCTGGCCGCGCACGCGGTGGCCATGATCGTCGCGTTGACCGGCGACACCGTTTTCCATGCCTCGGGTCTGCAGTGGGCGGCCGCTGTCGATGCAATGCCGCTGCGCTACCCGATGGCGGTAGTGCTGGCCGGGTAGTACTGCAATTCCGGGCAATTTCCTCTGTGCTTCACTTTTTCCAGGATCTTCATGCGACAGCGCATTGCAAGGAAACGCGTCCTGGCCACAACGGTCGTTCTATCGATGGTTGCAGTCGTAGCGCTGATGGTCAGCGTGCGCCCGCAGTGGCGGCGGGAAGTCGGCCCGCCTCCGATCAATCTGGGAACGGCACGGATGCAGGCCGAAGTGATGGCAGAGCTCATCGACCTGCGACCGACACCGCCAGGAAAGCCGCCGGTTCCACCGATTCCAATGAGAGGAGTCTCCTCCCCGATGCTGGCCGGTAACAGTGGGTTCGCGACCGCAGCGGTGCGGTTGGAAGACGTCGCGCCAGCACACTTCGAGCCGCGCGGCTGGGAGCCCGACATTCCATTCGCTGTGATGGAATGGACTGCGCCTTCCTGCGGTGAAGGGTATCCCGCCCCGGTCTGCCAGGTTCGTCACAGCGTCGTCGAGTGGCGCGATGATGACAGTGCGGCGTCCTTTCAACTGCAGCAGCATCTGGAGTCGATGCTGCAGGTTGCGAACCGCCGGGCTTCACGGGTACCCGGTCTCGCGTTCGAGCTTGCACACGTGCGGGCGCAACGGATGACGTGGGACGAGCTTCAGCAACGGCGCGCGCGCGGTATCGAGGGATGCACGGGTGGCCCGGGCAATCCGGATCTGGGCGTTGTCTATCTGCAGCGTCCTGTGTTCAGCCTGGATGGGAACTGGGCAATGGCATCGGTCGCCTCGGATCTGTGCAGTGGAGGAACGGCGATGCGTGTCCTCTACCTTCTGCATCGCAGGAAGGGCGGCTGGGAGCGTGTTCGAGTGGAGCCTGTCCGCCATATGAGCTTTGGACAGGGCCTGTGGCCCGCGTTGCCGGAGTCGTGATGATAGATACCTCGTTCAAGCCAAACCGTGACTGCCAACAACGGATCGCCTGGCGACGCATTGCATCGCTGGCGGCGGCGCTGTCGGCCTTGGCGCTCATGGCCGGGATCTGCAGCCTGCGCCCGAGGTGGCAGCAGGCGATCGGTCGGCTACCGATCAACCTGGGAACAGCGCAGATGCAGGCGGAGGCGATGGCGCTGGCGATCCGGCAGAGCCCCCCATTCCCCCCTCCACCCCCGCCAGTGCCGCAGCCAACGCCAGTTCTGCCATCGTCGCTGAGCGAGGTGCCCAGCGCACCGCAGACACCGTCCACGCGCGTTGATCAATGGCGCCCGCAGGAACAGCCGCAGTTGACCGACCCGGTGGGGGAGGACATCTACGTGATGGAGCAGACCTTGCCCTATTGCTGGCCGGGCAGCAGTGCCTCCATCTGCCAGGAGGTGGACGATCTGGTCCTGCCGCTGGACGACCGGTGGCCGCCGGACATCCATGCGCTGCGGTTGCAGCTGCAGGCGGACCTGGTTCCCGTCAATCGCCGGTCCACGCCAGTGCCTGCGGCCGCATTGGCCGGTGCGCAGCGGATGGACGGCGCGGGGCTTCGAGCGCTGCGGGAGCAAGGGTGCGGGGCAACGGTGCATGGGCCGACTCGGACATACGACCACGTCGCCTATCTGACCCGGCCTGTTTTCAGCGTCGATGGGCAGTGGGCTATGATTGCGGTCGCCTGGGATTCGTGTTCCGACGATTTCGTCTACCGGGAGCTTGTCGTGCTGCATCGGGAACAAGAACGCTGGATGGCCGAACCCCCGGAACGGGGTCTGGGCGGCGTATGGGACGGCCGCATACTGCGGCCCTGGACGTACAACCACTGACGAGGAAGAGCGCATGGATGTCGCTGCACGCAGGAACAGGACGTTGTTTCGTTGGATCATGGTGACGCTGCTGGCAGTATTGATGCCGTTTGCGGCACTGGCGCAGCCCGCAGCCGGGGAGGCCGATGGCGCCGAAGCCGCCACTGCCGCGGAAGAGGCGCGATGCCGCGCCTGCACCTACGAGCGTATCGGGCACAAGGTCGATATCGGGCTGGTTGCACTGGTGTCGCTGCTGGTGGTGGGCCTGCTGGTAGCGGCGTCCCGCGAGTGGGGCACCACCTCGCAGCGCTGGACCTGCCGCACGCTGGCTCTGTTGCTGGTGGGTGTCGGTGTGGCATTGCTGTGGTGGGCTGGCAGCGTCGTCTACCTGGGCTACAACCCGTGGCAGGAAATGGCCGCCCCTGTCGATGGTTCGCTTACCTCGACACTGCTCAACACCTCACCGAAGTGGCTGGCGGCGCTGGCGTTGATTGGTTTCGCACCTTCCATCTGGAAGCGCGGCGAGCGCCTGCCGGCCTGGCGTATCGGCTGATCCTGGAACGACGGCGCCGGATCACACCCGGCGCCGCCTGCGGTCATCAGTCAAAGCGCCAGCGCACGCCCGCATAGACGCCACGCCCATCGCCCGGGGTCGAGCGCGCGACATCCTTGCCGGCGTCGTCGTAGCCCGGCGTGACCGTGGCGGCGTAGTGGCGGTTGCCGAGGTTGCGCATCTCCGCCCAGGCCTGCCAGCGGCCACCGGGTGCGTCGTAGCCGATGCGGCTGCCGAAGATCACGTGGCTGTCGGCCCAGTAGCTGTTGGCGTAGTCGACGGCGATGCGCGAGGCGTATTCGGTATTGAGCGCGGCGTACAGGCCGGATGCATGATCGAAGCGCAGCTCGGCCTGGTAGGCGTGGCGCGGCAGGCCGGGCAGGCGGTTGCTGCCGAAACGCGCGTCGTGGCGATAGCGGAAATCGCTGAAGGTATACGCCTGGCGCAGCGACAGGCGGCCCGGTGCAGCCTGCCACAGCGTGCTGTCCAATCCGGCCTCGATGCCGCGGTGAACGGTGGGGCTGGCGTTGTTCTCGGCGATGAACAGGTTCGGCACCGGTTGCAGTTCGACGCTCAGCAGTTCGTGGTTTACGTGCGCGTAGTAGCCGGTCAGTTCCCAGCGACCCAGCGCCGCGTCACCGCGCGCACCCAGTTCCAGCGTGGTGGCGGTCTGGTTCTGCATCGGCACCGGCGCGCGCTGGCGGCCGGTAGACGGGCCATTGCCCGGCCCGAAGTACTGGTTCGAGCCCCAGATAATCGACCACGGATGTGGCGCCTCCACCGAGCGGCTGAGGTTGCCGAACCACTGGGTCTGGGCGCTGTGCTGCCAGGTGAAGCCCAGTCGCGGCGCGTAGTCCCAGTCGTGGTCGCAAAGGCGGCCGCCGCTGCTTGGCCAGGTCACCTGCACATCGCGACGGGTGTTGATCAGTGCCAGCCCGGTCTGCATGCGCAGGCGGTCATTGAAGGTGAGGGTATTGCCGACGTGCAGCGTGCTATCGGTGCCGTGGTGGCGGAAGTCACGCGTGCGCGTACCGGCGGCATAGCCGTTGCTGGCAAAGCGCAGCGACTCGCGCACATCGGCGTCCAGATCGTGGGTGACGCGCAGGCCGACCGTGGTCTCGCTGTCCAGGCCGAACAGCCGGTGGCGGCGGCGGTAGTCCAGCGTGGCGTTGAGGTTGGCGTAGTCCAGCTGCTGCCGGTACAGGCTCTCGTTCAAGTCCATCGGGTACTTGTGATAGACCAGCCCGGCCTGCAACGAGGAGTCCTCATCGATCTGCAGCGTGGTGACGTTGCCCACCCAGGTGCTGCCCGGCTGCGGGCGACGCGCATCGATGGCCAGGTTGGCCGCATTCGCGGCACGCGGATCGTTGCGGATCTGATCGCGGGTCAGGCGGCCGGGCGTTTCATGATTGGTTTCGCGATAGCGCACGAAGAAGCGCGTCTGCAGGTCGGGCGTGATCTGCCAGCCGATGTTGGCCATCGCACCCTTGCCGTCGCCGCGCGAATGACGCTGGTAACCGTCGAATTCGGTATCGGTGTAGGCCAGGAAGTAGTCGACATCACCACTGACGCCGCCCCAGCTGATGCCGCGCTTCTGGTAGCCACGGCTGCCGGCTTCGTAGTGCAGCTGCACGCCCGCCGAATCACGACCGCTGCGGCTGACGTAGTCGATGGCACCGCCCAGCGCCAGCGCCCCGCGCTCGAAGCCGTTGGCGCCGCGCAGCGCTTCGACGCGCGACAGCCACAGCGGTTCCAGCAGCTCGTAGGGCGTGCCGCCCGGGCCGGTCAGTGGCAGACCGTCGATCGACACTGCAATGCCCGAGGCGTGCGCGCCCGGGCCCCGGTTGATGCCCGAGCCACGGATCGAGATCTTGGTGCCTTCGTTGCCCGGCGACTGCGCGCTGATACCCGGCTGGTAGGCCAGCACATCGGCGCTGCTGGAAAGGCGGCTGTCGGCCTTGGCCACGTCGATGACGTTGCCGGCGCCGGGTACACGCTTCAGTGCCACGCGCGCCTGGGCACTGGCATCGGCGGCAGCGGTGACCTGCACGGCATCCAGCGTGGTGGCCTGTGGGGCCGCAGCGGCGGTGGAAGAGAGGCCGAGGGAAACGGCCAGGAACAGCAGCGAGGGGGTGGGGCGGTACGACGAGAGCGACATGCGGGAATGCTGTAAACCACAAAAGTGGCGCGCAAGTTAACAGTTCGGCGGCGTCACGTCACCCACCGGCGGCGTATGGCCGCCCGCAACATCCATGTAGAGCCGAGTCCATGCTCGGCTATCGCGCGCAGCGGGGGTCTCCTGAGATCGCAACGAAGAGCAGCCGAGCATGGGCTCGGCTCTGCAGCAGGGTTTAGGGCGAGGGCTTCGCCAGCGCCTTGGCCTTCGCGTACAGCCGATCAGCCGCTTCCCTATCGCCCAATGCCGCATGGCACTCGGCCAGGCTGTCCCACGCGTTGGCCGAATCCGGATACAACTCGGCGTTGAGCGCGAACACTTTCAGCGCCTTGCTGGCACCCAGACTCTCGCGGATGGCATAGCCATCACCGTTGATCGCACGTTCCAGTTCACCTGTGGGAACGCCATTGCTGTCGCGCAGCCAGCTACGCATCTGCGGTTTCGCATCGGTGCTGTCATCCCGCGCATAGCCGATCAACCGCTCGGACAACACCGCATGCGGAAACTCCCCGGGCGCGGCCACCCCCATCATGCTCTCCACCAGCGTGCTGGACCAGACATTGCGGGCGCTGCCGTTGGTCAGGTACACGAACACCCAGTAGCCGCTGGCCAGCGTGCCCTTGTAGGCCAATCGCGCACGTACACGGGTGCCACCATCGTGGCCGACCTGGGTGTAGCCGTCGCTTCGGGTGGTGTCCCAACCGGTGGAGAAGAAATTGCTACCGCCACCGCTCAGTTTCTGCGGCTGCCAGAGCTTTTCCAGGGTCGCCGTGCGCACCAGCTTTCCGCTCGCCAGCGCCTGCAGGAAACGGTTCATGTCGCCCACGCTGGTCTGCAGATCGGCATGGCCCCAGCCGTAATCCGGCCAGGCATCTTCATTGGCCGGCTGCAGCTGGCCGTCCTTGCCGATGTAAGGCACCGCCGCGCGCTTGGCTGGCACGCTGGCGATGGCCCATGACGTGCTGGCCATCTTCAATGGCTGCAGGATGCGTTCGCGCGCGATGGCTGGGTAGGGCTTGCGGTAATGCGCTTCCAGCAAGGCGGTCAGCACCAGGTAGTTGGCCTGGGTGTACTGTACGCGGCTGCCGGTGGCGAACTGCATCGGTGTCGCGCCGGCTACCTTCAGTGCAGCGCCAAGGTCAGGGGCTACACCGGGGTAGCCCTTGCTGACCCAACGGTTGTCGACACGATCGTAGTACTCGCCGATACCCGAGCTGTGGTTGAGGAAATCGCGCACGTGGATCGCCTGCCATGCTGCAGGCAGGTCCGGCACATAGCGGCTGGCCGGTGCATCCAGATCCACCTTGCCCTGGTCGACCAACTGCATCACCAGCGTGCTGGTCAGCAGCTTGGCCATCGACTGCGCGGCGAAGATGGTCTCGACGGTGGCGGGCGCATGGGTAGCGGGATCACGTTCACCGCTGGCGCCCTGGTACAGCACCTGACCGTTGTGGGCGACCAGTACCGCCTGGCCGGCGATGCCGTAGCGTTCGCGGTTGGTCTGCAGCTGGGTGCTGAGCTGCTTGGAAAGATCGCCGGCAGTTTCAAGCGCCGAAACGGGTGGGATCGCAAACAGCGTGCAGAGCAATGCAACGGCCAGGGTGCGGTACATCGCGGTGATCCATCAGCGGTGATGGCGCATGTTGGTCACGTCGGAAGAGCGGGTCAAGGGCACCGATTCCCGCATCAGGGAGAGCCGGCCAGCGGCCGGCACTACCACACGTTTCCGGTAGTGCCGGCCGCTGGCCGGCACCCCTGCGATCAGCCGAGAATCCCTGGCAGATCCAGCCCCTTTTCCTTCGCGCAGTCGATCGCGATGTCGTACCCCGCATCGGCATGGCGCATCACGCCGGTGGCCGGGTCGTTCCACAGCACGCGGCCAATCCGCTTGGCCGCTGCCTCGGTGCCGTCGCAGACGATCACCATGCCGGCGTGCTGCGAGAAGCCCATGCCGACGCCACCACCGTGATGCAGCGACACCCAGGTCGCGCCGCTGGCGGTGTTGAGCAGGGCGTTCAGCAGCGGCCAGTCGGACACCGCATCGGAGCCGTCGGCCATCGCTTCGGTTTCGCGGTTCGGCGAGGCGACGCTGCCACTGTCCAGGTGGTCGCGACCGATCACCACCGGCGCCTTCAGTTCGCCGTTGGCGACCATCTCGTTGAACGCCAGGCCAAGTCGATCACGATCACCCAGGCCGACCCAGCAGATGCGCGCCGGCAGGCCCTGGAACTTGATCTTCTCGGCGGCCATGTCCAGCCAGCGGTGCAGGTGCGGGTTGTCCGGAATCAGTTCCTTCACCTTGGCATCGGTCTTGGCGATGTCTTCCGGGTCGCCGCTCAGTGCGGCCCAGCGGAACGGGCCGATGCCGCGGCAGAACAACGGGCGGATGTAGGCCGGCACGAAACCCGGGAAATCGAAGGCATTGGCCACGCCTTCTTCCAGCGCCATCTGCCGCAGGTTGTTGCCGTAATCCACGGTGGGCACGCCCAGCGCATGGAAGCCGAGCATGGCGCGGATGTGGTTGGCCATCGATGCGCGCGCGGCCTTCTCCACTTCCTTGGGGGCGGAAACGCGCTTCTCGTCCCACTGCTCGACCGTCCAGCCCTGCGGCAGGTAGCCGTTCACCGGGTCGTGCGCGGAGGTCTGGTCGGTCAGCAGGTCCGGCTTCACGCCGCGCTTGAGCAGTTCGGCCAGCACGTCGGCAACGTTGCCGAGCAGGCCCACCGATTTCGGCGTGCCGGCCTTGCACGACTCGTCGATCAGGCGCAGCGCTTCGTCCAGGTTGTCGGTCCAGGTATCCAGGTAGCCGGTGCGCAGGCGCATGTCGATGCTGCTCTTGCGGCACTCGACGGCCAGGCAGGAGGCACCGGCCATCACGGCAGCCAGCGGCTGTGCACCACCCATGCCGCCGAGGCCACCGGTGAACAGCCACTTCCCGGTCAGGTCGCCGCCGAAATGCTGGCGCCCCATTTCCACGAAGGTCTCGTAGGTGCCCTGCACGATGCCCTGCGCACCGATGTAGATCCAGCTGCCGGCGGTCATCTGGCCGTACATGGCCAGGCCCTTCTTATCCAGCTCGTTGAAGTGGTCCCAGTTGGCCCAGCGCGGCACCAGGTTGGAATTGGCGATCAGCACGCGCGGTGCATCGGCGTGGGTGCGGAACACGCCCACCGGCTTGCCGGACTGCACGAGCAGGGTCTGGTCATCGTCCAGGCGCTTGAGCGTTTCGACGATGGCGTCGAAGCTCTCCCAGTCGCGTGCGGCGCGACCGATGCCGCCATACACCACCAGTTCCTGCGGGCGCTCGGCCACGTCCGGGTGCAGGTTGTTCATCAGCATGCGCAGCGGTGCTTCGGTCAGCCAGCTCTTGGCATTGAGCGTGGTGCCGGTCGGCGCGGCGACGGTGCGGGATGGGTCGTTGCGGGTCATGCGGCGCTCCGGTTCGTAGCGAATTCAAGGCAGGCGTTGAGCACCTGCGCCAGGGTGTGGCGCAGTGGTGCGGCGTGGTCGGGGTCGAGCGGGGTGGGCCAGCTGTGTTCGTCCACCTGGTCCGGCAGGGGTTCGTGCATGTAGCCGCGGCAGGCAAGTTCCATCTGCAGGCTGTGCACGCCGCCGGCGATGTTGCTGTAGTGGCGGGTGATCCAGCCGCCCTTGAAGCGGCCGTTGCGCACCTGGCTCATGCCGCTGATCTTCAGCAGGTTTTCCACCACGTCGCTCAGGGCGTTGTCGCAGGAGGTGTCCGGTGCGCCGGACGGACCGGCAGTCCCCAGGTTGAACTGCGGCAGTTCGCCCTCGAACAGGTGCGGGATATGCGAGCGGATCGAGTGCGCGTCGTACACCACCACGGTGCCGTGGCGTGCACGCAGGCGCGTGATCTGCGAAGCCAGCGCATCGTGGTAAGGCAGGAAATACGTGTCGCGACGACGGGCGATTTCTGCTTCGTCCGGTTCGCGCCCGGCGTGGTACAGCGGCTGGTTGTCGAAGGTGGTCAGCGGACACAGGCCGGTGGTGTTCTGGCCCGGGTACAGCGACACGCCGCTGGGATCGCGGTTGAGGTCGATCACCGAACGCGAGATCGCCGAGCGCACCGTGGTCGCGCCCATGCCGCGCACGAAGTCGTACAGCTCGTGCACCCACCAGTCGGCATCGCGGCGGGCCAGCCACGGCGAGTGGTAGTCGCCGATCAGGTCGTGCGGCAGCTCGCTGCCGGTATGCGGGAAGCTGACGATGAGGGGGGCATCGCCCTCGTGCACCGTCAACCATTCAGGAAGGGTCGTCATGCCTGCGGTTCCACAGTCGGCAACAGATCGCCCAGGCCCTGCGCCAGCGCGCCACTGCGCACAAGATTCGTGGCGGTCACCATGTCGGGGTGGAAATAGCGGTCTTCTTCCAGCGTCGGCACCTGCGCACGCAGGGTGGCGCGCACCGTTTCCAGCGCGGCGCTGGAGCGCAGCGGCGCATGGAAATCACAGCCCTGCGCGGCGGCCAGCAGCTCGATGCCGATCACGTTGGCGGCGTTCTCGGCCATCTGCATCAGCCGGCGCGCGCCATGCGCGGCCATCGACACATGGTCTTCCTGGTTGGCCGAGGTCGGAATCGAATCAACGCTGGCCGGGTAGGCGCGCTGCTTGTTTTCCGAGACCAGCGCGGCGGCGGTCACCTGCGGAATCATGAAGCCGGAATTCAGGCCCGGGCGCGGGGTCAGGAACGCCGGCAGGCCGGACAGGGCCGGGTCCACCAGCATCGCCAGGCGGCGCTCGCTGATCGAACCGATCTCGCACACCGCCATCGCCAGCATGTCGGCGGCGAAGGCCACCGGCTCGGCGTGGAAGTTGCCACCGGACAGCGCTTCGCCGGTGTCGGTGAACACCAGCGGATTGTCGGACACGCCGTTGGCTTCAATTTCCAGCGTGGTCGCGGCCTGGCGCAGGATGTCCAGCGCCGCGCCCATCACCTGCGGCTGGCAGCGCAGGCAGTACGGGTCCTGCACGCGCACGTCGTTGTCGCGATGCGACTCGCGGATGTCCGAGCCCTGCATCAGCGCGCGCAGGGTGGCGGCGGTGGCGATCTGCCCGCGCTGGCCGCGGATCGCGTGTATGCGCGGGTCGAAGGGCGTGTCGGAACCCTTGGCAGCTTCCACCGACAGCGCGCCGGTGACCAGTGCGGCCTGGAACACGGTCTCGATCTCGAACAGGCCCGCCAGCGCATAGGCGGTGGAGAACTGGGTGCCGTTGAGCAGCGCCAGGCCTTCCTTCGCGCCCAGTTCGATCGGCTGCAGGCCGGCACGTGCCAGTGCATCGGCCGCCGGCAGGCGTTCGCCGCCGATGAAGGCTTCGCCTACGCCCAGCATCACGCTGGCCAGGTGCGAGAGCGGCGCCAGATCGCCCGAGGCACCCACCGAACCCTGTGCGGGCACCACCGGCAGCACGCCCTTGACCAGCATCGCTTCCAGCAGTAGCAGGGTTTCCTCGCGAATGCCCGAAGCCCCCTGCGCCAGGCTGACCAGCTTCAGCGCCATCATCAGGCGCACCACGCTGGCCGGCATCGGCTCGCCCACGCCAGCGGCATGCGAGAGCACGATGTTCCGCTGCAGGGTGGCTAGATCTTCGCGCTCGATGCGCACGCTGGCCAGCTTGCCGAAGCCGGTATTGATGCCATACACCGGCGCGCCCTTGGCGACGATGGCGGCCACCGCCGCCGCACTGGCGCGCACCACCGGCAGCGCGGCCGGGTCCAGTGCAAGCGGCGCACCGCGATAGACCTGCCGCCACTGGGCGAGAGTGACACGGCCGGGGCGAAGAACCAGGGTGTTGCTCATGTGTTGCTCCAGGAGGCAGGCAGGTCGGGCTGTCCGCGCACCACGCGCGCGTGCAGCGGGTTGAATCCAATGCGATAGACCAGGTCGGCGGGGCCATCGATGTCCCAGATCGCCAGGTCGCAGTCCAGGCCCACGGCGAGGCGGCCGATGCGATCGCTGCGTCCGAGCGCGCGCGCCGCTTCACGGGTGAAGCCGGCGATGCACTCATCGACGGTCAGGCGGAACAGGGTGGCGCCCATGTTCATCGCCAGCAGCGGGCTGGTCAGCGGCGAAGTGCCCGGATTGCTGTCGGTGGCCAGCGCCAGCGGCACGCCGGCCGCACGCAGCGCAGCGATCGGCGGCAGGGTGGTATCGCGGGTGAAATAGAAGGCACCGGGCAACAGCACGGCGACGGTGCCGGCGGCGGCCATCGCGGCGATGCCGGCATCGTCCAGATGTTCGATATGGTCGGCCGAGAGGGCACCGAAGCTGGCGGCCAGTTCGGCGCCATGCTGGTTGCTCAGCTGCTCGGCATGAATCTTCACCGCCAGCCCGTTGGCGCGCGCCGCTTCGAAGACCTGCCGCGCCTGCGCCGGCGAGAAGGCGATGTTCTCGCAGAATACGTCCACCGCTTCGGCCAGGCCTTCGGCGGCGATGGCCGGAATCATCACGTTGCACACCTCGTCGGTGTATTCCTGCGCCTCGCGGCCTGGCGGAATCGCGTGTGCGCCGAGGAATGTGGTCACCACGTTGACCCGGCACTCCTCGCCCAGCGCACGCGCTACCTGCAGCTGCTTGCGTTCGTCGGGCAGGGTCAGGCCGTAGCCGGACTTGATCTCGATCGTGGTCACGCCTTCGGCACGCATCGCCAGCAGGCGCGGCCGGCTTTCGCTGGCCAGCTGTTCCGGGGTGGCAGCACGGGTGGCGCGCACGGTGGAGACGATGCCGCCGCCGGCACGGGCGATCTCGGCATAGCTGACGCCCTGCAGGCGCTGCTCGAATTCGTTGGCGCGGTTGCCGGCGTAGACCAGGTGGGTGTGGCAGTCGATCAGGCCGGGCGAGATCCAGCGGCCTTCGCCATCGATGCGGGTGGTCGGCTGCAGGTGGGCGTCGCTGCCGGCCGGGCCAACATGGACGATGCGGCCGCCAGCGCAGGCCAGTACGCCATCGCGGATGACACCCAGCCCCTCGCCATCGAGGGTCATCAGGTGGACGTTGGACCAGAAGGTATCGACGTGCATGGCATCCACAACGCGGCTGTGCTTATATGTCTATACAATATAGGCGTCCATTTCGGGTTGTCCAGCCATGTCCGATTCGCGTTCCCCGCTCTGTTTCCATGCCGCCCACGCCCTTCTGGCCGACGGCTGGGCCCGCGATGTCCGCCTGCAGGTGCAGGACGGCCGCATCACGGCGATCCACATGGGGCAGGGCGCCCAGCACGGCGACACCCGCGTCGACATCCTGGTGCCGGGCCTGCCCAACCTGCACAGCCACGCCTTCCAGCGCGGCATGGCTGGGCTGACCGAGATCGGCGGCGGCGACGGTGACAGCTTCTGGAGCTGGCGTGAGCTGATGTACCGCTTCCTGGCCCATCTGCGCCCGGACGCGGTGCAGGCCATCGCCGCCCAGGCCTACATGGAAATGCTGGAAAGCGGCTTCACCCGCGTCGGCGAATTCCATTACCTGCACCACGACGCCGATGGTCGCGCCTATGCCAACCGCGCCGAGATGAGTGCACGGATTGCTGCCGCCGCCGAGCAGACCGGCATCGGCCTGACCCTGCTGCCGGTGTTCTATGCGCATGCCGATTTCGGCGGGGCGGCGCCGAATCCAGCGCAGCGGCGCCTGATCCACGACGTGAACGGTTTCGCGCAGTTGCTGGACGCCGCCAAGCCGGCACTGGCCGCGCTGCCGGATGCGGTGCTCGGCATCGCGCCGCACAGCCTGCGTGCAGTCACCGGCGAGGAATTGAGTGCGTTGCTGCCGCTGACCGACGGCCCGGTGCACATCCATATCGCCGAGCAGGTGCGTGAAGTCGAGGCCTGCCTGGCCTGGAGCGGCCAGCGTCCGGTGCAGTGGCTGTACGACCATGCACCGGTGGATGCGCGCTGGTGCCTGGTGCACGCCACCCACATCACCGACGATGAGCGCGTCGCCATCGTGGCCAGCCAGGCCGTGGCCGGCCTGTGCCCGATCACCGAAGCCAACCTGGGTGACGGCCTGTTCCCGATGCAGGCGTTCGCGCGCGAGGGCGGGCGCTTCGGTGTCGGCTCCGATTCCAATGTGCTGATTGATGCGGCCGAAGAACTGCGCCTGCTCGAATACGGCCAGCGCCTGACCCTGCGCGGTCGCAACGTGCTGGCCCCGGATGCCACCCGCAGTACCGGCCGCTTCCTGTTCGAAGGCGCACTGCACGGTGGTGCACAGGCGCTGGGCGTGGCCGCTGGCCTGCAGGTCGGCGCCAGTGCCGACCTGGTCGAACTGGATGCCGGGCACCCGGCGCTGCAGGCGCGACAGGATGACGCATGGCTTGACAGCTGGGTGTTCGCCGCACGTAATGGCGCGCTGCGATCGGTCTGGCGCCATGGCCGCCAATGCGTGGCCGAGGGCCGCCACCTGCAGCGCGAGGCGATCACCACCGCCTTTACCGCCGCCCTGCGTGGCGTGCTGGGCTGATCGCCTCCCGCCACCGAGACCCCATTACGTGAAGGTCAGCAAGTCCGCCACGCTCAACCAGCGTATCCGCAGCGATCTGGAAAGCCGCATCCTCAGTGGAGAGTGGGCGCCGGGCTTTCGGATTCCGTACGAACACGAGCTGATGGAGCAGTACGGCTGCTCGCGGATGACGGTGAACAAGGTGCTGACCGCGTTGGCCGAGAGCGGCATGATCGAGCGTCGCCGCCGTGCCGGTTCGTTCGTGGCGCGGCAACCCCCGCACCTGGAGCAGGTGGCGCTGGAGATCCCCGATATCGCGATGGAGGTTGGCTCGCGCGGCCACCAGTACGCCTATCGCCTGCTGCAGCGCGACCTGCGCCTTGCCGATGCCGGCAATGCCGGTGAAGTCGAGCTGGCCGGTCAGGAAAACCTGCTGGCGATGCGCTGCCTGCATCTGGCCGATGGTCGCCCGCTGGCGCTGGAGCACCGCCTGATCAGCCCGGTGGGGGTGCCGGAGGTACTGGAGGTCGACTTCAGCACTACCGCACCGGGCAGCTGGCTGCTGCAGAACGTGTCGTGGACCCGTGCCCAGCACCGCATCAGTGCCTGGGGGGCAGATACCGCCACCGCCAAGCTGCTGGAGGTGAAGCCGGGTATCGCCTGCCTGGTGATCGAACGCCTGACCTGGCGTGGCGAACAGCCGATCACCCGCGTGCGCCAGGTGTTCCTGGGGGATGCCTGGGACCTGGTGGCGCGCTTCGCGCCGGGCGCGCGATAGGGATTCCATCCACGCATGGCGTGGATCTACTGGGCCGGAACGACTGTCGCCTTGAACTCTGTCGGGGCGTGTGTGCGATGTGTATCGTCCCTGCATGAAGAGCAGGGACCTCATCCGGGATCTGGAAGCGGCATGTTGGATCTGTCGTCGGATCCGCGGATCCCATCATGTATTCGTGCACCCGCAGCACCCTCACATCATCACCGTTCCTCACCCAAGGAAGGATCTGGGGAAGGGCTGGTGCAGGCGTTGCGGAAGCTCGCAGGACTGACGTAGGAGGGCCCATGCGATATCCAGTCCTGATCGAGGCAGGCGATGAGCGCACCGCGTGGGGTGTGGTCGTTCCAGATCTGCCGGGGTGCTTCTCGGCGGCCGACACGCTTGATGATGCGCTCAGCGCTGCCGAGGAAGCTGCACTCGCCTGGATTGATGCGGCCCTGGATGAGGGGCGCTCGATTCCGACACCTTCCGCGCCACAGAAGATCGCCGCCGAGGCATCCAAGGACATCCGTTGGATTCTTGCGTACATCTGCATTGATCCGGCTCTGCTGGACGATACCATCGAGCGGGTCAATATCAGCCTGCCACGCCGGATCCTGGCGAGGCTGGATGCGCAGGCCAGAGCGGCGGGTGAATCGCGCTCCAGTTACATCGCCCATCTCGCGGCATTGGGCTGAGCTGGCGCCATGTGGAGCCGAGCCGATGCTCGGCTGCTGTTCGCGTGTGGCTCAACTCTGCAAAGGCATCCACGCGTGGCGTGGATCTACCAAGGGGTCGCGCATCGGGGTTCAGTAAATCCACGCCACGCGTGGATGCGGCCCCATCAGTACGTGGCGCACTGCCGCCAGCGCACCGGCTCATCCACGCCGGGGCGGGCGTTGAGCTGGATGCGCACGTTGCGCAGGGCGGGGTAGTGCAGCACTTCCTCGCAGACCTGCGGCCAGACCGCGTCCAGCTCGCCCGTGCGGTTGATCGCCAGCGTCTGCCGGGTCAGCCAGACCCCGCTGGCGATACCGGGCTTGTCGGCCAAGGCGCGGGACAGATCGGCCTGGAAGCGCTCCAGCGTGGCGGCATCCGGGTTGGGGTTGCTGCGCGCGTCGGCTGAGGGCGCGGCCGGTGCAGGCGCAGCGGCCGGCGGCGTGGTGGCGGGGGCCGGCGCCGGTTCGGGCGCCGCTTCAACCGCAGGTGCAACCGGCGCGGGGGTGTCCGCCACCTCGGCAACAGGCGCGGTGTCCTGCACATGCAAGCCTTGCAGGCTCAATCCCACCAGCAGGCCCAGCGTGACCGCGCCGAGCGCGGCAATGGCGATCCGGCGCAGGGCTTCATGGCGGGCGCTGGCACGCACACGGGTTTCGATTTCCGCCGGCAGGTAGGGCTGGAGCAGCGGCCATAGGCGCGGACCGTCCAGTACTTCTACCGCCTGCTTCTCGGCAGCGCTGCGCCCGTCGCGTTCCATCCGGCCTTCGGTCAGCAGCACGCCGCCCTTGGCGCCGGCCAGGCGCGCAGCAGCCCCCAGCTCGTTTACTGCGGCGGTGCCGATACGGTAGGCAAGGCCATGCTTGCAGGACACCAGCCACTGGTTGGGGCCATCGCTGAGCAGGAAGTCGCTGCTTGGCTCGCGGGACTCCTCCGCCGGGTCATTCAGTTCACGCAGGCCGCGCTGTTCGCGCAGCATGCGCTTGACCAGTACCGAGAACTCGCGCCAGTGCATGCCGGCCAGCGCTTGCAGGCCAAGTTGCATCTCCTTCTGCCGCCGCTTGATCCACCACAGATAGACAACAGCCAGGGAACAGGTAAGCAGGGCCGACAGCAGGGCCAGGATCCAAGGGAGCATGCAGGAGGTGCGCGGAAGGGGCGAATGCGGAAGACGACAGTGTAAAGGTCGCACTATCCGGCTGGGTCAGGACGTTCCTGACAGGAAGCGTGATGGAACGCTCAGATCGGCATACGGCGAGCACGAAAAACCCGCCAATCCTGAAGCCGTGAGGGGAGGGAACAAACGGCAGCCGAAGCGATTGGCGGGTTGCTCGCGATTGTCAATCAAAATTTATTGCATTGCAACAATGGCCGGTCAGGGCACGCTGCCTGGCGACTGATGGCTGCCCGGTGCGGGTGCATCGGTGCCTGAGGCCGCACGGTTTTCCAGCTTGGCCAGCCGCGCGTGCAGGGCGTCGATACGGGCTTCCAGCGCGGTCACCTCGTCCGCAGTGGGGACATGCAGGCGCTTGAGCACGCCCTGCACCTGGTCATCGAAGGCCTTTTCGACCTTGTTCCAGGTGCCAGAGGCCTTCTCGCGGGCCTCATCCAGTGACGATTCCACGTTGTCGCGCCAGCCCGGGCCCTGTTCGCCGTGGCGTTCACGGCGGCGGGCCTCCCAGGCTTCGCCTTCCTTCACCAGGCCGTCGAAGAAGCGGCTGCCTTCGGCCTGTGCACGGCCCAGGGCGCCCAGGCCGGCCAGCCAGACCTGCTGCGCCGAGTCACTCAGCTTGCGCGAGAAGCGCTCGGCCTGGTCACCGAACGAGGCGTCGTCGTTGCGGCGGTCATCGTTTTCGTACTGGTTCATCGCACTTCCCGTGGGAGTTGGGCCTGCCCCGAGAGTAGCGCGCACTGGCGTTGCACGGCCGTGACGGCCGCCGCCGGGGTTCAGCCCAGCTTTTCCTTCAGCACGCGCTGGATCTCGCCCTCGACCATGCCCTTCATCGCCGACAGCAGGAAGCCCAGCTTGGCGGTCACGCGCACGGCGCCCGGCTGCAGTTCGATCGCACCGTCCACGCCGCTGCCAGAGAAGTTCAGCACGTCGGCGGCCCAGGACGACTTCAGGCCGAAGCGCTCGGACAGCTTGGCGGCGACCTGTTCGATCGCGGCGCGTGCCTGTGCGTCGGGCAGGGCGTGGGCGTGGCGGACATCGATGGTGGACATGCAGGCTCCTGGCGCAGGGCGGGGATGATCAATGAGGGCGAGCATTGTGCGCATCGAGGGCCGTCGCGCCAAGCACTCATCGCAGGTTCTTCTTCGTTGGCGGCCAACCTGCTAGGCTGCGCCGCGTGCAGAACCTGCTTGTTCACTTCAGTCAACAACAACAGCCCGACCAGCCGCTGCGGCCCGGGGTGCAACGCATCGTGCGCCAGGCCAACGGCAGCGTGCGGCTCGGCGACGCCGGCCACGGCGCCCTGCTGCTGGCGCAGTTCTGCATGGACGATCGCGGCCTGTGGCTGCAGGTCGGCAACGGTATCCGTGGCATCCACGTGAATGGTCGGCCGGTGCGCCGCATGGCGCTGCTGCGTGCAGGCGATGCGGTCTATGTGGACGGCGTGGAGATGGTGCTGCAGGGCGAGGTCGAGAGCCTGCTGCAGGCACCCGCGCCGAAGAACGACGATGGCACCGATGAGCAGCAGCGCCTGCTGCGCGGTGTCGGCGGCCTGCATCATGGCCGCAGCTATACGCTGTCGCGGGCACGGTTGATCGGCCGCGGCAGCCACGCCGACATCGCCATCGACGATCCGGCCTTCGCCGAACAGCACGCCCGCGTGGAAGTGCACGGTGATCGTGTGCTGCTGCGCGACCTCGGCAGTGCCGACGGCACCCGGGTCAACGGCGTGGCCGTGCGCCACTGCTGGCTGCAGGCCGGCGACCAGGTGGTGTTCGATGGCCAGCATCGTTTCGTGCTGGAAGTGCCGCACGATCCACGTCGGCGGCCGTTGCCGGCCGAGGACGAGTCAGGCGAGGACGCGGAACAGGCGCCGGTGCTGCCGGTGACACCGCGCAGGGTCCGGCGCTGGCCGTGGCTGCTGGCCAGCGCCTTGTTGCTGGCGGCAGTGCTCAGCCTGCTGCTCTGGTTCGGCGCGCGCTGACGGTCGCGCGGTGACGGTAGTGCCGGCCGCTGGCCGGCAACCGCCGCCCCGAATCCATGAGGTTGCCGGCCAGCGGCCGGCACTACCCGGTCGCGTCGCCAATGGATTCCAATGAAACCAAATTTCCCTTGCGCCACAAGGCCGCAAGGCTGGTGCACTGCGGCATACTAGGGGTCTTGCCCCACAGGTGTGACATGACGCGCGCGTTCAACTTCAGTGCCGGCCCTGCGACCTTGCCGGAATCGGTCCTGCGCCAGGCGCAGGCGGAAATGCTGGACTGGCACGGGTCCGGCGCTTCGATCGTGGAAATGAGCCATCGCGGCGCGGAATTCATGTCCGTGGCTGCCGAAGCCGAGGCCGACCTGCGTCGCCTGCTCGACATCCCCGACGACTATGCGGTGCTGTTCCTGTCCGGTGGCGCCACCACCCAGCAGGCGCTGATCCCGCTCAACTTCGCCAGGCCCGGCCAGCGTGCCGACTACGTGGTCAGTGGTCACTGGGGCAAGACCGCGGTCAAGCAGGCCGGGGTCTACGTCGACGTCAACATCGCCGCCAGCAGCGAGGCCCACGGCTACCGCGAGCTGCCGGCGCGTGCCGACTGGCAGCTGTCGCGCGATGCCGCCTACGTGCACATCACCGCCAACGAGACCATCCACGGCGTCGAATTCCGTGATGTGCCCGATACCGGCAACGTCCCGCTGATCGCCGACTTCAGCTCGTCCATCGCCAGCGAACCGCTGGACGTGCGCCGCTATGGCGTGATCTACGCCGGCGCGCAGAAGAACCTGGGCCCGGTCGGCATTGCGGTGATGATCATCCGCCGCGACCTGCTCGAGCGCAGTGGCCAGCCGCGCGCGGACATCTTCGATTACCGCTCGCACGTCGCCCGCGATTCGATGCTCAACACGCCGCCGACCTGGAACTGGTACCTGGCCGGCCTGGTGTTCAAGTGGATGCTGGCCGAAGGGGGCGTGACCGAGTTCGCCAAGCGCAACGCCGCCAAGGCCGCGCTGGTGTACGGCGCCATCGACGGCTCCGGCGGCTTCTACCGCAATGAGGTCGCACATGCGGCCCGTTCGCGGATGAACATTCCGTTCTTCCTGCCCGATGCCGAGCTTGATGCCCGCTTCGTCGCCGAAGCCAAGGCCGCCGGCCTGCTGGCGCTGAAGGGGCACAAGGTGGTCGGGGGCATCCGGGCTTCGCTGTACAACGCCATGCCGCTGGCCGGGGCCGAGGCGCTGGTCGCCTTCATGGCCGATTTCCAGCAGCGTCACGGTTGAGCAATGAACGGCGCGCACCGTCGGGTGCGTGCCCCGCAACAGGGAATTCCGATGGCAAGCAGCAAATCCAGCAAGAAGGCGCCGAAGAAGGCCGAACCGGCCAAGGACAGCGCCTCCACCAAGGCCAAGGGCAAGAGCACGTCCAAGGCTGCGTCGAACCCGGCGCCCACCCTGGCGCCGCTGGCGCTGGCCGATGTGCGTTCGAAGATCGACCAGATCGACCGCGACATCCAGAGCCTGATCGCCGAGCGCGCGCGTTTCGCCCACCAGGTCGGCAAGGCCAAGGGCAAGCTGGCTGCTGCCGTCGACTACTACCGCCCCGAGCGCGAAGCGCAGGTGCTGCGCATGGTGGTGGACCGCAACGAAGGCCCGCTCAGCGATGAACTGCTGGTGCACGTCTACCGCGAGATCATGTCGGCCTGCCTGGCGCAGCAGGAGCCACTGAAGATCGGCTACCTCGGCCCGGAAGGCACCTTCAGCCAGCAGGCGGTGCTCAAGCACTTCGGCCGCTCCGCGCTGGGCCTGCCGATGGCCAGCATCGAGGAAGTGTTCCAGGAAGTGGAAGCGGGCAACGCCGATTTCGGCGTGGTGCCGGTGGAGAATTCGGGGCAGGGCACCATCCAGATCACCCTGGACATGTTCCTGACCTCCAACCTGAAGATCTGTGGCGAAGTGGAACTGCGCGTGCAGCAGTACCTGATGTCGCGCAGCGGCCGCATCGAGGACATCGAGCGCATCTACGCACACCCGCAGTCGTTCATGCAGACCTCGGCGTGGCTGCGCGCAAACCTGCCGAAGGCCGAGAAGATTCCGGTATCCAGCAACGCCGAAGGTGCGCGCCGTGCGCGCAACGCCGACGACGCGGCTGCCATCGGCGGCGAGAGTGCCGGCCACGTGTACGGCCTGAAGAAGGTGGTCACCAAGCCGATCCAGAACGATGCCGACAACACCACCCGCTTCCTGGTGGTGGGCCGTAACATCTTCCCGACCTCCGGCCACGACCGCACCTCGGTGCTGGTGTTCATCCATGACAAGCCCGGTGCGCTGTTCGACGTGCTCAGCCCGTTCGCCCGCCACGGCATCAGCATGAACCGCATCGAGTCGCGGCCTTCGCACCACGGCAAGTGGGAGTACGGCTTCTTCATCGACCTGGCCGGCCACATCGACGACGCGCCGATGCAGGCCGCACTGGCCGAACTGGAAGCGCACTCGGCGCAGATCAAGGTGCTGGGCTCCTATCCGGTGGCCGTGCCCTGAGTGCTGCTGCGGCGGCCATGGCCGCCGCTCCCTGATGCATCGCCGGCGCTGCCGGTGTTTACGGAATGATCGAACGATGAGCAACGCGCAACACTGGATTGCCCGCAAGGGCCAGCCGCTGCAGGGCAGCCTGACCATTCCCGGCGACAAGTCGGTCTCGCACCGCTCGGTGATGTTCGCCGCGCTGGCCGATGGCACCTCGCATATCGAAGGCTTCCTGGAAGGCGAAGACACCCGCGCTACCGCGCGCATCTTCAGCCAGCTGGGCGTGCGCATCGAAACCCCCAGCGCGTCGCAGCGCATCGTGCACGGCGTCGGTATCGACGGCCTGAAGGCGCCGGATGCGCCGCTGGACTGCGGCAACGCCGGTACCGGCATGCGCCTGCTGGCCGGGTTGCTGGCGGGCCAGGCGTTCGACTGCACGCTGATCGGCGATGAGTCGCTGTCGGGCCGACCGATGCGCCGCGTCACCGGCCCGCTGTCGCAGATGGGCGCGAAGATCGACACCCAGGATGACGGCACGCCGCCGCTGCACGTGCATGGCGGCCAGACGCTGCACGGCATCGACTTCGCCTCGCCGGTGGCCAGCGCGCAGATCAAGTCGGCGGTGTTGCTGGCAGGCCTGTACGCACAGGGCGAAACCAGCGTTGTCGAGCCGCACCCGACCCGCGACTACACCGAACGCATGCTGTCCGCGTTCGGCGTGGACATCGAATTCTCGCCGGGCAAGGCGCGCCTGCGCGGCGGCCAACGCCTTCGTGCCACGGATATCGTGGTGCCGGCCGACTTCTCGTCTGCGGCGTTCTATCTGGTGGCTGCCAGCATCATTCCGGGCTCCGAGCTGCGCCTGAAGCAGGTTGGCCTGAATCCGCGCCGTACCGGCCTGCTGCACGCGCTGCGCCTGATGGGTGCCGACATCACCGAAGAGAATCCGGCCGAGCAGGGCGGTGAACCGGTGGCGGACCTGGTGGTGCGCTATGCCCCGCTGAAGGGTGCACGCATTCCGGAAGCACTGGTGCCGGACATGATCGACGAGTTCCCCGCGCTGTTCGTGGCCGCCGCCGCCGCCGAAGGCCAGACCGTGGTGAGCGGTGCCGCCGAGCTGCGGGTGAAGGAATCCGATCGTCTCGCAGCGATGGCCACCGGCCTGCGCGCGCTGGGCATGCAGGTGGACGAAACCGACGACGGTGCCACCCTGCATGGTGGCGTGCGCCTGGGCAGCGGCACCATCGAAAGCCACGGCGACCACCGCATCGCCATGGCGTTCGCCATTGCCGGCCAGATCAGTGACGGCGAAGTGCGCATCAACGATATCGCCAACGTCGCCACGTCCTTCCCGGACTTCGACGGCCTGGCCCGCAGCGCCGGATTCAACCTGGCCTGATCGTCACCGCATCCGCCGGGTCATGCCCGGCGGATCGCATTGCCCGGCAGGTGCCAACCTTGGTTGGCTCGCTCACATCTCCCGGTAGGTGCCAACCTTGGTTGGCACGCTTTCCCGCATAAAAGGACGGAGGCCGAAGCCTCCGTCTAAACATCACGAACCCCTCGTCCGCGATCAACGCTGCTCGGTACGGAAATCCACCGGGACTCGCACTACGCTTGCTACCGCGCGGCCGTCATGCACCGCCGGCTGGAACTTCCAGTTCTGCACGGTATTGAGCACCGCACGATCCAGATCGCGACTGCGCTCGCCGCTGCGCGAGACGATCGCAGCGCTAGCGACATTGCCGCGGGTATCGACATTCAGGCTGGCGATCACGCTGCCCTGCACGCCGCTACGCAGCGCGGCGGCGGGGTAGGTGGGCATGCGGTTGCTGGCCAGCGGGCGGGCTTCACGATTGCGCACTACCGGCGCGGCCTTCCGCGAAGCAGTAGCCGGGGTTGCCTGGCGCGCGGCAGGGGCCGCTGCATCCGTCACCGCGGGCTGCTCAGGGGCCGGCAGCATGCGCTCACCGACCGGCGCCGGTGCCACGTCTTCCTGGTTCGAATGACGCAGCCAGAGCAGGGCGCCGGCAAACATCGCCACGATCAGCGCGATCCACATCCAGAGCGACGTGGGCTTGTGCTGCGCGCTTGAATCCTGCGGCAGCTGCGGCGAATGAAGGTCTTCATGGGTGGTGGCGGTCATCGCAAACTCCTTCCGTCAATGGACGACGTGGGCAGTGTTGCCCGAGCCACGGACGGGAAGTGTCAGCGTTGCGTCAACGCCACCGGCAGGGTTCAGTTTGCCTGCCGGGAAGTGTTCAGTTACTGCGTCTTGAAGTCGAACGGCACTTCAATGCTGCCGGGTACGGCCTGGCCGTTGCTCTGCGCCGGAGTGAAGCGCCAGCGGCGCACAGCGTCGGTGGCGGCACGGTCGAGCTCGCGTGAACCGCTGCGCTGGATCACCGTGGCATTGTTCGGATAGCCGGTGGCGTCCACGTCCACGCGTACCACCACCGTGCCGGTTTCGCCGGCGCGCAGGGCGGCGGCGGGATAGGACGGCGGCGGTGACTGGCCGGCAATCGGCATCGGCTGGCTGTTGCCGGTGGCCGCCGGCGCAGGGCCCGGTGCAGCCGGAGCCGCTTCAGCCACGGGCGCGGGCGGCGGCGGGGCCGTTTCCACCAGCTTCGGCGCTTCTTCCTCCACCGGTGCCGGCTTGGCATCGGGCATGTCGCTGGAACCGGCGGCAGCGGCCAGTGGTTCCGGCAGGGGCTCGATCTGGGCGGTTTCCTGCGGGGTCTGGGCAGCCGGATCGGCGCGGAAGAACTCCTTGTCGCGGCCGGTCAGCCAGACCAGCACGAACAGCAGTACGCCCACGCCGAAGGCGATGCCGGCGATCTTCAGGGCGTTGCGCGGGATATGCACAGTGAACGACTTGGCGGACGACGAGCGGGGTGCAGACATGGACCGGACCAGTACGGAATGGCTCGATTCTGCCACGGCGGGAATGAACCGGGCGGCAGAAATCCGTATAACAAGCGATAATCCCATCCCTGATACCCACCACGACACCTGCCATGCTTGATCCAGCCCTGCTCCGCCACCAGCCCGCCGACCTCGCCGAACGCCTGCGCACCAGCCGCGGCTTCGAGCTCGACGTGTCTGCCCTGGAGTCCCTGGAGGCTGATCGCAAGCGCATCCAGGTGCGGACCCAGGAGCTGCAGAGCCTGCGCAACAGTCGTTCCAAGGCCATCGGCCAGGCCAAGGCCAAGGGCGAGGACGTATCGGCCATCATGGCCGAGGTCGCAGCCTTCGCCGACGAGCTGAAGGCCTCGGAAGTGGCGCTGGACGAGCTGCGCGAGAAGATCGAAGCGATCTCGATGGGCATCCCGAACCTGCCGGCCGATGACGTGCCGGCCGGTGCCGACGAGAACGACAACGTCGAGCAGTCGCGCTGGGGAACCCCGCGCCAGTTCGATTTCAAGGTGCTCGACCACGTCGAGCTGGGCGCCCGCAACGGCTGGCTGGACGGCGAGACCGCGGCCAAGCTGTCCGGCTCGCGCTTCACCGTGCTGCGCGGCCCGATCGCGCGCCTGCACCGTGCGCTGGCCCAGTTCATGGTCGACCTGCACACTGGCGAGCACGGCTATGAGGAAACCAACGTGCCGCTGCTGGTCAACGCCGATTCGCTGCGCGGCACCAGCCAGCTGCCGAAGTTCGAGGACGACCTGTTCAAGACGGCCGTGGGCGATTCCACGCGCTACCTGATCCCGACCTCGGAAGTGCCGCTGACCAACATCGTGCGCGACGAGATCGTCGACGCCGAACGCCTGCCGTTGCGCATGACCGCCCACTCGATGTGCTTCCGTGCCGAGGCCGGCAGCGGTGGTCGCGACGTGCGCGGCATGATCCGCCAGCACCAGTTCGAGAAGGTCGAGCTGGTCTCGATCAGCCGCCCGGAAGACAGCGATGCCGAACACCAGCGCATGACCCGCTGCGCCGAAGTGGTGCTGGAAAAGCTGGGCCTGCCGTACCGCAAGGTGCTGCTGTGCACCGGCGACATGGGCTTCTCTGCGGTGAAGACCTACGACCTGGAAGTCTGGCTGCCGTCGCAGGAGACCTACCGCGAGATCTCCTCGTGCTCGAACTGTGGTGATTTCCAGGCCCGCCGCATGCAGGCGCGCTGGCGCAACCCGGCCACCGGCAAGCCGGAACTGGCGCATACCCTGAACGGCTCGGGCGTGGCCGTCGGCCGCGCGATGATCGCGGTGATGGAGAACTACCAGAACGCCGACGGCAGCATCACCGTGCCGGAAGCCCTGCGGCCGTACATGGGCGGACTGGAAACCATCGCCTGATTCCCTGATCGGGCGGTGCTGCGGCTCCGGTGGGTGCCATGCTTGCATGGCACCGAATCCACGCATGGCGTGGATCTACTGGAGGATGTTGCAGGCGCTCGGCATGATTTCACCGATGCCCCAGCAGATCCACGCCGTGCGTGGATGAACCGCCGTGATCACTCCACAGCGCGCAACTTCTCCAACGGCACCCATCCCGGGTCGCCGGCCTCCGGCACGCACCACGCCCAGCCATTGAGCGTGCGCTGCCCACGCAGCAGCTGCCCGGGATCCACATCCAGTTCCCGCGCGCAGTAGTCCTCCGTGGCAAACGCGCCACCCTGCGCGTCGCGACCGATCACCGGCGCCGGCACGAAACCGGGGTGCTGCCCCTCGGCCTCGCACAGGAACCAGTCATCCCAGCCCTCCGGGCCTTCATGGCGTTCGCCCACTACCAGCGCCTGGCCGCGGCGCAGGGTGATCGGGTGCGGAAATTCGCTGCGGTGCGCAGTGGTCACGATGTAGTTCATGGCCCCAGCCTAACGTGCTGGTGAGCGCCGCGCATGGCACCGATCCACGCATGGCGTGGATCTACTGATGCAAAAAAAACGGCCCCGCAAAGCGGGGCCGCCAGGGTGGGCCGGGATGGGGGAGGGGATCCACGGCCCGCGTTCAGCGCCTCGACGAGGAGAGAGCGGCGCCGAACGCTGGAACGCTTATGCAGCGACGGCTTCGACCACTTCGTGCGACGGCAGGGCTGCCAGTGCACCGGCAATCGCGTCTTCGCGGTGCTGCGGCGAGTAGGCGATGCCCTCGGCGCGCACGAACTCGACCTCGTTGACGCCCATGAAGGCGAACACCTGGCGCAGGAACGGCTCCTGGAAGTCGGCCGGCGAGTCGGTGTAGATGCCGCCGCGGCTGCTGGCGATGATCACCCGCTTGCCACCGGCCAGGCCCACCGGGCCGTTCTCGGTGTACTTGAAGGTGCGGCCGGCCACGGCCACGCGGTCGATCCAGGCCTTCAGCGTGGAAGGAATGCTGAAGTTGTACATCGGCGCGCCGATCACCACGATGTCAGCCTCCAGGAACTGCTGCATCACCTGTTCAGCATCGGTCGCCTCGGCGGCATCGGTCTTGGCCAGCGAGCTGCTGCGCAGATGCGGTACCGGATTGGCGTCAAGATCGCGATAATCGACCTGCAGGCCATCGATCTGGCCCGTGAAGCGGGCGACCACGGCGGCCGACAGCTGGCGCGAGACGGAATTGTCGCCAAGCACGCTGGCGTCGAGATGCAGAAGCTTCATGGCAGTCACCTATGTTCTGGAGGGAAGGGGCGGGGTGGCCCCGCCGACGGAGAGAACGATAGGTTGTTGCAAAGGCGGGATAAAGGTGATTGAATGCCACGTATTGTTCTAGATATGGAACTCGGGCATGCATGACCTGAATGATCTGTACTACTTCGCGATGGTGGTCGACCACGGCGGATTCGCCGCCGCCGAGCGCGCCTTGGGTATCCCCAAGTCGCGACTGAGCCGCCGCATCAGCCAGCTGGAAACCGACCTGGGCGTGCGCCTGCTGCAGCGCTCCACGCGCCGTTTCGCGGTCACCGATGTCGGCACCAGCGTGCACCGCCATGCGCAGACGATGCTGGCCGAGGCCCAGGCCGCGCGCGAAGTGGTGGACCGGCTCAGCGCGGAACCGCGCGGCGTGGTCCGCGCCAGCGTGCCGGTGTCGCTGGCGCAGATGCAGCTGCCCAAGCTGCTGCCCAAGTTCCTTGAGCAGTACCCGAAGGTGCGCCTGCAGCTGAACATCAGCAACCGCCGCGTGGACATCATCAATGAAGGCTACGACGTGGCCCTGCGCGTGCGTTCGCGCTTGGACGATGACGGCAGCCTGGTGATGCGCAGCTTCGGCCAGGTGCAGGAATTGCTGGTGGCCAGCCCGAAGTACCTGGACCGCGCCGGTCGCCCCAAGGACCCGGAAGAGCTGACCCAGCACGTCACCCTCAGCATCAGCGAAGACGAAGCCCGCCAACGCTGGGAGCTGCACGGGCCGGAAGGCGAAGTGCGCCGGGTCGACCTGCAGCCGCGCGTGGCCGGCTTCGACTTCCCGTTGCTGCAGAGCATGGTGAAGGACGGTTTCGGCATCACCATGCTGCCGGAAACCGTGTGCGCCGACGCCGTGCGCAACGGCGAGCTGGAAGTAGTGCTGCCGGACTGGTCGCTGCCGCAGGGCGTATGCCACGCCGTGTTCGCCTCGCGCCGCGGCCTGCTGCCGGCGGTACGCGTGTTCATCGACTTCCTGGCCGAGCACCTGCCGCCGCAGCTGGAAGCCTCGCGCCTGGATTGCGGTGGCGCCTGTGAAAAGGCCAAGGAGCGGATCAAGGCCAGTGCGCTGGGCGCGTTGGCGGTGGACGCGGGCTGAGGGCTGCTGCACCGCTTCCGTGAAGAAAAGCCCCGGCGACGTTCCGGGGCTTTTTGCTTCAATGCGACGGTGTCATCCGCACGCCCAGTCGATCTTCATCTGCTGCAGATCCAACTGTGCGTTGCCGCCACCGAAATTGAAGCCGCCAAAACCCTCCTCGAATTCGAGGTAGTAGGGGCCGAACTCAGGTAGCCCTGCTGGGGCTGCATCGTTCCGCCGAGGTGAGCAATGGAATCCCAGCGACTCAGGTTCAGTTCCTCACCGCGCTCGCTGAATGCTTCGATGTATCCACTGATGGCGCATTCGCTTTCCCGCTCCCGCGGTGACCTCCCAACGTTGGGATCGTCAGCGCGGATGCCTGTGCTGACCGGCAATGCAACGGCCTCGCTGGAGACGCCTCCGATTCCTGCGCCCGGGATGACGGCATTTCCGTTCCTGGTGTACAGCCATCGCTCGTAGAAATAGCTCGCGTAGTCCTGCCCGATCCAGCTCGGAGGGGCATCCAGCAGGGCTGAATTCAGCTTGGGCGGCAGGCTCAGCTCGCCATCAAACTCCTGCTGGGTAAGCCAGATGGCGCAGAATTGCGTTCCAAGGATGTCTTCCATGCTGTGGCTGTGCGCATGCTTGGCCTGGCGATGCTGCCAGAAGGGAAGCAGGTCGCTACCCTCTGGCGGGGTTGTGGAAAGGGGAGAGGCGAAGTACTTCGCGATTTCCTCGACGGTGCAGAGCTCCTCCTGCTGATCGTCGACGAACAGGGAGAGAGCAACCAGCTCATTTCCCTTGGTTCGGTACTCCGAGGGCAGGTGCAGCGTAAAGGCGTGCCGCAGCGGGTGCCCGTTGCTGGAACTCAAAGGCCATTGTTCAGCGGTGATGCCTGGAGGAAGGCCCAGCGTCCAGCCTCCGGCCCATTCGCTGCCCCGGCCTGCTTTGGGGAGCACGCGCTGGGGGCCAAGCGCTATGTCAAAGGCCTTGGTCAACGTCGGATCGAATATGGGCGATGCAGGCTCACAGTAGGTGGCGTTCGGGTTCTCTAGACGAATGCTCTTTACCGTGTTGTCCCGCGTGTTCACGTTCGCGGCCACCTGCAATCCGTCATCCGTGATGAAGCCGTAGGTCGCCCATCCCTCGCATGCGTCCTCTGGCTCTTCCGGCAGTACAGCGAGACGAGGAGTGTTGGCGAGAGCGTCGCCGATGGCCATGCCCGTACGCAGGCCCTCGACCAGCACCGTCTTGGGCATTGAACAGGCGAAAATGACGTATCCAATGACTCGATCGCTATCCAGTCGAACGAAGACGTCCTTGCTCAGGCAAGTCAGATGACCTTGTTCATCCGGCTCCTTCCATCGGGCGCCCAGAAGTTGGGCCAAGGCGCCTGAAGGCATGCCCGGGCGTATGTTCAGGAGGCTGGAGTTGTCCATGCGGGTGGAACTAGAGGGAATTGGTCACTCTAGCCAGCCGGGGCGTGGGAAGGCTATCGGATTAGTTGCAGATGGACGTGGCGTAGGGGTCTTGGGCAAATCGCCCGGCCGTGCGAGAATGCGTGCCCGGCCAGCAGGCTGGGCCGATGCGGAGAGATGGCCGAGCGGTTTAAGGCACCGGTCTTGAAAACCGGCGAAGGGTTAAACCTTCCGTGGGTTCGAATCCCACTCTCTCCGCCATAACGCGAACGCCCCGGAAGGGGCGTTTTGCATTTCGGACAAGGTCCACTTGAACGCCCGCACAGCGGGTTGCAAGAGATTCCACGGGCCCATTCCTAACGCCCAACCTTCGGCTTGTTTTGGCACAACGGGTAACTGGAGCACGACCGGAACGCCCCATGCGGCCCATTGCGGTCCACGAACACGCCGACCTTGCACACCGGACAGCGCTCTTCGTGGATGGCCGCGCCTGAAATCGCGGTCACTTCCACTGCGCCGTCCTTCACCAGCTCGTCCAGGAACGGCGAACGCTTCCCCTGTAGGGTGAACATGGCCACCGAGCGTCGCGCACGCGTCAGCGCCACATAGAACAACCGCCGCTCTTCGCTCAGCGGGTAGGTATCACCCTCCGGCATTGCCAGGGAAAGGACCGGGTCATCGGCGCGCAGGCTCGGGAAGCTGCGGTTGACCATGCCTGGCAGGATCACATAGTCCGCCTCGCGTCCCTTTGACCGGTGGGCCGTGAGGAACTCCACGTCCATCGTGCTGCCGAAGACTGTCTTCCAATCCGAAGGCATCGCGCTGCGGTCCGCGCGGTAGCGGCCCAGGATGAAGACCGTCACGCGTCCCTTGCGCCCTTGCGGCACCGCCCCGGACAGCAACTGCTGATGCAGCTTCGCAAGGTACTGGCGAACGCCATCCTGCAGCTCCTCGCGACGATTCATCTGGAACGCTTGCAGCACTGGCCCCATTGCCGGTGCGGCAGAACGAACCGCCTTGGCAATCTGCGCTGGATTCCGGCTGATGAAGCGGCTGGACGCATCGCAGAGCGCCTGCGGGCAGCGGAATGTCTGCTCCAGTTTCAGCACCTGGCCATGGCCCATCCACTCGCGGAATCCGGTCATCACCGAAACGTCGGCACCGGCGAAACGATTGATCGATTGCCAGTCATCGCCCACCGCAAACAGATAGCGGCCGGGGCGGCTGACCAGGGCACGGCAGAGCCGGGCGCGGGCGCGCGAGGCATCCTGGAATTCGTCGGCCATCACCAGTTCGTAGGGCGATTCATAGCGGCCCTGTTCCAGCAGTCCGGCCGCCATGTTGAGCATGTCTTCGAAATCGATGCCGTGCTCGTCAGCCAGTGCGTTGTCCCAGGCTTGGAAAACAGGGCTGGCGATTTCCAGGAAGCGCCGATGCCGTTCCTTGAACTGGTCTTCGGGCATCTGTCGCAGGCGCTCGGCCATATCGTCCAGCGTCAGGCAGTTGCTCTTGGCATGGGCAATGAAGGTGCGCATCAAGCCGATCAGGTCCGCGTCCGGCATGGGCTTTGCGCCCTGCTCGGGCAGCTCGCGGTCGGGGTTGGGGTCGAGTACGACACCGGACTCGCCAAGCCTCTCCGCCATATCCCGCAGGGCGTATCCACTGCGCAGACCAAACGAGGTGGTTTCAACAAGGGCGGTGCCTCGTGCCGCATGCTGTTGACGCTTCCAATGCATACCTTCGGCGTAGTCGGGAAGCTGCTCTGGCGCCTGGCCATCCGCATCCAGCGAGAAGTGCTCGTGATACAGCCCGGCGTGCGGGTAATAGAAGTTGGGGCGATACTGGCAGTGGGTGTCTGTCGCAGTATCGAACTCGTAGCGTCGCTCGTAGTCGTACGTCACGCCGTTGTAGAACAGCCAGTCGGCGATCACGCATTCTTCCAGGCTCTTCACCCGCTCACCCTGCAGGGTGCGGATGTAGGGCGTGCCATCGCGTTCGTAGCCATCGGCCTCCATTTCCGCGCCGAATGCCGGCAGGTCGCGCCCGAACACCAGGCGGAACATGTCCCACTGGGTGCGGAAGTGGATCGAGCGATCCTTCAGGTCGTCCACCAGTTCGGCCAGCTTGTTGAAGCCCAGCGTGGCGTCAATGGCCCATTCGGGGATGTCGGGCTTGCGGCCGGTGGCCTTGGCGATGATGGCCAGGCCCAGGGCGTGGAAGGTCCGGGCCTCAACCACGGTGTTGCCCATGCCGAGTCGATCGAAGGTTCGCTGCGCACGCTCCTCCAGTTCCTTGGCAGCATCCTTGTTGAAGGCGAGCATCACGATGCGTTCGGGCTCGACAAAGCCGCGGTCAATGGCATAAGCGGCCTTGGCGACCATCGTGGAGGTCTTGCCGGAGCCGGCCGCGGCCACGACCTGCACCCGATTGTCGAAGCAGATGACGGCGCGGGCCTGTTCCTCGGTCAGCGGCTTGCTCTCGACACGGCCCAGGAAGCCCTTGGCCAACACCAGCTCGCGCAGGGTCATGGCCTCATTGGCTTCGGCCCAGGCAGCGGGCCAATCCAGGTTCCAGTCGCGCAGGGCGTCCAGCGCTGCGCGATGGCTGTCCGCATGCAGATCTTCATGCACGTCTTCATCGCGGAACAGCTGCTCCAGCTCAGGCGGCTGCAGGGGCAGGTCTGAGCGCTTCGCCAGCAGCGCCTGCTGCTGCTCATGGGTGATCCAGCGGCGGCCGGCACCGCCACGATCGATGAGGGCATCCGCGTCGCTCAACCAGGACTGGATCTGCTCCAGAATCGTGTCGAACAGGGCCTTGCGTCCACGCGTGGTTCGCGCAAAGAGCAGGTGCTGCAGGGCCCCCGCAAGCCGGGACGCTGGTCCGTTGGGGAGCCCGTCCACGCACAGCCCGGCAGCATCGCCGGTCTGCAGTTCGACCCGTGACCAGAAGACCCCTCGATGGACCTGCACCTGCTGATCATCATCCACGCGCAGCCGGTACTGCTGGCCGGAGACACTGAGTTCAACGTACTCGCCATCAAGCCGCAGCGACCAATGGGGCGAACGGGTCAAGCGTCGGCCCCAGCCCGAAGGGCGCCATTCCATAGACATCCAGATACTGCCCCGCAAGCCTCAGTGGGGCGTACAGCGCCCCCAGGCCCACATGATAAGGGCCCTTGAAGATGCGTGCGGCCTTGCCCGCGGGCACGCCATCACTCGTAGGCGCGCTCCTGCTTCGTCGGCGGTACTTCCACCACATCACCGCGTCGGATCAGCTCGTCCAGATCCACCGCCGAAGCGGCCAGGGCATCCTGCGCATTGAAATCCCACTTGTCCTTGTACTCGCGTGCCAGCAGGTCGCAGACCGCTTTGGCACGCGGATAGGCATCGTCCTTGCCCTCGTTCTGCTTCAGCGCATCGCGATGGATCTGGCACAGCATGAGCTGGTGCGCATCCTCGGCGCGCTCGCGCTCCCAGGTGATGTCGGGCAGGCCCGAAAGCGCAGCGGCAAGTGCGAACGCGGTCATTGGCATGTCGGGTGTCCAGGCAGCGATGGGAACCCGAGCGTATGCGAGCGGCAGCGGCTTGGGGACACCACCGCCCGCGTCGTTTCACTGCATGTTCACCATTCGCCGTAGCATGGAAGCTGCATCAAATGCAGTTGATCCAGACGATCTGCTCACGCATTCACATCCACCACAATCCGCCCACGCACCTTGCCCGGAATGATCTGCTCATAGACATCCAGCACCTCGGCGAGGCCGATCTGCTGCACGGTGCTTTCCAGCTTCTGCGGGTCCAGGTCAGTCGCAAGCCGATCCCAGGCGCGCTGGCGAACCTCCTGCGGCGCATTCACCGAATCCACACCGGCAAGCGTCACGTTGCGGAGAATGAAGGGCAGCACCGAGCCATGCAGCTCATCACTCTGCGCCAGACCGCAGGCGGCCACGGCGCCTCGGTATTTTGTCTCGGCAATGGCGTTGACGAGGGTAGGGCCACCGGCCACATCCACCACCCCGGCCCAGCGCTCGGCACTCACCGGCCGCTCGCGCGGTTCTGAAAGCTGCGCGCGGTCGATGATCTCGGCGGCACCCAGGCTGTGCAGATACTCGGCGTGTTCCGGGCGCCCGGTGGCGGCCACCACGCGATAGCCCAGCTTTGAGAGGATCGCCACCGCGATCGAACCGACGCCACCGTTGGCGCCGGTCACCAGCACATCGCCCTTTTCGGGCGTCAGCCCCGCATGTTCGAGGGCCAGTACGCACAGCATGGCGGTATAGCCTGCGGTACCGATGGCCATGGCGTCGCGGGTGCTGAAGTTGCCGGGAATCCGGTTGAGCCATTCGCCCCGCACGCGCGCGCGCTGGGCCAGCCCGCCGTGATGTCCCATGCTCAGGTCCCAGCCATTGAGCACAACGCGGTCGCCTGGCTGGAAGTCGGCTCTACTGGATTCCAGCACCACACCTGCCAGATCGATGCCGGGAATGAGCGGGAACGTCCGGATGACCGGACTCTTGCCGGTCAGGGCGAGCGCATCCTTGTAGTTCAGCGTGGAGTACTCGACGTCCACCAGAACGTCGCCGTCCATCAGATCGGCTTCATCAAAATCGACCAGCTCGGTCGAAACCTGGTTGTTCGTCTTGCGGGTGAGCAGTGCTTTGAACGTCATGCTGGGCCTCACATTCAAGGAATGGGGCCATGCTAGGCTCGCACCGTTATCGCAACAAGAACGATGAATTTCCGTAGGTACTATGGTTTTCCGGAGTATGCATGCGTAGCAGGCGTTGGGATGGCAAGAGCGGTTGCGCGGTGGAAGTCACGCTGTCGGTGATGGGCGGCGTGTGGAAGCCGATCATTCTGTTTCACCTGATGACAGGCAAGCGACGTTTCATGGAGCTGACCCGGCGTGTGCCCAACGCCACCCAGTCCATGCTGACCAGCCAGCTGCGGGAACTGGAAGCTGACGGGGTGGTGATCCGCCACGTGTACCCGGAAGTGCCGCCGAAGGTGGAGTACGAGCTTTCCGAATTCGGTCGCACGCTGGTACCGGTGCTGCTTGCCATGCGCGAGTGGGGTGAAACCTATCGCGGCCATAAAGGCACGGACAGCAACGGCTGAGACCTGGAGTGGAGTGCCGAAGGAGTATCCGCAGTACTGCAGGCAGCGTATGTGGAGCGCAGCCTGGTTTCATGAAGGGCTGCGATGCGGTTCCTGTTCCGTGGACGCCCGGTTGCCTATAGTGGCGCTGGAACCCTGCAATGGAATGCCCATGCACGTGATGTCCCCCAGCCGGTGTCTGACGCTTGCACTTGCCGTTGCAGTGAGTGCCGGCGCCTGTGCGCGGCCACCGTCCAACGAACACGAAAGGAATCCCGCCATGTCCGGCGCAACCCAGACCGGCCGCACGATCAACGGCCACACCTATACCGATGCGCCCGTGGACGTGAAGCTCGGGCCGAATACCTTCCGCATTCCAGCCAACTACCTGGACAGCCAGATCGCACCGTGGCCGGGCGAGGGCGTGACGCTGGTCATCGAGTGGCCGGACATGAAGCCGACGGCGCCGGGTGCGCGGGCGAATCCGCGTACGAATGATTTCCGGAAGGAGATTGCTGTGGCGATCGATTACATCGATCGCGCGCCAATCGAAACATCATTGGAGCGATTGTCCTCTAATCAGGCATCCACCGAGGAAGGATCGGTGGAGCGAGGGGATCCTCGGGATCGGCTCGATCTGCGTATTGCGCGGCCCGACGTCATGGGTCTGACGCCTTACGCCATCGATGAAACGAGGATGGGGGTTTTCTCGAAGGAATACGAAGCACGCTATGGAAAACCGCCCACGCGCAATCCTGCCTTTGAAGATGACTGGTACATCGCGCGCGCTCCCAACGGCGGCCTGGCCACATTCATCAAATGCGAAAGCACGGCGTTCCGGGGGGATGGCGTTCGCCTGCAGGGCGATCAGGTCATCAGTGAGCAAGGACAAGCCGCCGCGGGGTGCTTCCACTATTTCTCGGATGTGGAGAACAAGCTTTCCATCTCGCTGAACTACAAGCGGGCCTTCCTGGCGGACTGGAAGCGGATGGAAGATGCGGTGCGGGATGTTCTCGCGCGCTCCCGCGTCCGGTAGTGAATGCATTCAGGAGCAGGCTATGAGTGGATTGACGCAAGAGAATCTCAAGATTCTGGCCAGCTATGCCAAGGCCGGAAACCGCGAGTTGTACTGGAACTATCTGTCGCAGCTGCCAGATGCGGATGGCTATGGCACGCTTGCGCTGGGTGTTGTTCGCAACGACAGCCTGCCAGGCCGCGTTGCAAACAGCTACGCGCAGGATTACGCCCGTGATCAGGAGGGCAAGGGCTCCGGCTTTCCCGATGCGCAGCTGAGCGAGCGCCAATGGGAGATGTTTGGGCAGACGCTTCTGCGCCAGGACCTGGAGCGACGCCTGTACTGGATGGAGCAGGGCCGCCCAGACCTGGCACTGAATCTTCCCGGCAAGGATGTAATGCTGGCTCACGACCGTGCATTTGAACGGCATGAACTCGATCCCAACTGCTGGACGCCGCGCGTGTTGCTGCAGGCGGCTGAGCAGAAGAGCGGCCCCGAGAAGCTGGAACAGATCTGGACCAACATGCTCAACAATGACTACGCCGGAGGCCCGCGTGTAGGCAACACCAGCGTCGATGCCATCAGCCAGATGGGATGGACGAAAGGCGGCCAGTACCTCACCCGGTTGAGCGTGCTGGAAGCCACCCAGGCCCTGGAAGGGCGCTCGGCGGTCGATCCGAACGTCATCGGTGGCAACAGCTACTACGCGATGTACTTCGAGGCGGACAGGAAATGGGCCAGCATCAGTGCGGGCGGCGGTCACATGTCGCTGCGCGAGATCACCGATCCCTCACGTATCGCCGAACTCAACGACGCGCGCGAGGTTCGTCTGGAGCGCCTGGAGAAGCGAACCCAGTTCCACCCGGACGACCCGTATCGGACCATTACCCGCAGCCCGCTGACCGCAGCGGTGGACGACGTGCCGGATCCCTCACAGGCGCCGACCCGTCTGGCCGACATTGGTCCTGGCCACCGTGAGTACACATTGCTGCAGCAGGTGCGCGAAGGCGTGGCCGCGATCGATGCCAGCGCGGGACGTACCCACGATGAGAACAGCGAGCGTCTTGTGGCGAGCGTGATGGCCTTGGCCCGCCGCAACCAGCTTGAACGCGCCGATCACGTGCTGCTGAGTGCCCAGACGGCCGACGCTCCCGCAGGGCGGAACGTGTTCGTGGTGCAGGGCGAGATGACCGACCCCGCCCACCTGCGCGTTTCAATGCCCACGGATATAGCAGTACAGACGCCGGTTGCGCAGTCGTTGCAGCAGATGAAAGCGGTCGACCTGGAGCGCCAGCAGACTGCCGGGCAACGCCAGCAGGAAATTGATGTGCAGGCGCGCGAGAACCATGCGATGCGGATGGGATGAAATCACACCGTCAGTCGCATATGGAACCTTTTCAGTAGTGAGGCGCAGCGCCTGCCAGCCAATGCCAGCCCCCGAAATGGGGGCCGGCACGCATCACGGCAGTGCGTGACTTACGGGATGGTGCAGCCGCTGTTCCGCAGGCAACGAGCAAACGCCGGGTAACAGACCTTCTCGCCATTACCCGCCGCCAAGCACGCGTCATACGCGGTGTAGCAAGGGGTACAGCGGGACTGCGCGGAGGCACTGCCGATTCCCAAGGTCAGTGCAGCAGCCGCAATAGCAACAGACAGCTTGAATCCAATCTTCATGCTTCACTCCGTTGATAGCCCTCCTTGGGCAACGGCAACGCTACAGGCGGAGGAGATCGTGCACAAGTGACTGGAAGTGCCGACGGTTTCGGACACGCGTGGATCAGTGCCAGGCAACGATCTGCTTGCCGGCAGTGGATCAGCGCTACACGTGCTTCCGGTCAGAAGCTGTAGGCCGCCTGCACATACACCCGCCGTGGATCGCCGGGGAAATGCCCGTTGCGTTCAATGAAGCCACTGGCCGCATACACTTTGTCGAACAGGTTCTTGACGTTGGCCTGGAACTGCCACTGCCTCCACGTGGTCTTCCAGCTCATGTCGAACACGGTGTAGGCCTTGACGGTCTGCCCATCCAGGCTGACGCGCTCGCCGACGTGATCCGCGCCAAAACCGATGGCGGAGTTGATCGCCGGCAGGTCATAACGCGTCCACAATCCCAGCTTGTTGCGCGGCGCATTGGCGAATCGGTCACCGGAGGCGTTGGTGATGCCATTCGGGCCGGCGTCCTTCACCCGCGCATCGTTGTAGGCGTACGTCAGATTCAGCACCCAGCGCTCGCTGAGGTCGGCCAGCAGGTCAAGCTCCATGCCGGTGCTGCGTACCAGGCCCAGCGCGGCCAACTGGTTCACGCCACCGATCACCTCGCCGGTGGCCTGCACGATGTTGCTGCGGTCGATCCGGTAGACCGCCATGTTCAAGGCCACACGGTCGGCCAGCAGCGACTTCATGCCTACTTCCCACTGCTTGCTGCGCTCGGCATCGAACGGTCCCCCAGCGGCCGGGTTCTGGTTGGCGGCACTCTGCGGCACGAAACCACTGGCGACGTTGGCGTAGACGTTCAGGCCCTCACGCACGGTGAACGTGCTGCCCAGCCGCCAGCTGAGATCGTTGCCATCCACACTGTTGCCAGTGATGCGATCCTCATCCTTGAAGCCATCCCAGCGCACCCCGGCCAGCACATGCCAGCGCGGGCCCAGTGCCAGTTCGTCCTGCAGGTAGCCGCCATGGCGCTTGCTGCGGGTGGATGTGCTGCGCCAGGGCAGGGCCGCCAGGTTGTAGTCGTGCCAGGTACTGGCGCCGTACACGGGATTGAACAGGTCGATGCCGCGCACCGGCCCCGCACCACGTGCAAGGTCAGCGCTGTTGGCGGTCTGTGCAGTGAAATCCGCATCCAGCTGGTACACGTCCGCACCGAACAGCACCTTGTGCTCAACCGCGCCGGTGGTCACCCGCCAGACGGCATTGCCGTTGGCAGTGAATGCTTCGTTGTCGCGGATCTGGTTGCGCAGCTGGCGGGTCATCCACTCGGCCACGCCATCGCGGTCGCGATCGATCAGGCCCATCGGCTCGTGGTACATCTGGTGTTCGCTGTTGCTGAACCAGCGGGCGGCGAAGTCCAGGTCCAGAGAATCGAGCGGCGCGAAGCGGTACTGCGCCAGCGCCACCTTGGCGCGCATGTCGAGGAAATCACTGGCCTCGTTGTGGTTCCAGCGGCGGTCGGTCAGGAACGTGCCTGCATCGTTGACCGGCACGCCACGCAGGCGGTTGCCGCCAAGGTTCTGGGTGATGTCGGTGAACTGCAGCACCAGCTCGCCGGTCTGGCCAACGTCGAAGGCCAGCGAGGCGTCGCCGATCACGCTCTCGCTGTCGGTGTTCCAGCGCACGCCCTGTTCACTGTCGGCATAGAGCCCGGCGCGATAGCGTACGCTGCCGGCGGCATTCAACGGCCCGGTACCCTCGATCGATCCGGCACGGAAGTCCTTGTCGCCGAGCTGGACCTCGATGCGGCGTTCGTCGCTGGCTTTCGGCTTGCGGGTCACGTAGTTGATGACACCGCCCGCATCACCCCCGCCATACAGTGCGCCTGCCGGCCCCTTCAGCACTTCCACGCGCTCGATGTTGAACAGCTGCGGCACCGAAAATCCTGCGTACGGGTCGCCGCGCAGGCCGTCATACAGCACGTTCTCCTGGCGGAAGCCGCGCAGGGTCACCCCGGCATAGCTGAAATAGCTGATGCCGCTGATGCTGCGATAGAGGTCGGTCACCTGGCGCGCGGCCTGGTCGTCGATCAGTTCACGCGGGATGACCTGGATCGACTGTGGGACCAGCTCCAGGGGGGTATCGGTGCGGGTGCCGACCGCAGCATCGTCTACCCGATACAGTGTCTGTGCGCGTCCGCGGACTTCGACCTTGTCCAGATCCTTGGGTGCGGCAGCGGAGGACTCAGCTGCATGCGCAAGGGTCGCCACGTGCAGGGTCAGCGCCAGGCACAGGGTGCGTTGCAGGGGCATGGGCAGGGGCATTGGGGAGGGTCACGTGTCTGCAAATGAGAAAGATTAGCATTTGCGATACTTCGACGCCTATTCCCCGGATGCGCTATGGACGCGCGCCGGGGTCCGTATACGGGGTGCCCGCCAAGGCCACCAGTACCCCGGCGGCACCGCGCACGATCAGCTGCCGCATGGCCTCACGCGGGTCCTCGCCCTGCAGCTGGCTTGCCAGTCCTTTCTCATAGGCCGCCACCATCGACGCCAGCAGCATGGCCGCGCCCAGTCGCGCTTCGGCGTCATGTTCGGGCCGGCCGACAGCGTGGGCCATCAATCGCGCCAGATCGTCAGTCAACTGCGCCTGCAGCCGTCGCGCGTGCGCGACCAGTACCGGGCTCTCCGCCACGGTGCCCCAGAACGCGACAGCGCCGGCATTGATGCGCAGCAGCGGATGGCCAGCCTCCAGCAGCTCACGAACGAGCGACTGGAAGGCCGCGAGCGGGGTCAGGCCGCTGCGCGCCATCATGCCCTCGCGCAGCAGCGTGCGCGCCTCCTCATCCCGGTCGAACACCAGGTCTTCCTTGCTGGCGAAGTAGTTGAAGACCGTCTTGCGTGAGACGCCCGCGGCTTCGGCGATCTCGGACATGGAGACGGCCTCGAAGCCGCGCCGGATGATCAGCTCGGTGGCGACGTCCGAAATCGTTTGTCGGGTCACGGCCTTGCGTTGTTCGCGGCGGCCAGGAGGCGGGGTCATGGGCGGTTCACTTGTGGAAACGTACACCGAGTGTAACATTTGACCCGCCAGAGCGCCGACCTGGCGCTCACAAGGAATCTCGATGCTGTACGACGTCGTCATTGCCGGTGCTGGCCCGGTTGGCCTGTTCCTGTCCTGCGAACTGGCCCTGGCCGGGTGTTCGGTGCTGGTGCTGGAGCAGGCCGGGTCCGCCGGTTCGCCGTTGAAGCGCCTGCCATTCGGGCTGCGCGGCCTCAACGCCCCCACGCTGGAGGCACTGGATCGGCGCGGCCTGTTGGACGCGGTCGCCGCGACGCAGGTGCTCAAGCCCGACAAGGGTGCGCCGCCGCCCGGCACCGCCCATTGGCTGGCGCAGCCGCGTGCGCTGGGTGGGCACTTCGCGGGTATTCCATTTGCACTGGACGATGTGGACCAGGCGCGCTGGAGCTGGCGCCTGCCGACACCGGTGGGCACCCAGATGGCGGTGGAGTTGCAGGCCCTGGAAGCGGTGTTTGCCGAACGTGCGGCTGCGCTGGGCGTGCGCATCGAACGCGGGCGTGCGGTACAGGCGGTGGATGCGCACGAGGCGCAGGTTGCCGTGCACACCGGCTCCGGCAGGGTCCACGGCCGCTGGCTGGTCGGTTGTGATGGGGCCCGCAGCACGGTACGCAAACAATCGGGCTTCCTCTTCGCTGGAACCGGGCCAGAGTTCACCGGTTACACGCTGCTGGTCGAACTGGCAGATGGGTGTGTACTCACACCAGGCCGACAGTTCACCGATCACGGGATGTGCAATTTCAACCCGCCAGGCATGCTGGCGCTGGCCGATTTCGATGGTGGCGCCGGCCATCGCACGCCACTGGACCGGCTCACCGCGCAAGCGTTGCTGCGGCGGGTGTCTGGCCGCGAGGCAACGATCACTGCATTGCACCTGGCCACGACATGGACCGATGCTGCGCGCCAGGCGACGGCCTATCGCAGCGGACGTGTGCTGTTGGCAGGTGATGCCGCGCACATGCATTCGCCGTTGGGCGGCCAGGGACTGAACCTCGGCATCGGCGATGCGATGAACCTCGGTTGGAAGCTGGCCGCCGTGGCGCTGGGCAAGGCCGATGAGGCGCTGCTGGACAGCTATCAGGCTGAGCGCCATCCGGTGGGTGCCAAGGTGCTGGACTGGTCGCGCGCGCAGGTTGCGCTGATGCGACCCGGGCCCGGTTCGCGCGCACTGGCAGCGATCATGGCCGACCTGGCCGGCACCCGCGATGGGGCCACGTATCTGGCCGAGCGGATCTGGGGTGTTTCGCAGCAGCTGGATCTTGACGGAGACCACCCGCTGGTCGGCAGGGACGCGCCGGATTTCCGGTTGGTCGATGGCCGCCGCCTGGGCGAACTGCTGAGAGCGGGGCAGGGGGCGCTGCTTGTTTTCGACCCGGCGTCTTCGCCGCCGCAGCATGGCCAACGCTGGCAGCCTTCCATCGCCTGCGCCGCAGATACTGGGGATGCGACATCGGGCCTGGGGGCGGTGCTGGTGCGCCCGGATGGCATCGTTGCCTGGGTCTGTGGCACACGGGGGGATATGTCCGGCCTTGATTCAGCGCTTGCTTCCTGGACCGGTCCGATCCGGTGATCTGCCCGCTAATGCGCAGTCACCATCGTCTGCGAGCGACAGCTGGCCTCGGTCATCACCAAGGCCAGCTGCTTCAGTGAGTAGGGCTTGCGCAGCAGCGTGAAACCGTGGCCTGGATCGCGGGCCAGCAGTTCGCTGTAGCCACTGGTGAGAATGATCGGAAGATCGGGCAGGCGGCTGCGGATGGTGCGGGCCAGATCCAGCCCATTGGTCCCGGGCATGACCACGTCGCTGAACACCACGTGGAAACGCGCAGCGTCGCGCTCGAGCTCCGCCAGTGCTTCGTCGGCATTGCGCGCGAGTACGACGTTGTACTCAAGCTCGCGCAGCGCACCGACTGCAAATTCGGCCACATCCACATTGTCTTCCACCACCAGCACGCACAATCCGTGACCATGCAGCAATCCCGGTTGCGCGGTCGGCAGCTCGATGGAGGCGTTAGCCTGCGCCAGCGGCAGATACAGCGTGAAGCGCGTACCGACACCGGCCTGGCTCTGTACGTCCACTTCGCCCTCGGACTGCTTGACGAAGCCGAACACCTGGCTGAGGCCAAGCCCGGTGCCCGCGCCCACTCCCTTGGTGGTGAAGAATGGCTCGAAGATCCGGTCCACCACGGACGGATCGATACCGGCACCGGTGTCGCTGACGCTGATCGCAGCGAAGTTGCCTTTCATCGGCGCCGCGAACCGCACGGAAGGCACCGATGTCAGCTGTTCCACATCGATCGTCACCTTGCCGTGGCCGTCGATGGCGTCGCGCGCGTTCACCGCGATGTTGATCAGTGCGGTGTCGAGCTGGGTCCGGTCCAGCAGCACCGGCAACGGGGCGTCGGGCAGGTTCACCGACACGGAGATGCGTGCACCCAGCACTGTGGTGATGATGTCTGAAAGCGCGCGTACGCTCTCGCAGAGGTCGAATACCTGCGGCGACAGGCTCTGCCTGCGCGAGAACGCCAGAAGCTGGGCGGTCAGGCGAGTGGCGCGGTCAGCGGCGGTTTCGATCGCCTGTACATAGCGCAGGCGCGCATCTTCGGCCGGCCAGGTATGCAGCAGCATGTCTACGGAGCCGGTGATGACCTGAAGCAGATTGTTGAAGTCGTGGGCAACGCCGCCGGTCAGCTGGCCGATGGCCTCCAGCTTCTGCGACTGCCGCAGCTGTTCGCGGGCGCGTACCAGTTCAAGATGGGCCTCGCGTGCCTGCTCGGTGATGGCCGCTACCTGGCGGGTGTGCCGGTCGCGTTCGATCACCCGTTCGGTCTGCTCGCTGACCATGCAGATGATGCCGGCCACGCCTCCGCAACCGGCACGCAGCGGCGAGTAGGAGAACGTCCAGAATGTCTCGCGCAACGTGCCATCACGGTCCATCATCAACGGCATGTTCTTGAAACTGCGGCTTGTACCGCCGAAGGCGTCGTTGACAGCATCGACGACGTCGGCCCAGACGTCCGCCCAGACGTCTTCCAATCGGCTGCCCATGGCGCCGTGCAGCTTGCCGCCCAGCAGCGGCAGGTAGGCATCGTTGAAGAAGAACGCCTTGTTGTCGCGGCCCCATGCGATCCACAGCGGCTCCGGAGAATCGAGGATCATCGCCAGCAGAGCGCGAAGTTCGGGAGGAGCGTTGGTCGCGTCGGCGGAACGGGCCCAGTCGCTGTCCTGCAGCAGTCGGTAGGCGAGTTGATCGGGTGCCGAGACAGGAAGGGGGAAGGGATGCATGGCCGTGCGCGAAGAAAGGTGCCGCAGCTTAGCCGAGGTGATGTCATTGCGCCCTGCACAGCTCCTTTGCCCTGGCTGTCATCGGCCCTGCGCGGCGCACGAGGTGGCTCACGGGGCGGCCTCTGACTGCACCATCATCCCTGCGCCAACGGCCTGCGTCGTGGCACCGTCGTATTGCAGCCTCAGACACCCAGAAGCGAATTCACCTGCCAATCGGCAACCCGCGCATGGCTCACCGCCTGATGACTGCCGCATCCGTCGCAGCGGAACAAGGCGCCGCCCGGCAGCTGGACCAGATTGTCTTCGCTGGCCGAGCGGGTTTCAGAGCAATGCCGGCAGATGACAGTGAGCGCCGTAATGCGCTCCACCCCGCCAGACAGGTCGAACACAGCTTCAAAGGCATGGATGACAGGGTGACCAGTGGCCGGCATCGGGAAAGTCGTCGTGATGGGGAGGCCTTATCCTGCCCCCCCGATCGTGACGGGCTGGTCATCCGCATGCATTGGAACGATCAAGATGCCCGGCGGCTCAGAGATCCTTCTTCTTGCCGCTCAGGTCGATCGGCCTGTCACTGCCCTTGCGCTCGCTCGACCACACTTCCATGCTCTTGTTGCAGCGGCTCTCGCGGGCAGCCACTTCGGGCGGCAGGTCCTTCAGATGCGGCGACTCCTGGCAGGCCTGGTGCATGTTGCTGTCGTCATACGTGGCACAGGCGCTGAGCGTGGCCAGGGCAATGGCGGTGAGGGAAGCGCGAAGCAGGGGCTGCAGGATCATGGGGAGGTCTCGGGTGGTGCCGGGCTGGCCATGGAATTCAAATCCGTGACCCCGGGCACGAGCAATCCGTCCAACCGCACTTGTTATTCTGTAACAGATGCGCGATAGTCCGGCGCCTGCTGCTGTCAGGCGACGCAGATCATCAGGATCATGCTCAGCGCCAGCATCAGCACGAATACGCGCCGGCTCAGCGCAAGGCAGGCCAGGCAGGCGGCCAGTGCCCAGGCAGCCAGCAGCGCGCAGGCCAGCAGCCACAGCCCGATCACGATCAAGGATCCGGTCGCCAGCGCCGACAACGCGATGGCCTTGTACAGAGCCACGCCCAACACGCTGCCGAGCACGCCCGCCTGCAGGGCGATGGCATCGTGATGTGCGGGGGCAGGCGCGTGGAGCATGGTGGCTGGATGGTTCCAAGCGTGAGCGGCGCGCGTACTGTGCCCGAATACACATCCACGCCATGTGTACTTCGCCGACGGCGCGATCAGTGACGGCGGCGCGACAGCAATAGCCCAATGCCCACCGCGGGCGCGATCCCAAGCATCGGTGCTTTGTACAACGGCCAGCCATGCAGTACGCCCGTGATCACCAGTGCCGCCGTCGCCAGCAACAGGCCCGCACCCCAAACGCGTGCGGGCCAGGCACCGAAGAAATGGCGACGTTGCGGAGCCGCGGCAGCGTTGGCGGGCCGATCTGCGAGCGCCTCTGCCAGTGCGTCCCGGAAGGTTGGGAAATCATGCATCGATGCCCGTGTGCGCTGCAGCAGCACGCTCGGTCCATCGATCAGGATCAGATCGACATGATCGTCCAGGTTGTAGGACCGGATCTGCTTGAACGGGAGAGGAGGACGGTGCTGGAATACCAGACGATCCTGTTCCAGTACCACCCGGTCCCGTTGTGGGGAATAGACAACGAAGCCGAGGATCAGCGGCGACAGCGTGAAAATCGCTGCCGCGCCCAGTGCCGGAAGCGGCCCAAGTTCGGGCGCGACGGCGACCAGGAGTATTGCCAGTGGTCCGGCTCCGGCGGCAACGATGGCGTACTGGTGATAGCGCCTGAAGATGCGTACTTCGCTGCCGATTTTCCGCGGGCGGGCGGGGAGACGGGAGCGGGCGGTGGGTGACTTCATGGACTGCGTTCGATCACGGCTTTCCGGCAAGAAAGCGTGGCGTCGCGTTGCAATGAAGTCCATACAACTATTCCGAATCCGCCCTCGCTGGACTTCCATGTGCGTCTTCGCGCGCCTTCGCCCATGCATCTGCTCAGTCGAACTCGCCCTCGGCCGATTCCAACCGCTGCCGGTACGCCGCCCGATGCTGGTACAGGCGCTGGCACTCGGCGGACCGGTGGATCCGGCTGGCCGGTTCGTTGGCCACGGCGTCGCACATCCTTGCGATGTGGTTGTTGGACGCCAGTTCGGTCACGAAGAACACGGCGGTGATGCCGGTACCCAGCAGCACGACATAGAGCAGGCGGCTGAGCCAGCGCGTGCGCTTGCGCTCGAAGTGCTGCTGGAGGGTCAGGTCGAAGCGGATGATGCTGAGCACGATCCAGATGATCGCGACCAGGAAGCAGATGGTAGGCAGCAGGCCTCGCCAGAGTCCTGCTTCGTACACCGACTCGCTGTAGTGAACTGCTGCCCCGGCACCTGCGATGGCGATCGCCAGCGCCCAGTTACGGCCCAGCGAGAGCAGGTCATCGAGCAGCTTCTCCCGGTTCCTGGTCGATCCAGCTGCCACGTGGGTTCCGTCTCCATGCTGCGACCGGCGGCGGAACTGCCGCCGATCCTGCAGATGGTGGAGCATCGCTGCGGCGATGAGAAGACCGCGCGGCTCAGTGTGCGAGGGCGCGGGCGCCGATCCAGCGCCGGTAGCGGCGGGTCCGACACTTTGCGGCCGCCTGTGCCAGCAGCAGGGCCCATACCGGTGAAACGGTGGGTGCGGTGGGGCGGCGCCGGCTCAACCGGCCCAGCTGATACTTCACTGCGGCCATGTGCGCACTGGCCGCCAGCGGCTTGCTGCGCCAGTTGATGTTGCGCAGTGTCGGCACCGGATCGCGGCCCTGCTGCCAGTGCTGCGGCAGATCCGGCTCGATCGCCAGCGCGGTGGCGATGCCGACCATGGCCACGCCGCTGGCCAGCACCTGCTCTGCCACTTCGCGGCGGCGGATGCCGCCGGTGACCATCAGCGGCATCGTTGCCACCTTGGCGATCTCGCGCGCTAATTCGAGGAAGTACGCTTCGCGGGCCACGCTGCGTTCGTCGCGTGCGGCGCCGGTCATGGCCGGTGCTTCATAGCTGCCGCCGGACAGTTCGACCAGATCCACGCCGAGGGGCGCCAGCATCTCGACCACTTCGCGCGCGTCCTCGGGCGAGAAGCCGCCGCGCTGGAAATCGGCGGAGTTGAGCTTCACCGCCACCACGAACGTGGGCGCCACCGTCGCGCGCACACCCTGCACGATCTCCAGCAGCAGGCGCGCACGGTTCTGCAGGCTGCCACCCCAGCGGTCATCGCGGCGGTTCGACAGCGGCGACAGGAACTGGCTGAGCAGGTAGCCGTGCGCGGCATGGATCTCCACGCCGCTGAAACCGGCGCGCTCGGCCAGCTCGGCACTGCGGATGAAGCGAGCGATCACGTCTTCAATATCCGCCTCGGTCATCGCCCGCGGCGGCGCGAACTGTTTGGACAGTGCGCCCATGTCCAAGGGGACCGCCGAAGGCGCCAATGCCGGCTGGCCGAGCGCGGCCGGCATCTGCCGCCCGGGGTGGTTGATCTGCATCCACATCTGCACCCCGCGCGAGCGCGCGGCGTCGGCCCAGGCGATGAAACGCTCCAGGTGGCGATCGTCCTCCAGCACCACGCCGCCGGGGCCGGTCATGGCGCGGCCATCGACCATCACGTTGCCGGTGATGATCAGTCCGGCGCCGCCGTCGGCCCAGCGCTGGTACAACTGCAGCAGCGCTTCGGAGGGGGCGTGGTCGGCGTCGGCCATGTTCTCCTCCATCGCCGCCTTGGCGATGCGGTTGCGGATGAGGGCGCCGGAAGGCAGCGCCAGGGGCGAGAACAGCGACATGGGACAGCTCCAGGACAGGGGAATGGCGCTACGCTAACCTTCAAGTTTTATTGAAGGTCAATGGGTTCCGATGTCGAGGATTCAGGCAGATGAAGATCGGTGAGCTGGCCCGCCGCACGGGCCTGGCGGCGTCACGCATCCGCTTCTATGAGGAGGCAGGGTTGCTGGTCGTCCAGCGGCAGGCCAACGGCTACCGCGACTACCCGGAGCAGGCGGTGCTGCTGCTGGAGCTGATTACCGGTGCGCAGCGCGCCGGCTTCAGCCTGGAGGAGATACGCGCCTTGCTGCCACCGGACATGGGCCAGTGGCAGCACGACGCGTTGATCTCGATGCTGCAGCAGAAGGTGGCCGACATCGAGGCGCTGCAGTTGCGGCTGGCAGAGAGCCGGGCGCACCTGCTGGCCCTGATCGAGGACATCCAGGCGCGGCCGGAGGGCATCGACTGCGCGGCCAACTCGCGGCGGGTGCTGGAGCGCGTCAAGCGCGGTGAGCTGGCGCGCCCGACACTTGCGGCCGGCGATACGGCGTTGCTGCGGCCGGATCGCCGCCGCCGCGCGGGCAGCAGCTGACGATCCGGCGCGAAGGTCAGTGACTGCCCACGCCGGCTGTCTTGCGCTTCCTGTCCAGCATCACCGCCACGCACCACAGCAGCAGGCCGCCGATGGCGGTGGCGGCACCGACATAGCCGGTGCTGGCCGGGCTGAAGCCGGCACTGATCGCCATGCCGCCCAGCCACGGCCCCAGCGCATTGGCGGTATTGAAGGCGGCATGGTTGGAGGCGGCGGCCAGGGTCTGTGCTTCGCCGGCCACGTCCATCAGGCGCGTCTGCAGCACCGCCGCCAGCGCGCCCATGGTGCCGACGGTGATGATCATCGGACCGATCGTCCACACCGACTGCGCGGCCAGCGGATACAGCAGCAGCATCACGATCGACCACAGCAGCACCACGGCGGCGGCCTTGAAGTGGAACTTGTCCACCAGCCAGCCACCGGCGATGTTGCCGATGATCGCGCCGATGCCGAACACGCCCACCGCCAGCGGCATCCACGATTCGGCCACGCCGGTGACCTGCACCAGGGTCGGTGCCAGGTAGGTGAACACGCAGAACATACCAGCGAAGCCAACGGCGCCGATCGCCAGCGCCAGCCACACCTGGGTGGTGTTGAAGGCGCGCAGTTCGCGCATCGGCGAGGTACGGACCTCGTCCGGGTCCGGCAACAGGAAGCGCGCGATCATCGCCACGGTGGCGATGGCCAGCACGCTGACCAGGGCAAAGGCGGTGCGCCAGCTCAGCTGCTGGCCCAGCCAGGTGGTCAGCGGATTGCCGACCAGGATCGCGATCGACAGGCCCAGCAACACGCGCGACATCGCCTGGCCGCGCTGGCCGGCCGGGCTGATCGCGGCGGCAACCAGCATCGCCACGCCGAAGTAGGCGCCATGCGGCAGGCCGGCGACGAAACGCGCAATGAGCATCGTGCCGTAGTTCGGCGCCAGTGCGCTGGCCAGGTTGCCGACGGCATAGAAGCCCATCAGTGCCAGCAGCAGCTTGCGGCGAGGGAAGCTGGCGCCGACGAAGGCGAGGATCGGGGCGCCGACGACCACGCCGATGGCGTAGGCGCTGATCAGGTGGCCGACCTGGGTTTCGGAAATCGACAGGCCGCGGCTGATCTCCAGCATCAGGCCCATGCTGGCGAATTCACTGGTGCCGATGGCGAAGCCGCCCAGCGACAGGGCAAGGATGATCAGGGTGCGCTGACGGGGCGTCAGCCGCGCAGCCAGGGAAGAGTTGGGGCTCATGCGGGGCGCGATGGGGGCGGGGAGCCGGTCATTGTACTGCTGCACCGCAACAAGGGCAGCAGCACTCAGGGTAAATCAGCGTTTGATCGGTGACACGTTCGCCCACCGGCCACCGCGCGGCGCGATCAGATGCCCAGCGCTGCCCGGGCGTGCGCATACTTGCCGCGCAGGCGCCCGGCCGTCGCCGCGTCGAGCATCGCCAGGCGCTGCGGATCGGCGTTGTCATCCAGATCGGCCTGCTTCACCTTCAGTGCCAGCGGGTGGGCGGCAATGCGCGCGTAGTAGCTGTCCGCGTCGGGGGCCGCGTCGCGGTTGAGCAGGTGCACCGCCTCGCGCAGCGGGGCGGGAAAGACCTCGATCCGTGCGGCAAACGCCGGGCAGTCTTCGGCTACGTCATGCAGCCAGGCCACCACTTCGGCGTCATCGTCGCCGCGCACCGCGGCCGCCACCCGCGCCACATGGCAGATGTAAGGCTGGCCGGCCTTGTCCGTCTGGCCCGTGTGGGCCTCAGTGGCCAGCGTGCGTGCAAGTGCTACCCAGTCCATTGCAGTCTCCTTGGATATCCGCAGACAGTTTCGCGCAGAAACCGTAGCGCTTGTGCATACGCCGATGACACTGCGATGGGCATCATGGCGGGGCAGGGGACGCAGTGTTGCCCCGACAAGGAGGAATGCGATGCAGGAATTCAGGCATGTGCTGGAAACCCGTGGCCGCTATCAGCTGGTAGCAGTGTCCTACGAGCCGGTGTACGCTCCGGGCGATGTGGTCGGCCATGCGGTCGTCGCCGACGATGGGGATCGTCTGACCGACCTGGTGTCACTGGCCGAAGCGCGCCAACTGCTGTTGCAGCGGGTGCGTGAAGAGGGCGAAGAGCCCGGGCTGGAGAACGAAAACAACCTGCGGAAGAAGGCGTCGCGCTGGCGCCGCCGCTAGGCCGTCGCGCCCTCGTGCGCATCATGGAGGATTCGGGTGTTGCCCAGTAAGAAGTATCTGCTCATCGCCATCGTCACGCTGGCGACCCTGCTGCTTGGTTTCGTGTTTTCTGGCTACCTGACCCTGTTGTTCCTGGGGTTGGACACCAAGCTGTTCACCTGGAACACGTACTACCAGTACTACCACGCCATCGGCCAGCCGCAGGTTGCGCCGTTCGTGGGCAAGATCAAGTGGGCCGGCTACGTGGGCTTCGGCCTGCCGCTGCTGGTCCTGCTGGTGACCGGTCTGGTGCTGCTGCTGAAGAAGGACAAGCGCTCGCTGCATGGCGACGCGCGTTTCGCCACCGGCGCCGACCTGTCCAGGCATGGCATGTTCAAGAAGACCGGCCAGAGCATCGTGGTCGGCAGCCATGGCGGCAAACTGGTGCGGCTGGATGGCCAGCAGTTCGTGATTCTTGCGGCACCCACCCGTTCAGGCAAGGGCGTGGGCGTGGTCATCCCTAACCTGCTGGAATACGGCGAATCGCTGGTGGTGCTGGACATCAAGCAGGAGAACTTCGACCTGACCAGCGGCTGGCGCGCCAGCCAGGGCCAGGAGATCTACCTGTTCAATCCCTTCGCCGAGGATCGGCGCACGCACCGCTGGAACCCGCTCAGCTATGTCTCCGATGATCCGGCATTCCGGGTGTCGGACCTGATGAGCATCGCCGCGATGCTGTATCCGGACGGCGCCGAGGACCAGAAGTTCTGGGTCAGCCAGGCGCGCAACGCGTTCATGGCCTTCACCCTGTATCTGTTCGAAAACTGGGACGACGAGCGCAGCAGTGGCTTCCCGGGCGGCTCGGGCACGCCGACGCTGGGTTCTGTCTACCGGTTGTCATCCGGCGATGGCACCGATCTGAAGAAGTACCTCAAGGCCTTGTCGGAGCGTGCGTTCCTCAGTGGCAACGCGCGTTCGGCGTTCGCCAACATGCTGTCCCAGGCCGACGAGACCTTCGCCTCGATCCTGGGCACCTTCAAGGAACCGCTCAATCCCTGGATCAACCCGGTGCTGGACAAGGCCACCAGCAGCAACGACTTCCTGCTGACCGACGTGCGCAAGAAGAAGATGACCATCTACATCGGCATCCAGCCGAACAAGCTGGCCGAGAGCCGGCTGATCATCAACCTGTTCTTCAGCCAGCTGATCAACCTCAACACCAAGGAACTGCCCAAGTCCAACCCGGACCTGAAGTACCAGTGCCTGCTGCTGATGGACGAATTCACCTCGATCGGCAAGGTCGAGATCATCGCCTCGGCGGTGTCCTACATGGCCGGTTACAACATCCGCCTGCTGCCGATCATCCAGAGCATGTCCCAGCTCGATGCCACCTACGGCCGGGAAGTCTCGCGCACGATCATCACCAACCACGCGCTGCAGATCCTGTACGCGCCGCGCGAGCAGCAGGACGCCAACGACTATTCGGACATGCTGGGCTACACCACCATCCGCAAGAAGAACGTCACGCACGCCCGCGAGAAGACCCACAGCTTCACCGAGGAGCGGCGGGCACTGATGCTGCCGCAGGAGCTGAAGGCGATGGGACCGGACAAGGAAGTGTTCCTGTACGAGGGCATACCGCATCCGGTGAAATGCGACAAGATCCGCTACTACAAGGATCGCTACTTCACCTCGCGGCTGCTGCCGAAAGTCGACGTTCCCATGCTTAACGTCTAATTCACGTCGTTAAATTTGTGACGTAGATTCATATTCACTGACGTGAAAACGTGAGTTGAGTCAAGAATTCGGCATTTGTTCATAGATTTTCAGACTTGTCTGACATGGAATTGACGCGTGGTTGTGCGACCCTGTGCATGCCGTTCAGAAATGTGTGATGGATGGCAGATGTTGTAGAGCAGGGTGGCCAGGAGTTTGTGCCATGAAACATGGATGGTTTCGACGTTGGTGAGGTATGCGGGTGTGTCGCCGGGAGTGTCTGGCGGCCCCGCGACTTGGTTGGCAGCCGTTGGCTGCAGGGGAGCCGGAGTGGGTGTGCTGCCAGTCAGTGCGTCGCTCCGATTCCGGCGTGCGCGACGCAGCGCCGGACGACCAGGGGACCAATGCTCGGGACTGCTTTTTCGTACGTCAAAGTGAAGCCCGTATGAATCAGGCGTTTATCGCGAAAATGTCCATCGCCGCAGTGGCGGCGTTGATGGTGGCCGGTTGCGCCACCAAGTCCGCTCCCGATTTCGGAGGCCGCTGGAAGCCGGTGAACCGCTTTGCTGCGGCAACCACCGAGATCCCGCTGTACTCCAGCTACGTCTACCAGGCCTCGCCGATGGATGGCACGCTCAAAGCCATGCTCGAGCGCTGGGCCAAGGATTCCGGACGCACGCTGGATTACCGCCTGAGCTCGGACTTCACCCTGTACGGCGCGGTTTCCAACATCGACACCACCAACGCTCAGCAGGCCGTGATCGATCTGACGGCGGCCTATGCAGCGCAGGGCATCTCCGTCTCCATCGTTGGCAACCAGATCGTTGTGCAGAGCGCTGGTTCGACGCCGACCGCGTCGGCACAGGGCGCTGATTCCAACAGCGGCACCTGAGTCCACCTCGAAATCATCGAACGTGCCGCTCCCCGCGCCTGTCGCAGGGGTGCCACGCCCATTGATGTTTCAGCAGTACGGAAGAATCCATGTTCCGCAAGAAGGATCCCGGCAATAGTCCCAAGGTCGAGCAGTCGGTCGCCAAGGCGGTCAGCTACGAGATCACCGTGGCCGACATGGCGCGTCGCAGTGAGCGCCGCGCCTGGTGGGTCGCCACCGGCTCATTGCTGATGTCGCTGGCACTGGCTGGCGGCTACTACTACATGCTGCCGCTGAAGGAGAAGGTGCCGTTCCTGGTGATGGCTGATGCCTACACGGGTACCGCCACGGTGGCGCGCCTGAGGGGCACGTTCCAGGGCGAGACGATCACCTCCAGTGAAGCCATCAACCGCAGCAATGTGGCCCAGTACGTACTGGCGCGCGAATCCTATGACTCGGCGGTGATGGGCCTGCGCGATTGGGAACTGGTGTTTGTGATGTCCAGTAGCCCGGTAGCGCAATCGATGCGGCAGCGCTACGCCGGCAACAACCCGCAGAATCCGTTCGTGATGTATGGCCGCGAGCGCGCAATCCGGGTCAAGATCCTCAGCATCACCCCGCTGGGCGCCGAGTCGAATGGCAGTTTCCGCGGTGCATCGGTGCGTATCCAGCGCAGTTTGCTGGACAAGCGCTCGGGTGCGTCCAGTTATCTGGACAACCAACTGGTGACGATGCGCTTCGAGTACAAGCAGAACCTCGCGCTGTCCGAGCAGGATCGCATCCTTAATCCACTGGCCTTCCAGGTCACCGAGTACCGCGTCGACAACGACTACGCACGCGGCGTGCCGGTGCCAGATGATGGTGCGATGCAGGCGCAGCAAGCCGCGCAGCAGGCGCAGGGTGTCTACGATCCGAACAACCCCGCCGCAGCCACGATGATCGATCCGACCACGGGTCAGCCGACTGCGGCTCCGGCCAATGGCCAGATGCCGGGCCAACCAATGCCGGGTCAGCCGGTGCAGGGGCAGGTAGCACCGGGGCAAACCATGCCCGGACAGCCGGCAATGAGGCCGGCGCAGAACAATTCCACCGGAACTGCTGATGGAGCAAGCAACCGATGAGTAGTCGAAATATCAGGGGAAGCGCGCTGGCGCTGCTGTCGATGTTGTCGCTGTTGTTTTCAGCAGCAGCGATGGCGCAGGCGGTGGACCATTACGAGTACGAGAAGGACCGCATCTATCCGGTTCGCACCGGCCTGGGTCTGACCACCCAGATCGAGTTGAGCCCGAACGAGAAGATCCTCGACTACAGCACCGGTTTCAGCAGCGGCTGGGAACTGACCCGTCGCGAGAACGTGTTCTATCTCAAGCCGAAGAACGTCGACGTCGACACCAACATGATGGTGCGTACCGAGACCCATTCCTACATCTTTGAGCTGAAGGTAGTGGCCACTGACTGGCGCCAGCTGGAACAGGCGCGTCGTGCAGGCGTGCAGTACAAGATCGCCTTCACCTACCCGAACGACACCGTGTTCGGTGTCGCCCAGGAAGCGGTGGAAGAAGAGGCGCAGCCGCTGTTGAGCTCGGAGTTGGCCAAGGACCGCCAATACAACTTCAACTACTCCTATTCGACCAGCAAGGCGAAAAAGATGGGGTGGTTGATCCCGGTCAACGCCTACGACGATGGCCGCTTCACCTATCTGAAACTGCCGAACTCGCCGGAATACAAGACCGGCATCTTCCCGGCTGTGTTCGGCCGGGAAACGGAATACGGTGAAGACTTCGTGGTCAACACCACGGTTGAAGGCAATACGCTGATCGTGCACGGGACCTACCCGTACCTGGTCATCCGCCACGGCGACTTCGTCGTCGGCCTGCGAAGGAACGTGAAGAAATGAGCCAGCAGAACACTCCCGGAAACGACCCGAACAGCGGACGCGACGAGAGCCAGAGCCCGTACGGTGGACAGGGTGCCTCGGACGCGCAGTCGAATCCGTACTTCGGCACGTCCCAGGCCGAGCCTGCGCCGGACTTGGATGCGGCCGCGCCACAGCTGCGCTCGGCAGAAGAGCAGCGGTTGAACCGCAAGGCGCTTCTGTTCCTCGGCGGCATCGTGGTGCTGCTGGTGGCCATGGGTCTCCTGCTGTTCCGAAAGGGCCAGGATGACAAGGAGGCTGCTTCCACTGCGCCGGAAGTGGCGCGATCCAGCACTCCCGAGCTTCCGAACGTTTCCACGCCCGAGCCGGCACCGCCGGTTTCCCAACCTGCGCCGATTCCGATGCTGCCACCACCGGAGCCAATGCCCGCCCGGTCGTCGCTGTCGATGGACCATGACGCGGGTCCGCGCGGGCCAACGTTGGCCGAACGTCGCATGGGCGGCAACGCGGGGATGGTCGGCAATGGAGATGGCCAGTCCGGCACGCCTGGACAGCCGCCGCTGGATGACTACACCAAGGCCATGTTGGCCCAGATGGCCAGCGGTGAGAAAGCGCCTGAGCCGACGCGTACGCGCCGCGGCCCCGATGTCGATGATGTATCCAGTGCCAGTTTCATCCGCAGTCCAGATGCACTGCTGGTACGCGGCACGTATCTGCGCTGCGTGCTGGAAACGCGCATTATCACTGACATCGCGGGCTACACCTCGTGCCTGGTGACCGAGCCTGTGTACTCGATCAATGGCCGCAATCTGCTGTTGCCGAAGGGTTCCAAGATCTACGGTGCTTACGGTGGCGGTCCGACTGGAAAGCGCGTGGAAGTGATCTGGGACCGCATCACCACGCCGAATGGCATCGACGTTGCCATGTCCAGCCCAGGTACCGATGGTCTCGGTGGCGCGGGTCACCCGGGTCAGTACAGTGCGCACTGGGGCAGCCGTATCGCATCGGCACTGATGATCAGCCTGATTGCTGACGCGTTCAAGTACGCCGCCGCCGAACATGGTCCGGAATCGACCACCGTCTCCAGCAACGGTTTCGCCGTGCGCTCGCCCTATGAAAGCGCGACCGCCCGCACCATGGAGCGCCTGGCCAATGAGGCAATGAGCGAACGCAGGCCGCCGACCGTCACCATCAACCAAGGCACGATCGTGAACGTCTACGTCGCCAAGGACGTCGATTTCACCAACGTGCTGCCCTCCCGCCGGTAAACCACGAACGATCATGGACGCCGAAGTGTCACCCCTCGCCCTCGTCTCCAGCGATTTCCTGCGCTATCAGTACGAAGTGCTGGGTATTGCCGAGTACATGACCTCGCCGGAGGTGACGGAGATCTGCATCAACCGTCCTGGCGAGCTGTACCTGGAAACCCGGGCCGGGTGGCAGCGTGTGGATGTGCCGGGCTTGACCTTCGAGCGGGCCCGGCAGTTCTGCACCGCTGTGGTGAACGAGAGCAACACCGGCCAGCGCATCACCGATGCCGATCCGGTCGTGTCGCTCACGTTCCCCACCGGCCAGCGCGCGCAGTTCGTGATTCCGCCGGCATGTGACGCCGGCAAGGTTTCGATCACCATCCGTCTGCCGTCCAAGCACACCAAGTCGCTCAGCCAGTATCACGAAGATGGATTCTTCAATCAGATCCTGGAAAGCGATGGCAGCATCAGCGAGCAGGATCGCGAGCTGCTGGAGCTGCGCCATTCGCGCGAGTACGCCGAGTTCTTCCGGCGTGCGGTGATGTACCGCAAGAACATCGTGGTGTCCGGCGCGACCGGTAGCGGCAAGACCACCTTCATGAAGGCGCTGGTCAATCATATTCCGGACAACGAGCGTCTGGTCACGATTGAGGACGCGCGCGAGCTGTTTCTGACCCAACCCAATGTGGTGCACCTCCTGTACTCCAAGGGCGGCCAGAGCACCAGCAATGTCAGCGCAAAGAGTTGCATGGAAGCCTGCCTGCGCATGAAGCCCGAGCGCATCATCCTCGCGGAGCTGCGTGGTGATGAGGCGTTCTACTTCATCCGCAACTGCGCATCGGGCCATCCGGGCTCGATCACCAGTTGCCATGCCGGTAGCCCGGAGCAGACCTGGGACCAGCTGGCATTGATGGTGAAGGCCTCCGCCGAAGGTTCGGGCCTGGAGTTCAATGTGATCAAGCGACTGTTGATGATGACCATCGACATCGTTGTGCATATCAAGGCGCACGCCGGTTCGCGCTACATCACCGGTATCGATTTCAATCCCGGGCGAGCCCAGGGGCAGGAGGGCTGAGGGATGCTGCCAGGACTTGAAATGATGGCGTGCCCGGAGATGGCGGTGTCGATGGACGTGATGCAGCACGTCATCAATGTTGAATCGTCGCGCAACCCTTATGCCATCGGCGTGGTGGGTGGCGCGCTGGCGCGACAGCCCAAGGCGCTGGACGAGGCGCTGGCTACCGTGCGCATGCTGGAGGAGAAGGGCTACAACTTCTCCATCGGGTTGGCTCAAGTCAACCGCTACAACCTTGGTAAGTACGGGCTGGACTCGTATGAGAAGGCGTTCCAGCAGTGCCCGAACCTGCAGGCTGGCTCGCGCATCCTGGCCGAGTGCTACAGGCGCTCCGGTGGTGACTGGGGCAAGTCGTTCAGCTGCTACTACTCCGGCAACTTCGAGACCGGCTTCCGCCATGGCTATGTGCAGAAGGTCTACGACTCGATCCGTCGCGGCCAGCAGGTCGCCAGCAACGGCGTTGCGCCGATCGATGTGGTCAGCCGCGGCGAGCGCCGCAGCGTGAAGGTCGAGCACCATCCTCAGCTCGCCTCTCCGGCGCAGGCGCGGATCGTCGCCCAGGCCAGTAACCCGGTGTACGTACCGTCTGAAGATCCGGCGCGAGCCTACGTCGTATACCCCTCCACCGGCGCGATGGCGCGTAGCAGCTTGCTGAACATCGCTGACCAGGCACTTTCCAAGGTAGTGCTGGGTTCGGTGGACCGGATGATGCAGCCGCAGGCGCAGCCGGTCCAAGGCGGCACATATCCACAGCAGCAGAGCGCAGGCATTCCGCAGCAGCTGCCGCGGCAGGGAGCCCCGCAGGGGATGGCCATGCCGCAGCAGTTGCCGGGTGCTGCGGGCGCCAGCAGCGAGGGCCCTGTGATGCTTCGGCCCTGGAACGAACGCAACCAGCCGGTGGCCGGTAGCGGCAATGCCTACAACGTGCCGGTGCAGGCTCCACCGGTGCAGCAGATTCCCGCAGGGGATGCGGCCTTCGTGTTCTGACGAAGTCGTGGTTCGGCCCGGCAACCGCCAGGCCATTCAGTTGTGTTAGTCCATCAACAAGGAAATCAATCCATGAAGCGATCCAATCTCGACCTCGTCCAGGCCCAGCGCACGCTGAAGACCCTGCTGATGGCCACTCTCTTCGTTGGTGCAGTGTTTGCTCCGCAGGCATTCGCCACAGGCTCGACCGACTTTGGTGGCACCGACGACAAGGTCTGCGGCTTCTTCAACAACATCAAGGGCCTGTTGAATATCGCCTCGATTGCAGTTGTCACCATCGCGGTGATCTTCGCTGGCTACCAGATTGCGTTTGCGCACAAGCGCATCGCCGACGTCGCGCCGATTCTGATTGGTGGTGTGCTGATCGGCGCCGCCGGCCAGATCGCCCGTATGCTGCTCGGTGACGGCAGCGACGGCAAGTGCGGCGGCAGCGGCACCACCTACTACCTGATCAACAACGCCATCCAGTACTACAGTGCATAAGAACGTCCTGTTCCGCGGCTGCACCCGCCCGGCGATGTTTCTGGGCGTGCCCTACCTGCCATTCTTCCTGGTGGCGGGTGGGTTGTTGCTGCTGAGCATGTATACGAACTTCTGGTTCCTGCTCACCATTCCCGTGGCGGTTTTCATCATGCGGCAGATGGCCAAGCGTGACGAAATGATCTTCCGGCTGATGGGCCTGCGCCTGATGTTCAAGCTGCGGGTACGCAACGTGCGCGAGCATGATGGTATGTGGGTGTTCAACCCGAATCACTACCGTGACAAGCCGGCCCGAATGGATTGAGGTCCGGTGGCGGCCTGGCGGGCCTTTGCGCCCGCCGGGTCCTTTGAAACTTCTTGGCAATACCTCTTTGGAAGCAGTCGTATGTTCAGCCCTGACACCTCCATCAGTGAGTTCATCCCGTTGTCGTCACATGTTGCTCCGAACGTGGTCAAGACCACGGGCGGCGACTATCTGCTGACCTGGCATCTGGAAGGGCTGCCGTTCGTCGGCCGCGAGGAATGGGAGCTCGAGCATCGTCACAACACCTTCAATCGCCTGCTGCAGACGCTACGTGCGCCCGACTTCGTCAACGTTGCCTTCTGGGTGCACGACATCCGTCGTCGCCGCACGCTGAAAGGAAAGAGCCACTACAAGCAGCGCTTCAACCAGGATGTGTCCGACCAGTACATGGGCATGCTGTCCTCGCAGCGCATCATGCAGAATGAGCTGTACCTGACGATGATCTATCGTCCGGTGGTGGCGGGCAAACGCTTCGTGGAGAAGTCTGCGAACGTGGACAAGCTGCGCGCCGAGCAGGAGCAGGCTGTCGAGAAGCTGATGGAGCTGGCCGGCAACGTCGAGGCGGTTATCCGCGACTACGCGCCGTACCGGCTCGGCATGTACGAAGCCAAGAACGGCGTGGTGTTTTCCGAAACGCTGGAGCTGTTCGGCTACCTGATCAACCGCATCGATGAGCCGGTGCCGGTACTGTCGGCGCCAGTGAAAGACTATCTTCCGGTCAGCCGGCACATGTTCTCGGCCAAGACCGGCGATTTCGTGATCAATACGCCCAATGGCGTCAATCATTTCGGCGCGATCCTGAATATCAAGGAATATGCCGAGGGGACCTATCCGGGCATCCTCAATGGTCTGAAGTACCTGGACTACGAGTACGTCATCACCCATTCGTTCAGCCCGATGGGGCGCCAGGACGCCTTGAAGGTGCTGGATCGGACCAAGGGCATGATGATCTCCTCGGGCGACAAGGCGGTCAGCCAGATCGTTGAACTCGATCAGGCGATGGATCAGCTGTCATCCGGCAATTTCGTGCTGGGTGAGTACCACTTCATCATGGCGGTCTACGGCGATAGCCAGGCGAAGCTTTCGCAGAACGTGGCCTCGACCCGCGCCGAACTGTCCAATGCTGGATTCGTGTCGACAAAGGAAGACCTCGCGGTCACCTCGTCCTTCTACTCGCAGCTGCCGGGCAACTGGCGCTACCGTACGCGTTTGGCCAATGTCAGCTCGCTGAATTTCCTGGGCCTGTCACCGCTGCACAACTTCGCCACCGGCAAGCAGCACAACAACCCGTGGGGCGACTGCGTGACCACGCTGCAGACCACCAACGGCCAGCCGTACTATTTCAATTTCCACGCTACCCATCCATCCGAGAATTCACTGGGTGAGAAGGCGATCGCCAACACCATGGTGATCGGCAAGTCCGGTACCGGTAAGACCGCGCTGATCAACTTCCTGCTCAGTCAGGTGCAGAAGTACGAGCCGTCACCGACCATCTTCTTCTTCGACAAGGACCGTGGTGCGGAGATCTTCGTGCGTGCCTGCGGTGGCAATTATCTGGCCCTGGAGAACGGTGCGCCGACCGGCTTCAACCCGTTCCAGTGCGAGAACAACGAAGCGAACGTGCAGTTCCTGGCCGACCTGATCAAGGTGCTGGCCGGCAAGCGCGAGTACAGCGCCCGCGAGGAAGAGGACATCTACCGTGCGGTGGAGAGCATGCTCGATACGCCGATGCATCTGCGCAGCATGACCAACTTCCAGAAGAGCCTGCCCAACATGGGCGACGACGGCCTCTATGCGCGCATGCGCCGTTGGACTTCGGGCAATTCGCTGGGTTGGGTCTTCGACAATCCGATCGATACGGTGGATCTGAGTAAGGCCAACATCATCGGCTTCGACTACACCGACATCATCGACAATCCCGAAGTGCGCGTGCCGGTCATCAATTACCTGCTGCACCGCCTGGAATCGCTGATCGACGGTCGACCGCTGATCTATGTAATGGACGAATTCTGGAAGATCCTGGACGGCGAGGGTGGCCTGAAGGAGTTCGCGAAGAACAAGCAGAAGACCATCCGTAAGCAGAACGGCCTGGGCATCTTCGCCACGCAGAGCCCGGAAGACGCGCTGAAGAGTGATATCTCCGCTGCCCTGATCGAGCAGACCGCCACGCTCATCCTGCTGCCGAACCCGAACGCCAGCAAGAGCGACTACATGGACGGCCTGAAGTTGACCGAGGCGGAGTTCAAGGTGGTCACGGCACTGGACGAGCGCTCGCGCTGCTTCCTGGTCAAGCAGGGTCATGCTTCCAGTGTCTGCCAGCTCAACCTGCGTGGCATGGACGACATTCTTTCAGTGATTTCGGCCTCGACCGACAATATCGACATCATGCATCGGGTGTTGCAGACGGCCGCCGTTCGCGCGCGCGTAACAGTGGACGAGCTCAGCCCGGAGCAGTGGCTGGAAGAGTTCTATAGGAATCGGAAAGGCTCGGGGAAAACCGCAGTCAGCCGCGATGAGGTCGCCTGAACAAGGCGCCTTCGCGGAGTGAAGGAGAAGACAATGGAGATGATCATGAAGAACGCGTCGATGAATGCCATCACCGGAAAGCGTGGCCTCCTGCGATCGCGCCTTGCGGCGTTGACGCTGGGGGTGGCGTTGTCGCTGGGCGGTGTGTCCTCTGTAAATGCAATCCCTGTGTATGACGGTGCCAATTGGCTCCAGGCCATGCTGGATCGCATTTCCAATGGCATCGAATTCGGTGAGAACGCCAAGCGCTGGAGTGAAATGCTCAACCAGGTGCGCGAAGCAATCATCGATGTTCAGAGCATTTTCAAGTCGTTCGGTCTTCCGCCAGGCGCCATCCTGACGCGTGTGCCGGATGATTACATGGTGACCGAGGCCTGTGGCAATGGCGGAAGTGGCGATCCCGTGGACATGCTGTTCTCGTACTTTGTCTTCAACCCAAAGGGTGACGTCAAGCAGCAGCAGCGTCAGATCTGCGTCAATATCCGGATGATGCAGAATCGCAAGTACAACGATTCAGTTGACTTCATTCAGCAGACAATCCCGCAGATGGACGATCTGATCACGAAGATCAACGCGAACCGCAAGCGCGACAACCGCGCGGGTACTGTGACCGGCGTTGACAGTGATTCGTTGCGGACGGCCAACGAGCTGGCGGTGCAGTCGCAGTCCTGGCAGGCGCGGATGAAGGCTTACGACGCGTACATCGAGGTCATGGAAGCCAACCAGAAGATCGTTGCCCAGGCGGCATTGAAGGGTGATCCAACGGCGATTCGCCTGGCAAGTGATCTGGTAAAGACTGTTTCGCTCAAGGCCGCGTTGAGCATCAAATAACCGCGTCAACCGGGCACATTGACGCTGCATCGCATTGCGGCGACTAGAGCGGTAGCGGAACTACCAAGGGATTGTGGAAATGTCGATCAGCTCGATTTTCAATTTCAATTTTTCAGGCGGGTTGCAGGATCTTCTGGGTTACGCGGTGCGTATCCAGTCGATCGGCGATTTCGTGTTCTTCCGCCTGATCCTGGACTTCCTGCACGATCGTATCGGGAAGTTTGGCATCGAACTGATGGGCAACATGATGAAGTGGGTTGGCGCCATGGCCCTCATTCTCATGACCCTGTGGGTGCTGATTCAGGGCTATCGAATTGTCACCGGCCGAAGCCGTGACTCGATGATGGTGCTTGTTACCAACATGGCTCGCGCTGCGCTGATTGTCAGTGTCGCTACCAGCATGGCGATGTTCGGTACCAATCTGCAGAAGTTCCTGACCAGTGACGTCAAAGGTGTCATCACCCATGTCGTGACTGGCAAGGATGAAAAGCCTGAGGACCAGATCGACAAGAGCTTGGCCTGGATGCAGGTGGCATTGTCGAGCATTGATGCCATCAAGGTGTTGGACGATCCGGGGTTGCAGGCCGACAAGACCCGCGCACAGTGGTTCATCGGATTGGGCGCCGGCGGTCCTGCAGTCACGGCAGGCTCGATGCTGCTGCTGTACGAAGTCGCGATGGCGCTGTTCATCGGGCTAGGGCCCTTGTTCATACTGTGCCTGCTGTTTGAACAGACCAAGCAGCTGTTCCAGAAGTGGCTGTTCTACGGCATAGGCACCATGTTCTCGATGGCGGTGCTTGCGGCCATGGTGTCGATTGCATTGGACATGGTGATCCGGGTATCGGCATCGTTCTGGACGACTGCGCTGGTAAATCGTTACCTGCTTGATGGCGCCTCCAGCGACGGCATGACCAGCCAGGCGATGCAGCAGGGCGGCATGGGACTGATCCTGACGACGCTGATCCTGACTGCGCCCCCAATGGCCGCGATGTTCTTCCAGGGCACGCTGGGGGGCTTCATGGCATATTCGCAGATAGGTGGTAGCCCTGCGGCGGCGCCTGGTCCGAATGGACAGCCGCCGGGCAGCTATACACCTGCGCAGACAATAAATACGGCAACGCATCAGCACGCTCCCGTTGCTCAGGCGGCTGGTGGTCGGAAAATAGATGACGGCGGATCGAGCAGTGGAGTTGGCCCGGGGACATATGGAAAGTTCTCAGGCTAGCAACTTCCCTCCAAGGGCATTGCCCGGTAGTTTCTTGGGAGTTTTTTTGCATGAGTCGAGTTCTTCTTCTGGCGGTTGTATTCTTCTTGGCCCCGCTTACAGCTCTGGCGGAAGGGCGGTGCCCGCCAGGGCAATACCCTGTGGGTAGTGAGCAAGGAGTGCTGGGTTGTGCTCCAATCCCTGGAGGGGCTGCGGGGACGGGTGAAACATCTGCTCCTGTGCCAACTGGGAAGTGGGAAACTCGTTGGGGTGCGGTTGCTGAAGATCGGGAGGCTGAGCCGGGTAGTCCGATGTCTACTGGGGCTGTAATAGGCCAGAAGTCGAAGCGGGCCGCAGAGGCGATGGCGCTTGAGCGATGTGAACGAAGTGGTGGGAAAAAGTGCTACGTTCGAATGGCCTACTACAATCAGTGTGCTGCAATAGCGGACGTTGTTCTTAGTGGGAGTATGGTCGCCGGAAAGTCAACTGCAGTAAGTGCAGAGACTTTGGAGAAGGCCAAGAGCTTGGCTTTGACTCAGTGTTCCACCCTCAATACGGGGGCGACTTGCGAGATTGCCTATTCCGCCTGCAGCATGTCTGAGTTCAAGTCATTCCGCTGATGTGAGGTCTAGCGGCAATAGAGCTCTGCCGCTCGTTGCAATTTTCCGTGATTTCTCGCGGGCTCGATACCGCTCCGGTTCGAGCTGGCATTGATGTTCTCTGGTGGGTTTTGCCACCGTCTACTCCGTGCCTGCTGTTCGAGCAGACCAAGCAGTTGTTCCAACGTTGGCTGTTCTACGGCATTGGCACGATGTTCTCCATGGCCGTACTTGCAGCGATGGTTTCCATCGCACTGGACATGGTGGTACGTGTGGCGGCCACTTTCTGGACCACAGCGCTGGTGCAGGAATTCATCCTCAAGGAAAGCATGTCCGACGGCATGACCAGCCAGGCAATGCAGCAGTGAGGCATGGGCCTGATCCTCACCGCGTTGATCCTGACTACACCCCCAATGGCAGCGATGTTCTTCCAGGGTACCCTGGGCACCTTCATGGCATATTCGCAGATAGGCGATGGTGCAAGTGCCTCGCCGAGTGCCGATGGTCGTCCGCCGGGCATGTCGGCTCCGCCGCCGGCGGCTCCGGAGTCGTCTTCTGGCTCAAACTCCCATGGTCAGCAGTCGGCGATGGGGAAGATGTTTGATGGACCGGAGGCCCGGGTTCAGCGGTTCCCGGTCAGCGTGGTGCGGCAAATCCGAGTCATGGAAACTAGAGATTCAGTTGATGAACGTAAGCGCCTCTCTAAAGCATCTGTGCTTGTCCCTGATCCTACTGGGCTCTGTGCACGTCAGTTCGGCGTTCGCTGAAGGGCGCTGCCCTCCGGGTCAGTACCCGATTGGCGACCAAGGCGTTGGTGGCTGCGCACCCATACCCGGCGCGGCTCAGAGCGCCCCGCAGGAGAATCCCGGGTACTGGGTCAAGACATGGGGTGCTGTCGCCAGCTCGCCTGGAGGAGATGCAGGTTCGGCCACTGGGCATCAGGCCAAGGCTTCGGCAGAGCGCCAAGCGGTCGAGCGATGCCGGCAGGGCGGAGCTACCGACTGCACAGTCGTTTTTACCTACTACAACCAGTGCTATGCGGTTGTCCGGGCTGCACGACCGGACAATGGCATGAGATTCAACACCGGCGCGACGAAAGAACAGGCGCAGGAGCGGGCAATCAAGGACTGCAAGGATTTGGGAAGTCAGGCTTGCTCCGTTTTCCATTCTGACTGTACCAAGCCGTTCTTCCAGCAAGACTGATCGGTTGTGACATCACACGGAGATTCAAGGCAATGGCCGACTTCAAATCTCTGCGTGGTGATTCAGCTTTCGTGATTTCTGCTCTGCTGTTCGCTGCATTACTTGTTGCCAGCAACGCCAGTGCCGAGGGCCGATGCCCGTCCGGCCAGTACCCCATCGGCGATCAAGGGGTTGGTGGGTGCGCCCCGATTCCTGGGGCAGGGGTAACTGCCCGCGAACCCGGGCCCGCGGGTCAGTGGCATAAGACGTGGGGGGCAATTGCGTCGTCCGACGCGACCGCAGATGCCGGTGTTGCGACGGGCCGGCCGAGCAAGGAGAACGCGGAGCAGTTTGCTCTGGCAGACTACGGTAGGCGCGGTGCTTCCGATTGCCGAGTCATCTACACGTATAGAAACCAGTGCGTTGCATGGTAGGTTCCCAATAGCCAGGGCGGGGCTTCCCGCGCCGGTTTTGCCAGCGCCAAGGACTCCGCCGAAGCGCGGAAGTTTGCCCAGCAGTCGTGCGTCGACACCGATGGAAAGGCGTGTCAGGTTGCATACGAGGACTGTACGAAGCCGGTCTATGAGTCATTCTGACCCGTTGATCGGATTGTCGGACTGGTATTCAGCGCAACTCGCGATGGCGGCGGAAAGCTTCATGTGTTTGGGCGCAGCTCCGTTTGTTCTCTTGGCTCCAGCATCGACAGTGGGCAACGATCGTCCGCTCAGGTCATCCCACCCCTCACAATGGGCAGCAAAGGAATGGGTCTCCCCATGAAACGAAACCACCTCGCTTTTCTCCCGTGCCTGCTGATTGCAGGCCTGCTGCCGTTCACCGCGCTTGCCGAAGGCAATTGCCCGCAGGGCATGTATCCCATCGGTGGCCAGGGTGTACAGGGTTGTGCGCCCATTCCGGTGAGCAGCTCAGGCTCCCCGTACAACAATCGCCCCAACTGGGCGCAGACCGTGCGTGGCGTGGCGATGGATGCCCGCGGCGACACCTTCATCAGCAACTCGATGCGCTCGCGGGGCAAGGCCAAGCGTGCATCCATGAAGGAGTGCAAGGAGTTCGGGAAAGGCGAATGTACGTTGGCGACCCTGTTCCAGGCGCAATGCGTGGCGGTCGCCCACGCGGGCCTGGGCACTGAAACCACCAGCGTCGCCACCGCCATGTCCGAACAGGGAGCGGTCATTGTCGCGATGCAGCAATGCAACGCGAAGGCGGCATGGAAGCAGCTGCCGCAGGGACAATGCGGGATCGCCAGAACGGCCTGCACGGCGGATCTGTTCATTAGGTAAGGCGCCATTCACGCTAAGCCCCGTTTTCTGTGATCAATTCCGCTTTTCGATTTCCTCGCACTTCGACGCGGCAGAACGCCTCGCGGTAAGCTCCCCACGCGTCATGAAAATGACGCGCCAGTGCCGCCGAATGCAGGGGTTCTTCCGTCCAATGAGGACGCTGTCAGCCCCTGCGTCGGGTGACGCTCGCCATCATCGCGGTCTTGCCGTACGCAAGGCTATGATTCCTGTCCGCGCAGGCGCGGATAAGCCGGAACGCGTTCCGGCTGGGCAGGGAGGCGGGTATCGGCATGACCACATTGAAGGAGTGGGAGGGGATGGAAGACAGGGTTGGCGCACACATGGACGATGCCCTGGCATTTGTTCCGTCCGGTGCGAACCTGCTGGAAGCCGTAAGGGGCGAACTCAACGGCGATGGCATCGAGTATCAGCTGCTGGTCATCGACCAGCCGACGCCGGAAGGGCTGGTGCCCGGCCAGCACGGGCCAAACCGGGTGCTGCTGTTGCTGCGCGGTGATGGGCGCGGGCGCTGGCAGCTGGCCGCGCGCAACGACAAGCTGGTGCCGTGTTCCACCCGAGGTGGCCTGGCCGGCGACCCTTTTGCGTATGCAATGGTCGAGAAGGGCACCTTCAGCGTGATCACCAACGGCGGTAGCCGCGAGCGCTGGAGCAGCACCTACCGGTTCCGCTATGCGCCCGCGGACAAGGCCTGCTGGGTTGACGGGGTGAGACGCAAGGTCGTGGATATCGAGACCGAAGCGACCAACATCCGGGATTACTCGGCGGCGGAGCTGGGCAGGGTGAGGTTCGAGGACTTCGACCCATCCAGTGTTGCCGAGGTGTCGCTTCCATGAGCCAAGCTCCAACCGGCGGAAGGGAATCCGCGCTGATGAAGATTCAGGAGTTGCACTGTGTCGACCGATAGAGAGTCGCAGCTGTTGCGACAGGCGACCAAAGCCGGCATCGACTCCCCGCTTGAACTGGCCAATTTCATGGCCCAGGCAGGGCACGAGTCGCGCGGCTTGAGCCGGCTCAACGAGAGCTTCAACTTCACCCGGGGAATCTCGCAGATCCCGGTGGAGGCTGCGTGGCGCAATGGCAACGCCGCGTTGGAGAGCGCCCGCCAGGAAGCGCTGCGTGGTCGCCCGGAAAACCTGGCTGAGTTGATGTACGGCGGGCGCATGGGCAACGACGCGCCTGGTGACGCGCTGAAGTACCACGGCCGCGGCTATCTGCCATTGGTCGGCAAGGAGAATTACGAGCGTGCCGGCAAGGCGCTGGATCTGGACCTGGTGAATCAACCGGAGCTGGCAGCGCAGCCCGAGCACGCAGGCCGTATTGCCGTATGGCAGTGGCAGACACGGGTGCCGGAGGGGGCGCGCCATGATGTGCGAGAAGCAACTTATGCGCTCAACGGCGCGCTCAATGGCATCGAGGCGCGCCGGCAACGATTTGAGGTCTGGCAGCAGAAGTTGACGCCGGACGTGATGGCGCGACTGGATCGCGGCGAAGTCGGTGCGCCGGCGCAGACCGTTGCACGCGACATGTCGCATGCCGGTGAGCCCGGCAACGCATTGTTCGAGGATGCGCGCCAGCACCTGCGGCAGATGGGGCCGCAAAGTGGACTGCGCAGTGCACAGGAGCTCGACAATACCGCTGGCGCATTGGCGCTGGGGGCGCAGAAGGCCGGCCTGTCGCGCATCGATCATCTGCTGGCGGGCAACGACGGCCGTACGCTGTTTGCAGTGCAGGGCGCGCTGGGTGATCCGGCCATGCTGCGTGCGTCTGTTGACCGGGAGCAGGCCTCCCAGCAGTCACTGGCGCAGAGCAGCCAGCAGTTGGCGGCCAGCGTTGCGCAGCAGGATCCGACGGCCGCGCTCGCCCGCGAGCAGGAGCAGCGTTCTCGATCCCTGTAGCACTTGGTGCCGGCGGGCAGGGTGCCCGCCGTTGTTTTGCGTACGACGCGTGGCGCCCTGTGGCGCCGACATGGAAACCCACCCGTAAGGACACCACATGCGAATCGTTCCCTTGAATGCCCTGCAGGCCGCTGCCCGCTGCAATGCATCCGCGCGCCGCCTGCCGCCGCTCTGGCTGCTGTCACTTGGACTTGCCGCAGCCTCGGCACAGGCTCAGGAGACAGCGCCGCCGGTCGCGGAAACGCACGCCACGGCACAGGCGATCGCTGATGCGCCTGCAGGGACGGCACCGCCTGCCACCGTCGAGCGAACCGTTCCGGCGGTAGCACCCGCACCGCCCGCATTGGCCATCGTTCCATTGCCGCCAGAGCGGGCGACCGAGCGGGCGCTCGGTGCGCGCTGCCCGGTGGATCTGGCCGGGCGACTGGCGACCCAGGGCGACCTGCTGACCGGCGCCTGCCAGGGCACCATGCCGGCGCATCTGGCCGCTCTGCTGGTCGCGCTGCCCGAGCAGGACATCCACCTGCCGCGCAACTGGCGCGAGCGAGAGGTACAGCAGAAGGCCTGGTTCAAGGCGGTGCCTGGGTACGGCCAGCGACCGGACTTCATCGTGCGGATGGGCGACGTCTGGGTGCGCTCGCTGGAAGGGCGCGACGCCGACAGCACGTTCTACCTGGTGTCCGCGCCGTTCACCTGCAGTGACCAGGTCGCCAACCGCGATGAGTTCAGCGCGGAGCCGGTACGTGTGCCAGCGGGTAGCTGCCGCGAGGCCTATGTGGGCCAGCGTGTGTACCAGGTGCGTGGCGATGCGCCGCCGAGGGATGTTACCGCCGAGGCGATGCCGGTCATGCCACAGGTGACCGAGGCGGATCGCGCACGCCAGCTGGCGCGTGGGGGCAGGATCACGCTGGATCACAGCAAGCTGCAGTTCGGGCCGGCCATGCGTTGGTTCGTGCAGTATCCGGAGACGGTGCCGAAGGGTGGGGCGCGTGCGTTCAGTGACTGGAACCGCGAGCATCTTGCCTTCGTGGTCTGGACCGGCGATCGCTTCGAGTTGCGCGACAAGGTCCCGCGCAGCCAGTGGCCGTGTGATCCGGTCGCGCCGGGCGATCGCGCCTGCGGCGGCTTCCCGGATTCCGGGCCGGATCTGTTCGTGACCGCCAGTGCATCTGCGCCGGTCGCGGCCACCAGCCCCTGAGTCACGGTGCTGAGGCGGGAGCCGGAATGACCGGCTCCCGCGCTGTCCATCAGGCCTGCAGGCTGCGGGTCTGATGCTGCTGCTGTTCCAGCTGTTGGTCGCGCTCCAGCGCAAGGCGCTGGCCTGCAGCCTGCTGGTCGATGCGCTGGCTGCTCTGTTCCAGCGGCGTGTTCATCGCCACTGCCGTATCCACCGACACGCGAAGGTGGGCGGGGTCACCGCCCTGGCCCTGCACGGCGAAGCTGCGCGAGGCATCGGCGTTCATCACCACTTCGTCGATGCGCTTGCCGCCTGCAGCGTGCATCTCCGCCGCCAGGCTGCCCGCCAGCTGCGTACTCATCACGTCCGGCACGCGGCCAACGCGCACGTCATGTGCGTGCACGCCGCGGATCGCGTCGTTGAACAGCGGGTTACCCAGGTGGTTGGCATCGTCCATGCGCAGCATGCTGGTGTGATGGCCATTCTTCTCCGCTTCGCGGCGTGCCGGTTCACCGGGCTGCAGCGGGCCGCGGATGTGGTCGTACAGATCGATGGCGCCGCCCGGGATGCCGCGTGCAGCGCGGGTGACGCCGCGACGCAGTGACTCGACGTCGTCGCGATACTCCTCGATCATCTTGGCGTTGTCTTTCGCCAGCTTCTGCGTTTCCGGGTGCTTCAGCACCGAGCCTTCGTTGAGGAAGTTGCCCAGCTTGTGCGCACCGAACGAGCTGGTGGCCGCGATGATCGGGCGGTCCGGAATCAGATCACGCAGGGCGTGATTGCTGAAGCCGTTTGCCGCGAGCGTCTTGATCTCGTCGGGCTTGGCATAGATGCGTACCTGGCCGAAATGCGGTGACGCGGCGCTGACCGGATCGGAGGCCATGACGTGGTTGATCATGGTGTTGCCGCCTTCCGGAATGCGATAGCTTAGGCTGACCGCGCCGTAGGCATTGAAGGTTTCGCCCTTGACGTTGAAGTGGTGCGAGGTGATCTGGGCAAGAGCGCCGCCGAGGGAGTGACCGGTGACGGTGACCTGGGGCGCGGGCACACCGTTCAAGCGGGATTGAAGCGCGGCGCCTTCGAGCGTCCTCTGTGTCAAAGCAATCGCGTCAGGCGCCTGCACGTTGGTGCGCGCAACCACCATGCCGCCGTCGGTCAGAATCGCATCGCGAGCGATCTGCTCGGTGCCACGATGCGCAATGACGATCTCTTTGGTGTCTACGCGCTGATAGACGGTGCCCTGATAGCCGTTGAGACGATTGTTGACATGCTCAAGTATCTTGTACTCATGGCCGTTTAACGTGACTTTTTCTTCTTGGCCGGGTTCACGTCGGCCGACGGCCCGATCCTTGTAGGCGTCATTGGATAACGCGGCGTAGTCCTGAGAGGTGATGGTCACGGCGCGAACTCACTTGCGGAGAGGGTGATCGTAAACAGCTTGTCCTGCAGATCAGCGGCGTAGTTGCTGCGATCGGGCTCGCCACTGGCTGGGAAGTTGGGAACGCGATCTGCCTTCGGATAGACCAGATCCGGATAGTAGAGCGTATGGGCGCCACCTTCGGTCAGCGGCTTGGCGTCGACGAAGGTGAGGAAGCGGGTCTCTTCTTCGGCACCCGTCGCCTTCAGCATTGCCCCGGCACCGGTGAACTCCCACTTGCAGACGCCACGACCGTAGTAGTCCTCATCCAGCATGCGGTCCACATATAGCGTGCCGCGGTACTCGCCCTCAGCGACCTTGCGCAGCTCCACCGGTTCCTGGCTGGTGATGCGCGCGGCGGTACCGGTGGCCGGCTCGATGTGGCCGCACTGATCCTCGTTGGTGACGTCGTACTGCGCTACGCCCTTGACCAGTGCGAAGTCGCCGGGTGCATCCTTCAGGCGCAATACCAGTTCATAGGCCTTGCGCGGGGTGGGGTTGAGCTTGGCGAGGCCGCGCCCGCCCTGGGCGACATCGGCTTCAGCAGCGGCACGTTCCTGGTTCATGGCGGTCTCCGGGTTGCAGGCGGTCAATAGAAGCAGAGCAAGGCACGGAATCATCTTGTGGCGCAATGTCGGCCTCCTTGGGGGTAGGGGTTGTTGAACTGGCAGCTCATGGCACGAGCTTCTGCACAGTGGTGGTGGTTGAGAACAGCGCGTCGCGCAGATCTTCGCTGTACCCCGACGGATCTTCCTCGCCACTGGTGCCAAAGTTGGCGACAGTGTCGGCGCGCGGATAGATAAGGTTTGGGTAATAAAGCGTAAGAGGTGAGTCGCTCTCCATGCGCTCCTTGTCGACGAACGTAAGGAATCGCGTATCCGCCTCGCCGGTCGTAGCGCGCAACATCGCACCGACACCCGTCAACGTCCAATGGCAGACGCCACGCCCGTAGTAATCCTCGTCCTGCATGCGGTCGAGGTAGAACGTACCGCGGTATTCGTTCTCGTCGACCTTGTGTAGTTCCACCAACTCCTGGCTGGTGATACGGCTGGCGGTACCGGTCGCCCACAGGACCCGGCCGCAGTCCCTGTGGTTGCTGACGTCGTACTGGGCAACGCCCTCGACCACCGCGAAGGGACCGGGGGCATCCTTCAGGGTCAGTACCAGCTCGTAGCCCTGCTGCGGTGACGGGTTGAGCTTGGCCAGGCCGCGTCCACCTGCGGCAACGTCACGCTCTGCGTCCGCGTAAGGCGAGCAGGCCGTCAGCGCCATCAAGAGGCCCATCGGTACCAGGTGGCGTCCATCGCGTGTCGGCGTGGCTACATCCATGGCGGCATCCTGCATCGTGCGTCCGTGTCCATATATCCTTCCCTGGTGACAGGTTTATCGATTATGGAGTGTTCTGGAAACCTGGCGCCAGCTACGGCAAGGTGTCGGTGACGGAATTTTGACGCATTCAGCGTTCGGCAGCGTCGCCGAATCGATTGCGGCACAGGCGATTCGGGGTTGACCAGGCGATCGCGCTTCGCGTTCGACATTTCGCCGCCAATTTGTGACAACGGTCGCCTATTCACGCGACTCTCACGCAAGCGAGCATTACGCCATGAACTACACCATCCGTGCCGAAGCCATTGATGATCACGCCACCCTCCATGCGCTCACCGAGGCCGCATTCCGGAACGCTGCGCACAGCAGCCATACCGAGCAGTTCATCGTCGACGCCCTGCGCGCGCGCGGGGAGCTGAGCGTTTCGCTGGTGGCCGAGATGGACGGGAAGGTGATCGGCCATGTGGCGGTGTCGCCGGTGACGATCAGCGATGGCAGCACGGGCTGGTTTGGCCTGGGGCCGATTTCGGTATTGCCCGCCTGGCAGGGGCAGGGCATCGGTGCGGCCCTGATGCATGCCGCACTTGAAGCACTGCGTCAGCAGGGCGCACATGGCTGTGTATTGCTGGGCGAGCCCGCCTATTACGGTCGCTTCGGCTTCTGTGCCGAGCCGGGCCTGGTGCTGCCGGGTGTGCCGCCGGAGTACTTCCAGGCACTTTGCCTGCAGCCTCCGTTGGCACAGGGCGAAGTGCAGTACTCACCGGCCTTCGAGGCGACGGCTTGATCCGGGCCTGGCACGTTTCTGCTCAGGGCGCGCGCCAGACGGTCGGTTCGGGTTGCGGCTTCGGAATGCGGTAACCGCCGATGTGTTCAAGCAGTTCATTGGTACGGCGCTGCTCGACCAGTACTTCACGCAGCAGGTTGCGCACGGCGAAGATGGCGAACGGCACCAGGATCCAGACCAGGCTGATGCCCAGCGCAAACAGGGTCAACAGGGCTTTTGCACCATCCATGCGGCATTCCTTGGTCGAAAGCAGCCACGCTAGCACGTGGCTGCTGCCGACGGATGTCAGCCGTTGTGCCGAAGGTGGATCAGCGGATACGGACGGCCTTGCGAATCCAGCGGTGAACGTCCGGTTTCGACGAAGCCCATGCGCAGGTAGAAGCCGACGGCCTGTGCGTTCTGTTCGTTGACGTCAGTACTCAGCTGCGGATGCTGGGTCAGAGCATGCTTCAGCAGTTGCCGGCCGATGCCGGTGCCACGTACGTCCGGATCGATGAACAGCGCTTCCATGTGCGTGCCATCGATCAGCATGAAGCCCAGCGGCCGATCCTGCGCATCGACAGCAACGGTCATCGGCGCCTGCGGCAGGAAACCGGCGACTTCGGCATCGATGGCCTGGCGGTCTTCGGCACTGAGGAAGTCGTGGGTGGCGTCGACGGCGCGGCGCCAGAGGTCGACAAGAGCGGCGCCGTCGTCGGCGCGAGAGGGGCGGAGGGTGGTCATGGGTTCGCCAAGGTGCTTGCAAAGAGTGCGTAGTATGGCGCGTCCCGATCCAGCGCGCAGATGTGGATTCATCCGGCGTTGCGATGGCGGATGAAGGGGCTGTAGGTAGTGGCCTCCGCGCGCAGCACAACGCCGTCCTCGAAATCGCTGCTGTCGTTGAAGGGCACGGTGGTCCACTGCGGCCATTGCGCCAGGCGTTCGCGGTAGTGGTGGGTTGCTGCAGCCAGTGCCTCGTCGTGGGCCTGCACACGCTCCGGTGCCAGCCCGGAACGCACGCCGTGCACGACGTGCGGTTCCATCACGTCGAAGCCGACGTAGCGCAGGCTGTACATCAAGGGCCACAGCAGCAACCGGGTATCTCCCTCGCGGCCGTCCATTGCGCAGGCCCGTGCCGATGAGCCGGTGGTGACGCTCAGCAACGCACGCTTGCCGCGCATCGCTCCGTGCTCGTGACGCAGGCGGCTGTTGTACATCGGCCCGTACACCAGTACGCGGTCCAGCCAGCCCTTCAGGATGGCCGGCGCCGCGAACCACCACAGCGGGAACTGCAGGATCAGCAGGTCTGCGGCCCGCAGCAGTTGCAGGTGACGTTGCACATCGACGGGCAGCTGGCCCTGCTCGGCGCTGTGCCGCTGTTCGCGTTGGGCGTCGAAGTGGCCGGGATGCAGGCGATGCGGATGGTGGTCAGCCGCTTCCAGCGGATCGAAGCCCTCCGCATACAGGTCGACCACGTCCACCTGCAGCGCGTCATGCCGCAGCTGCTCGGCGGCCTGAGCGGCCAGATGTGCATTGAAGGAGCGGGGCTCGGGGTGGGCAAGCAGGATCAGGGCGCGCATGGGGCGAGGTGTTCGAGGAGTGTGCGACCATCCTCGCGGTGCCGGCATGCGCCGGCAATTACGCACCTTGAGGTAACCATGGCCTTTCCCGGGGATGTCTATGCCGCCGACTGTTCGGCACGCGATGCGCTTGCACTGATTTCAGGCAAGTGGGTGATGCTGCTGCTGCCGGCCTTGGCCCAGGGCCCGGTTCGCAACGTCGCGTTGCTGCGGAAGATCGAAGGCATCTCGCAGAAGGTGCTGACCCAGACCCTGCGCCAGCTGGAGCGCAATGGGCTGGTCGAGCGGTGTGACCGGGGCAGCAAGCCACTGCATGTGGAGTACCGCCTGACCGAGGTCGCGCGCGGCCTGGTCGAGACGCTGTCCGCCCTGGATCGCTGGGCCGAGCACAACTTCCCGGCGCTCGATGCGGCCCGCGAGCGCTTCGACGCGCGCTAGCGGCGCCTGCACGGTCCCGAGCGTACAATGCGCCCCCGGCGGCCATCCTGGCCCAGTTGAAAAGCGAGAACCGCCATGACCGATGTCCTGGGTGTACCGGTGCACGACGCCGATGAACACTGGATGCGCCATGCACTGGCCCTGGCCGAGCGCGCGCAGCGTGAGTTCGACGAGATTCCGGTCGGGGCGGTGCTGGTGGGCGCCGACGGCCAGCTGCTGGGCGAGGGCTGGAACCTCAACATCGCCTCGCACGACCCCAGTGCGCATGCCGAGATCGTGGCCATGCGGGCCGGTGGAAAGCTGCTCGCCAACCATCGCCTGCTTGGCAGCACGCTGTACGTGACCTTGGAGCCGTGCGCGATGTGCGCGATGGCGATCGTGCATGCGCGCGTTTCGCGCCTGGTCTACGGCGCCAGCGACCCCAAGACCGGTGCGTGCGGCAGCGTGTTCGACCTGCTCGGCGATGCCCGCCACAACCACCGGGTCGAGATCCACGGCGGGGTGCTGGCCAAGGAAGCCAGTACGCGCCTGACCAATTATTTCCGCGCCAAGCGTGGCAAGCCGCCGCTGCTGCTGGAAGACCACGTCGGCGAGGGCTGAGGGGCGAACGGGTATGATGGGCGCCTCTTTCCTTCACCGGTAGGCCGCGCGCCTGCCCAGCAACGAGGCGACACAATGGCGGACACCGGCGCGGCCAACGAACGACTGATCTGGATCGACCTGGAAATGACCGGGTTGGACACCGACAACGATTCGATCATCGAGATCGCCACCGTGGTCACCGACGCCCAGCTGAACGTACTGGCCGAAGGTCCGGAATTCGCCATCCATCATCCGCTGGAAACGCTGGAGGCGATGGACGAGTGGAACCGCAACCAGCATCGTCGTTCGGGCCTGTGGCAGCGCGTGGTGGACAGCACCACCACCCTCGGCCAGGCCGAGGCGCAGACGGTAAACTTCCTGGCGCAGTGGATCCCGGCCGGCCTTTCGCCGATGTGCGGCAACTCGATCTGCCAGGATCGCCGCTTCCTGCACCGCCAGATGCCGCGCCTGGAGAAGTACTTCCATTACCGCAACCTGGACGTGTCCACAGTGAAGGAACTGGCCAAGCGCTGGGCGCCGAGCGTGGCCGCCGGCGTCGGCAAGAACAGCAACCACACCGCGCTGAGCGACGTTCACGACTCGATCGCCGAGCTGCGCCATTACCGCCAGTTCATGGGCGCGCTGTCGGGTCTGCCCACGGCCTGAACAACAACGCCGGGCATGGCCCGGCGCGACCGGGTGACACGCGAACTGGTAGTGCCGGCCGCTGGCCGGCAAGGCGTCGGGGCCGAACCCCTTTCCCGCGGCAAGGGCTCTGACCCCTCTGTCGTGCCTCGCGACGAACCGTTCAACTCCCTGGCGCTAAGATCGGCGCCATGAACGAGCCCATCCTGCTCCCCCGCGACATTGCCCACGACGCCCGCGACTGGTCCGACCTGCAGCGGGCGGTGGCCCTGCTGGAAGCGCCGACCCTCACCGCGCGCATGGCCAATCTGGTCGGCACGCCGCTGGAGTTCGCGGTGAAGGCGCTGCCCAAGGCGGTCTCCGGTCGCATACACGGTGCGGTGCAGGCGGCACTGTCCAAGTCCGCACAGGCGGCGCTGTGGAGCATGGACAACTCGCCCGGCAAGGGAGCGTCGACCCGTTGGCACAAGCTGGCGGCAGCCACCTCGGGCGCGGTCGGCGGTGCCTTTGGTTTCGCGGCCTTGTTCATCGAACTTCCGGTGTCGACCACCATCATGATGCGCGCCGTGGCCGACGTGGCCCGCAGCGAGGGCTTCGACCTGTCCGAGTTCAGCACCCGGCAGGCGTGCCTGGAGGTGTTCGCGCTCGGTGGCAACTCGCCGCGCGACGACGCCAGCGAGACCGGCTACTACCTGGCCCGAGGCTTCACCACCGACGTGATGCGGCATCTTTCGGCCGAACTGGCTGGGCGTGTGGTGACCGGCCGCGACCTGACTCTGGGCGTGGCACCGAAAGAAGCTGGAAAGCTGCTGGCGAAGATGGTGGAAAAGGTGGCGGCGCGCTTCGGCGTGGTGGTCACTGAGAAATTCGCCGCACAGGCGGTGCCGATCGTCGGTGCTGCTGCGGGTGCAACACTGAATACCATGTTCACCGACTACTACCAGGACATGGCGCGCGGCCACTTCATCGTGCGCCGGCTGGAGCGCAAGTACGGTGAGGATGTGGTGCGCGCCTGCTATGACCGCGTGGCGCATGGTGCGGTAAGGATCGAGCCAAGGCTGGAGTAGAGCCACGCCATGCGTGGATGAGCCCTCGTGGCGGGTGATCCTTGCCTCGAGGGAACAATTGTTTTGCCAGTGCATACCTGTTGCCTGGCAGCCGGCATCCCCATCCTTTGCGGCACTCCCCCCGCAAGAGATTGCCGCCATGATGTTCACCCCCCACCGCCTGGGCGCGTTGACGCTGCCCAACCGCATCGTGATGCCGCCGATGACCCGCTCGCGCGCCGCCGATGGCAACGTCGCCACCGCGGAAATGGCCGCCTACTATGCGCAACGCGCCAGCGCGGGCCTGATCGTCAGCGAAGGTACCCAGATCAGCCAGCAGGGCCAGGGCTATGCCTGGACCCCGGGCATCCACAGCGTCGAGCAGGTGCAGGGCTGGCGGCAGGTGACCGATGCGGTGCACGCCGCCGGTGGCCGCATCTACGCCCAGCTGTGGCACGTCGGCCGTGTTTCGCATGTGGCCCTGCAGCCCGATGGCGCGGCGCCGGTGTCTTCCTCGGCATTGCTCGCCGAAGGCGTGAAAGTGTTCGTCGACCCGACTGGGGCGGGTCCCGAAGCCGGTGTGGGCGAGATGATCCAGCACTCGATGCCGCGCGCGCTGCGCGAGGACGAGATTCCGGGCATCGTCGCCGATTACGCGCAGGCTGCGCGCAATGCGCTGGCCGCGAGATTTGATGGTGTGGAACTGCACGGCGCCAACGGCTACCTGATCAACCAGTTCATCGATTCGCAGGCCAACCAGCGCACCGATGCCTACGGCGGCTCACTGCAGAATCGCCTGCGCTTCCTGCGCGAGGTGGTGCAGGCGGTGGTCGAGGTTGCCGGTGGCGAGCGTGTGGGCGTGCGCCTGGCGCCGCTGACTACGCTGCAGGGGGCGGTGGACGATACGCCGCAGGCGACCTATCTGGCTGCCGCACACCTGCTCGGTGAGATGGGGGTGGGCTACCTGCACATTGCCGAGGCCGACTGGGACGATGCACCGCCGATGCCGGTGGCGTTCAAGCAGGCGCTGCGCATGGTCTACCCGGGCACGCTGATCTACGCCGGCAAGTACACCGCCGAGCGCGCCGAGCAGGCACTGGCCGAAGGCTGGGCTGACCTGATCGGCTTCGGCCGGCCGTTCATCGCCAACCCGGATCTGCCCGAGCGCCTGCGTACCGGTGCGGCGCTGAATCCGCCGGATCGCGCCACGTTCTTTGGCGGTGGTGCGGAGGGTTTCACTGATTACCCGGCGCTGGAAGAGAGCGTCGCTGCCTGATTCTGGAGGCTGCCGGCCAGCGGCCGGCACTACCAGTGGGCGAGGGGTAGTGCCGGCCGCTGGCCGGCATTTCAGTCAGGCGGCGAGGGGGGTAGTGCCGGCCGCTGGCCGGCATTTCAGTCAGGCGGCGAGGGGGGTAGTGCCGGCCGCTGGCCGGCATTTCAGTCAGGCGGCGAGGGGTAGTGCCGGCCGCTGGCCGGCATTCCACTGCCGGATCACGGCTTGTCGCGCACCAGCGCATCGGCCTCGACCACACCGCCATCCTTTCCATGCAGGTACAGGTGCATGTCCTGCTGCGGGTACGGAATGTTGATGCCGGCCTTGTCATAGCCCAGCTTCAGCTGCTCCAGCAGCGTGACCTTGGTGCCGAACCAGTCGGCCGACTTCACGTAGCAGCGGATGCCGAGGTTGATGGCGTGTGCGCCCAGTTCGTAGACGACCACGTCCGGTGCGGGGGTCTGCAGCACGCGTGGGTCGGCCTTCATCAGTGCCAGCGCGGTGTCGCGTGCCAGCTGGATGTTGTCTTCGTAGCCGATGCCGATCACCAGTTCGACGCGGCGCGTCGGCTCGGCGGTGAGGTTGATGATCGGCGCGGCGGTGATCAGCGTGTTCGGAATGGTGGTGTGCTGGTTGTCGGCGCCGGTAAGCACGGTCTGGAAGATGCGCACTTCGCGCACCGTGCCGGTCTGGCCGGCCACGGTGACCACATCGCCCACGCGGAACGGACGCAGCGTCACCAGCATCACGCCCGAAGCGATGTTGGACAGCGAGTCCTTCAATGCCAGACCGACCGCCAGGCCAGCGGTGCCGAGCACGGCCAGCAGCGGAGTGATCTTCACGCCGAGTGTGTCGATGGCCAGCAGCGCCACGATCACCAGTGAGGTGGCATAGACCACGTTGCGCAGGAAGCTTCCCAGCATCGGGTCCACACCCATGCGCGCAGTGGCGCGCGGCATTGCATTGGACAAGCGACGTGCCACCCACAGGCCCACCAGCAGCACCACGATCGCGGCCAGCAACGGCACGCCGTAGGTTTCCAGCAGGCGTTCCCAGTCGAGCGAGTGGAACCAGGGCGTTGCGGCGGGGGCGGCGGGTGCTGCTGCGGCGATCATGCGGAAGTCCTTTGCTGAGAAACGGTGTCTGCGTGGGGCAGGTGCACGCCAGAAACACGAAGCCCCGCAGAGGCGGGGCTTGCATGCAGCAGCAGTATCGGCCGACGCCGATGAACACGACGTCAGCCTGTAGCCATCACGGCATCAGCCGTTGGCCTTCAGCTTGGCCAGGCGCAGCCAGGTATCGACCACGGTGTCCGGGTTCAGCGACACCGACTCGATGCCTTCCTGCATCAGCCATTCGGCCAGATCCGGGTGATCGGACGGGCCCTGGCCGCAGATGCCGACGTACTTGCCCTTGGCACGCGCTGCCTTGATCGCCATCGACAGCAGCTTCTTCACTGCCGGGTTCCGCTCGTCGAACAGGTGCGCAACGATCGAAGAGTCGCGGTCCAGGCCCAGGCTCAGCTGGGTCAGGTCGTTGGAGCCGATCGAGAAGCCGTCGAAGATCTCCAGGAACTCATCGGCGAGCAGTGCGTTGGACGGCACTTCGCACATCATGATGATCTTCAGGCCGTTCTCGCCCTGCTTCAGGCCGTTCTGTTCCAGCACCTCGACGACCTTGCGGCCTTCTTCCAGGGTGCGCACGAACGGAATCATGACCCACAGGTTGTCCAGGCCCATTTCGTTGCGCACGCGCAGCACGGCCTTGCACTCCAGCGCGAAGGCGGCCGAGAAGCTCGGGTCGACGTAACGGCTGGCGCCGCGGAAGCCGATCATCGGGTTCTCTTCGTGCGGCTCGTAGTTGCTGCCGCCGATCAGGTTGGCGTACTCGTTGGACTTGAAGTCCGACAGGCGCACGATCACCGGGTTCGGTGCAACCGAGGCGGTGAGGGTGGCGATGCCTTCGGCCAGGCGGTCGACGTAGAAGCTGACCGGATCACCGTAGCCGGCGATCTTCTCATCGATCTTCTTCTTGGTCGCCGCGTCCTGGCGGTCGTATTCCAGCAGTGCGTTCGGGTGGATGCCGATGTGGCTGGCGATGATCATTTCCAGGCGGGCCAGGCCGATGCCGGCGTTCGGCAGCTGGCCGAAGTCGAAGGCACGTTCCGGGTTGGCCACGTTCATCATGATCTTCAGCGGGGCCGGCGGCATGTTGCCCAGATCGGTGGTGGTGCGCTCGAAGCCGAGCTTGCCTTCGTAGATGAAGCCGGTATCGCCTTCAGCGCAGCTGACGGTGACCAGCTGGCCATCTTCAATGACCTTGGTGGCGTTGCCCGAACCGACCACGGCGGGCACGCCCAGCTCGCGCGCGATGATCGCGGCGTGGCAGGTGCGGCCACCACGGTTGGTGACGATGGCCGAAGCGCGCTTCATCACCGGTTCCCAGTCCGGGTCGGTCATGTCGGCGATCAGCACGTCGCCCGGCTGCACGCGGTTCATGTCGTCCAGCGTCTTGACCACGCGGGCCACGCCCGAACCGATCTTGGCGCCCACGGCGCGGCCTTCGGCCAGCACGTTGCCGCCCTTTTCGGTCAGCGCGAAGCGCTCGATCTGGGTGGCGTGGCTGCGCGACTTCACCGTCTCCGGGCGCGCCTGCACGATGAACAGCTTGCCGCTGACACCGTCCTTGGCCCACTCAATGTCCATCGGGCGGCCGTAGTGCTTTTCGATGACCAGCGCCTGCTTGGACAGTTCCTGCACGTCCTCGTCGCTGATCGAGAAGGTGTTGCGCAGTTCGACCGGAGTGTCCTCGATCCTGACGCGCTCACCCGGGACATCCGAATACACCATGCGGATCGCCTTGCTGCCGAGCGAGCGGCGCAGGATCGCCGGCTTGCCGGCCTGCAGGGTGGGCTTGTAGACGTAGTACTCGTCCGGATTGACCGCACCCTGCACGACCATTTCGCCCAGGCCGAACGAAGAGGTGACGAACACCACGTCGCGGAAGCCGGACTCGGTGTCCAGGGTGAACAGCACGCCGGAGGAACCGACGCCCGAACGCACCATCAGCTGCACGCCGGCGGACAGGAACACGTCCTCATGCTTGAAGCCGTGGTGGACGCGGTAGGCGATGGCACGGTCGTTGTACAGCGAGGCGAACACTTCCTTGACCTTGTGCACGACATCGTCGGCACCGGTGACGTTGAGGAAGGTTTCCTGCTGGCCGGCGAAGGAGGCATCCGGCAGATCCTCGGCGGTGGCCGAGGAACGCACGGCCACGGCCACGTCGCCGCCGCCGTTGTCGGCGCTCAGCTTGGCGTAGGCGGTGCGGATGTCCTGGTCCAGCTGCGGCTGCAGCGGCGCATCGATCACCCAGCTGCGGATTTCCTTGCCGGCGGCGGTCAGCGCGTTGACGTCCTCGACGTCCAGCGTGGCCAGCTTGTCGAAGATGCGCTTGGACAGGTCGTTGTGCGCGATGAAGTCCTTGAAGGCTTCAGCGGTGGTGGCATAACCGCCCGGCACCGAAACGCCCAGACCGGCCAGGTTGCCGATCATCTCGCCCAGGGACGAATTCTTGCCGCCTACGCGGGCCAGATCGGCCAGACGCAGTTCGTGCAACCACAGGATGTTCTCGTTCAAGCGCGATGCTCCGTTTGGCCATCGCCCGAGGCGGGCTGAGTGGCCGCGTCCGTAGGAAGAAGCCGATATGATGCCGGGCAGACCACTGTCGGCACAAGCTTGTGCTGGCGGCCTTTTTAAGCTTCGTAGGGGGTAAAAGCGCGCATGTCGACCATCCGCCCGGTGTTCTACGTTTCCGATGGAACCGGTATCACCGCTGAAACCATTGGACATAGCCTGCTCACCCAGTTCTCCGGGTTCAGCTTCATTACCGACCGCATGTCGTTTGTCGACGACCCCGAAAAAGCGCGTGAAGCCTGTGCCCGGATCCAGGCGGCAGGGGAGCGGTACCAGGTCCGGCCGATCGTGGTGAACTCCTGCGTGGACCAGAGCCTGAGCCTGATCCTGGCCGACAGCGGGGCGCTGATGCTGGATGTGTTCGCGCCGTTCATCGAGCCGCTGGAGCGTGAACTGGCCAGCCCGCGCCTGGCCCGGGTCGGCCAGGCCCACGGCATGGTCGACTTCGACACCTACCACCGCCGCATCAACGCGATGAACTTCGCCCTGACCCACGATGACGGTATCGCGGTGAACTACGACGATGCCGACGTGATCCTGGTGGCGGTGTCGCGCGCCGGCAAGACGCCCACCTGCATCTACCTGGCCCTGCATTACGGCGTGCGTGCGGCCAACTACCCGCTGACCGACGAGGACCTGGAAAGCGATCGCCTGCCGCCACGCCTGCGCAATTACCGGCGCAAGCTGTTCGGCCTGACCATCGACCCGGACCGCCTGCAGCAGATCCGCCAGGAGCGCCGCCCGAACTCGCGCTACGCCAACCTGGAGACCTGCAAGCGCGAGGTGGCCGCGGCCGAGGTGATGTTCCAGATGGAGCGGATCCCGACGCTGAGCACCACCCATACCTCGATCGAGGAGATTTCCAGCAAGGTGCTGGCCACGCTGGGGCTGCAGCGCGAGCTGTATTGATCCGTGCGCCACGACCAACGGTCGTGGCCTACCTCCCGGGGCAATACCCCTCCTGCGCGGGGGCATCGACCCTCCTGCACGGTGGGTATCGACCCTCCTGCACGGTGGGTATCGACCGTTGGTCGATACCGAGCCCTTTGGTCGGGGTGATCCCGCCCCCACGTTGAAGCACCAACGTGTAGGATCGACCCATGGCCCGAGCCTTGCCCCGTACCGAACGCATTCCCCGCCTGAGCCGGTTGAGCTGGCTCATGGGCCTGTACGCGGAGAACTATCGCCATCTGGTGCGCCTGTTCGAACCGGCCGGACTGGTGGCGGGCAGCTACATCTCCTCGATCGGCGACGGCCTGGATGTCCGCCTGGACGTGATCGAGTGCCACCGCTACACGGTGGAGCTGCGGCTGACCTACGACCTGGCCGACCCGGTCACCGGCGAGCCCGATCCGTCGGCCTACGTGCGCCTGTACCGTGACGCGCGCCAGGCCGAAACCACCCATTGCTATGTCGGCCGCCGCTGGCAGGACACCATGGGCCTGTACCCGCCGCCGGCGGAACTGATCAGCCACCGCATGCGGATGAACACCTTCCTCGGCAAGTGGCTGGAATACCTGGCCGAGCGCGGCCATGGCGTCGCCACGCTGCGCCGTGACCCCGATGGCGCCGGTGCGCCTGCCGAGCGCCGCCTGTCGCTGGTGCGCTGATCGGCCATAATCCACGGCTGACCTGCCGCTGGATGCTGCCCATGCCGTACACCCCGATCGTCGCCACCCTGGGCTACGTGCTGTCGCCCGATCGTCGCCAGGTGCTGATGATCCACCGCAACACCCGGCCCGGTGACCACCACCTGGGCAAGTACAACGGGCTGGGCGGCAAGATCGAAGCGGACGAGGACGTGGCCGCCAGCATGCGCCGCGAGATCCAGGAAGAGGCCGGCATCGACTGCACGGAAATGCGCCTGCGCGGCACCATCAGCTGGCCGGGTTTCGGCAAGCACGGCGAGGACTGGCTGGGCTTCGTGTTCGTCATCGACAGTTTCGAAGGCACCCCGCACGGCGGCAACCATGAAGGCACGCTGGAGTGGGTGGACCTGGACAAGCTTGATGCGCTGCCGATGTGGGAGGGCGACCGCAACTTCCTGCCACTGGTGTTCGACGCCGACCCGCGCCCCTTCCACGGCGTGATGCCGTACCAGGACGGCCGCATGGTCAGCTGGTCCTACAGCCGGCTGTAAGCCGGCGAATCGGGAGGGGGGCGATCTTTCGAGTGGGGATCAACCTTCCAGGTGGGTGCCAACCTTGGTTGGCACGCTCTTCCGGTTCATTAATGTCCGGGCAATATTGACGAACGCAAATTACCCGGGCAATATTCGCGCATCACCTCCGATGCCATTGCCATGCCTGCGTCCCGACTCCCTCCCTTCAGTTGCTTCGACGGCCACCGGCTGGTCGCCTCCGGTACCCCGGAAGTGGCTGCGCTGGCGCTGAAGCAGCTGCGTGCCGGCAACGCTGCCGGTCCGCTGCTTGTGTTCGACAACGCTACCGGCCGCACCCGTGATTTCGATACGCGCGGCAGTGACGCAGAACTGCTGGCGCGGGTCGTCGAAGCCTTTCCCGCCGCCGTCGAGGCGGATGCCGACGTTACTGCCGAAGAGGCGCCGGCAACTCCGCGTGGCCGCGGCCGCCCCAAGCTGGGCGTGGTCGCACGCGAAGTGACCCTGCTGCCGCGCCACTGGGCGTGGCTGGCTGAGCAGCCCGGCGGGGCCTCGGTAGTGCTGCGCAAGCTGGTGGAGGCGGCCAGCCGTGCTGGTGCCGACAAGGACCGGCAGCGCCGCCACAGCGAGCGTGCCTATCACTTCCTGCAGACCGTCGCCGGAGACCTGCCGGGTTTCGAGGAAGCGATCCGTGTCCTGTTCGCGCACGACCGGGCGGGCCTGGAAATGGCGTTACGCAGCTGGCCCGAGGATGTGCGCAATCACGCCCTGCGCCTGGCCTTCGATGATTCTTCGGACCACGCAGACGGCTGAGCCACCGCGCCGCTACTGAGCGGCGGCGCCACCTGATCGCGGGCCACGGCCCGCTCCCCTGTGCTTGCTTTGCTGGCGGAAACGCCGGGCAGGGCAGCGCCTTGCCCAGAGAACCCCATGGACACCCCCGCACATCCCATCCCCCCGGTCGCGCCGCCCCTCTGGCGCACCTATCTGACCCTGCTCCTGCCGATGCTGCTGACCAACGCATTGCAGCTGGCTGCAGGCACGCTGGACAACGTCTACCTCGGCCATTTGCTGGGTACGCAGGCGGTGGCCGCCGCCGCTGCGTTCTTCCCTGTCTTCTTCCTGCTGCTGGCCCTGGTAATGGGTCTGGCCACCGGTGCGATGGTGCTGATCGGCCAGGCCTGGGGCGCGGGCCGGCCGCAACAGGCTCGCGCGGTCGCCGGGAGTGCGGTGGCACTGATTCTGCTGTTGTCAGTGCTTGTGATGGCGGTGGGCGGCGGTTTCGCGCCACAGCTGCTGGCGGCACTGGGCACGCCAGCGCCGATCCTCGGCGAATCCATCGTCTATGCCCGTGTTCTGCTGCTGGCGGCACCGGCGTTCTTCCTGCTGTGGCTGGCCACTGCGGTGAGCCGTGCGGTGGGCGATGCCAAAACGCCGCTGCATGCGCTGCTGCTGGCCACGGTGGTCGGCCTGCTGTGCACGCCGCTGCTGATCCTGGGCTGGGCCGGCCTGCCGCAGCTGGGCGCGGCCAGTGCGGCAGTCTCGGCGGCGCTCGCCTCGCTGCTGGCCCTGGCCTGGCTGATGTGGCGGTGGCAGCGCATGGGGCACCCGTTGGCCCCGGGGCATGAGTTGCTGCAAGCCATCCGCTTTGATGGAGCGCTGATCCGTTCGATGCTGCACATCGGCATACCGTCTTCGTTGCAGATGCTCAGCCTGGCCATTGCCGAAATCGTGCTGCTGGGCTGGATCAACCGCTATGGCTACACGGCCACGGCCGCCTACGGTGCGGTCAACCAGTTGATGAGCTGGGTGCAGCTGCCGGCGATGTCGCTGGGCATCACTGCCACCATCCTCGCGGCGCATGCGATGGGCGCGGGGCGTACGGCACGGCTGCCGGCCATCGCCCGCACCGGGGTGATGCTGGGTCTTGCGATGCTGACAGTCGTGGTGCTGCTGGTGATGGCGCTGGCGCCGTGGCTGACTGGTTTGATCCTGGCGGCCGCAGAGCCGCGCGAACTGGCCACGCAGCAGTTGCGCACGGTGGTGTGGGGCGTGCTGGCGATGGGAGGCAGTGCGGTGCTGGTCGGAGTGATGCGCGGCAGCGGCACGGTGCTGTTGCCGGCATTGCTGGGCATGGCTGCCGTGTTGCTGCTGGAGCTGCCGTTGGCGATGTGGCTGCAGTCCCGGCACGGTCTGGCCGGGCTGTGGTGGGCATGGCCGCTGGGGTTGCTGGCCATGCTGGTGATGCAGGTGTTCTGTTTCGCGCATTGGCGCCGCCGCGTGCAGGCCGGGTAGTGCCGGCCGCTGGCCGGCAATCCGCAATGGCCGGAGCAGCCGGCCAGCGGCCGGCTCTACCACTCGGACGGATCGCATCCGGCGCGGATGCGGGTGTTCTGTTTTGTTCGCTGGCGGCCGGGCGCAGGCAGGGTAGTGCCGGCCGCTGGCCGGCAATCCGCAATGGACGGAGCAGCCGGCCAGCGGCCGGCTCTACCACTCGGTCGGATCGAATCCGCCGCGGATGCAGGTGTTCTGTTTTGCTCGCTGGGGCCGGGTGCAGGCTGGGTAGTGCCGGCCGCTGGCCGGCAATCCGCAATGGCCGGAGCAGCCGGCCAGCGGCCGGCTCTACCACTCGGTCGGATCGCATCCGCCGCGGATGCAGGTGTTCTGTTTTGCTCGCTGGCGGCCGGATGCAGGCAGGGTAGTGCCGGCCGCTGGCCGGCAATCCGCAATGGCCGGAGCAGCCGGCAAGCGGCCGGCGCTACCACTCGGTCGGATCGCATCCGGCGCGGATGCAGGTGTTCTGTTTTGCTCGTTGGCGGCCGGGTGCAGGCCGGCTCTACCACTTCAGTGCCGCTGTGCCAGCAGCAGGTGGAAGTGCTTTTCTCGGGTCTGGCCGTCATTGCCGGCCGCGGATTCGCGGTGGCTGCGCCAGGCCGAGACGCGGAAGCCGGACACGCGCAGGGCCAGCTCCACCGCGTCCAGCTCATGCAGCTGGAAGTCGGCGGCGAATGGCAGGCTGCGCATGAAGCTGGCATCGCCGAAGGCCAGGCACAGGCGGCCGCCCCGGCGCAGCACCCGCGCCAGTTCGTCCAGCACCGGGGCCAGGTTCGGCCAGAAGTACAGGGTGTTGACCGCCAGCGCGGCATCCATCGCGGCATCGGCGACCGGCAGTGCATGGGCGTCGCCGTGTCGCATCGCCGCACGTTCGGCCACCCCGGCGTCGGCCAGCCGCTGGTTGCCGGCCTCGACCATGGCCGTGGACAGCTCGATGCCCAGATAGTGGCTGCCGGTGGCCTGCAGCATCAGTGGCGCGAAGGCCGCATTGCCCGGGCCGACCTCCAGGACCCGTTCGCCGGCACCGACGGCCAGCAGCCCGATTGCGGCCAGGTTGAGTGCGCCGTTGCTGTGGTTCATCGAGCCGGCCACCGCCAGCGCGGCCTCGCCGTGGGGCTGCCGCAGCTGTGCGGCCAGGGTGGGAGCATCCAGCATCATCATCGTCCGTTGCAGAGTTTCGGACGTGGCGGCGGCGGGTCCGCCGGTGACCATAGCGCCGACCCTGTGGCTTGGGAAGTAGGGAAACCCCGCTTCCGGGTGATGAGGAAATGTCCAGCGTCGCAGTCGGTGAGATCTGGTTGTCCACAGGGGGTGTGGATTACGCGTGGGCAACTTTGTGGATAAGCCGCGACAGGCGCCACCCCCCTAGGCTGTCAAGATGGGTGGCGAAAAATTCACCGCCGGTGAGGGCAGGTGAGGGAGCGGTGAAGGCGGGTCCTGCCAGTGCTGTCGCCAGCGGCGGCGCTCGCGGTAACCTGTGGGCCTTGATGCCCCGTGAGACCCCATGAAACGTCACTTCTCGATGCTGCGCGAATTCCAGCTGGCCGACTGGTTCACCCTGGCCAATGCTTTCTGCGGCACCGGTGCGGTCTTTGCCGCGATGCGCTTCCTGCAGGACGGCGAGCGTGGCTACCTGCTGTTCGGCATGGCGCTGATCCCGCTGGCCTTCATCTTCGACGCGCTCGACGGGCGCATCGCGCGCTGGCGCAAGTCCAGTTCCACCCTGGGCCGCGAGCTGGACTCGCTGTCCGACGTGATCTCCTTCGGCGTGGCGCCGGCGGCGCTGGCCTATGCCTGCGGCATGCAGGGCGGCTGGGACTGGCTGGTGCTGAGCTACTTCGTCTGCTGCGGTGTCAGCCGCCTGGCACGCTACAACGTCACTGCCGAGGCGCTGGCCGGCGACGAGGGCAAGGTCACGTATTTCGAGGGCACCCCGATCCCGACCAGCCTGGTGCTGGTGATCGTACTGGCGATTGCCGCCGGTACCGATGCCATCGGCCAGGACCTCTGGTTCGGCCAGTGGCAGATCGGCCCGTGGCAGCTGCACCCGATGGTGCTGTTGTTCGCCCTGTCCGGGTCGCTGATGATCAGCAAGACCCTGCGTATCCCCAAGCCATGAGCCAGCCCTGCGGAGGCCTGCGATGACCAGCTCGGCCCACGACGCCGGCAGCAGCGATTTCGAAACGCTGGCGCGGCAGTACTTCGGTGCCTGGGGCGATGCGCTGCGCCACGCGAGCACGCCCGGTGCACCGGCCGGCGGCGACCCCGGCAGCTGGCAACGGCTGTTCGACTGGTGGAGCCAGCTGTTGCCCGAACAGGGGCAGGGCGCGCCGGAAGATGCCGTGCGCCGTTTCCGCGAACAGGCCGGCGGCTGGTACGGCACCATGCAGGAAGTGGCCGCGCGCTTCGCCGGCCGCGATGCCAGCAGCGCCGAGGTGGCCCATGCCTGGCGCGAGGCGGTGCAGGGGCAGGGCGATGGCATGCTGCAGTGGATGCTGCAGGGCGCCCGTGGCAGCACCCACGCCGGCGCCACCGTGCCCGACTTCGCCGCATGGCTGCAGCAGTTCCAGCTGCAGGCGGGCCCGTGGCTGCAGAGCCCGGCGTTCGGCCCCGGCCGCGAGCACCAGGCGCGCTGGCAGGCGCTGCTGCGGGCGCAGGAGGAGTACCAGCAGCATTCGCGCGCCTACGTTGATCAGATCAGGCAGGCGTTGGACGAGGCCTTCGCGTTGTTCGAGCAGCGTCTGGCCGAGCACGAACAGCCCGGCAGCCAGTTGACCAGCGCCCGCGCGATGTTCGACCTGTGGATCGAAGTGGCCGAGGAGGCCTACGCCAAGGTCGCCATGTCCGAACCGTTCCAGCAGGTGTACGCCTCGCTGGGCAACGCGCAGATGCGCCTGCGCGCCGGCCTGCAGCGCGAGGTGGAACAGATGAGTGAGCGTATCGGCCTGCCGACCCGCAGCGAGATGGACGCCGCGCATCGCCGTATTGCCGAACTGGAGCGCAGCCTTCGCCGCCTGCAGGCACAGGTGGCGGTGCTGGCGGGGACCGCCGCGGTCGATCCGGTGTCGCAGCCGGCACCGGCGAAGGTGAAGCCGGCCGCGCGCAAAGCCGCGAAGAAGGCGGCGCCTGCAAAGAAGTCGCCTGCAAAGAAGGTGTCTGCGAAGAAGGTGTCTGCGAAGAAGGTGTCTGCGAAGAAGGCTGCGTCTCGCGCCTCCACTCGGGCGCGTGACCGATGAAAGGACCACTGGGCTTCAACGCCGATGACCTGATGCAGGAGACCCTGGCCATGCAGCGCAAGCTGATGGAAGGGCTGAAGCTGCTGCCGCAGGTGGAAGACGTGGACTATGGCGTGACCGCGCGCGAGGAAGTCTGGCGTGACGGCAAGGTGGTGCTGTACCGCTTCGTCGGCGAACAGGCACCGACCCGGCGCACGCCGCTGCTGATCGTCTACGCGCTGGTCAACCGGCCGTACATGGTCGACCTGCAGGCCGACCGTTCGCTGGTGCAGAAGCTGCTGGCGCTGGGCCAGGACGTGTACGTGCTGGACTGGGGCTACCCGGACAGGTCCGAACGCTTCCAGACCCTGGAGGACTACCTGCTGCGCTATATCGATGGTGCGGTGGACGCGCTGCGCACCCGCAGTGGCGGCCCGGTCGACCTGCTCGGCATCTGCCAGGGCGGGGTGTTCGCGCTGTGCTACGCCGCGCTGCGCCGGCAGAAGCTGGGCAAGCTGATCACCATGGTCACCCCGGTCGACTTCCAGACGGCTGACAACATGCTCTCGCATTGGGCGCGGCAGGTGGACGTGGACCTGCTGGTCGACACGCTGGGCAACATCCCGGCCGACCTGATGAATGCCAGTTACCTGATGCTCAAGCCATTCCGCCTGAACGTGCAGAAGTACGTCGGCCTGCTCGACATCCTCGATGACAAGGCCGCGCTGGAGGATTTCCTGCGCATGGAGAAGTGGATCTTCGATTCACCGGACCTGGCGGGCGAGGCGTTTCGCGATTTCATCAAGCAGTTCTACCAGGGCAATGGGCTGGTAAACGGCACGGTGCGGATCGGCGAGGAAGCGGTGGATCTGTCGCAGGTGACGCTGCCGGTGCTGAACATCTATGCCGAGCAGGACCATCTGGTGCCACCGGATGCCTCGCGCGCGATGCGCGGGCGTTTGGGCACGGACGACTACACCGAGTCCAGTTTCCGTGGTGGGCATATTGGTATCTACGTTTCCGGCCGCGCGCAGCGCGAAGTGCCGGCCACGATCGATGGCTGGTTGAAGGCGCGCGATCTGTAGAGTCGAGCCATGCTCGACTGACTTGGGGATGATGATGTACCGGATTTTGTTGATTCTTGCGGCACTGCTGACAGCACCACTTGCCCACGCCGCACCCAGTACGGATGCACGCCGGGAGATCGCCCAGCTGATCGCCAGCCTGGACGGCTCCCAGTGCCGTTTCCAGCGCAATGGCAGCTGGTACGACGGCAGCGACGCGCGCGCGCACCTGCAGCGCAAGTACGATTACCTGCTGAAAAAGGGCATGGTGGACAGCGCCGAGCAGTTCATCGAGCGCGCTGCCAGCCAGAGCAGCATGAGTGGCAAACCCTACCGCATCCAGTGTCCGGGGCAGCCTGAACAGACCGCAGCCGCCTGGTTCGGCGCACGCCTGCAGGCCCTGCGCCACCGCACGCCGTAGACATGGGGGCGGTGTAGAGTCGAGCCATGTTCGACTGCCTTGTCCATTTCCCGGAGCTGCCGCCATGAACACCACGCCCAAAACGCTGTCGCGTTCATTGAACGACCGCATGATTGCCGGCGTGATGGGCGGCATTGCCCATCGCTTCGGCTGGAATGCGACCCTGCTGCGGGTGATCTACGTGCTGGTTTCGCTGGCCTCCGCCGCCTTCCCTGGCATCCTGGTCTACCTGATCCTGTGGCTCCTGATCCCCAACGAGGCCGATTGAAGACTGGAGCAACGCCCTGGCCGATCTGGCTGCGCGCGCTGCAGGTGCTGGGCGCGGTGTGGACGTCACCCAATTCCCTGCTCGGCGTGATCGGCGGCCTGGCTGGCATGCTTGGCGGCGCGACATTGCGCTGGAGCGGGCGTGACTGCGCGCTGGTGTTCGACCACTGGCCGTGGGGGCCAGGCGGGGCGATCACTCTGGGGAACGTGATCCTGCATACCGGCCATGACCTGGGCATTTCCTGCCGCACCTATGCGCATCAGGCAGGGTGGGGCGTGGAGCCGCTGATCCGGCTGGATGATCACGAACGGGCGCACGTGTACCAGTACATGGTGCTGGGCCCGCTGTACCTGCCGGTGTACCTGCTGTGCGGCGGGGTGAGTGCGCGCAATCCGTTCGAACGGGCGGCCGATCATTTCGCCCGGTTCGGGCGTGGCTGGTGGCCGTAGTTTCCAGCCAACGGCGCAGCCCCTCGTGGGTGGTCGCGGAATGCGTTTCATGCGATTGGGCCAGGCGGGGTGGGTTCGCGGGACACGCCGTAAACCCGTCCCTGGGGGCTCGATGGCGCCATCCATGGCGCCAACGGTCCCGCGAACCCACCCCACCCGGCCCCTGACAGTTTCCGTGCGCGTCCAGCCACGGAGAAGAAATAGAACAGCAGAAGCGGGTCGCGCGCTGCGCTTGCTCGCGAGCGGGGCATGGCTTGGCTTGGCTCTACAGGAAGCAACAAATCAGCCGGCCAAGCTGTTTTTGCTTTTGATCTTCTTTTTTCTTTTCCGTGGGGGAGGCAGGCATCAGGAACCTGTCAGCGGCCGGGAGGGTGGGTGGGGCGGGGTGTCCGCGGCATGGATGCCGCGGCCAAGCCCCCAGGGTGAAGTGACCCCCGGGAGTTGGACGTCAGATCCAACCCCGAGGGATACATGAACAGATACGACGCACGTTTCAAACTGCAGGTCGCCAAAGAGGCCTGCAAGACCTCCACATCGGTCAAAGCCATTGCCCGTCGCCACGG